>NZ_JABXKF010000165.1 GCF_017115165.1 Nostoc sp. LPT | reverse complement strand
CTCCTTGCACTTAGTTGTGGTTTTGACATTCATATTTCCAGGTGCAAGATGTGAGTTTATCAGTATTTGTTGGCATAGTTTTTGAAAAACCGATTAGGATAAACCTACTTTGGGAGCAAGTCGATGCTGTTGAAGGAAAGAAGTATAGTCGAGCAAGAATTCAAGCACTTGAAAAACTAGTCCAAGCTGGTGAGAGTCTAGCTAGTAAAGATTTCAGCGGTGCCGACCTCAGGAGTGCCAACCTCAGCGATGCCGACCTCGACAATACCAACCTCAGGGGTGCCAACCTCAGCCGTGCCAACCTCAGCGATGCCGACCTCAGCCGTGCCGACCTCAGGGGTGCCGACCTCAGGAGTGCCGACCTCAGGGGTGCCAAGCTCAGCATTGCCGCCAAGCTCAGGGATGCCGACCTCAGGGATGCCGACCTCAGCTATGCCAACCTCAGCTATGCCAACCTCAGCAGTGCCAAACTCAGCAGTGCCAACCTCAGCAGTGCCAACCTCAGCATTGCCAACCTCAGCCGTGCCAACCTCAGCAGTGCCGACCTCAGCAGTGCCAACCTCAGCAGTGCCGACCTCAGGGGTGCCGACCTCAGGGGTGCCGACCTCAGGGGTGCCTACCTCAGGGGTGCCGACCTCAGGGGTGCCGACCTCAGTAGTGCCGACCTCAGTAGTGCCGACCTCAGCTATGCCAACCTCAGCAGTGCCAACCTCAGCATTGCCAATCTCAGCAGTGCCGACCTCAGGGGTGCCGACCTCAGCAGTGCCGACCTCAGGGGTGCCAACCTCAGTAGTGCCGACCTCAGGGGTGCCAACCTCAGGGGTGCCAACCTCAGCTATGTCAGAAACCTTACTTCTGAGCAAGTTCAATCTGCTAAAAATTGGGATAAGGCAAAATACGATAACGATTTTCGTGCCAAGCTCGGTTTACCACCAGAACCAGCTAAGTGAATACTTTGGGGTTGCGTTTTTACTTCTAACCAATTCTGCAATGCAACTTTTTGCAAACTTTTTCTAGATTATTATTCGACTAAAAGTAGTTGTTTTGCGGTATTCTTTGCGTCTATGGGCAAAACAAAAAGATTTATTTGTCAGAGTGAGTAAAGATCACAAGACTTAGAGATTGCTTTGCTGGCAATGAGTTTTTATAATTAAGCGATCCGCATCAGACAAAGACAAACCCTGAAGTAACTTCCGTCAACTCTGAAGCAGCTTTTGCGAACCCTGAAGCAGCTTTTGCAAACCTTGAAGTAACTTCCGCGAACCCTGAAGTAGCTTTTGCGAACCCTGAAGCAGCTTTTGTGAACCTTGAAGCAGCTTTTGCGAACCCTGAAGTAGCTTTTGCGAACCCTGAAGTAGCTTTTGCGAACCCTGAAGCAACTTCTGCGAACTCTGCATCTAATCTGAAAAAATGGTATCAAAGAGCGATGCCTGCGGCGGGCTACGCCAACGCTTGACTCTGAAATTCATTGCCAGGATGTCTTGATACAATTGATCTGTGCTATTAATGGTGATTTTGCCATCTACCTGAAGCTTCTTGATGACTGCTAAGGTTCCCTTAACATTTAATCCCAGTCGAGTTGCTTCTTTTCTAGCTGCGAAGTCATCTAAAATTATGTAGTCTGTTTGTAACTCAGTGCCTAAAGCAATGGCCTCTGATTCTCCTCTCCCTAGTCGCAGATTTAGACGATTGGCTAAGGAAAGTAATTGAATTTCTTTGACTAATATTTTCTCGACATCAATTAAAGCTTTTACCTGCTGACTAGCTGCATCAGATTTAGCACTGATTTCTTGTGCAACAAAATTTGGCAAATAAAAGTCATCGTCAGAATCTAGAAAAATATCGAGAAATTCCAGACGCGATAAAAAGATTAATGGAGAAGAGTTAAAAACAACCTTCACACACCTTACCAATCCTTCTCTATAGCTATATCTTGTTCAGTCAAGTAGGAAAATTCCAGCCCCATCAAATCTAATAGTTCAATAAATACATCAGGTTTTATTTCCATGATTTCTGCGGCTTTTTTCAAACTAATAACTCTCGAAAATAACGCCCCTATCACAAACAAAAATGTTTCTTTTTGCTCAATATTATTAAATAATGGAATTTCTGAGGCAACACTTCTTAATTCTTCCTTACTAGTCATAGATATTTCAAGCTACTGACTGAATATCTTCTAGATTATCCCAAACTTCTGCAAGCGATGTCTAACGACAACCGAAATGGGCGGTTATTGCACGTCAGTTGATTCCGAGAAAGATTTTCGTATCAAACTGGGTTTACCACCAGAACCAGGTAAGCTACTTCCAAAGAAGGAATTATCACAAATATAACCGCCTTTAGTACAATTATATTAACTACCCTAATAGTTACTTTGTCTAGATTATCAGGGAGAAAATGCCAGCAAAAGATGTATACCATGATGCGGTTAAAAATGCCTTAATTAAAGATGGTTGGATAATTACAGCCGATCCTTATCCGATTAAATATGAAGAAGTTAAACTGTTTGCGGATCTTGCTGGTGAAAAAACCATTGCCGCGAGTAGAGAAGGAAAACAAATTGTTATTGAAATTAAAAGTTTTCTAAGTCGCTCTCCTATGCGTGATTTTGAAACTGCATTAGGTCAGTATCTCATTTATAAAGCTTTCCTTTCTCTTGAATATCCTGAAAAGCAATTATATTTGGCAATAGGTGAAATAATTTATGAGGATTTTTTTCAAAAAGTTGCAATTAAATTAATTTTGACAAAATATCAAGTTTCACTATTAGCTGTTAATATGAATCACCAGGAGATTGTGAAATGGATAAGTTAACTCAATATCAAAATACGATCAAGCAAATATTAACAGAGTATCAAAGAATATCTTCACAAGTTACTGTTGTTGATGTGGATGAAGTATTAATGTTTGATGATGAGAGAAGTCAATATTTGTGGTTCAATATTGGTTGGAAACAAGGGAAAAGAGTTAAAGGAATTTCTGTCTATATTCGCATCAAAAATGAAAAAATTTACATTGAAGAAGATTTGACTGAAGAAGGAATGGCAACTGAGTTAATGAGTTTAGATGTTCCTGCTAGTGATATTGTCTTGGCTTTTCAGCCTCCAGAAGCGAGGAAATACACTGAGTTTGCAACGGTTTAAAGCAGCAGAGCAGATTCAAATTTAAGCAGGGTTAGGGGATAATCAAGCCTTAACCCAAGTGCATTTGCAAATAATTAACTGCGGTTATCTATCTGAGCGCGTTGCAAACTTCCAGAGAAGTCAACATAAACACTTTTCCATTCTGTGAAAACATCCAAAGCAGTAGTTCCAGCTTCGCGGTGTCCGTTACCGGTTTGTTTCACACCACCAAAGGGCAAGTGAACCTCTGCGCCAATAGTCGGGCCGTTAATATAGGTGATACCTGCTTCGATGTCGCGCATAGCAGTAAAAGCCCGATTGATATCGCGGGTGTAAACAGAAGAAGAAAGACCATAATTGCTATCGTTGAGAATTGCGATCGCATCCTCAAAGGAGCTAACCTCAATTAATGCCACTACTGGCCCAAATATCTCTTCACGGGCAACGCGCATATCAGGAGTTACATCATCCAAAATAGTTGGTTGAAAGAAGTAACCGTTTTTTAATGAGCCTTCACTGGCAATTTCTCCACCAATTAAAACCTTTGCTCCTTCTTCACGAGCGATATCCAAATACTTGCTTACTTGTTGGAGTTGCTTTTCATTGACTATCGGGCCAATATCTGTATTTGGGTCAGTGCCAGCACCCAAGCGTAACTTACTGGTACGCTCATAAAGCATAGCGGTAAATTTTTCCTTGATATCACGATGCAAAATCAGCCGACTGGTAGCCGTACAACGTTGCCCAGTTGTCCCAAATGCTCCCCACACTGCACCATCGAGAGCAAGTTCTAAATCGGCATCTTCCATCACCACTTGAGCGTTTTTCCCACCCATTTCCAAACAGACACGCTTGTGAGTGCGTCCGCAAGTCGCGCCAACAAAAGCACCTGTTTCTGAAGAACCGGTAAACGATACCAAATTTACATTGGGATGCTCAACTAAAGCTTTCCCCGCCTCTTCTCCAACACCATGCACCAAGTTAATTACTCCTGGTGGTAAACCTGCTTGTTGGAAAATTTCAATCAATTTAGTTGCACAGGCGGAAGTATCTTCGGCAGGTTTGAGGATGACTGTATTGCCACATACCAAGGCTGGCATAGCTTTCCAGCAAGGAATTGCTACAGGGAAATTCCAGGGAGTAATTAAGGCACAGACTCCGATAGGCATCCGCACAGTCATGGCGAATTTGTTGGACATTTCTGAGGGTGTAGTTTGCCCAAATAGTCGCCGTCCTTCGCCAGCACTGTAAAAGGCGCAGTCAATACCTTCTTGGACATCTCCCCTGGCTTCCGTCAAGGGTTTACCCATTTCCCGACTGATTAATTGGGCAAGTTCTTCTTTATGCTGGAGTAATATTTCCCCAACGCGAAAGATGTATTCTGCCCTCGCTGGGGCCGGGACTTTGCGCCAACTGTGGTAGGCTTTACGGGCGGCGGCTACCGCTGTATCTACATCTTTAACTTGAGAACGGGGAAATGTGGCAACGACTTCGGTTTTGTCGGCAGGGTTGCGACTTTCTAGGGTTGCTTCCTCTCCAGCACCCAACCATTGGCCATCTATATAATTGCGGCAAGATAGCGGAGTTGTCATTTTGAAAATCTCTGATGATCCACTGAAACTTGTGTATTAAGTTTGCTTGCTTTCTAGGTTATCCTCAAGTTTAGGAAATTGACGCGATAAGTAAATATCGATATAAAAATTAAGGCACTAACGCCAACACCCCCACAGGAGAACCAGAACCACCACGTAATCTCAGAACTGCGATCGCTAGAGTAGTACCTTTAGGTGGCAGTTGATCCAAATTTGTCAGATTCTCTAACACAATGCGCGGTTGTTCTAAAACTAGGCGGTTAATCGTAAAACTGTTATCCTGTCCGGGGTCTACACCATGAGTATCAATTCCTACCCCAACTATTTGCCGTTCATTGAGTAAAAATTGAGTTGCATCGCTGCCAAATCCGGGAAAGTGGGGAATCCCTTGAGCATCATGATTGAGGAATGCACTTTTATCCAACCACTTTTTTTGCCAACCAGTATTTAGTATAACTACGCAGCCACCAGAAATTTCACCGTATTCTGCTTCCCAAGCCAAAACATCAGCCATAGTCAGAGCATAATCAGGATTAACTGCTGTAGCTTGACAAACATTTATGACCACCGCAGGTACAACCAAAGACTGGGCTGGGTATTGGTCAATTCCCACAGCAGAACTATGAAAACTATTAGGGGCGTTGATATGGGTAGCGCTATGTTCCCCCAAAGAGAAACGCCGCAGGTAATAGCCATCATTATTTAGTTCAGCCACAGTTTCAAATTCTACTGTGGGATCTCCAGACCATTGGGGAATATCTATGTCAATTACATGACTTAAGTGGATAACGCGTGTGTAGGTGATACTATTTTGACTTTGGGGTTGTATCATCCCAGCCTTCTATTTTATTTGTACTCAGGGATTTTTTTGTCAGGTGCGTAGGTGCAGTTAATTGTGTACATTATCGTAAATCAAAGGGTTTAAGACCCCTACCTCTACAGGTAGCGCGGAGTCGGAGCCACTCCGCCTCCAAATCATTTTCAGTCGGGGTTTAAATCCCCGTCTGAAAATGTCTAAAATGTTTGAATGCGTGAATGCGTGAATGCGTGAATTGTTAACTGGATTGGCTACGCCTACGCAAAGATAGTACTACCATTACAACTTTTTTCAAACCTAATTCCCTATACTTGAAGAAATAATCCCCCCAATTCCTGTAAATTTTAGGTTATTGAGGGGGTTCAAATGTTGCAGCAAAAAGTGAGTTTATCTTAGTTAACAACTATTAGGTTAATTTTTGATTAAGCTTTGATTAAGATTAGGCATCTCCAGAAATTAAATATGCGTTATCCAGAACCCTTGTAGAAACTTAGCAGTGCTACGTTTCTACGTTTTTTCACTCATATCTCTATTGTGTGATATCTACGTTGAGGGTTCTTGCTTTAGTGGAATCATCACAACAAACTCGGCACCTTCTCCTGGTGCTGAAATACACTGGATCTTTCCACCGTGTTTTTGGACTATAATTTGGTAGCTAATTGATAATCCCATACCCGTGCCTTTACCCACAGGTTTTGTCGTGAAGAAGGGGTCAAATAAGCGTTTGCGTACTTCCTCAGTCATGCCTGGGCCATTGTCAGCAATTCTAATGATTACATGGTGTTTTTGAATGAGGCTGCGAATGCGAATTTGTGGAAAAGTTATTTGTCCTTGGGAGGCAGTGCGTTGGACGGGTTTCCCGGCTTGTTCGCTCTTAGCGTTCCCGAAGGGTAGCAATTGCCGTTCATTTGTCCTTTGTTTAGCATTGTTTACTAATGACATAGGTGCTTCACCTTTCTGTCGAGTATGACTATTGATAAATGACTCTTCTAAAGCATCGATTGCATTTGTCAACAGATTTATAAACACCTGATTCATCTGTCCGGCGTGACAGACTACTGGTGGTAGATTGCCGTAGTCTCGGATTACTTGGATTTCGAGATGTCCTGGTTTGGCTTTTAGGCGATTTTGCAACAGCAGCAAGGTGCTATCTATACCTTCATGAATATCCACTGCCTTTGTCCCATCTTCATCAAGGCGAGAAAAATTGCGTAAAGACAGGACAATCTGCCGAATGCGTTCGGCTCCCATTTTCATTGACTCCAGGATTTTAGGTAAATCTTGTTTGAGAAAGTCTAAATCAATGTCATAGATTTGTTGATCAATTTCTGGTGTTGGTGGGTAGTAGTTTTGTTGATAAAGTTCTACTAAGTGCAGCAAATTTTTAGTATATTCACGGGTGTGGCTAATATTGCCGTAGATGAAATTAACGGGATTATTGATTTCGTGGGCAATACCTGCAACCAATTGTCCTAAACTGGACATTTTTTCAGTTTGAATCAGTTGCGTTTGAGTTTGTTGAAGTTCTAGCAGTGCTGCTTCTAGTTGCTGGGCTTTGTCTTGAGCAGTTTGGGCAGTGATGCGACTTTGGGTGTAAAGTTTAGCTTGGTCAATAGCGATCGCTAGTTGAACTGTAACTGCTTGTAATAATTCTAGTTCGTTATTCTGCCAAGGGCGAAAGCCACTACAATAACCACAGCTAAATGCACCAATTTCGCCAGATTTGGTGTGTACAGGCAGCGACATAAAGGCAGTGAAACCAAAATCCTGCAAAAACTGTCGTGCTATGAAATCGTCCACAGTCTCAGCATCATTAATGCGGATGATTTCTCCGTTCAAGGTTTTGGCTGCGATTAGTTCGATTTCTCCATTAGTTGCTTCTTGGTCGTTAAGCAGGCAGGGTAAAAAGGAATTTTTCGCCTCATATACTTTTTCCCAGTAGGGTACATCAGCATCTTGCCGATACCAAAAGAAGACGCAGCGATCAATCTGGAATAAGTTATGAATCTCCTGCACTGCGGTTTCCAGAATGTGATTGAGATCCAAAGAAGCTCGAATCTGATTAGAAAGACGATTGAGTAGTGCTTCTCGTTGGGCGCTTTCTCTGAGTGCAATTTCTGCTTGTTTGCGCTTGATACCAATGGCAATCTCTTGAGCGGCAAATTCCAATGCTTTGAAAGTTGATTCTGTTACTGTTTGGCGGGCAAACATGGCTATCACCCCTACAGTTTCATCTTCAACAATTAAGGGATAGCCAGCGAAGGCAACCATACCCTCTCGCTGTGCCCACTCTTTGTTACCCACACGGGGATCTGTCTGCACAGAATTAGTTAAGTGGGGTTTGCCCTCTTTGGCAATCAAACCAATTTTGAATTGACCGACTGGCACACATTTATGGGGCCCATTGATATGGGTGTACATCCCAGAACTGACTTGTAACTCCAATACATTGTCTTGTTTGTTCAGCGTCCAGATGCGAGCAAAGGCTGCATCAAGATGTTCAACTAAGGCGTCAGTGCAGCGGCGCATCATATTCTGTAAGCTGTCACTTTGGGTCAACGCCGCGTCTACATCGGCACGAAAATTTGCTAAACGCGCTCGTTCTGCTAGAGCGACTTCTGCTTCTTTACGGTCAGTGGTGTCATAGCAAATACCAACGAAGTACAAAATATTGCCATTAGCGTCTTTAATCGCAGATGAGTTGCTTGTATGCCATCGCCAACTACCATTTTTGTGTTTGACTCGATATTCAATTGCCTCTTGTTTCTTGCCTGTTGTCAAAATTCTTTGGAAATAATCGGCACAGATATGCACATCGTCAGGATGTATAAACGGAATAAAAGATTTGCCTTCAACCTCTGCAACCTCATGTCCAAAAATCTCAGTCCAGTTAGGAGAAACGTAAGAAAATATCCCTTCAAGTGTCAGCGCAAAAATAACGTTGTTGGCGTTTTCCACAATGCTGCGGAACTTGGCATCGCTTTCTATTAAGGCTGCTTGGATGTTATCGCTGGTGTCGCGGATCAAAACTATGATTTGCTGGTCTGGTAATGGTAATAGCCTAGCTGCAAAATTATTATTTTCTGTTGGTAGCGGTAAGGTATATTCAAAACTGACTTCATATTGAGTTTCAAGTACTTGAGTCATTGCTTGGCCGAAGCGATCGCCTACAGCAGTCGGTAAGCATTCTCGTAAACTCTTGCCCTGACACTCCCCTAGTGGAATATCCAGACTCTCTATTTTTGCTGGCTTGTAATCCAGAATACTTCCATCAGCATCAAGACGAAAGTACACATCAGGAAGCACTTGCAAAATTGCTGCAAATTCTGATGTTTTTTGGCGTAACTGTGCTTCAACTGCTTGGCGTTTGGTAATTTCACCTTGCAGTTGCTCTAATGCGTTAGCTAACTCTGTTGTTCGTTCTATATCTATAATTTTACGTAGGCTGCAAGAGAAATTTGTAGATCGCGAACAGCTTTCTATTAGGGAAGGTTGACTTATCCCTATCGGCACTTCTGTTAGATCGATACAATAACCGATGTAACCGACAAAGCTACCATCTGCGGCAAATCGTGGCGCGGCTGTATCTAAAATCCACCGATATTCACCATCAGCTCCACGCAGACGATATTGTCTCTGGAAGGAATCATGCGTCGCAAATGCTCTTAGGTATATATCTTCGCCTCGCTGTCTATCTTCTGGATGGACGCTGCTAGTCCAAATATTGCCTATTTCCTTTTCTGGTGCAGATGCAGATGCGGCTGTTGTTAAGTGGGTTCCAGTAAATTTCAGCCAATTAGAATTGAAGTAACAGTAAAGTGCATTGCATCCAGACATCCAAATCATCACAGGAGCAATATCCGTCTGCTGGCAAAATACTTTTTCATCCTGTTGTATTTCTTCCTCTTCAACTATGATTTGGTTAACGTAGCTCTGCACCTTTTTAGAAAACACTTTTGCCTGCCTGCTCTGCCTAAATTATTAAGGTAATATGCTGAGAATACAATTTCTTAATACATGGATATAATCTTGTTTATGCCAACCTACTAACGATCTTAATACTTTATTTATTTTTCTATATGCAGCAATTTCTCTTTTAGTGTAAATAAATTGAAAAAATGCTGAAGTTATCATTAAGATTAACTCCAGCATTTTTTGTAAAATTTAAACTATCTAGATATCAGTCATATTGTTTAACTTTTTTTTTTCTTAAAATCACCGATAAATTCATCTTAGGTATGTAATTTCGTTGCTGAAAAACCTGATTTAGCTTCACTAAAACTATATGATTCTCTGTGAGGCGTTTATGCTTCCAAATCGAGTTTAATTTTCGAGATGCCAAGCAGTTCTGGGGATTGGAAAACTTTATGAACCTCAGTCCAACTGGGGTGACTAATGCTGCTAAAACACGCATTTTTTATGGTCAGCTTATCCCATCATCAACTCTTAGATTTCGTCAACACAATCCCAACTCCGGCATTATCGATCTTAAGGCTCCCTATCGTGGTTTTCGATATGTCCGTGAAATTTTAAAAATGCTTCCTGAAATGCCTGAGCCTATTTTATTAACCCAGATTTTGCCAAGGTTACTTCTTTAGGACGTATTCATCCCATTTCTACGGGCGTTGAACCCTCGTAAATTGGCTAAGATATTGTATTTAATAACAGTATTTTGGCTGAAAGGATCACCCACACAAAAGTTATAAAAACTTTTTTTACCAATTGACACAGACAAAAAGCTATGGGATAGTTCTACTAAACTACGGTAAATTGACGGAAATTTAGTAGTAAAGAATCATAAATCTGATTAAAGACTTTCAAAAACTGAAGGGTTAATTGTCCGAAGTGTAAAAAAGTCTGATAATTCGCTCTTTGCAGAAGCGGGGGTGAGGTTGCACACATTTGAGACTGTATGACTAATTTTGTTCTGTCTAGTAATCTATCTGATTCACTCAGGTAAGTTTTTTGGTGTCTACCAAGGTGAAAATACAAATGACAAATATCTTTGCAAAGACAATAGCGATCGCAACAAGTGCTGCATCTATATCAGTGGCTTCCCTAATACTAACAGTACCTGCTCAGGCAGCATCATTCACCTCATTTTCGTTTAAAACTAATGTCACAGCTACTCCGATTAACGACCCTACATCTAGTCTACTCAATGATCCCACAAGGGATATCCGGTTGGATTCAGTAGAATTTAATGGAAAAACGATTAGTAGCTTTGAAGTTGTCACGGGAGGAGAGATTCTCCGAAATGATACATACACTCTCCCAGATGGAAATGTATTCGGTGTACTGAATTCAGGACGAGGCCCCAATACTCCTGATGACGACCTGCTTCTGGAAGGACCCTCAAAACCAAACCCAAATGCTCAAGACATTGTTGACAGTTTGGGAAACTTAAATCTAAATAGCATTCTGGTGACGCGAGAAAATGCAGATACAGCCAGCATTGAAGTTTCCTTCGCCAATCCCGTGAATACCTTCCTCTTTTGGGAGCGTGGTGGAACAGCAGGTGGTCCAGTTGCAGGCGATAGCGATTTATTGGTGGAAGCTTTGGGTGAAAATAATGAAGTTATAGCGACTTACAAAATTCTGAGGCAAAACTACACCAAAGCCGGTTATAACATCAGTACTCAGGTCTTTCCCATCCTTAACAATGGGCCTTTCAATATTGGCTCCATAGGCATTAGTTTAGATGGAATCACTACCCAAACACTGCGATTAACTAGCTCTAACAATAATGGGCTTATTTCTGGTATTCCTAACGACAATGGGCCAGATTTTAAAGTTATAGCAGCAACGGTTAAAGTTGTTCCCGAATCCTCTACTATTATGGGCGCACTGTTAGTGGGCGGTTTAGGGATCATCTTCAAGCGTAAGAGAACAGTTATAGGCTGATTTGACACTCTTCAGCTTAAAAGGATGTTTGAAAAGTCATGATTGATGTATCAAATATTTTTTACCCCACCCTAACCCTCCCCGATATATTGGGGAGCCACTGCGTTGGGCGGGCAACGCCCGACTTGTTCGCGCAGCGTCTCCCCTTCTCCCAAAGGGAGAGGCTAGCGCCAAGGGAGAAGCATGTGGCGTGAGGGAACCGGATTTTCTTGTTTCCCCCCAATATATCGGGGGGATTAAGGGGGGTAATAATTCGATTAAAATCACAACATACCACTTATAACTCTAAAGACCTCTATCACTTAGTACAACTAAGGAGAGGTCTTATTAGTTGGTAAAAATCTATACTTGTTAGTCTCCCATTCATCTCCTATACTGTAATTACCAATACACCCCAATACTTCTCGGTTAAGAGGAAAAGGGGAATGGGAAAGGGAAAAGAAAAAACCTTTAACCCAAAGCCAGTAACCTTTTCCCCAAACCCGATTCCGAGTTAAAAGTGCAAAACCCGAGAAGTATTGCAATACACCCCATTTTCTCGTTGCATTAACTTGTAACTAATCAATTCTCGTCGTAAAGTAGCGTAATCGGGATGGTGGCTATATTTTAATACAGTTCAGATAAGCCAAAAACGCTGATGTTTTTAGACGTTCTGTTATGGATGAAATACAGAAAATAATTTATACCCTTGATGACTGTCTGCTAGACATTAGTTCTGGATCTGAGCAAGAGTCAGAATAACCACTTGATTGAATCCCCAGATTATTTTATTTTTGCCAAATTGGGATGCTCCCAAGTCCTGACGACTATAAATCGCGGCTACACAAGACTTTACCCACCTCCGTTGGTTTAAAAATTTTTGCTTAGGCGGATTTGGCTTGTGTAGTAGTGAATTATATTCTAATACCCTTGGGTTAGCACCAAAAACCTTGTATCTTAAGGACTTACGCAAAAATTGTCTAAAACTATTATTCCTTAAATCATGTGTATAAAAGGGTTTAATACCCACATCTTTACTAAGCGGTCTTCAATAATTTAGTGGTATAAAACCCAACTTTACTCATTCGTAAACCTTGATTTTGAAGAATGTATTCTTTTTTATTTTTCCTAACAAAACCCAATGTTTCAAAATTGTCTTGACTATGCAAAATGCTTCATCTCAAAATCGCAAGTTAAATGAGAGAAATGCTAAATGTGATATCAACAGGTTGCAACAATGACTAGCAATCGCATTTTATATGTTATAAAGCTCACAGAAATTAATGTTAGGCGGAAACTACTTTATGGAACCAGATAAACTGGGCCGTTTTAAGGAGTACGGCGAATTCATCCTCCGAAAGATAGATTCTGTGCCCCAGTACCCTTCTAAACAAGAAGATTGGGTTCCAGCTAGTCTTGATGACTGTCTTCTTCGTTTGCGATCAGCTGCCCAGAAAACTGTAGACCTGGCAACTTCGCCTGTCAAAATTGGTGTGATGGGAGAATTTAGTAGTGGAAAAACCTTACTTTTAGGAAGTCTAATTGGATATGCAGATGCTTTGCCAGTCAGTGAAAACCCCACTACAGGTAATGTGACCGCCATACACATTATTCCGCAAGACGATTTTGCAACGACGCAATTAAGTAACTTTACAGTAGAGTATCTTTCTCATGAGGGAGTACATGAGTGTCTACGCTTCATGCTAGGAGAAGCCAATAAACGGACAACAGCAGCAGGGCTTCCTCCGATACCAGTATCGAAACTAAACTCTGGCACAGATATTATTAGCTGGTGTGAAGAAGCATGGAATAGCAGTAACAATTTAGAGCTACGTTATTTACTGAGGGAGTTGGTACTATTCCTGCGGGCTTATCAAGCTTATGGGGAGGTTATGTGTGGTGGGCACTACCAGATTGATGCTACCACCGCTCGTCAGGGGCTACAGTTAGTCGAACAGCCAATGGCAATTCAAAGTCTGAAATTTGAGGATCTACCTCCAGCGCATATCCGATTACCGAGTCCACCCCAGAGGCTACCAACAAAGTTATTGCAAAACAGCTTCCCACTGATCCGCCGCGTAGATATCGATGTAAAAATCTCACGGGAAATTTGGGATTTTGCAGACGCAGCTAAATTTATTCTCATTGACTTTCCGGGATTGGGAGCTGCTAATTCGGGGGCTAGGGATACCTTTTTGTCATTGCGGGAATTGGCAGAAGTACAGACAATTTTGGTATTGCTAAATGGTAAATCTCCTGGAAGCGATCGCGCCAATAAAATCTTCACCATGATGCAGCAGCAGCGACCGGGACAAGACCTGAAAGATTTAATTCTTGTCGGTGTGGGTCGTTTCGATCAACTACCTCTAGATAGCGAGGGTGGCGAAAGAGAACTTGATCAATTGATTGAAGATAGCTCATATTTGCAGGAAGAAACGGTTCTCCAAAAACTCAAAGTTCTGCAAACTACCATTGATGGTGCACAAGCGTTTACAACCCAAAAAGACCGCATCGTTTTACTGTCGCCACTGTTGGGATTGGCTGAATTGGCAAAACGTTCTAGTACAGTCAAAGCTGGTTCACCAGAGTTTTTAGCTAACTTAGACTATCCTGATTACCTAGATCGGTCTAAACGGCTACAAGAGAAATGGGAGCTATTAAGTGAACATCTGCTAGAATCTGACACCCGTAGCTATTTGGGCAGACAGTTGGGTTACTTTGTTCAAGATGGGGGACTTAGTAAGCTGCGGGAATTGATTCAAACTCACGTAGCTACTCATGGTTTGAAGCAACTACATGAAGATACTAAAAGAGCTGCTGATGTGGTGAGTCAGCAACAAGATCACTTGAAAGACATCATAGATGAAATTCACGAGCAAGGTATCCCTACAGGTGATAGTCCCGCTTTTATCGAATTGCGTTTTGTGGTCGAAAGCTTAGATAAAATCTACAGAAATTTTCAAAAAGATATCGGGAAAGAACCACTTAAAGATCGGCGCGGTGTTGTTGTCAGCGATGTAGTAAAAGACGAACTCACCTTTAGAATCCTCAATTGGAACCAGTGGACTTTACTCTTCAACAAAGCCAATAATGGAGCGATCGCTCTGGCAGAATCTAAAGGTGCAGCCGGGAAATTATTCGATCGGGGAAACCGCGTAAATACTTCCCTTCCAACTAAGAGTGATGATTTTTATCCAGTATTTGAAAGAACCGTTAAAGAAGTAGAGGATTTTGCCCGCGATCGCATCCAGCAAGCTGTGGTGGATTTGTTAAACCAATTATCAAATTATATAGCCCCAGAACGCGAACAATTGCAGGCATTTTTCCACCCAGAAATGGAACAAGAAATCGAAGAAAAATTTGGTTTTGAAGATGCGGATCTATTTTACAAATTATTACTAGGATGCGACCCTAACGAATGGAAAGAAGCAATTATTGCTGAAATCAGTAGTAAAGACAAAACCGTTGCACCCGAAATTATCTTTCCTTTAGCACGTCAAGACGAAAAACATAACGTTGGTCAAATATTTGATTGGGCACCAGAGAAAAGTCAAGGCTTACCCAGATCGACTAATCACCAGCTTTTAGTACTGCGACTACGAGATGAAATCACTGCTAGTGCCAGCCTGCATCTTGTGCAGTATGTCAGCGAAGTTAATCAGCAAATTAATTCCGAGTTAGAGGGTATTTTGGATCAAATTATTCCAAGTCTACAAAACCTTTCAAAAAAAGAAACTTTGCTAAGATATTTGGCAGCTGGGGAATTGCCATCTGAGATCCAAATTCCTACTTGGTTGCAAATCATTTCAGAAATCGCCGCAGTTTCTCACTCAGATAATTTGGATTTGAGATGACGCGATCGCGTAGAGATATGAGGATGTATTTGTGAGACGTGATGCAATTTTTTATGCAATTTTTAAGCGTGTCCCCGGATTGTTTTTCGAGTTAGTAGAACAGCCACCAGCCGAAGCTGCTAGCTATCGTTTTGAATTAGTTGAAGTTAAAGAACCAACATTTCGGATTGATGGGGTATTTTTACCTCCACCTGATGCAACATCTCAGATGATCTTTTTTGCTGAGGTACAATTCCAAAGAGATGAGTTACTGTACCATCGCTTTTTCTCAGAATCCATGCTGTATATGTATCGTAACGCGTCGCTTTACGATGACTGGTACGGTGTAATTATTTTACAGTCTCGCAGCTTGGAACCGGAAAACACTACTATTCATAGATCGTTACTGAACAGTTCCCAAGTACAACGGATTTATTTAGATGAGTTAGGTAGTCCTGATGAGCAAAAAGTAGGTATCAGTTTGATGCAGCTGACTATTGCCTCAGAGACTCAAATGGTGCAAGAAGCAAAACGTTTAATTGAGCGGGTGCAACAAGAGCAGATAACTGTCTTGGCTAAGAAGGAGATAATAGATGTAATCACAACAATTGCAGTTTATAAATTCGCAAACTTAAGTCGTGAAGAGGTAGAAGCAATGTTAGGAGTTAAGTTAGAAGAAACTAGGGTTTATCAAGAAGCTAAACAAGAGGGACGAGAAGAACTAAAACTTGAACTTGTACCTTGGTTCTTAGCTCGTGGTATGTCGATGGAAGAGGTTGCTCAGTTACTTGATTTAACTATCGAACAAGTAAGACTTGCAACTGAGCAACAGTCTTCAACATCAACTTAGTAACTACCGTAATTTTCATAGCAATGCCTAGTTTGAGCTACGCCTACGTCTTTTAATATAAAAGCGTAGGCGTAGATATCGCACCAAAAAAAGCCAGTGCTAAAGAGAATCAGTGGTACAAGACCAAAGACGAAAAGTCTTTACCACAAGGATTCTCTAAATTTGTAATTTTATGATAGAACATTACAGTTTTTAGCCAGCTATAAAATAAACAACAGAAAGTGATACTATAATGAACCCTTTTCAACTCAACAAATATAGCGAGCAAGAAGTAAGTGAGAAACAACAAAAAAGATTTCCAGGATGGTTTGCTTTAGATTTCGGTACGTCTAATTCGACAGTTACACTTTTCGATCCAATTGAAGTACCGATCGCAGAAATCTTACCCAAAGAACAAGAAATGCGGTTGCGTGATCGCTTATCACAATGGCTAAGTTCTCCCGCCTCAGTCGCTTTACCGGATGTCAGCGCTGATGATTGGGCAAAGTTTATTACAGAAATTAGCAAAAACCTGGAGATAGAACCCAGCCAATTGAGTGAAGTATTTGAAAGTGATAATAAAGAGCGATTTTTAGAAGCAATTCGCCAAATTGAACTTTCTTTAGGAAACAGCGAGAGATTCCGCCGGGCTGTCAGCAAAAAACTTTACCAAATTTATCATGAGGTGTTCCGCGTCCCTACCCTAGAATCGCAAAATCTGATCCCAGTTGTGCTGGATATCGATCGCCGCGATACAGAAATTCCCAGCGAGTCGGAAATTTCCCACTTAGGGAATTTAAAACTGCGGATGGGAAGGGAAGCTAGAGATAACCGAAAAAAAGCGATCGCTCAAGGTACAAGCAATTCTTTAAAGGAAATTATCAGCAGGTTTCACCATTCACCCAAACGCTATTTTGGTCAAGAGCGATCGTTTTCAGTTATTTTGGATGGCGAAGAAGAAACAATTACCGCCAACCAACTGATCCAATCTGCTTGGGCGCATTTAATCGAGTTAACTGAAGACTACCGCCAACACGCACGACGCAGATTTTCTGAAGGAGATTTTTTAACAGCAGTTGTCACCTACCCTACTGTCGCCCCACCAGTTGTTCGCAAGGAAGTTAGGGAATTAGTTGAGCAGTTAGGAATCGATGATGTGCAAACTGCTTATGATGAAGCCGTTTCTGTGGCAATATTCTTTTTATGGCGAGAATTTGGCGGTAATCTCAACATTGGGATTGAGTCATTCAAAACCCGTTGTCGCCAAGTAGGAAACAAATGGTCACAAAATGTCCTCGTCTTGGATATTGGCGGCGGAACCACAGACTTAGCTTTAATTGAACTGACTTTGGAAGACAAAACCCCAGCTTTTGCTGATTATGAAGAACGTGGTTTAGGAGGACGTTACTATAAACTTACCCCCAAACTATTAGGTTCATCTGGTCATTTACAGCTAGGCGGTGAGTTAATTACATTGCGAGTCTTGAGATTATTAAAAGTTGCGATCGCAGACTTTTTGTTGACAGCAGTAACAAGAGGCGATCTAGAAAACGAAAAACTAGAAGATTTAATTAACTCAGAGTTAAACGAGCGCTTTTTAGAACAAGGCAAATTTAAAACTGGCAGTCTTTTAAAATGTCTGGATAGAGAGAATCCAGAAGGCGATATTGCTTACAAAGATGCCCTAGATACTGCCGAGAAAGTATTGCCGACTCGTTGGCAACAAGCACCTCAACGTCTGCAATCTTTTTATATTCTCTGGGAACATGCAGAAGCCGCTAAACTTAAACTTGGGCAAAAGCTAACAGCAGAGAATTCTCTATTAACCTTCACACTTTCTGAGCAGCAAATTTCCGAATTGCTCACCCAAAGCGCCGTTAAATTGCAAGTCAAAGATCCAAATAACATCTGCGTCACCCTAGACAACCACCAATTTGAACGAGCCGCCGCTTCGGGAATTAAAGAAGCGATCGGGATTGCCCAAGGATTAATGGAAAGTCGTTTGCGTCGTGATGATCTTACCAAAGATTCTTGGAATTCCCAAAAAGTTGATTGGTTAATTTTGTCTGGTAAAACTTGTAATTTAGACGTAGTGCAGCGCCAAATCTACCAAGAATTTAGTAAGTCTCCATATTTTGTCTGGAATCCAGAACGGATTACCTTTGTGTTGGAATTTACCAAGCTAGCCACCTCCGCCGGTGCTTGCTATGCCGAAAAGCTACGAAGATTGAGATTCGATCCAGAAGAGTCTAAAAGCTTGCTGCGTAAAGGAGCCAACCAGCTAGAAATTGATGTCAAAAACCTGTTTTATTATTTACCCTGCAACTTCAAACGCAAAACCCAGAGCAACGATTTACTAACTATATTCAAAGCTGGACAAGAACTCTATCAACTCGCACCTTGGGAAAGTGTTGCTAAAGTTCGTACTCATTGGCAAGGCATACAATTAACTAATATTATCTACCGTCAAGATTACGAAGAAGGTGATTTACGACTTTGGGGAAGCTTTGACGGCAAAAACCTGATGAATCAACTGGAAATGTCAGAAGTAGAATTTCTGAAAAAAATCAAAGTCCAGTTTGAGATTGACCAAACCCTAGAATTTAACGTGTTGCTTTGTCAAGGAAATCCCCATTATTTGATTGACATTTCTGGTATTGATTTAGAATCGGTAGTTTCAGAAACTTCAGCGCTATTTGCTGATGGTAAATTAAACTGGAATATTGCTGTAGAACGCTTCAATAAAGACTTAAATGATGGTGATATTGCCGTCAATGTTATTGAGTCAGCAACTGTCGATCAACCAGATGCCTATCATCTTGTATTTGAAGTCGGAAATGATGGTAGTAAAACGTTTCATAAATTTCACTATTTACAGGATGGGGTGACACAACCAGGAATTGGGTTAATTAGTAATCCCTTACCTCCCTTTCCGCAAACTGGACAGCACACTTTCTATGTTTATCAAACAGATGCTGAAACCAACAGCAAAAAATGGATACGAATTGGCGCACTCAGTAAACCAGATGTAACCACAGATTACCCTTGCCAATATCGTGTAACTCTCGACGATCGAGGTATTCTAAGGATGCACGCTGGCGAAGTGCCTTACTGGACATCACAAAATCAAGAATGCTTGATGGAAGAAGGATGCGTTTATCGTGCTGAATTGGAGTTGCAACCTAATGAAGTTGATAAAGAACGCGATCCCTTTTGCGGCATACATTAAACCTCTGCGTTCCTCTGCGCTAACCTTTGCGTTCCTCTGCGTTGAAAAAATTAATATTTTTAAACGCAAAGGGGCGCAGAGGTTTGCCAAGTTTAATTCACTATGAAAATATTTGGAGGAGATATTCATGCAGCACTTGCATCAGCTATTAGAAATAAAAAATTCGGAGTTAGCTCGGTTACTGCGGTTTAGTCTGTATGGACTAAAGACTACTCTGAATCAGGCTCGCGCAGAATTTCCACTAGATCCAGGAGCCAAGGTATGTGATGATGTGCTGCAAGAACTTCATAACCTCTTACAATCTGCACCTGCACAACAAAATACTGGTTGGGAAGATCCGCCAGATGAGTTAAAACTAAATCACCTCCGAGAAGCTTTTAATTCTGACTCCGAACTTAGTTATTATTTGGGTAATTCCCAACTGCAAAGCCAAACAGACTCAGACTTGTGGAATGAGATTCAACGCAAACTATTGCGAGTTCCAGAGGATTTGGCTGCATCTTGGCGACAGCGCACCTTGGATTTGGCTCAACAAGTTGGTGCGATCGCAGATAATTCTAACCTTTATCAACTTCCCTTTATCCGTGATGAAATTATCTACCCTGGTCTTAGTGGTACTGTTCAAACTCAGGGATTAAGCTTGTATCAACAACCACTTTCAAATCATCTAGTTACTCAGGGTAATGCATCTGATTTACCAGCAGCATTCCTATTTTTATATATGAATTTTATCGAAATAGACCCAGATTTACATCATGCTTTAAAGAGCGTTTTTAGCTTCGATGTCATTTCCTTATACTCCAAACCAGAACAGCGCGATCAATATATTGATGCTTTAAGCGATCGCTTCCAACGCGCCCAAAAAGCTGAGAAAAATACCGATTCCCTGTCAATTCTCCGTGCTTGGATTGACATGGACGAGGCAATACATTCCCTAGTATTCGTACCACCGGCTGAACGCTATTCTTGGTGGGGAAAGCTACAACATGAATCGCGGCGCATCCTGAAGAAAGTCGCTGATGAAGCTATTAATGCAGGTAATGAAGTGCGAATTCGCCAATTATCGGGACTTTATGCAGATATCTGTGCTTTATCCAAGGATGACTTACAACTAGACTGTGGTGGTATTCCTGGCGAAGTCTTAACTTGTCTTCGAGTATATGCGCGAATTAATCAAGAAGAATCTCCAGGTCGTGTAATATTTCGCTCATCACGCTAGCTGCTAGCAACTTTTCTAATTCTTGAGATTATGAGGCAAGGCAGACAATTTTACGAATCCCGCCTTGCTTCATAATCTAATGAAGGTAAAAACGTTTAAATCTAAAGGATGCCCCAAAAGTGTAAAATCCCTTGACCAGAAAACACTTCAAGTGCAACAGCAGATAAAAAGCCAATCATTGCAAAACGACCGTTCCAGTTTTCGCTCTGAGGAGTGAAGCCCCAGCGCAAAGCATTAGGATCTTCTGAAACTGAAGGCGTAGTCTTCTTAACGTTTGCCATAAAAAATACTCCAAGCTTTTATGTTGTAACAGTTATCACTGCCTGTAAAGTAATGTAACAGATTTTTACGAAATTGCAACAAAAGTTCAAGACAGAATTTAGTTAGTGACTATATATTACGGTTACGTAGTTTCTTAATAGGTTTGCGATCGCTCCATTTAGCAGATTGGTACGGAAATTTTTAGAGAGTTGTTGCAATTTTTACCAGCTTTGCCTATATTTGCTAACTTAGTACAAAGTCATCAGATATTTTGTTACTTTATAAGGTTTAGCAATGTCAGTAAAACAATTATCTCTATTTGATCAGCAACCAGAAGATTCAAATAAATTTTTTGCTCGTAAAAGACCTTGGTCAGCAGCGAAACATAGGATAATGCTGAAATATATACAGGCTCATTGCTATAATTTGGGCGGCAGCAAATCCTATCAATCTATGTATATTAACTATGTTGATGGTTTTGCAGGAGCAGGCAAATATGATGAAGGTATTGGTATTGAAAACTTTGTAGATCAATCGAAGTTTTGGCAGAGATATAACACTGAACTTTTGGATACTGACGGTTCGCCTTTGATAGCTCTTAAATGTGCTAAAATATTCGGTCTTGAAGAACGTGTTACTTTAAGATGTTTTTTTACTGAGGAAGATAAAGACCTTAACCAAGAACTTAAGAGTAATTGTAATTTAATAGGTGAAGGATTGTCCTATAAAGTTTATGACCCTCAAAGATTTGACAAAGCGTTGATTCAAATAATGAATGAATTGGACGAGTACCCAACGTTATTTTTTCTAGATGCCTTTGGAGTTAAGGGAGTAACTTTTGAGCAAATATGTTCTATTGCCGATTACGTCAGTAAATATAAAGGAGAATTATTTTTACTGTTTCATAACCGCGCAGTAGCCCGTCATGCAGGTTTATATAAAACAAGCTATAAAAATTCCAAAGATCAGAAAACTGCCGAAACATATACACAAAATTTAACCAAACTCTTAGGTCATAATTCTGATTT
This sequence comes from Nostoc sp. LPT, assembly GCF_017115165.1. Lineage (GTDB taxonomy): Bacteria > Cyanobacteriota > Cyanobacteriia > Cyanobacteriales > Nostocaceae > Nostoc. Next base: position 33,755 of record NZ_JABXKF010000165.1, on the reverse strand, counting down.
AGACTGGAAACCCGAGTGGCTAAAATGCCAAGATCAAGAGCAAAAACAAAAATTTGAAAGGTGGGCGCTTGATTACTTTAAGTCTAGGCTTCAAGAAAAAAGTAGTTTTAAAGGAGTGGCTAGTTTTGAAATAAAGGAGACATACAATGATTCTAGACCGCAGTACAATATTGTAGTTGGTAGCAACCATCCAAGGAAGGCTTTTGGTGAATTTTTAAACGAATTTTTTTGTGAAGAAAATAGGTTGCTTTTCTTTGAAGATGACAAAAGTGGAAAAAATCATAAATTTTTGACTCAATCATGGGAACGCGAAAATGATGAGCGAGTTGAAAGAATTAGACCTGAAATTATTGAAATTTTACGAAGGAATAATCAAGATTGGATAACATTGAAAGACGTAATAAGTCTTATTATTCTTGAAATTGGTAAACTAGGTTATTTAAGTAGACCTAAGTATAGAGAAATCTTACTGGATTTTCATAAAAAAAATATCATAGAAGCTAAAGAATTGGGCGCAAGAGGTAATTTAACTTTGGATAATTACGTTAGAGCAGTACAATAATACTAGTATACTAATATAGTTAAGCTAGTTTTAGTTGGAGAGTAAAATTCTATGTCAGTATCTTCAACAATAGAATGGACAGAAGCTACATGGAATCCTACCACTGGCTGTCATAAAATTAGTCCTGGTTGTCAAAATTGTTATGCAGAACGTTTTGCAGAACGGTGGCGAGGTGTTGCTGGTCATCCCTATGAACAAGGTTTTGATTTAAAAACTTGGCATGAAAGACTGAGAATGCCTCTTTCATGGAAGAAACCTCGCCTAATTTTTGTTAATTCTATGAGTGATTTATTCCTTGATGATATTTCAGAAGAATTTATCAAAGATGTGTTTGATGTTATGAAAAAAGCTAGTTGGCATCAGTTTCAGGTATTAACTAAACGTCCACAAAGGATGCTTAAAATAGCTAATTGCATAAAAGAGTGGCCTCCTAATGTTTGGGCTGGAGTAAGTATTGAATCTCAAGCTTGGGTATGGAGAAGTGAAATTTTAAAAGAGATTCCTGCGAAAACTAGATTTTTATCTTGTGAGCCTCTTTTAGGTTCTTTAACGCTGTGTTTAGATGATCTACATTGGATTATTGTTGGTGGAGAATCTGGTGTAGGTGCTCGTCCAATGAACATTGAATGGGTAAGAGATATTAGAGAGCAGTGTATCCAAGCTAATGTGCCATTTTTCTTTAAACAATGGGGAGGCGTTCAAAAGAAAAAATATGGCAGAGAACTTGATGGAAGAACTTGGGATAGTTTTCCAGAAAATGTAGCTGATACAAGTACGAAACAACTATCAGTTTTAAAATGAATACGTCCGTAAATGATTATCAAAAGTCCTCTCCGATATCCTGGCGGTAAGTCGAAAGCAATAAATCAAATATGTGAATATTTACCAGAAAGCTTTTCAGAATTTCGAGAACCTTTTGTGGGTGGTGGTTCTGTATTCATTTATTTAAGACAAAAGTTTCCCGAACTCAAAATTTGGATTAATGATTTAAACAGCGAACTATTCTTATTTTGGAAATTTGCCCAATCTGATATAGCTCAGTTAGTTAAAGAAATTCGCCATATTAAAGTAAAGTATACAGATGGCAAATTATTGTTTTTAGAATTGACCAGTGTAGATGTCAATACATTATCTGATTTAGAAAGAGCCATTCGTTTTTTCGTTCTTAATAGAATTACTTTTTCTGGAACAGTAGAATCAGGTGGTTTTTCCCAAGAAGCTTTCCATAAAAGATTTACTGATTCTTCAATAGAACGACTTGAAAAGTTAGAAAATATCTTATCAAAAAATGTCCAAATTACTAATTTAGATTATAGCAATCTATTAAAAACAGCAGGAGAAGATGTATTTTTCTTTTTAGATCCACCATATTTTATTGCTACCAAATCAAAGCTATATGGTAAAGATGGTCACTTACACACTTATTTTGAACATCAGAGATTTGCTGAACTTTTACAACAATGTCATCATCGTTGGCTAATTACCTACGACAATTCAACGCAAATTCTAGAAAATTTTCAATGGGCTAATATTTCAGAGTGGGAATTGCAGTACGGCATGAATAACTACAAACAAAGTGGTGCAGCTAAAGGAAAAGAGCTATTCATTACTAACTATGAAGTTCAACGGAATTTAGACAAAATCGCATCTTCTATTGCATAGTCCAGCAACCACGGTACTGCAAACTGCTGCGGTTCTTGAGGTGAATGAGTCCGCTGCCAATCAACGGTTTGCCGCAATGCTTCATCTAACGGCACAATTTCCTTATATCCCAACTCTTGACGGATACGAGTTGAGTCTACAAACCAATCTTGCTCTGTATTGACAGGCAATTTCCACTCTGTCGGTAACTGGCTTTTGGGTACGATAACCACTTTACCCTGCCATTCTGCTATTTTCCCGACTTTGGTAATGCGTTGAGCTTCGGTAAGTGCTTCTACATCAGCCACATGATAAATACGACCAGTTGCGCGTTCGTTTGTTGCTGCTAGTGCGATCGCATACGCTATATTTTCTACATAGCCGTAAGAACCACGCCATCGAGCGATACTGTCTTCCAAAACAATTGCAGGACGGTTATCATCCATCCGCTGAAGATAGGAATACAGGCGATATCGGACATCTCTGGAACCATATACCATTGGCAAGCGTATAATCGTTCCGGGTAAGTTGGATGCCATCACCACCTGCTCTACTAGAATCTTTTCATAATCAATTGGCACGGCGATCGGTCTAGAGGGCATTTCTCGGTATGGATAAAGTTGTTGGCGCAGGAGCGAATCTTCCGTAAGTGGTACAGGCACAACATTAGATTCCTTCCCCCAAAGCACATCGTATGCACGATACACATCCATACTGCTGATTACAACAACACGCTGGGCAATATCCTCAAATGTGTTCGTCAGAGTTAGTGCATCTTGTTCGTTGTAGGCAATCATATCTACCACGACTTGAGGTGAAAGCTGCTTAAACTTGTTTTTCATCTCCAAAAGATGGGAGCGATCGCCTATAATTTCCTGCACATCTGGTGGTAAGTTAATTGTAGTTTTTCCCCGATGAAATACGCTCACTTCATGACCCATTGCAATCAGTTGACGGACTACAGGAGGGCCAATAAAATTCGTACCACCAATAATGAGTATTTTCATTTTGGTTTCCATTCCATTACTAGTTGTCGATATTAGAGTTGTTTGCAGATTAAATAGATGCAGATGTTTTCAAGATGATACTGTCAATTAAACCGTAAGCTTTTGCTTCTTCGGCACTCATGAAAAAGTCACGTTCAGAGTCTAGTTCTATCTGCTCTAACGATTTCCTTGTATTAGCAGCGAGTATTTTGTTAATTAATTGGCGGAAATACAAAATTTCTTTGGCTGCAATTTCAATATCAGATGCTTTTCCCTGAGCGCCTCCTAATGGTTGATGAATCATAATTCGAGCATTTGGTAGAGCATATCTTTTACCATTACTTCCAGCAGCAAGCAAGAATGATCCCATTGAAGCAGCAATACCGATGCATACAGTACATACTTCCGAACGAATTTGATTCATGGCATCGTAAATAGCCATTCCTGCTGTCACTGAACCTCCAGGACTGTTAATATACAATGTGATATCTCGCTCTGGATCTTCAGCATCAAGAAATAGCATTTGGGCAACGATGAGGTTAGCTGTCTCATCTGTAACTTCGCTTCGCAAAAAGATAATTCGTTCTGCAAGTAAGCGTGAATAAATGTCTAATGCTCGCTCCCCTCTTTCTGATTGTTGAATAATCATTGGGATGCTGATTTGAGTTTGAGAATTCATATTTGATATCTCCAAGTAAGATGAAACCAATTCGCAATTCACAATTAAACTAAGCCATCCACAAGGGGTGGGGTATCGAAGAGCCTTGCGTTAAAAGGATTATTTCGCCCACAAAAAGCGAGGTTTTTACCTTTTCCCTTTTTAATGAAATGTTTAGAATGTTTTTTGAAGAAATTAGGATTTTTATAACTCCTCAAATATTCCCATATCACCAAGACGAATTGTAATAAGATCGACAGATGTAACTGCTTTGTGAGGCCCATTCTGGGTATGAGCAGGCGTAAACCAAAATGTTCCTGCTTTGCATTCACGTCCAGCAGTTTCAATAGTTCCCTTCAGAACATAAACATATTCATCACAAGGATGGTAGTGAACTGGAATCACTGCACCAGCAATCATTTATAATCTATGAATTGAACCTTTTGGCACTGGTTCAGCTAATGGCAATAATTTTGTACCTGGAACAGGCTGAAACTCAAACCATGTTTCAGCTTCTGTGTCAACAAAAGTCTGTTTATTCATATTGAATTTTCCAAAAGCTCAATTTAATTTGGCTTGGCTAATACTTGTCCAACCACAAATGATAATGTTACCAAGCTTTGAATTTAAATGTAGATATTGACGTGCAATATGTGAATTGCCACTTTAACTTGTGCAGAGTGTGGCTAAGATTTGCGGTAGTTTTTCATGTAAACTGTAGTTCCATCCACCATTAAGAAAATAACTAAGAACGATACTATCTAATACCTCATATCTACCAACTGGTATTGATGAGAATACGGTGCTGCGATTATTTGGTATTACTGTCTGCATCCCTGCCTTGGACTCATGCATAAATTTGCCTTGCCACGGTTGAGAAAGTTCCATTGTTTCATTGAGCTTAATGGCTTTTTGAATCAAACCTTTATGTTCGAGTAGAAGTTTCGTACCCCCAACTACGGGTTGGATTGTCCAGGTAACAACTGAAGGCTGGCACATCATACTGTCTTGCCAAGTGAATGCCAGTCGTCTTGGCTCATCGAGTTCAATTATCTGACAGTCTATGTCTCCCTCCAGCCCTGGCAGTGTCGAATGCACAAATCGGAATTTGTGTCCCAAACGCGGCTCAAAGTCGTTTTCCATTAGCCATACTGCCAATGCCTGACGGTTAGTAAGTACCTGCCAAACCCGTTGGGGAGGATAGGGATAGAACACTTCCATATTCAATCGGAGCATCAATTTTCCTCCAAATAATTGCCAAGGGCATCGAGTTTTTCTTGCCAAAACTGCTCGTAATGAGCAATCCATTCAGATATCTGTTTCAATGGCTCCGGGTTTAGCCGATAGAAACGCTGTCGCCCTGCTTTCCGCATTTGTACTAAGCCTGCTTCGCAAAGAATCTGTAAGTGCTGAGAAATTGCTGGCAAACTCATGGCAAATGGCTGGGCTAATTCTTTGACTGGTTGCTCACCACTACGTAACAGATCCAGTAGCGCCCTGCGTGTGGGATCTGCGATCGCCACAAAAACATCCGCACTGGCAGCAGGTCTACTCATTCCTATTAACCATATATTTAAGCAAACGCTTAACTATTTTAGATTATACATAAGTAATTGCTTAAATGTCAACTAGTAAGAACAGCAAAAAGTTGGGATTTTAGTTTCCCAAGCTTGGCTGCTACTTTCTCATTTTTCGGTAGGATGGCTCCCATACCTACAAAAACCTTAGCTATATGGCAACTTCCCCAATCCCTGCTCAAGAATCCTCTGTTAATTGGTATATTTTGTTGGAACAATTAATAGATGGCCAATCTTTATCCCGTACTCAAGCTGCTGAATTGATGCAAGGTTGGCTCAGTGAAGCGGTTCCCCCAGAATTATCAGGGGCTATATTAACAGCGCTGAACTTTAGAGGCATTTCTGCCGACGAGTTGACCGGCATGGCTGAAGTATTACAATCTCAATGTTCCCCACTCAGCACTCACCACTCATCACTCAGCACTGTAATAGATACCTGTGGCACTGGTGGAGATGGGTCATCAACCTTTAATATTTCTACAGCAGTTGCTTTTGTTGCCGCTGCATCTGGCGTATCGGTCGCTAAACACGGCAATCGTTCCGCATCTAGTCTCACAGGAAGTGCAGACGTATTGGAAGCCTTGGGTGTAAACTTAAGTGCCTCTAGTGAAAAAGTACAAGCAGCACTACAAGAAGTCGGGATCACTTTCTTGTTTGCCCCTGGTTGGCATCCAGCACTCAAGGCGGTTGCGTCATTACGGCGGACTTTGAAAGTACGCACAATTTTTAATTTGCTCGGGCCGTTAGTAAATCCCTTGCGTCCAACTGGGCAGGTAGTGGGCTTATTTACTCCCAAACTTTTAGCAACTGTTGCCGAAGCTTTACAGAATTTGGGTAAGGAAAAGGCGATTGTGCTGCACGGGCGAGAAAAACTTGATGAGGCGGGGTTGGGAGATTTAACTGACTTGGCGGTGTTATCGGAGGGAGAAGTGCAGTTAACTACCATTAATCCCCTAGATTTGGATTTAACGCCTGCTCCCATAGGTATGCTTCGGGGTGGGGATGTGCAAGAAAATGCGGTGATTCTCAAGGCGGTACTGCAAGGCAAAGGAACTCAGGCACAACAAGATGCAGTTGCCTTAAATGCTTCGTTGGCGCTACAAATAGCGGGTACGATCGCATTCCTCAATCACGCCGAAGGGATTAAAATCGCTAAGCATATCCTACAAAGCGGGGCAGCTTGGACGAAGTTGGAGCAGTTAGTTGAGTTTCTGGGGAATTGATTTGCGATCGCAATTGCGGGCGAAATTCTATGACATTACGCTTAATGGTGACATCGTAGTTGCCAAAAAAGTCATGTCCTAGCAGTCCAGTTTCTAATTCTGCACCTGCGATCGCTACTGGTATTTTATTCACTATTACCCCACCAACTGCCATCGAATTAACATAGCCCACAGGAAATTCTACAGCTCTGGAACTTGCGGTGTTTGCCTTAGCTTTTCCTATTGTGACGATTCCCAAAGCATTAGCCATCTCTTGGGTGATGACAGTACCACTCGCTCCCGTATCGACAATCATCTCAAATTGTTGCTGGCCATTGAAGGTGACTTCCACAATCGGCGTACCACCAATTCGCCTTTTTATCGGGGCTGCAAATACTGCTTCAGCGGGAATCACCACTGCTGATGAAGGCAAACTTGGCTCTGGTGATAACGGTTTTGTTTCTCGTGGAGGTAAGGTGAACTTTGGTATAGTTTCTCTCTGGGGAACAACAACTACTACTTTATGAGGTACTCTAACTGCAACAGGGCGAGGATTAGCTTGCTGTTGGGCATATTTAACTTGGCGGCGATATTCCGTGATTTTGGTTTGAGCGATCGCAAATTCTGGGCTTTGTCGCCGTACTCTTTGCATCAGCGCGATCGCCTCCTGGTACTGACTCGCCACCAATTTCCAATCATCTGGGGATTGAGCCGATTGGCTGATACTCCAAGCGCCAACAGCTTTGTCTCGTCCCATCTCAAAAAGACTTGGTTCACTTTCAAACGGATCTAGCGGCTGCGCTTCTGGGGTAGCTGTTGGTCTTACTGGTTCAACGCTAGGTTTGACTGGTGCTAGATCCCCAATTGGCGTAGGTTGCTCATCGCCACCAGTAGCGGTGTTCAGTTTGTCTTCACTACAGGCAACGCACAAAACCGCTAGAGTAGTTGATACAAAAATTAGGTTTGCACGGGATAAAAAAGACTGAAGCATAATTAATTTTAACTGCCCAAGCTTTGTCAAATCCACTCCCGCTACTCTAATTCCCTTTTAATTTTAATTAACTATTTTAAAAACTCCCAATTGCTCAACTTATGAGATAATTAACAATCGCAGTATTGAAAAATAAGGAATAGAGAATAAGAAAGAGTATGCCCAATGCCCTTCAGGAGTGCTGAGTGCTGTTAGCGGAAGCGGGGCGTTTAGCCCGTGCTGATTGGGAAATCTCACTTCTTTACTCAGCACTCGGAACTCGAAACTCGGAACTGTTTTGCCCACTGCCCAATCTACTATGCCCCTGACTGACTCAATACCAGCTTTACTTGTCTTAGCAGATGGAACCACTTATCGCGGTTGGTCTTTCGGTGCAACGGGAACCGCGATCGGAGAAGTGGTGTTCAACACTGGCATGACCGGCTATCAAGAAGTCTTGACTGACCCTAGTTACCGCGGTCAGATTGTGATTTTTACCTATCCTGAATTGGGGAATACTGGCGTCAATCTTGAAGATGAAGAATCAGATGGACCTCAAGTGCGGGGTGCGATCGCCCGCAATATTTGTCACCGTCCAAGTAACTGGCGATCGACACAATCTTTACCTGACTACTTTAAACAAAACCAAATACCAGGGATCTACGGCATTGATACCCGCGCCCTCACCCGCAAAATTCGGATGTTCGGAGCGATGAACGGTGGCATTTCTACAACCATTCTCGATGAAGCGGAATTGTTAGAACAAGTACTAGCAGCCCCGAACATGGCAGGATTGAATCTGGTTCGTGAAGTCACTACCTCAACGGCTTATGAATGGTCTGATCCCACAATTCCAGCTTGGGAATTCAACTCTGAGGGTGGAGAAAATCTTGAGGAAGCCTTTACCGTTGTTGCCCTTGACTTTGGCGTTAAACGTAATATCTTACGTCGCTTGGTAAGTTATGGTTGCCGGGTAATTGTTGTACCTGCTGATACACCACCAGAGGAAATTCTCAAATACAATCCAGATGGTGTGTTTCTTTCTAATGGGCCTGGCGACCCTGCTGCCGTCACTGAAGGGATTGCAACTGCCAAAGCACTCCTGTTAAGTGAAAAACCCATCTTTGGTATTTGTATGGGACACCAGATTTTAGGTCATGCACTAGGGGCAGAAACCTATAAACTCAAATTTGGTCATCGTGGTTTGAATCAGCCTGCCGGCTTACAACAAAGGGTAGAAATTACCAGCCAAAACCATAGTTTTGCTATTGACCCAGATTCTTTACCTAGAGCAGTTGTAGAAATCAGCCACCTAAACTTAAACGATCGCACCATTGCCGGGGTACGTCACAAATCTCTACCTGTGTTCTCCGTACAGTATCACCCAGAAGCTAGTCCTGGCCCTCACGATGCTGATTACTTGTTTGAGCAATTTGTTCAAGCCATGCGAACAGCACGTCAACCCCTCCAGGGAATTCCAAATTAAAAATTCAAAATTCAAAATGAAAAATTTCTTTTTGAACTATGCATTTTTAATTTGGAATTGGAACAAAAAGCAAGAGTCAAGTTGTCGCATCTGAGATTAAATAAAAATAGCAAAATGCAAATGGGGGATCGGGCACTAAGGACTAGGAAAAGTTTTCCAATGACCATTACCCAGTAGCCAATCCCCAACCCCCTATTCCAACAGATTGTAGACAATTTGCTCAAAAACCATCTATACTTGAGCGTTCACTTTAACTCATGAGGAGGGAATTATTGCTGAGCCACTGAATCTAACCGTTAGCCTGAGGGGCACTCGTGAAGTCCGGGATAACTGTCAGCTATTCCGCCTCACAGGTTTGTTAGATGCTTTTTCTGAGCCGACATTTCGCAAGACACTTGGCAGTAAAATAGACGAGGGTCCTAAGCATATTATTTTGGATCTCTCACAAATTGACTTTGTTGATAGCTCTGGCTTGGGTGCTCTGGTGCAGCTAGCTAAGCAGGCTCAAACTGCCGATGGCACTTTGCAAATTGTTACAAATGCCCGCGTAACTCAAACGGTCAAGCTTGTTCGCCTAGAGAAGTTTCTCTCCCTGCAAAAATCAGTTGAAGACGCTCTAGAAAACGTCAAGTAGTCTTGATTGCTCGATCTGAGAGTTAAATTTAGCTATCCAGATTCAATATCGGATAGCTTAATTTTTAAAACTTCTGGCAGAAAACCTCTCTCCTTGTGGGAGAGGCATAAAGCCAGTTAAGCTATTATTATGTTTAAAGTTGAGTAATAACTAAAGATATAGACACCCAATTTTTGGGTATGTAAGCGTTGGCTAGAATATTGGATAAATAATCAAGTCTGAGATATTTGTAAGAAATACAAAGCCAGCAGATTTGTTTATAGATAGACTTGACTCGATGCTGTATAGTTAAAAGTTGTCGTTTACTCAGTAAGCATGGCAATGCTACCAAGTAAAAGGGTGAATTTGATGCTAAAATTTTACCCGTTCTTAGGCACAGACCACAAGAAATAGGCGAAATTTGGTTTATAGATGTTGACATCAGGGTGATTTAAAATGCCAACTCTCAATCAAAAAAATGAAATTAGGAAGTAATTTTGATAGTATTGATTATGCTAAGTATACTATCATGGCATACTTCAGAAAAATCAGTCTTTGCGAAGAATGCTTGCCAAATGTAGCCCGTCAAGGAATGATTTATTTGTGAAGTCACAGGAGGAAGAGCTATTAGATGGACAAGATGAAACTCCCAAACAAAGTTTATCTTGGACTCAAGCACTCTTGGCAACCACAGGGCCATTCCAACAGATTTCCCTCTCACAAGTGCAACAAATTTCTCCTAGTGCTTTAGCATATTTGGGGGATGCAATTTATGAGTTGTATGTTAGAATATTCTATCTGCTGCCATTGCAGCGGTCAGGAATTTACCATCGTCTGGTAGTGGAGCAGGTAAGAGCAGAAACACAAGCGCTACATTTGCGATCGCTAATTCCTCATCTCAGGGATACCGAATTAGAAATTGTCCGACGGGGTAGAAACGCCGCAACAGGACGCCCTAAGCGACTTAATCCCGAAATTTATCAACAGGCAACTAGTCTAGAAACTTTAATAGGCTACTTATATATCACCGATTACCAACGTCTAACCGAACTGTTGCAAATACTTCATCTAGAAAAAGAGTGAAAACTCAATTTCGCAGTAGCGACAACACTAGATTAGGTTCAAAAAATTGAGGGAATCGGAAGATCAACCATACGCTATATCCATAACTCAAATGCAGGATAAACCCAGAAAATTCAAGACTTCTAGCGAACCAAATCGGGGACAACCCGTAAAAATTAAAGGTAAGCGTGTTGTTACTAATCCGACTAGTAATCCCAGAAAAGTAGATAGCAACCCCGTCTCTGTTGCAAATCCAACTCGCAATCCCAGGAAAGTAGATAGCAACCCTATCTCTGTTGCGAATCCAACTCACAATCCCAGGAAAGTAGATAGCAATCCCATCTCTGTTGCGAATCCAACTGGCAATCCCAGAAAAGTAGATGGCAACACTATCTCTGTTGTTAATCCGAATCGCAATCCCAGGAAAATAGATAGCAACCCCATTTCTGGAAACTCCCGACAACGAAATAGCAACTTCTCTGAGGCGTCTGTATCTACACAAGCGATAGAAGAAGATAGCGATCTCATCTACGGTCGTCATCCAGTATTGAGTGCATTGAAAAATCAGCGCAATCTCAACCGTCTCTGGATTACTACCCGTCTGCGGTACGATCCTAGCTTTCACCATTTTCTCTTGCAAGCAAAGGAAAATGGCACAGTTATTGATGAGGTTGAACCCAAGCGTTTAGACCATCTGACTAATGGGGCTAATCACCAAGGTGTAGCAGCACAAATTGCTCCCTACGCTTACATCGAATTGCCCGATCTAATTGAGCAGTGCAAATCTGTAACCGATGCTGTAATTGTCGTAGCTGACGGAATTACCGATCCCCACAACTTGGGAGCAATTATCCGCACTGCCGAAGCAATAGGCGCTCAAGGATTGGTGATTCCTCAAAGAAGGGCATCTGGGATCACTTCCACTGTGATGAAAGTGGCAGCAGGGGCTTTAGAAAATTTTGCTGTAGCTAGAGTTGTCAACCTCAGCCGTTCCTTAGAAGAATTAAAGGAAGCTGGCTTTTGGATTTACGGTACTGCTGCAAGTGGCAGCGAACCTTTGCATACAGTCAATTTTACCGGCCCAATCGTTTTGGTAATCGGCTCAGAAGGTGAAGGTCTGAGTATGTTAACTCAACGCTCGTGTGATTTTTTAGTATCGATTCCTCTACAAGGTAAGACTCCCAGCCTCAATGCTTCTGTAGCAGCGGGTATGGCGCTTTATGAGATTTATCGCCAGCGATCGCTAAATACGCTGCACTTAGATAAATTACAAAAAATATCTTTGAAAAAATATCAGTAACAGAGTATAAAGAAATGTAACAGATAATCAGGCAGCATATCGTTTAACACCCTGTAGACGTTTATAAATCGGCGAAAACCATGAAAACCATTTGGCATCACCTCAAGGAAGTATTAATTAACACATTCGACTACATCGGCTTGGCTTGGTGGGTAGAGATTGTGACGCAAAATCCTCGTTGCACGTATTACTTCGGGCCATTTCTAAGTTCTTCTGATGCAACATTAGCAAGCAAAGGATACATAGAAGATTTAGAACTCGAAGGAGCGCAGGGAATTGTTGTGAATGTCAAGCGCTGCAAACCTAATACTTTAACAATTGCTGACGACTTGGGGGAAAGATTTGACCGCAAAGTACAGCCTGCCTTTGGCGGTCAAATTTAAGTTAGGCCAGAGAATGAAAAAGATGCTCTGATGCGGGGATGTAAAGATATGAAGACATAGAAAATCCTTTTTTCGGGGGTTATTGCGTCTTTTTCACTCATTGCGTCACCACATCTTCCCTCTCCATTTCTTCGTCAATAGTCAAAATTTTTTTAAATATTAAATATTTAGACTATTGACTACCAATTACCTGCGGATGAACTTCGAGCCAATGGTCAATATCATTTAGCACCTGCTGGGAAACTTCCCACGGGAAAAGATGGGCGGTGTTGGGATAGCACTGCCACTGAGAATTTGGCAGATGTCGAGCAGTTTCTAAGCTGGAATCAGATGTGATGTGGCGGTCTTGTTCACCAGCAAGTACTAAACTAGGACATTGTATTTGTTGCAAATCTAGAAGCCGATTGTATCCTGATTGAATTGCACTATAGAGAGCGCGAGTAGCAGCAGGAGAGGTTTGCAAATAAGCTGGTACTGCTTCCTTGGCGATGTAATTGTAAGTAATAGATGTATGTTGTTGGATTAGGTAACGGAAAAGCGATCGCTTACCAAAAGTTTCAATATTCCATTGCCAACTCGGTTTTATATAGTTCAATAGGGCAGCAACGCCAGTATATAAATTATCCTGCCAAGTGATAGGAGGATGACTGCCACGGGGTTTTGCGGCTGTCGCCACCAAAATCAGCCCAGTAATCCGCTCTGGCAAACGTAATGCCATCTCCATTGCTAGAATGCCCCCAAGTGACCAGCCCAATAGTAGGCACTTTTCAATCTGCAAACGGTCTAGCAGCGCTTCTAAATCAATCAAATGGTCATTCATGTCAAAATTGCCGTTGTAGCGACTTTTGCCGTATCCGCGTAAATCGGGGGCAAAAGTTTTGTAGCGTTTTGATAAATGATTGGTAAAGACAGAAAGACTACGACCAGTACCAGGATGACCATGTAAGCCCAAAATTGGGAATCCTTGACCTTGGATGTAAACATTGAGACGTGCAGCAGTTGTGGTGTGGCGATCGCTCATTACTAGCTGTTCTCCTGTCTACCGAACAAATGTTCTAAAATATGTTGATTTTCAATTCTCAAGCCTCTAATTTCCGATCTGATTTCTCTGAGTTCAGTGACAATCGCTGCAAAGTTACATACCTGCAACAAGGAATTTACGGTTGAGTGTAGTTGAGCAATCGCGCATCTATCCGCTTCTATAGCTACCATATTTGCTTCAGCCCTTTGTGCTGTCCGTGAAAGTTGAGCCGATTATATGCAAAAGAATATGTGCTATGCATTACTGCCAACTGCATCAATCGCAGCCTCCAGAGCGATCGCTACATGAGTCCAATGAGTTCCCCCCTGGCAATAAACTACATACGGCGATCGCATTGGGCCATCTGCTGATAATTCCAAAGTACTCCCTTCAATAAATGTCCCCCCAGCCATAACTACCTGGCTCTCATACCCTGGCATATCATCTGGAACGGGGTCTAAGTAGGAACCGATCGGAGAATGCTGTTGTATGGCTTTACAGAAAGCAATTAGCTTTTCGGCTGAACCAAGTTTAATTGCCTGAATTACATCCCCACGGGGAGCCAAGGGAGCAGGATTCACTGGATAACCGAGTTGATCAAATACATAACCAGTAAGATAAGTCCCTTTTATCGCCTCTCCTACCATTTGCGGAGCCAGAAATAGTCCTTGGAACAGCAGGCGATTTTGGTCAAAAGTAGCACCGCCATAACTACCGATACCGGGAGCAGTGAGGCGACAGGCGGCTGCTTCCACTAAGTCGGCGCGACCGGCAACATAACCGCCAGCGCTGACAATAGTGCCACCAGGATTTTTAATCAATGACCCTGCAATTAAATCAGCACCTACGGCTGTAGGTTCCTTTGTTTCAATAAATTCGCCGTAGCAGTTATCCACAAAGCAAACGGTGTTTGGGTTTTGTTGTTTAACTAAGTGGACGATTTTTTCAATATCGGCAATTGACAAACTAGGACGCCAAGAATAGCCACAAGAACGCTGAATTAACACTAAACGAGTGTTTTCAGTCACACTAGTACTTAACGATTGCCAATCTATAGTTCCTTCGGAGGTTAGCTCTAATTGGCGGTAATTTATGCCAAACTCGATTAGAGAACCTTGACCTTGACCCCGTAAACCAATGACTTCTTCAAGCGTATCGTAGGGAGAACCGACTACTGCTAACATTTCATCTCCAGGACGGAGGACACCAAATAAAGCACAAGCGATCGCATGAGTTCCCGAAACAAACTGCACTCGCACCGCCGCTGCCTCGGCACCCATAACTTCAGCAAAAACTTTATCTAAAGTTTCTCGTCCTAAATCATCGTGACCATAGCCACTTACACCAGCAAAGTGGTGTGCGCCTACACGGTGATTACGAAAGGCATCCAGCACTCGTTTTAGATTATGCTTGACCTGAGCGTCAATACCAGAAAAAATTTCTAATAGTGCCTGTTCTGCTTGCCGCAGCTGTTCTAAGCTGTTCATCAGTTCCTCGTTCACAAAAAATTATAGATATGCGGATTTTCAGATCGCGCAGACTAGGCTGGAAAAATCAAATTCAGGTTACTGCATGACAATTGCTACCTCAACAAAACCTCAAATCAACTGGGTTAATACCCTGTTTTTCATTGGACTGCACATCGGCGCTTTATTTGCATTTGTTCCTGGTAACTTTAGCTGGACGGCAGTTGGTGTGGGTTTCTTGCTGTACTGGGTGACTGGTGGTTTAGGCGTGACTCTAGGATTTCATCGCCTTGTCACCCACCGCAGTTTTCAAACTCCCAAGTGGCTAGAGTATCTCCTGGTTTTCTTTGGGACACTTTCCTGTCAAGGAGGCCCAATTGAGTGGATAGGGACACATCGCATACATCATTTAAACTCTGATACCGATGCCGATCCCCATGATTCTAATAAAGGCTTCTGGTGGAGCCACATGGATTGGCTGATTCATTACTGTCCCGCTCACGCTGATGTTCCTCGTTTCACCAAAGACATTGCCGAAGACCCAGTTTATCAGTTTTTAGAAAAATATTTCATTTTGATCCAGGTTGCTCTAGGTGTACTGCTTTTGCTTCTAGGTGGCTGGCCCTTTGTGATTTGGGGAATTTTTGTTCGCATTGTCTGGGTTTACCACTGCACTTGGTTGGTGAACAGTGCCACTCACAAATTTGGCTATCGCAGTTATGATTCTGGCGATCGATCGACTAATTGCTGGTGGGTAGCCGTACTAGTTTTCGGTGAAGGCTGGCATAATAATCATCATGCTTTTCAATACTCAGCTCGTCACGGGCTGGAATGGTGGGAAATCGATTTAACTTGGATGACAGTTCAATTGCTGCAAGCGGTTGGTCTGGCAACTAATGTGAAGTTGGCCCAACAAAAGTTAGTTAAGAGTTAGGAGTACAGACGCGACGCCAGTCGCTACAACGGGGAGCCACTCCGTGGGCGGGCAATGCCCGACTTGAAGGAAGTGGCGTGGGAACCCCCCTTCGGGTTCGGGGGTAACGCTCCTTCTCCTAAGGGGAGACGCTACGCGAACCTCGCTAACGCTGCGCTAACGCATACCCTACGGGAAGGCGTTCTGCCTACGACGGGAACCGCCAAGACTGCGACCCCCTCACCGCAACGCGCTGGCTCATTAATTGCGTCTGTACAGGAGTTAGGATGTGTAACGTTTTGAATTGAACACTTCTAACTCCTACTTTTCAAAAAGCTATTTACGGGTGCGCTTGTGTCGGTTAGGTTGCTATAATCCGAAGCGCTAATGTGAAGAATTTTTACGGCAAGTTACTTTTTGGTGACTTGGTGGAGGAGTTTTGTTGTTTTTCAGGTGTCCATGACTACATCAATAATTAACAGCCACAAACTAAGTGACGAGCCTGGTAATTCCGACTTCCGGCTCAAAGATATTGTCAAAACCCTGCCACGGGAATGTTTTCAGCAGAACCGTCGCAAAGCTTGGACGCAAGTCCTGCTGAGTGTCTTGGCAGTCGCCTTGGGCTATTACAGCCTGGTTATCACTCCTTGGTTTCTCTTACCCCTAGCTTGGATTTTTACAGGCACTGCTTTAACAGGTTTTTTTGTAATTGCCCATGATTGTGGTCATAGGTCATTTGCTAAACGTCGTTGGGTAAATGATTTAGTGGGGCACTTCTTCATGATGCCGTTAATTTACCCCTTTCATAGTTGGCGAATTAAGCATAATTATCACCATACTCATACCAATAAGTTGGATGAGGACAACGCTTGGCATCCAATCACACCAGAAGTGTTTGAAAGTTGGGATAAAACCCGGCAGTCTGTTTTTGAGGGATTCATGCGTAAACGCTTCTGGTGGGTGGGTTCCATTGGACATTGGGCTGTGGTGCATTTTGATTGGCGAAATTTCAAAACTAAAGACCAATCGAGTATCAAGCTTTCGGTGGCGGTGGTAGTTGTGTTTGCTGCGATCGCTTTCCCGACTCTCATCGCCACAACTGGTATCTGGGGATTTGTCAAGTTCTGGCTAGTGCCCTGGATGATTTACCATTTTTGGATGAGTACTTTTACTATTGTTCACCATACTGCCGCAGATGTTCCTTTTGCGACAGCGAACAAGTGGAACGAAGCTCAAGCACAGCTATCTGGAACTATTCATTGCGATTATCCGCGTTGGGTAGAAGTCTTGTGCCACGATATCAATGTTCATGTCCCTCATCATATCTCCACTGCTATTCCTTCTTATAATTTGCGGCTAGCTTACAGCAGCATCAAAGAAAATTGGGAGCCTTATCTGCATGATGAGTGTCAGTTTTCTTGGCCTTTAATGAAGCAGATTACAGACCAATGTCAACTGTATACAACTGATGTTGGCTATAAGACTTTCAACGAATATTATACAGAGCGATAAATAGCGCTGTGACTACACTCACGCTCTTGAACCAACGAGAGCGTTTATTATGCTGTGTTTAAATAGAATCTGGCAATTTTTTAATGACTAAAATTGTTAGGGAAATTGCCAGAAATTATCCTCTGTTGTGTTAGCGATCGCTAGTTTCGTGGGCATCCTAGAGGTGAGATAATTTTGTCTCAAATAAAGTTCCGATTTCTATCCAACAAAAGAATCCAGTGCAATCAAATATTATTACGTTCAACAATCCTCCTGACCTTGAAACGTTTGAGGATACGACTAAATTGCCTTTCACTCTTCAAGATTTAAAGGCTGCAATTCCTACTGAATGCTTTCAGCCCAATCTGACAAAATCACTTTTTTACTTCTTTCGTGACATCCTGATTATCAGTCTGCTTTATGCAGTTGCTTATTACCTGGATTCTTGGCTTTTCTTCCCGATTTTCTGGCTAATGCAAGGAACGATGTTTTGGGCTTTGTTTGTAGTCGGACATGACTGCGGACACCAATCTTTTTCTAAGCGTAAATGGCTGAATGATTTGATTGGACATCTTTCTCACACACCAATACTTGTTCCTTATCATGGTTGGCGAATCAGCCACAGAACCCATCACAAAAATACTGGCAATATCGATAACGATGAAAGCTGGTATCCTGTGACAGAATCACAATATAAGGAGATGCCTTTAGCCCAAAAGATAGGCCGATATTATGTTTTTCTCTTGGCTTATCCTGTGTATTTATTTAAGCGTTCTCCTAATAAAGAAGGCTCCCACTTTTTGCCCAGCAGTCCGCTTTTCAAGGCATCGGAAAAATGGGATGTCATCACTAGTACTGTATTATTAATTGGCATGGTAGGTTTGCTGGGTTTCCTCACATACCAATGGGGTTGGATGTGGTTGCTGAAATATTATGCTGTGCCCTACCTTGTATTCATAATTTGGCTAGATTTGGTGACATTCTTGCACCACACTGAGGCAGAGCTTCCCTGGTATCGTGGAGAAGATTGGACTTTCCTCAAAGGCGCAATTTCTAGTATTGACCGTGATTATGGTTTGGTTAATCATATCCATCACGATATCGGTACTCATGTTGCTCACCATATATTCCTTAACATCCCTCACTACAATTTGCTAAAGGCAACTGAGGCAATAAAGCCAGTCATGGGTGAGTATTTCCACAAATCGGAAGAACCTATTTGGAAGTCATTATGGAATTCATGTGTCAGCTGCCATTTTGTACCTGATACTGGTAGTAAGGTTTACTATATATCCAACAACAAGTTAGCTAAAGACTAGTACCGCAAGGCGGAAGTCAAAAGGAGCCAGTGCGTTGAGGAGACGGCGCCGTGGTGAGGCAGTCCGGTCTTGGGGGTTTCCCCCATGAGGAACTGCCGAAAGGGTTTCCCGACTTGAGGCGACTGTCGTCGGCTCTGCCGACTTGTTCGTGCAGCGTCTCCCCTTGGGAGAAGCAACTGGCTCTCAAAAGTCACGCATAATTGTATTTCGGGCTTTTGCACCATTTGAAATGGTGAGGCAGTCCGGTCTTGGGGGTTCCCCCCATGAGGAACTGCCGTTAGCGCAGCGTTAGCGAGCCTGCGAGCGTCACCCGTTAGCGCAGCGTTAGCGACGCAGGAGCGTCAGGGGTATGTTTATTTACGCCGTGCTATACTAGAGCCAATTTCAAAGTCCCTCTCCCAAGCTTGGGAGAGGGATTTAGGATGACAGCTTTTGATTCATGCAAGAAATCTAATGACTACAGCTGCCTTGCTTTTGATGTTTTTCACCATGATGGTTACAGCCACCCTGCTGATTATGGTGATCAGCACTACGATCATTACCGTGAGAGCAGTTTTGCAAATCTTCCTTCATCAAGTTTTCGCTGATTTCCTGCAAAGACTCATCTACAGGCTTTAAGCCAATCCAAGCATCAATCTTTTCTACATCAAACCCTACCTCGCGGCGTAGGCTTTGCCCGCCGGAGGCATCGCCTATTTCTAACAAAGGACGGCGAATTAACAGTGGCTCTCTCAACATCAACTGCAAAGCGGTTTCTGCATCAATTTTTTCAGGAACCACCTCACCAGATTTTACCTTTGGGGAGGAAGGATTAAACCATTCGGCTACGGGGCGATCGCCAAAAAATGAACGCAACCGCTCAACTGTCCAAGGTTCTGTTAGCAGGTTGTATGCTACCACCTCATGACCAGCAGCTGTAAGCAGAACTTTTTGCTTAGTACCACCTTGACAGCCTGGTTTGCTATAGAAAATTACTCTTGCCATTTAACTACCTCCTAATTACTCAATTGTTTGTAGTTGGGGCTTTAATGCTAAAGCCCCAACTACGAACCGATGAAATTAATCCTGACGATTCCTAATTAAAAATTCCTAGCCTTATCGGTAACTGAGTCAAACTCAAATCTCTCTTTCGGATCAGTTTCGCCGTAAACATTAAAAGTCACAGTTGGTTCATCACCCACTGCTTCTACACTGTGAATTGCATCGGGAACGAAGCTGATAATATCCCCTGGAAATAAAGTTAACTCTCCCGTCTGTTCAATTTTGTCCTGAAATTCTGGGCTATGGGTGCGTTGCCAAAAAGTGTTTTTTTCCTGACCTTTTAACACCGCTACTATTCCCCATGTCCCATGATTATGAATGGTTGATCGGGTTCCCGGTGCAAATGTTACTGTTTGCACTGTCAACGGAAAACCCAATTCATCGTATAGGAGTGAAACAGAGGTTCCCGTTTTGGGTGAAGGCTCTAAATATTGACTTCGTACCCAGTAAGAATTTACTATCAAGCGCCTTACTAGCATCTGAAGTTCTGGTAGACGACTGGCTTCATCGTCAACGCTATTGAGAATATCTTCCACCTCAGTTAAAAACCGATAAAGGCGGTAATTTTCTCTCAATAAATCCCATTCTCTCACAGATTTACAGGCTTGATACTGACCGTCCCCCGTTAGCAGCCAATCCTTACCTTTCATAACTTTTAGATTGATAGCTTATAAGATTGCAGGACAAGGATTGGAGACACATTAGGAAGACTACCTACGTCAACTTTAGTAGGTACGTTAATAGGAGGAAGGATAGAGTTACTATTGGTACCCGCTCCCAAGAGGGAGTAAGAGGAATACGATGTAGTAGATAACCAATTGTTCATGATTGTTCACCTTGATTCTTGACTAATTAATCATCTTCTTCTGCTGGACGTGTCAAAATATCTAGGAGAATTCCGGCTCCGAAATCATTCTTTTCGTCTATTTCTTTGACTTTGGTGCTGATTTCTTTTGCTTGTTCAATTTCTCCTAAATTTGCTAGGACTAATCCAGAAGCTGCATAAGCATTTAAGTACAATCGGATTTGTGGGTCTTCTTTGCGATTGACTAATATAGGCTTAAGTTGCTCCCAGTCATCAGGAAGTTTCTCTCGTTCTTTAATTTTATCTAATAATTTAACTGTTGTTTGCAAAGCAAGAGAATAATTATTTTTATAATAGAAATATCTATATGCTGCTACCAAGACATCTGTATTTTCACCAGTTTCGGCTAAAGCTTGTTGAATATACTTTTCCGATTCTGATGTATTCTCCCAGCTTTGTGCAGCTAAAATTAATAAATTTTTGATGTCTTCTGGAACCTGAAACCATGAGAGTTTGTTTGCATCAAGTTGCATAATAATCTCTTTGAGAATTAGGAGTTAGGAGTGAGGAGTTAGAAATTCTTAACTTCTAGCTCCTAACTTTTGTTAAAACAAAGTGAGAACGTACACCAAGGTGAATAACACAATCCAGATAATATCGACGAAGTGCCAGTAAATTTCTGTCATTTCGATGAAAGTATGATTGGTTGCAGAATATTCACCGGAAAGACGCGATCGCCACAATGCACGTAATATCAATAACAGTCCCACAAAAACGTGCAAACCGTGGAACCCTGTCATGATATAAAAGCAGTTGGCGAAGACGTTAGTAATCAGTCCGTATCCTAAAGTTGAGTACTCATAAACTTGACCACCTAAGAAAATTGCCCCCATGATTGCGGTAATTGCGTACCACAGTTGCATTCCCTTGACGTTATTCTTTTTAATCGCCGTATCACCGAAGTGAATCACGAAACTACTAGACACCAGAATAATCGTGTTAATCGTCGGCACGAGTAATTCTACTTCACTTCCTTCTGGAGGCCAAACGGCTGTACTGCTCCGAAAAAACAAATAGGTGGCAAAAAATCCCCCAAACATTAGGGATTCAGAAGCGAGGAACGTCAACAATCCCCAAACTCTTAAATCTGGATGTTCTTCGTGTCCTGCACTGTGATCTTCGCTTGTGGTTGTAGCTATAGTCATAGATTTTTTGACAATATTATCTACTCTGTCTGTTGTGGAAGCTTGAATGAAGAATGAAGTCTGAAGCGGCAAAATTTTCATTCTTCATCCAAAATCCTTGTTTAATTCAACTCTTCACTTGTTCAAGAATTCTCAAAATTCCAAGTTCTGAGTTCTGAACTCGGCCTTTCATGTTCTGAACTCGGCCTTTCATGTTCTGAACTCGGCCTTTGCAGTTCCGAACTCGGCCTTTGCAGTTCCGAACTCGGCCTTTGCAGTTCCGAACTCGGTCTTTCGAGTTCCAAACTCGGTCTTTCGAGTTCCAAGCTCAAATGAATAGAAGTTGCAGTCAGCTTGAGAGCGATCGCATTCTCACTTTACTACCTAAGCACTAGTTGACGGCGTTGCAGATGGCTGTATTTCAAGAGTGTTATCATGACCGTAGTCATAAGGCCCATGAGTCACAATCGGCAACACTTCCCAGTTTTCAATTGCAGGTGGCGAGCTAGTTGTCCATTCTAAGGTCAAACCTTGCCAAGGATTATCACCAGCTAAAGGCCCTTTCAGCCAACTGTAGATCATGTTGATAGTGAAAGGAATTACCGATATCGCCAAAACAAATGAACCAAAGGTACAAATTTGATTGAGGTCGATAAATTGGGGGTCATACATTGCCACTCGTCGCGGCATTCCTTGCAAACCCAACTCATGCATCGGTAAAAAGGTCAGATTAGTACCGATGAAAGTCAGGGCAAAGTGAATGCGTGCCAAGCTTTCATTCAGCATTCGTCCGGTCATTTTGGGGAACCAGTGATAAATGCCGGCGTAGATGCCAAACACGGAACCGCCAAACAGAACGTAATGGAAATGTCCTACTACATAATATGTGTCGTGGACGTGAACATCAAAGGGGGCTGTTCCCATCGTCACACCGCTTAAGCCGCCCATGACAAACATGGACAACAAGCCAATGGCGAAAAGCATCGCACCTGTGAAGCGAATTTTACCACCCCAAAGGGTAGCAACCCAAGCAAAAATCTTCACGCCAGTAGGAACTGCAACTATAAGAGTGGAGATAGTGAAGAACATCCGCATCCAACCGGGTGTGCCACTGGTGAACATGTGGTGTACCCAGACGAACAAACCGACGACGCAGATAGCTACACTAGAATAAGCGATCGCTTTATAACCAAAGATTGGCTTGCGGGAGTGAACTGGAATCACCTCCGACATGATGCCGAAGATGGGCAGAATCATTAAATATACTGCCGGGTGAGAATAAAACCAGAATAAGTGTTGATAAATTACAACGTTACCGCCTGCATCTGGTTTAAAGAAGGAAGTACCAAAGTTGAGGTCAAACAACAGCAGAACTAAACCGGCTGCTAATACAGGTGTGGAGAGAAGCGCCAGTAGGGAGGTTGCCAAGATTGCCCAACAAAATAAGGGAACTTGATCCCATTTCATGCTAGGAACCTTCATCATCAAAATGGTGATCACAAAGTTCAGCGAACCCAAAATTGAGGAAGTTCCCACTAAAACGATCGCAAGTATCCACATAGTTTGAGCGATTGGTGCTGTCACCAAGCTCAAAGGTGGGTAAGCTGTCCAACCAGATTGCGAACCGCCAAAAATGAAACTACCTAATATCAGCGCACCTGCTGGTGGATTTAACCAAAAGGCGATCGCGTTCAGCTTCGGGAAAGCCATATCCCTAGCACCGACCATCAACGGCACCAAATAGTTACCAAATCCCCCAATGGCACTAGGGACAATCCACAGGAAGATCATGATCGTCCCGTGATTGGTCATGAAAGCGTTATACAGATTAGGGTCGAGTACGTCTGCATCTGGTGTTGCTAATTCGACACGGAGAGCAACAGCCATCAGCCCGCCGATGAGATAGAACACGAACGCCGTTACTAGGTATTGAATACCAATAACTTTGTGGTCAACATTAAATGTAAAATAGTCTTGCCATTTCCATGCCTTCGGATGGGAGGTATGGCCAGCCACTATTTCTGGTTTATTTTCTTCTGGTGGAGTATTCCGTGGAAATTCTACCTGTGTCATATTTTTGTCCTTTGTCCTTTGTCCTTTGTCATTTGTCCGTTGTCTTTTGTCTTTTGTCCTTTGTCATTTGTTCGTTGTCATTTGTCAGTTACCAATAACTAATGACCAATGACTAATGACCAATGACCAATGACCAATGACTAATGACTAATGACCAATGACCAATGACTCTAGAGTTGCTGCACTAATTCCCATATCATGGGTGTGGGGCGCGAGAAACTCTGATGTTGATAAGTCGGCTGGATTAATTGCAACGACTTGATTTAAGTTTTGCTGTTGAGCAATTTGGTTTTCTGTCCGCCAGCTATCATATTCTTCTGGTGTGTGGACAATTACCTGTGTCCGCATTGAACCGTGATAACCACCGCACAACTCAGCACAAACTACGGGATATGTACCTGGTTTGGTGGCGACAAATCGTAGTTCGGTAGGGATACCAGGAAGCGCATCTTGTTTTAAGCGGAAGTTTGGCACCCAGAATGAATGAATTACATCTTGTGCTGAAAGGTTGAGTTGGACATCAGCACCAACGGGTATGTGCAATTCCCCAGAACTAATGCCACTATCAGGGTAATTAAATAACCAGGCGTACTGTATGCCTTTGACATTAACAACTAAATCGGCTAGTTTGTTTAGCGTTTGAGGAGACGCGCCAATGCCAATTGTCGGGGCAATTGTTGGGGCAGTTGTTGCTCCAGTATCGCTTAATGTAGCTGCAATAGCACTCCCCGGTATATAAGCAACATGAGCTGCTGAATGAGGATGACCCGCAGGATCAAAGCCTCCCATTCGGTTAAAAACATCTACACTGTAGATGCCCAAGAGGAGGACAATCACTGTGGGAATTGCTGTCCAAAAGACTTCTAAGGGAACGTTGCCTTCCACCCGCACGCCATCGGTATCGTCACCCCGACGGCGACGAAACTGAATCAAAAAAACTACAATTGTTCCTTCTACCACCAAGAAGAGTGCGATCGCAATGGTAAACATGACGTTAAAAAAACCGTCTACCAAAGGCGCTTGTAACGATGCCTGTTCGGGCATGAGAGTGTGGTTTTGACCAATCCAAATGCTGATTGCTGTAACTACTATCCCAGCAACCAGAGTCCATAGTGAAACAGGAACTTGTTGCATACATGCTACCTGCTTTGTAAACCGTCTTTAAAGGTCTTCTTTTCTGGAAATTGGGCGTTGGGCACTGGGCGTTAGGAGTGCTGAGTGCTGAGTTAGGAGTTAAGAGTTAAGAGTTAAGAGTTAAGAGTTAGGAGTTTTGTTTATCTCCTTGCCCCCTTGTCCCCTCATCTCCCTTATCCCCATTCCCTATTCCCCATTCCCTATTTCCCATTTCCTTTTCACTTATTAACTTTCTAACGTGCAGGCATAAAAAATGGGGGAAACTTCCAGATTTTTTCCATATCTTTCCCCCAAAAAATGACAAATTATATTTCAACTCATACCACAAAGTTAGCCCCCTGCTTCGATCAAAGCTAGTTGTTTCAAAAGGGCACTGTTAGACCTAATATTGATTAGGCTATATTAGCAGCAAGTTTAAATTTGTTAATAGCTAACATTTTGCGATTCCCGGATTTGTTTACTGCGAACTTTTTATTGGTTCCAGTAAATATTTAGTATTCCCCTCTAGTTACCCTGCCTAGCGCATTTGCGCTTTATTCAAACAGTGCCTCCTACAACGAACAACAATTTTGACTAACTCCAAAAACCTTAATTAGTTAATGCAACGTGGGTGTAGCAATTCTTCGGACAGATCCGCGAACAAGCTTCACAACCAATACAGTTTTCTGGAGAAGTAACTGCCATTACTTTCCGTTCAACTTCTTCATCATCTTCATCTTCTACAAATTCACCTTCTTCATTCAGTGCTTTCAAACCAAGCACATTGTACCCGCAGACTTTAACGCATCTGCCACAGCCGATACATTTCTCTTTGTCGATTTCTTGAGCGAATTTTGGTGTCCAAGCCTTACCGCCAAATGTCAAACCTGTTAGTTGTGCCATGAATAAATCCTCGGCAATTTTGCCTGTCAATCTGTTTGTGCATTAATCATATTATCCTAATCTTTTATTTTTTTGTACTCAAAAATTACTTTTATCGCATCAACTTTCGATAACTTTGAACACAACAATTAATTGTTTTTTTCAAGTTGTAGATTAAAATTATTGCAAATAATTCTTATGAATATTTAGTACTCCTCGTTCCCATGCTCTACATGGAAATGCATTCACCGAGTCTCTGACTCCATGTCTGACTAGAGGCAGCAGCCCACAATCGGCCATTTCCATACAGAGCAAAAAGTTGAGGATTTAAAACCTATGCAGGTGAGTAAAGCCTCTTGTATATATAGTCTATAACTACTGATTTAACTATTATTTCCAGCAAATGCAACTTTATCGATAAGAGTAATGATATTATTTTTCAAATATTTTTAGACTTAGACAAACAAATTTATATAAAAAGTATATAAATATACTAAAAAAATGTTTTCTAATTACATTTTTATATATGCAATATGTATTTTATAAAGCAACAACTTTCAATTTGATTTGATTTAAATACTTAGTTAAATGATGACAAAATGAATATTATTCTTTTCTATGAATAAACAGAATTAATTTATGAAGGAACTGTAAACTTTATGGCAGAATATTATTATGTCTTAAATATTAAAATTACTAACAAATCAAATGAGGTCTAACGGTAAAAGACTTAAAAGTTTCCTAAAAATACTTTGGATAAGGTTTTATGGTCAAAGCTAAAATGTTCATTGAGTACCTAATTAAATAAATGTTAAAAATCTTTTAAAGCTCAGTCCGAACAAACTAATCATTTTTTTCATGAAATGTATAGTTAATAAGAAGTTTTATCAAGCTCAATTTCAAAGCCTTAAATAGCTTTTAATTGGATGCAAAATTAACAAGTAGATGTGGTGAGAAAAGACTATTCTCACCATAAAGATAATGTGGTAGCGAGTCATGAATAAACAGGACTCATCCAGGGGAGACCTGAGCCAGACATCTCAACGATTAGAGTGGGAAAAGAGCCAAATGCCTTATACAATTCCTAACAACAGTTGCGTTGGATGTGACAACTGCCGCCCCCAATGTCCTACGGGTGCAATCAGAATAGAGGACAATGAATACTGGGTTGATCCTGGTCTTTGTAATAATTGTGAGGGCTATTATTCAGAACCGCAATGTGTAATAGCTTGTCCAACTAATTCTCCCATTCCTTGGCAGGCGAAAAAGGGAAGATGCAAAGTTGAACCAAGAGATGCTACCAGCTTAGACTTGTTTTCTAATGGCAAGAATAATCCATTTGCTTCAGCGATCGCAATTTGGGAAGCTTGTAATGTACTAGCGCAGCGCACATCCCTACATTGGGAAACCGATGAAGAAGGCTACATCAGTTACAGCCGACAAGTCAATCAAGGGCGAGGTGCGATCGCTTTTCATATCCAAGATCCCTTGAAAGTGAACGACTTGGCCACAGATATAGCAGCAATTGAGGGGCTTGACATCAGAGCCACTTGCATACATCTAATTTTTGCAGCTTATGCTACAGCTTTAGAGCAACCTTGGGAGCAAGAATTTGCGATCGATGAGCGACAAATTGAGAAATATTTGGGGATGGAGAAACGCAAAGACTTGAGCAAAGCTGCCAAGCTAGCTTTAATGAAAAATATCGTTCAGCAAGCTTGCTCTTTGATCATCTCCATTGACTGGCCCCAACAAGGTCGAATTAACGGATTCTCTGTTGTCGGCAGCCGCTTATGGCACTTGGTAGATATTCAACACCACTTTCAAGAAGACAATCTCGGATGCAAATATCTGATTGGGCTAACTTTTAAAGTAAAAGCAGGTGTCTGGGCACAATATTTCTTAAACAAACAAGCATGTAAAGAACGAACCGCATTCTATCAATACGGCAGTCTTCCCAAAACACTGCTAACCACAGTCATGAGCATTTGGCAGCAACATGAAGGCGCAGTTCGATTAATGCTGTGGTTGCTGTTTAAAACCAAAATGGGCAAGGAACAACGCATCACCATTCCTACCTTGCTGCGTATTGCTTACGGTGAGGAAAAAGTCGCCCTTGCATCCAGACAACGGGAAGAACGCAAACGTCTGTTGCGAACCTTTGAAAGCGATTTAGAAATTCTCAATCACTATGGAATGAAACCACTTTTCGATCCAGTTACTTATCCACCAGAAATTCAACCTTTGTGGGCGAAATTAATCGATCTTCCCGAAGATCCAGATGAAGCATTAGAATTTTGGACTAATGACGGTGGTGCTGAAACTCGCCTCACAGATACAGGCCCCCGTGGTAAATGGAATCTGCTCATGAATGCGCGGATTTTGGCTTTTGAACTCCCGCCAGAATGGGAACAGCAAATCTCAGAATCGGAAAAAAAGAAAACAAGAACTGCTAAAGCCAAAAGAAAGCCCAAAGCGACAAACGATTTGCTAGGCGAACAGATTTTGCAAGCACGAAAAAATTTGAATTTTTCCCAAAGAGAATTGGCAAAACTCACAGGTAAAAGTCAAAGCTGGATTCGAGATATCGAAAATGGTCGTTTAAAAGCCAAATTAGAAGACCAAGTACTGTTACGAAAAGTCTTAAATATGGCTTCATCTTGATTCGGAATTTAAACACAGAGCAGAGAGACGCATAAATTTTATTACTAATTTCTACACCGTTATACTAAATATAATATTTAATTAATTCGTAGCGAACTAAATTTAGTAATACTCTGTGTTCCTCTGCGCTTACCTTTGCGTCCCTCTGCGTTTAAAAACTCTCCACTTCTACGTACTATAACTCATTACCTTACTAGAGGTAATCCAGAGACTACCGACAGCATATTTAGTAACTACCAACTCTCGTGTAGCATTGCATGAACTCTTCAGCTGTTGAGTTTTGGTTTCATCTTTCACAAGTTTAGCCTGGTAAGTGTAGAAAGAACCAGAAGGTTGTTCAAAACTTAGTTCAGCTAAGATAGTATTATTGTCTAAACTTTGCTCTAAGATTTTGCCTGCAACTTTGTAGTTAAACCAATCCCATCCTTGACAGAGAATTAACTCTCTTTCCAAAACCTGAAGTGTAGCAGGCAAAATTCCCCAGCCTCGATAGACTTTATGTAAGCATTGAATATCGCCAGTACGAGTCAAAATCGATCTAAATGAATCTCGATCAAGACGACCGTAATATCTTCCTTCTGGCAAGTCTATAACTGTTGGTGCAAACCGATGTCCACCAAAATGCGATGATTTCCAAATTCGCACATTATCTAAGCACAAATCAGCATGACCCGCTGTAATATGGAAGTAAAAAGGAGCGCCATATCTCGCGCAACATTTATCATGGCTACCGTGAGTACAAACTAAAATATCTCTAGTTGTACTAGTTTCTACCTCAAAATTAGAACTGATACCCCATATCCATTTTTGGACAACTCCTGCTACTTGCTCAATATTTGCTAGCTTAAATTCATGTTTATGGTATCCATTACTTAGCCCCTCTTGTTTTTGATAAATCAAAAGCGTAGTGTGATTTACCTTGTGTGATACATCATTAGCAATTAAGAGGAATCTAATCGGTAGTTTAGCACGCTTCACTTCTTCTACCAAAATCCTCAAATTCTGAGGCACCCACTTGGAGTTAAAAGCTTCTGATGTCCAAGGTAAAGGACACTCAACTAAAATATAAGTTTGATCATTAGTGGCACTACCAATAATATCTTCTCCTATTTGCAGTGAATCGTCAGAACAAAAAAAAGTATTCATCTCGCTGTACTCATTAGCATATTTTATGGACAAAAGGTATTCCCAAATACAGTTGTGTTCTTAGCTACAATATCCTTGACTAAAGGAGATAAAAAAGAACAATATTCATTTCTCAGTTCAAACTAGGTAGCCACTTTATAACATCATTATTGATTGAGGTCTTTCCGGTTAATAAATTCTCCACAATAAAGATAAATAGTGTCAAGAGATATTTTTCCGTATGAATGACGTTAATTTTGTATTTAGTTTTATTGTTATTTGGTATTTAATAAATTTTAATTTGCGGACACTTAGTTTTTGTAAACTTGGTTTCTTTAGCAAAATCAAATATATTAAACCTGGTACATAGACGCAAAGCAACTTGGAGAGTTACCAACGATTAACTCGCTTACAATATCGATGTAGCTGATACTACAATCAAAAATGTTCTTAGCAGCAACCTAGTACCACAAGGCGGAAGTCAAAAATCAAAAGTCAAAAGTTTTATGAATAAGCTCTAAAAAGCTTTTCAATGGCCTGCTTATTTACGCCGTGCTGTACTAGTTGTTTAAAGTTTTCCTGAAATTATCTACATAGTTAGTTACAGATCCTGTTTTTACATATAAAAATATAATTATGTACTGCTATGGTAAGAAATATATTCCTAAAGGTAGATGCAGAAACATTTAATAAACAGCAATTGCTTTGGTAAGCTAATACTGTTTTAATACTTCTTCCACACTATCTGCTTGCAATATATCTATAAAGTTATCTATATTGCAAATAATTCTCAATAGCTAAAGAAAAATAAAAAAGCCAAATTAGAGGTAAAGGCTTTACTTCCTCTTACTCCATCTGCAATAAGTTAATAATTAAAAGTAGTGACTAATTATTAGCAGCGCCACTGACATTAACATTAACAAATTTGGTATTTAGCGTTTTACCTAATCTAACTTCCCGAAGATAGTGTCAGGGTTTGATGATAGGCATCTGCTTTGACTGTAACTGAAGTCAATAAGAAATGCAAGTATTTAAGAATCTTTATGATTTCTTTACAGTTTGTTGCCTCTAAGACATTGATAAAATCAAGCTGAACAGGCATTTCATCGTAGAGATATCTTAATATAACAAGCTTTGATAGCTTCAATTTAATAAATAAAGTTTTGCAATTGTGACGAATTGTTGCTAATAAAGGCGCACTTACTAATCCAAATATCTGTAGCTATGGCGATCGCATATTTCTACTTTCATGCAGAATTGAATCATTTTTTACCACGGCATCATAAGCAGGTGAAAATCTCCCATTTTTTTGAGGAGAAAGCCTCAATCAAGGACATGATTGAGTCGTTGGGTATCCCTCATCCAGAGGTGGATTCTATAAATGTTAATGGTGAATATGTAAACTTTTCTTACATAGTTTCCGATGGAGACACTATCAATGTTTATCCAATTTCAGCTAGGAAGGTTATTATACCAAGCGTTTCTGTTCTACCAAAACCGCTCAGTATTATCCGCTTTGTTTTAGATATTCATTTGGGGAAGCTTGCGACATCTTTACGACTTTTAGGTTTTGATACTTTATACAGCAATGACTACGAGGATGAGAAATTAGCCCAAATATCCTACAACCAAGCGCGGATTCTCTTGACTCGTGATAAGGGTCTATTGATGCGTAGTTTGATAACGTATGGGTATTATGTTAGAAACACTGACCCTCAACAACAAATTTTAGAAGTACTGCAACGCTTCGACTTGTTTAAATTAATCTCACCATTTAAACGGTGTTTGCGTTGTAATGGATTATTAGAATCTGTAGAGAAGCAATCCATTATCGATCTAGTGCCAGAAAAGGTGCGATCGCAGATTGATGAATTCCAGCGTTGCCAAGACTGCGATCGCATTTATTGGAAAGGTTCACATTATGAACGATTACAACAGTTTATTGATGGCGTAATTAACTCACAAACAGATGAGTAACTATTTACCCAGGTGAAATATTCCCACTGATTATTTGACTACCCCCGATTCTGGGATCTTCATCTTCACGATTCAAATCATCAGGGGTGGGGTTTTGCTTACTCTCTCCACTAACTTCTTCTGGTTCAATCGGATCTGCCTCTTGAGCTTTATCGATATCAAGAGAAATAGGAGGTTCTTTGGCGTGAGAGAAATCGATAAGTGGATTGGGTTGTTCAGTAGTCATGAGTTGTTAAATAATAGTGTAGTTTTATCTAGTGTTAAATGTATCTTGAGCGCAAACATCTTTCTGAAGAAAGAAACTACGTTGTGTGAAGGTGTAAGAAAAGGTGAGTGAATGACATTAATTTTAGCTCTCGATTTTGGCGGAACTAAGCTGGCGGCAGCATTGGTAAATATTGGTTCGAGAAAGTGGTTGCGTTATGAACGTCGTCTCTCACCAGTAGGTGCAGATGCTAGCACTGATTTGGAAATTATGCGATCGCTAATTTACTCTGTGTTGCAAGACACAAAACCTGCTGCGATCGGTGTCAGCTTTGGCGGCCCAGTTGACGCTTCCACGGGGACAGTACGACTATCTCATCATGTAGCTGGATGGGAAAATATTCCTCTCAAAGCTTTGTTGGAAGAGGAGTTTGGCGTTACTGTTGATGTAGATAATGATGCCAATGTTGCGGCTTTGGGCGAACACCGTTTTGGTGCTGGTCAAGGATACGATAGCCTGTTTTATATTACTGTCAGTACTGGCGTGGGTGGTGGTTGGATACTCAACGGTAAGCCTTGGCGAGGTGCTGGTGGAATGGCTGGCGAAATTGGACATATTGTTATCGATCCTGCTGGGCCAGTTTGTTTGTGTGGGAAGCGGGGATGTGTGGAACGTTTGGCGTCGGGGCCTTATATGGCGCAAAATGTTAGGGAAATTTTGGAAAACGAACTGTCAAGACGCCGAAGAGGAGAGGTTTTGAGGAGTTTGGTGGGTGATAATTTAACATTGTTGACGGGACAGTTGGTAAGTGAAGCTGCGGCGGCTGGGGATGATTTGGCGAAGGAAGTTTTGCACAAGGCTGCTTGGGCGCTGGGTGTGGGTATTGGCAATGTGGCGAATTTGATCAATCCGCAGCGCTTTGTCTTGGGAGGCGGTGTGACGAAGGCGGGGGAGGATTTCTGGCGGGTGGTGCGTCACGTGGCGCGGGAGACGGCTTTGCCAGAAGTTGATTTTGAAGTTGTGCCGGCAGTGCTGGGCGATGATGCGCCTTTATGGGGCGGAGTGGCGATCGCTTCTATAACAATCCCGAATTTGTAAATGAGTGAGGCGTAGAGCGTGTGCAAACAGAATTAGTTATTTTTGACTGTGATGGAGTGTTAGTAGACAGCGAGGGATTAGGCAATCGCGTTCTTGTAGAATTTGTCGCTGAGTTTGGACTTGCAATGAAACTTGAAGAAGCCATTTTGTTATTTAAGGGTTGCAAAATGGCTGATTGTGTTGCTGTCATTGAGCAAAGACTTGGGAAAAAGATGCCGCAAGATTTTGTAAATCAGTTTCGTACTCGTACCGCTCAAGCATTCGAGCGTGAACTACTTGCTGTAGAAGGAATAGAAGCAGCTTTAGACAAGATTAATCTACCTATTTGCGTTGCTTCCAGTGGCCCACCGGAAAAAATTAAATTAGCTTTGCGTGTAACTAACCTACTGCCTCGATTTGAAGGACGTATCTTTAGTTCATATGAAATTGGAAGTTGGAAGCCAGCACCTGACTTATTCTTACATGCTGCTAAAAATATGGGAATTCAAGCTGCATCCTGTACGGTTGTCGAAGATAGCGTTTTGGGTGTACGTGCAGGTGTTGCCGCTGGTATGAGAGTTTTAGGTTACACCGAGCAAAGTGAGGCTACTCTACTTGAGGCATGTGGAGCGCGTGTCTTTTACTCCATGTACCAACTGCCTTCTTTGTTGTCACACCATTAGACTTATTGCATGAATCAGAGGATGTATAATTCACAATCAGAATATTTCATGACCTACAGGCTTTCCACGTCAATTTCACCATGTAAATTATCGGGTGTTACTCGTGACAGTAGTTCATCAAGATCGTGTACTTTTTCACTTAAGCAAGGTAAGTTGCTCGTAATGCTTTGCAATGCTAAGGATTCTATAGATTGACCAGCTAACTAAGCAAGATGATCCAAATCCCGTAGAGCGATCGCGAACTTTAATTCCAAAATCTAAATTTGCTTTGATAGC
>NZ_JABXKF010000163.1 GCF_017115165.1 Nostoc sp. LPT | reverse complement strand
CGCACTTAAACAACTTCATTGGCATGGTTGATTGCTCCTTGTGCAATTGCTGATAAGAAGAAGGATTCTTCTATATCTTTATTTTTGTCAGAAACTTCTTTGAGTTCCTTGATTTCAAAATCCTATCAACCTTTTTAATTAATAATAGTAAAGTTGATAACAATTAGCTGAATTAGTATTGCAATTTTAGAATAAAATCAGTTTATAATAGACAGTTCTGTCTAGATTAAAGCAGCCGCAATTCTTTTATATATAAGACTTTTAGCAACGAGAATAGACAGACTATTCTAACTATATATAACAGTGTAAATGATTTAATTGCTATTTAGACTCTAGATACTTCAGTTGGATAAATCGGCGATATTTGCTCCATTCAAAACAATAGGAAAAACGCAATTGTTTGCTTTTAAGCTTTCTAGCTGATGAGTAATTGTAACCACGAATACTGTTTGTAAATTAATTTATCGGCGCAAGTAAATTGGCCAGATGTATGATATTCTTTATTTATAGGGAATCTAATACCAAAACAAAAACTCCTTAGATTCCTTTGAAGTGAGTATCAGACCAGCCTCATCAGTTATTGGTGACGGCATAACGTTAATCGAAGTGGAGCAAAACCGTCCAAAAATCGGTTTTTCGTTTGGCGAACTGTTGCCATAGCGTAGGCTGGACTGATTTTTCTATGTATCTTCTTTGCAGCCAAAATAATGCTTGTCTTGCTGTGATGAAGTAAAAATTTCTCATGCACCTGCCGTATGTTTGGAAGTTTTTTGAATTTTTGGTGACAGGATTGGAACTAATTTTTAGCACCTTGTTGTATTTCGCATCCCACTAATATTTACTGCCATATCTGTAAGAAGCTATTTAACTTTTAACAGATAACTGCAATATTTATAATGCTGAATAGACGGCTAATCTCCACTATCTAACAGCATCAACGCAGTCACAAACTGGGTAGTAAATACTTTCAATAATTACAACCCCAATTTGATTCAATACTCTGCTTGATTACACCATAATCTTGGAGCCGAATCAATAAGTCTGCGCCATTATTGAGGTTTTTATGCGGAAAATCGCTATTTATGGAAGAGGGGGAGTTGGCAAATCCACAACGACTCAAAACGTCGTGGCTGGACTGACTGATATGAGTCGTAAAGTAATGGTTGTAGGGTGTGACTCGAAAGCAGACTCTACCCGGCTCCTCTTGGGGGGATTCCACCAGAAGATTGTACTTGATACGTTACGTAAAGAAGAAGATGATGTGAATTTAGAAGACTTCCGCCAGGAGGGATGGGGGAAGACGCTGTGTGTGGAATCGGGTGGGCCGGAACCTGGTGTGGGATGTGCAGGTAGAGGCATTCTGACATCAATTGGGTTACTGGAACAACTTGGTGCTTATGATGATGCAGTTAGACTAGATTATACATTTTATGATGGTCTGGGTGATGTGGTATGCGGTGGATTTGTCATGCCCATTCGTGAACGTAAAGCTCAAGAGGTTTACATTATCACTTCTGGGGAAATTATGGCAATGTATACCGTCAACAACATCTGCCGAAGCATTCAAAAGTATGCTCCGATAGGCGGTATACGTCTGGGAGGATTGATTTGCAACTCTCGCAAAGTCGATGAGGAAGATGATTTGATCAAAGCTCTGGCAGAGAAACTGGGGACTCAAATGATCTACTCCATACCCAGAGACAATATGGTGCAACGGGCAGAGTTCCACCGCAAGACGGTGATTGAGTATGCTCCTGAGTCTGAACAGGCACAGCACTATCACAACCTGGCAATGGCAATTGACCAAAATACAGATTTTGTTACTCCGAAATCTATGTCTAACGATCAGCTAGAGGAACTGCTAGTAAAGTTTGGGTTGTTTGACTAGAACAATGCAGTAGGGGTTATCCCTCATACAAAGTGTCTGGAGCAATTGGCAATCTCTTACTCGAAAAAGCAGAAAAAACTGCGTAAACTTCTTACCACCATTTGAGAAATCGGCGTTCTGAACCACGCCAAAATTCGTCTACCTCATTGAAGGAGGAGAACTCATTATGTTGACTGAAGAGGTTTTAGTCCAAAAATTTACTACCGTAGTCAAGGGACGCTGTGCCAAAGTCGGCGAGTTGCTCCAGTACTGCCACGTCGAACTTGTAAACTCTTACTGGGGCTGCCCTCCAAAACTTATACAACATTTTGTTGTTTTTTATCCTAATATGCTGTTTGCCTCAGTTAATGCCTACAAAAACATTTTCAGAGGCGTTGCCCAAGATTTGGGGATATCTGAGGCTGTTTGCATAAATGCCACACGCATTATTCGCGATCCCGCCTCAAGGTTGAAGGAAAAGAACCCGATCTTATGGTTGGAACTCCAGTGGGTAGCAGTACCAACTAAAAAAGGCAATTGGCATTTAGATCAGGATTTACCGCACTCGGACTAAGTTTTCTTTTGGTGACGTAAGCCAACTTAGGCATCGCTTTGGTTAGCAGATGATGAAAAGGCGATGCCTACGGCGGCAAGCTACGCTAAATCACTAAAATAGTATCCAAAAATGCAAGTATTTTAGCAGAATGTATGTTACGCTTGCAGCAAACAAGCGAAATTGTTAAAACATCAACATGTCTGACAACAAAAACGGCAAATACTAGAAAACCTTGCTATTGACCCAACAAATTTAAGTTTGTGCGCCGCGGCTTTTTCTAACGGAGAGATACAGCCTCATGAAACTGGATGTGAATCTTTGCAATAACCTGAAGTCAATAAGAACTCGCTTGGGCATGAGTCAGCAAGAATTGGCTAATATAGCTGGCGTAACTCGTCAGAGTATTGGTGGTGTGGAATTGGGACAATATGCTCCTTCTGTTGCTATGTCACTACGTTTAGCTAAGGCGCTTGGTTGCCAAGTCGAGGACTTATTCTGGTTTGAGGAAGATTTACCAGAAGTTGAGGCAATTCTTGCGGGATCAGCCCCTAAGCAAGAGCAATCACGAGTTAGTCTAGCGCGGGTTGGGGATCAATGGATAGCTTATCCCCTTGTGGGGAATGATGCTTTTCGGATCGAAATGATTCCAGCTGATGGTGAGACAGTTGCGGTAGATGGGTTCCCCGGCATTAGCAAATTGCCATTAGCGTCAAAGGTAGCTAGTAAAGAGCCTGACTCTGAGGGTGAAGCCCAGAGCGAGATCGGTACAAATAAAGTCCAGGTTCGGCTTCTGGATGATATAGATAAACTGCATAATACAGTTGTGATTGCTGGTTGTACACCTGTGCTTTCCCTGTTGGCAAGAGCAACTGAACGTTGGCATCCGCAACTGCGAGTTCATTATCGTTTTGCCCATAGCACGGCTGCATTGCGTAGTTTGTGCCGAGGTGAAGTTCACATTGCAGGAATGCACTTATACGATGCTGATACTGGGGAACATAACATTCCCTTTGTGCGGGAAGCCTTAACAGGTAAGAGTGCCGTTTTGATTACCCTTGGAGTTTGGGAAGAAGGTTTGTTAGTCCCACCAGGAAACCCGATGGGAGTTAAAACAGTTTCCGACTTAGTAGAATTTGGAGCAACTATTGTCACCCATGAAGTGGGTTCTGGCAGTCGGATGCTTTTAGAACGGAAACTCCAAGAAGAAGGAGTGCCATTACACAAAGTTAAAGGATCTGATCATATCGTTCACAGCCATCAAGATGTTGCTTTGTCTGTAGTCTCAGGAATCGCTGATGCAGGTATCAGTACAGCATCTATAGCTGCTGCCTTTGGGTTGGGATTTATCCCCCTTCATCGTGCGCGATATGACTTGGTGATTATTAAAGAATACTTGGAAGAAGAACCAGTAAAGCAGTTTCTCAGTATCTTGGGACATCAGCTAGTGCGATCGCAATTAGAGATTCTCGGCGGCTATGACACTAGCAATATTGGGGAAGTTGTAGCAAATATTTAATACTTCTTAATTCGTAATTCGTAATTCGTAATTATTACCCTACGGCTAAGAAATATGTCTTTTAGTTTTTACAACTCAAGTTAGCTGCTCTGTCTTTCAATTATTAATTAACGCGATGTGCAACTTATCCTTAGAATCCCACTTCCATTCCTCTCTCCCACTCCTAAGAGGCTTTGATTCTTGCTCCCCAACGCGCTAGTAGGGAAGGTGTAGGGGTTAGGTTGCACACTGCGTCAATTCCTCAAGCAAATCAAAATTACCCAACAAGTTAGCTGCAAAATGAATCATCACTTCACTATGAACAAACATCCCGTTCAGATTAACGATACAACCTTGCGAGATGGCGAACAAGCCGCAGGTGTAGCCTTTAACGTTGAAGAAAAAATTGCGATCGCTACTTTTCTTGATGCCATTGGTGTTCCAGAATTGGAAATTGGTGTTCCGGCAATGGGACAAGAAGAAGCAGAGTCGATCCGAGCGATCGCTAATCTGGGATTAAATGCCCAATTACTTGGCTGGAACCGTGCTAATTTGTCCGATATCCAGGCATCTATAGATTGTGGTTTGGAACGGGTGCATATTTCCGTTCCCGTCTCAGAAATTCAGATTGCCGCCAAGTTTGGGGGTAAGCAGCAGGTAATGCTGGATCGTCTGCGGGATGCGATTAATTTCGCTTGCGATCACGGTTTATCTGTATCTGTTGGCGGAGAAGATTCTTCCAGAGCCGATCCATCTTTTCTATTGGATGTGGCTTATTATGCTCAAGAGTTGGGAGCTTTCCGGTTTCGCTTTTGTGACACTGTAGGAATTCTCGACCCTCTGAACACTTACAGCAAAGTTCGCTCCCTTGTGCATCATCTATTCATTCCCATAGAAATGCACACACATAATGATTTTGGACTGGCAATGGCGAACTCGCTAGCTGGTATTGAAGCAGGGGCGCGATCAGTCAACACTACGGTAAATGGGATTGGCGAACGCGCAGGTAATGCGGCGCTGGAAGAAATGGTAATGGCACTGAAACACCTCTACGGCATTCCAACGGGTATTAATACAAAACGGCTATTGGAACTATCGCGGTTAGTTGCGAAAGCTGCCAACTGGCCGGTTCCTCCCTGGAAAGCGATCGTGGGTGAAAATACTTTTGCACACGAATCGGGCATTCATGCTCACGGTGTGTTGCAAAATCCCGGTACTTACGAACCGTTTGCGCCGGAAGATGTTGGCTGGGAACGTCGCTTGGTAGTAGGCAAACATTCCGGTCGGCATCTGATATTTAGTGTGCTGCAAGAACATGGAATCACGCTCAGTCAGCCAGAAATTCAATCAGTGCTGGATGCTGTAAAACATCAGTCAGTAAAAGTTAAGCGCAGTCTCACAGTTGAAGAACTCCTGAGTTTTGTTCCCCAAAGGTAAATGCACAACACCTATCAAAACATTACAGGGGAATAGAGAGTAGGGAGTGGGGAGTAGTGTAGTTAAATTTGTAAGCTTTCATTTGACCACAAATCAAAAGTGAACTTGGTTAAGAAAGCATCACAATTCTGTCTCAGGTTATTGCAATCATTGTACCAGCTGCTAAGATATTACCAACATAATTGGTAATATCTATGCCGAGAAAAGAGCAAGGATGGATCACTTTTCAATTGTCTCCAGAAGAACGGCAACTTCTAGAGCAGTACTGCAAGCAGTTCCAACGCACTAAGACTGATGTTTTGCGTTCCCTGTTGCGTAATCTCCAACGACAATCACTCAAACAAGAGGGAAAGCAGTTTGATTCTGAGGAGGTTGATCTTGACCTACTTTGAGCAGTGTTGAAGAATCGCTATCGATAAAGCCAGTTTTCTTGTAGCCAAACAAATTTGTAATGAGGTTGGTAATCCCTCTGAAATTGTAAAAAAGCGTTCAAGTTCAAAAGTTGACTATGACAAATCCTACAAAATTATTGCGATCGCTATTCAGTGAAATTCCTTTCAATTACGAAATTGATTGGAATGACTCTCTAAAACACCAATTCAGTAATCCTGAAAGAACCTCTCCCCCAACCCCTCTTTGAAGCGAAGAGGGGAGTTTACCTCCCAGGGCCCTTCCCTACCAGGGAAGGGCCCTGGGAGGTTAGGTTTTTGATTACTGAATCGATGCTCTAAGTGTTCCGGCGATGAAACTTCTACGGCTTGAGCAAAGCTTTTTGGTGCAGAGGTAAATCGATTGTTGATGCTCCAATACCACTTGATGTCCAGGGTAATCATGATTGGTTAATTCTACTAAAGCGTTTTTTCTACCATGCTTAATTTTGATTCCATTCGTGCCACAGCAATGCAAAAAGTCCCATACAATTGGGCTTTGATCAAAAACCTGCTTTCACCAGAAGCAAGCTTAGAACTGACTGCGAGTTTTCCCCATGAAGAGTTTCGCCTGTCGGAGGGAGAGGGATACGGATACTCTTGGGGAAAGATGCTTGCAAAGAGCGAGGATATTTCCTTGATGCTCAAATCTAGCGATAATCGCTGGCGAGAGCGGATGGCACAAGGCAGACTTACTTATGACTTGAGACACCTCAGTAAAGTCTGGCGACAGTTGATAGAAGGACTGTGGACAGATTCTTACCGCAAAGCTTTAGCTGAAATGTCTGGGTTGGAACTAAAAGACTGTGTAATGGATATTGGATTTCGCCGATATCAATTAGGACAGTTGCATCACCCTCATACAGACGAGCCGAACAAACTTTTAACTCATCTGCTATTTTTCAATCAACAATGGTCTGTAGACTGGGGAGGCTGTTTGCGAATTCTCAAAGACTCCCAACCGGAATCTGCCTTCCAAGATATTCTACCCCTTAGTGATTCCTCTGTTGCGATCGCACGTTCTGATAATTCTTGGCACATGGTTACTCCGTTGACTTGTCCTGCATCTGAGTCTCGGCTAGCTTTACGAGTTGCTTTTTTTCAGAATAGTCGCCTAACTTCAGATTTTGGAGAAACCCAGCTAGCTGCGTAGCAGTCAGCCCCTTCGGGGAAGTCAAAAGTCAAAAGTCAAAAGTCAAAATTAATAATCCCCATAAATAAATTTAGGGGCTTGTCAGCCCCTTCTCTGCGAGACGCTACGCGAACGGGGAAGTCAAAAGTCAAAAGTCAAGTATTCTTCTATAGAGGCTTAATATGAATAAAGGGCGTTGCAGAACAGCGGGATGAATTGGGGTAAACAGGGGGAAAAATTTTATCAGTTGCTAAATCATCCTGCTTTCTCTGCAACACCGAATAAATGATTCTATGATTTCACGAACATTCTGTCCGAATAGTTATAAGTTAAACTGTATAGTAACCTGTGTAAGGGTTGCTTCAAGGACGGAGGGGCAAAGGGGCTTTAGCTTCAAATGATAGAGTATCATCCTCCTTTTGTTACTTCCGTCAGAGAAAATTCCGAAGTTCATATTTCAAAAGGCT
This sequence comes from Nostoc sp. LPT, assembly GCF_017115165.1. Lineage (GTDB taxonomy): Bacteria > Cyanobacteriota > Cyanobacteriia > Cyanobacteriales > Nostocaceae > Nostoc. Next base: position 48,480 of record NZ_JABXKF010000163.1, on the reverse strand, counting down.
TTTATCCATCAGATATCGATGGGCTTAACGAGTGAAACTTAACCAAGCTGAAATCCTTGATTAACACTGTCTTGCTTTTCTAAATTGACAGAATAAGGATCGTATCGATTTTTGTTAGTTAATCAAACTCCTTGTTTTTCGTCGTTGAGAGTCTTTTTGAAAACGTAAAAAAGTGTTGGAGTTCAAAAGTTGACTATGACAAATCCTACAGAACTATTGCGATCGCGCTACGGTGAGATTCCCTTCAAGTACGAAATTGACTGGAACGACTCTCTACAAACGCTACTATCTCACCGTTCAGTTCGGTCTTATCTATCTGACCCTTTACCACCAGGAACCCTAGAATGGCTAGTTGCAGCGGCTCAATCTGCTGCTAGTTCAGCTAATTTGCAAACCTGGAGTGTGGTAGCGGTTGAAGATCCAGAGCGCAAAGCAGAATTATGCAAGCTGTCTAATAACCAAGCATGGGTTAACCAGGCTCCTGTATTTTTGGTTTGGTTAGCAGATTTAGGTCGTATGGCTCATATTGCTGATAGTCGCGGACTACCTCATGTGGCTCTGGATTACATAGAACTGTTGTTTAAAGCAGTAATCGATGCCTCGGTAGCAGCGCAAAATGCGACTCTAGCGGCTGAATCTATTGGTTTGGGAACGGTATATATTGGCGCAATCCGCAATAACACCCAAGAGGTGGCAACACTATTAAATTTGCCACCTTTTGTGTTTCCTATATTTGGATTGTGTGTAGGTTATCCCAATCCTGAAGTACAACCTGCTATTAAGCCGCGTTTACCCCAGTCAGCTATACTGCACCGGGAAATCTATAAATTGGCAGAGCAAGATGAAGCGATCGCTCACTACAATGATATCATGAAAGAATTCTACACTCAACAACAGATGAATGCTGCTGTTGATTGGTCGCAAAACTCAGCTGAGCGAATCGCCACTTTAGACTATTTAAAAGGGTGCAAGTATTTGCGGGAAACTCTCAACAACTTCGGCTTCAAGTTGCTATAAAAGTCTCCACCCTTCGCCTTTGGTATCTTTGCTTAGGAGAAGACTTGTTATTGCTTCATAAAGACCCAAAACCCTTACCATACCCAAAATTACACACTCCACACCCAGTCTCAAAAGATAATTTTGGTGCGTAAGTCCTAAAGAATAAATAGACCTACTAACTCGCCACCCCTAGCAATTTTCCTGCTTGAAACCTTTGTACTAATTTGGGGAATCTCAAGGCATTTAAGCAGTCAACAGGTAAACCAATTAAATGGGTATTCCAGCAGGCTTTATCTTTCAAAAAAAGGTTGACCTGTAAGAATCGCTCTTTGACTGAGAATTGCTGACCAAAAATGTAGAATTTACCCTGTGAAACTAAAGGAGCTTCAAACAATGAATATGACTGAATTGTCTACCAAAGACCTCAACAAACTACGCTCTCAAGCCAAAATAATTGTTAACCGAGTGGAGATTTTCGTAGAAACTTACTTATTAGAAACCTCTCTTGATGAGAAAGTGATAAACGAAACCTTACAAGAGATTATTAAGGCTGCGAATAACTTAACAACCGCAGTATCCAAAATTAAAACCGTAGAAACCGTACAAGGTGACTTGAACGGTTCAAAATAGTTTAATCGGGCTGAGTGGAACCCCATAGCTAAATAATGGGGATTGAATACAGTACTGAGTGCTGAGTAATCGATGCTAGATACTCAGCACTGTTTCAGTTATGGAGATCAATGAATCTAATTGTCAGGAAATACCATGCTCAAGGGGCTAATTTCAAACTTCAATAACTGGTTACAAAGAAATAAAATTGTCCGGAACCTGGAATTTTTTCAAGACTTTATTATCATTTCTCTCTGCCTTGGTCTATTCTGTGTGATGCTGATCCGACTGGGAGATATGTTCTTCTCCTTTTTGCATCCCTTGGATTTGCGGCAAGTAACATCTGATATCCTGTTCATTTTGATTTTAGTAGAGTTGTTCCGCCTGTTAATTGATCATCTACAACAACAGAGGACATCCGTGACCGCAGCAGTGGAAATTACTATTGTTTCTGCTTTAAGAGAGGTAATTTTACGCGGTGTTCTCGAAATTCCCCGTGACCAAATTTTTGGAATAGCTGTATTTCTAGTAGTGTTAACAGGAATTATGGTGGCTTTACCTTGGATATCTCGTTTTCTTGAACAGGTCAAAATTCCTCACCCTGAAACAACAGAAAAAACGCAACTGTTGGATAAAAGCTCTCTAGCTTCTGATTAATTGTAACTACAAATACTGTTTGAAAATTAGTTGGCGATCGCAAGTATTTTTAACAGATGTATGATATTCTTTATATATGGAGAATCAAAAGTACAAAATTCTTCAAAAAAATAAAGTACACTCCAAGACCAGCAATTCTCATTATGAGCTTTGGATATTATTATGTCCAAAGCCTATTTAGTCAAATGTATCAGATTCCAAGCGATATTGCGGAGATTTAATATCCTTGTGTTTATATTTCATACATTGTTTTACTTCACAGATGGAAAGTAGTAACTCGTTCATCAGCATTTACCAACGAGTAAAACCTTTTTCAATAACTTGCTATTCTATATTCATTCCAGCGAGCTTTTGCGTATCAGAATCAAGCTACTCTGTGAAAGAATTCTCCTTATAAGAATTGCTGTTGTTATTTAGAAGGATTTTAAGTGCAATCTAAATTGTTGTAGAAATCAAAAGATTGTGAAGTATTGATTGTTAAGCACTAAACACTAACTAACACATGAGTAGAATACCATGCTTGAGAAGCTTCTGAATAACCATAATTTACCGTATCCCGATACGATACATCCGATCGTTGTCCATTTTGTGATTGCGATGGTGTTGTTTGCCTTCTTGTGTGATGTCATTGGATACTTTACTAGTAATTACCGTCTTTTCGAGGTGAGTTGGTGGAATATGTTTTTCGCTACAATCTCCATCTTTGTCGCCGTTATTTTTGGTCAATTTGAAGCAGGTTTGGCAGAACCTTATAACGCAGCTGAACGAGTACTTAATTTACATATGATTCTTGGTTGGGCACTTGCAGGAATTCTGGCAGCCATTACAGCTTGGCGTTACGTGATTCATTGCCGCACTCCAGAAAAGATATCAGTTTATTACCTAGCAGCAAGTCTACTTTTGACTGTTTTGGTAGGCGTACAAGTATATTTTGGAGATGAATTGGTTTGGGTATATGGGCTGCACACTGTACCAGTTGTTGAAGCCATAAAGGAGGGCTTACTGTAATGAACCCTGAAGTTATTGAGCAATTAAAAACTCAGATGGGAGCAAATGGGTTGCCCTACACTATACCCATTCACCCAAATTTAGTTCATCTCACTCTAGCTTTGTTCATCCTTGGCATTACCTTTGATTTTATTGGTGTGTTCTTTCCCCTACAACAACCAATCTTCAAGTTTTTAGCAGTTCCTGCCACTCGTTCCAGCTTTTTTGATGCCGGCTGGTACAATATGCTAGGTTCGGCACTCATCACAATTTTTACGGTAGCAGCAGGTTTTTATGAAATCATGTTGGCAGAACCACTCACTGGGGTAAAGAGTGCCTGGGGATTTGAAGCTATGGAAACAATGCTTTGGCATGGTATGGGTGGTGTTTTTCTACTAGCGCTAATTCTTGGGATGGCTATTTGGAGAGGATTTCAGCGCTATATTTGGCGTCAGGATGACAGTCAACAAGTGCAGTGGACTTATTTAGTTTCTGGACTGTTCATCATGTTCATCATGTTCATCCACGGTACGCTAGGAGCGCAGTTAGCTACTGAGTTTGGAGTTCACAATACTGCTGATATGTTGTTGCGCTTGGGCAAAAACCCCAACTTACTGCTGAGGTAATCAATGAAAATCCGAAATATTTTGATATTGAGTGCGATCGCGATCGCCTTAACTGCTGTTAGTCTTTGGATAGGGCAGTCGACGTATTCTTGGATGCCTCCTCAAGCCGCAGCAGAATCGCAGCTCGTCGATAAGTTGTTTAGTTTTTTAATCACGCTGGGAGCATTTATCTTCCTTGGAGTCACAGGAACACTCATCTACTCGGCGATTTTCCATCGAGCAGAACAGTATGATACCAGCGATGGCCCCCCGATTGAAGGAAATATCCCACTAGAAATTGTCTGGACTGCAATTCCTGTATTGTTAGTGTTTTGGATTGCCACTTACAGCTACCAAATCTACGAGCAAATGGGGATTCAAGGGCCTATGGAAGCTATGCATATGCATATTCCAGTCTTGATGAAATCGGCATCTGCTGCACCAATAAATGAGGACACGGAGAGACGGGGACGCGGGGACGTGGGGAATCTTAATGTCCTGCCATTTGAAGACATTGAAGTTAATGCCAAACAGTGGGCTTGGGTTTTCCGCTATCCAAAAACAGGAATTACCAGCACCGAACTACATTTACCCGTCAATCATCGCATTCGTCTAGCTATGCAGTCCGAGGATGTTCTCCACGGCTTTTATATTCCTGCTTTCCGAGTCAAGCAAGACATTATTCCCAACCGCAACATTGACTTTGAATTCACTCCCATCCGTATTGGCAAATATCAATTGACCGATTCCGAATTTAGCGGTACTTACTTTGCAACCATGCGGGCAAATGTTGTTGTCGAGTCCCCTGAGGATTATAAGAAGTGGCTTGCAGAAGCAGCAAATCGCAAACCATGCACTGCAAATAATCAAGCAGCTTCCGAATATGCCCAAGAATCAAAAGAATTAATCAAAGGCTGGGTTACAGTAGCACCCGCACAAGCCCCCGTAGTCAACTACAGCAATTAATCATTAGTCATTAGTCATTGGTCATTGGTCATTGGTTTTGGACAAATGACAAATGACAAAGGACAAATGACAAATGACAAATGACAAAGGACAAATGACAAATGACAAATATTTCCGTTGAAGACATTACAGGTGACGCACCTCAACAGGAACCGAGAGCAGACTGGAGGCAATACTTTAGCTTCAGCACAGACCACAAAGTTATCGGTATTCAGTATATTGTTACCGCTTTCATCCTCTTTTTAGTAGGCGGTCTATTTGCAATGATCATTCGTGGGGAATTGATTACCCCAGAATCAGACCTAGTTGACCGTAGTGTTTATAATGCAATGTTCACCATGCACGGCACTGTGATGCTATTTGGATGGACATTCCCCATACTTACAGGTTTTGCTAACTATCTTGTACCTCTGATGATTGGGGCGCGAGATATGGCGTTTCCCAGACTCAATGCTGTCGCCTTCTGGATGATACCGATCGCTGCTATCCTACTGATGGCCAGCTTCTTTGTACCCGGTGGGCCAGCGCAAGCCGGTTGGTGGTCATATCCTCCCGTTAGCTTGCAAAACCCGACAGGCAACTTAATCAATGGTGAAGTAATCTGGCTTCTAGCAGTGGCAATATCAGGTGTTTCCTCAATTATGGGGGCGATTAACTTTGTCACCACGATTGTCAAGATGCGCGCACCTGGGATGACAGCCTTCCGTACGCCCATCTTTGTTTGGAATGTATTTAGTGCCCAGATTATCCAACTGTTTGGACTACCTGTCTTAACAGCAGGTGCAGTCATGCTTTTACTCGATTTAACAGTTGGAACTAGCTTTTTTGACCCAGCCAAGGGAGGCGACCCAGTTCTATTTCAGCACTTTTTCTGGTTCTACTCCCACCCTGCTGTTTACGTAATCATTCTGCCGGTCTTTGGAGTCTTTTCAGAGATATTCCCTGTTTTTGCTCGTAAACCTTTGTTTGGCTATAAGATTGTCGCTATTTCATCACTCCTGATCGCTGGAGTTAGCGGTATAGTCTGGGTACACCATCTTTACGTTAGTGGTACTCCAGGCTGGATGCGGCTGTTTTTCATGCTCACAACAATGTTCGTTTCTGTCCCCACTGGCATTAAGGTGTTTGCCTGGACTGCAACGATTTGGGGTGGCAAGCTACGATTTGATACACCAATGCTGTTTGCGTTTGGCGCATTAATATTGTTTGTATTTGCAGGTATCACTGGCATCACCCTTTCCTCTGTTCCCATTGATGTCCATGTCAACAACACTTATTATGTGGTGGGTCACTTCCACTATGTTCTATATGGCACGGTAACAATGGGGATGTTTGCTGCTATTTACTTCTGGTTCCCCAAGATGACTGGACGTATGTATTACGAAGGCTTGGGCAAGTTGCACTTCTGGCTGGCGTTCATTGGCACTAACCTCAACTTCTTCCCAATGCACCCATTAGGATTGCAAGGAATGTTGCGTCGAGTTTCTTCTTATGCCCCAGAGTATGAATTTTGGAATATTATCGCCAGTATCGGCGGATTTTTACTAGGTGTATCCACTTTGCCCTTCATTCTGAATATTATTGGTTCTTGGATACATGACAAGCAAGCACCGAAGAATCCTTGGCGAGCAATTGGACTTGAGTGGTTAGTTTCTTCACCACCTCCTGTCGAGAACTTTGAGGAAATTCCAGTTGTTGTGGGTGAACCCTACGGCTACGGGAAATCTGAACCATTAGTGGCCGAGCATTAGAGAGCAGGTCAAATGTTTGATTTTTAAACGCATAGGCGCTTCGCCTTCCCGTAGGGTAGGTACGCAGAGGTTCACGCAGAGGGACGCAGAGAGTTTGAGATGAGGCGCGATCGCAATTTTGCTTTGTTTCTTTTCTCTGTGCCTCTGCGTGAGATAAATATATAGGAGTTTCAAGCAATGGACAGTTCCATCATTTCAGAAGAATCACACGAGCATACCCATGATGAAGAAGGCAGCAAGATGTTCGGCTTCATTGTGTTCTTGCTTTCAGAGACTTTCATTTTTCTTGGTTTTTTTACGGCATATATTGTCTATAAAACAGCAAATCCTGACTGGCTACCGGCTGGTGTTTCTGGACTGGAAGTCAGAGATCCGGCAATTAATACGGTAATTCTTGTTTCTAGTAGCTTTGTCATCTATTTGGCAGAACGCGCCCTTGCACGCCACGACTTGTTGAAATTTCGCCAGTTTCTAATGCTTTCGATCGCAATGGGAAGTTACTTTTTAGTCGGACAAGCGATCGAGTGGAGCCATCTTTCTTTTGGCTTTACCACAGGTGTTTTTGGTGGAATGTTCTACTTACTGACAGGCTTCCACGGTTTACACGTTCTTACTGGCATTTTGTTGCAAATACTTGTTTTTGGTCGCTCTTTCATTCCTGATAACTACGACACAGGTCATTTTGGTGTCAATGCCACTTCTATATTTTGGCACTTTGTTGATGTCATCTGGATTGTTTTGTTTGTCCTGATTTATATCTGGCAATAACCAAAAATAATTCGTAATTCGTAGTGACGCTCTCTACGAGACGCTAAAAGCGTAGCTTGCAACTCTTACAGAGTACGCGGACTCGCTAACGTAATTCGTAATTAATTCATTCAGGTTTGAGTTCAAGCTGGCTGTTATGCCGCGTTTTTACCGTTCCGATCAAACCTACAAAATCTCGTCAATTACGACTGAACCGCTTTCATAGAAGTCTACGCTGAGGTGATAATCCTCAATCAGTGCAGTCCCAATCAGTGGACGACGAGCCATCGCCAGCACCACAACCTCACGCTCCATTCCATGCCAAATTATTGTTGCAAGGTGAAGCCGTGTCATGACATTGGAATCATCAGCGAGATTAGCTCTGATGCGAGTAACATATGGTAAATCGAGAGCAGCAACAATATCAGGGGGCAAGGTTAAAGTCCCTTCAAAACCAGTATCGACAACGCACTCTATTTCTACATCAGATTGCCCCAGAGGACAGAGAATAATATTGACTCTGGCTTGAAGCCCAACGACAGAACCATGTATCACGATGCAGTCCTTGTCAATGTGCCCCCGACTGCATAAACTGCGTTAAATCCAATTCTTTCTGTCCAGAGAACCGGATGATCGTGTCGCGCCTGCAAACGACGACAGGTTGTCAGCAAATCATCATCAATGTCATAATCACCCGACTCAATATCAATCGAAATAATTTTTCCGATGTTTTCTGCGGTTTCCACTTGGGTACGAATTTGTTTGTCGTAAAGCTCTTTGCCACGTTGAGCGACTTCTTCATCGCTGAAATTAGTGTGGGACATATGATAGACGCGATCTTCCTATTCAAAAATTGCTAGCTCTGATATTTCCATTCTATAGGGGAACACAGAGATGAGCCGTTTCCCCTCTGTCTAGCTCAGATAAATAGGTTATGTTGCGATCGCTCCTCTAAGTTCCTAAAATTGACGAGTTGTGTAATGTATCAAATTGTTCGACAGTTCCCCGCCTCGAACTCAGCGATCGCTTCCTGTGCAAAAGCTTCCAGTTTGCCATCACCAATTAAAAACCTTTGTTTGAAAGCTAATTTTGATGTGCTATACCCCAGTGGCTGCTGCGATCCAGCTGAGTTAGCCCACCTGTTCTACACCGTCTAATCCTCCGTCACTAAACCTGGAACCTTGCAGAAGTCACTAACGTTTCGGGTCAACAATACTAAATTACCAGATATGGCGATTGCTGCAATTCTTAAATCCATTGTGGAGACACGAACTTGTTGCGATCGCAGTCTTTGATCAACTGCGATCGCTCGTAAGCATTCCAATTGATTTTGAATAGGGCTGCTGGAAACGCTTATTTGAATGCTGTTCTGCTTCACTTTAAAATTTCCTACTGTTGGCTATTTCCTGTTGCGATCGCCCTTGGTGACTCCCTTCAGAGCATCGCAGCCTACTAGGTTCACAATAAACTCGCTCATCAAGCCGCTCTTTGCTACCAATAGTCACAATGGGCAATGATGTAGCTGTATTCTCCTCACGAATCATTTGCTCTAGCGAGTCTGTACCTTTCATGTTTCGATTAGCAGTGATCAAAATCATTTGCTTGGTTTGACAAAACTGCCAGACAATATAATCGCTGCTGTCATCGGATAAACCTACCTGATCAAATGTAACAAAACGAATGGGCACAACTTCAAGCCAACCCTCTGCTGCGATCGTTCCCCACAAAAGAGCGGCTTGCCCTTTCAAATTATGATCGATCAGGAAATTCATACTGTGAACTCAAGTCTGTCTTTCCAAGCTTGAAGTTTAGCGCACAGAGTTTCTTTTGACCTGGTTTCGGTGACATTGCTGCAAGTCGGGCAAAATGTTCGCAATTGTGTTCTTCCCAGTATTGCCAATTATCTTCTGCAATTTGCAAAACTTCCTGATACTCTGCTTCCACTTCGGCGCGATGTGCATCAATGTAAGATAAAGCAACCGTTTGGGAACGTCAAAGGCTCTTAGTTCCGTTAGGTGGTAATTTGGCTAGGTTCGAGGCGCGAGCATTAGTTTTAACGGCAACTGTTGAGCAATTTCCGACTGTAGAGCTAGCTTTTGCTTGGACACAGGATAGGAATGCTCCTGTGATTTTAGGACACATGAATTTCTTCTTAGCGTTTGATGTATGCTTTTACCGTTCTGAATCAGCGTTTGAAATCAGCCCTAAAAGAGCGTGACTAGAAAACACAGACAAAGCATCCGTTTTTTTATAACGGTTGTTTGAGGATATGAGACATTTTGAAGCGTGCTTTAGTTGCCTTGATTAGTTCCAACTTGCCTAATTGAGAACGATCTCAGGACATCCCAGAAGGGTTGTATTTTGCAACTAAACCAACAGACTGGGAGCAACTATACGATTTATGCTCGACAATGTACTCTTGTACCTTAAAAACCAATGCCAATCGTATTTAATGTAGTAGACGTTGAGGACAAAGAGCATTACCTGAACTATGAAGACATAGAGGAAACAAAGGTAGCTGATGAAGGATTACGCAACGATGATTACCTCGACGCTCAATGCTTTTTCGTCCTCCTCAAAAATGGAGATATACTCCTTCTGGAAATGGCTAGACAAAACCAAGTAAGTAAAAACTTCCTTTACCGCTTACTGATGCCAGGAGAATAGCGTCCTTTAATATCTAGGGCTGCCTAGATGCCTCCAGTTGCTATTCTTAAATCCATCGTGGACACACGAACCTGTTGCGATCGCAGTTGATTAAAAACTGCGATCGCTCCAACGTGTTATTAGACCGTGCTTGTGTCACAGCCATTTTACTACCATCAATGTCTTGCTCACTTGCTTGAGTAAAGTCCTTGATTCTTGATTTTTTGTTTGATCTGCTCAAACAACACATTAATGTCGCTAATTGGTTTGAAGTCTGAACGAATATATTCCAGAAGAGCTTCGCCAACGATTTGAACTCGAAGAACATTGTTATCCCACTCTGAAAAAGTTCCCCAGACGGCAAGCGGAGGCAGTAAAAATGCTGCGGCTGACCAAGCCATTTCAGCACCTGCCGATCGAACGATTGCTTCCTCAACTAAGGTAGAGATATTACTTGCTTGCAGTGTTTGCTCTTCATTCACTCCCATAACCTTACAAATTGCACGATTCATACTGCTCAGAAAATATGGAGTGGTCGTCACTGAGGAAAACGGAATTATTGAACTCCAAGCGCATTTCGTTGCATAGCCACTAATGATTCTTCGTGCGGCAGTTTCACGGATTTCGTAAAGTCGGGAGTTAATCTTACTGCTCATTTTTTCAGCAGGATTGATAATGTTAACAACCAAGCCTAAATCGCCAGCCGTGCCGTACATTCGATCAATCAGCTTTGGATTATCTTGGCGAACGAATGTGTCGAGTTGTGGATCATAAGTTTGGGCTGAACCGAATAGAATGTCACTTTCCGGGTCTTCAACATACCGAGACATCTTCTGAATCACGAGTTGCCGAACTTTCTCGCGATCCTTGGTAGGCATATTTCTCTCCACAGAGTCCCATTTGTTGAAGAAAACAATTGTTGGAGCGTCGAAAAAACTTGCTACACTGTCAAACATCTCTAGTTCAGGTTCAAACGGCTCAGAATCAACAACAAAAATTCGTCCATGACTGCGTTTAATCTCTTGCAAGGCTTGATTGTTGTCAGAACTGGAATACATGAAGCCTGGGCTATCAATAATTCTCCACTTACCGTAGTCGATAATTCCATCAGCCTTTACTTCCGCTCCCATGCCTACATCGACGTTGTAAACATCAGCACCAAGAATGGAGTTTGCTACAGACGATTTACCTGCATTAGTCTTACCAAATAAGACGATTTTGATCTTTCCATCTTTGAGAGTTTCAAATAGATCGATGAGTGCTTTATACTCAGCCTTGACAACCTCTAGTTCTTCTGGCTTAAGCTTATCCTCCAACTCTTTTGTAATTGTTTTCAAAGCATCTCTCAATTGGTCTTGAATCTCAAGAAGTTCCTGAATATTAGCTTCTTGCGGATGAGTCTTTTCCGATGGGGAAATTATTTTTTTGCTATTACTTAGCATAAAGCTTACTCTATGAGGTTAAATGGTAGCGATCCAGCTTTGAGTTACAAACGACAATTCAAGAATTTACCTAATAATATGTAACCCTTGCTACCGTCTCTAATAATTCATAGCCTGTATCTGCTATTTATATTGCCCAAATCTACTCTTATATATCTCCTTTGCAATAAACTGCAATTCTTCTTCTAACTGCGATCGCATTCCAGCAAGCATCTCTAAACTACGTCACAACCACTCAAACCAAGCGGTCTAAAGCTATATCAGAACATTTGTTCTATTACGTTAAGTTCCTCTAAAGTAACGCCACGCTGGGTAAAAACTCAGATGTCAGCATCTTGTTAAGAATCTTTCTTATCATGATAATTATCTGGAAAACAACATAAATGCTTGATTTCCTATTCAATCTTGCTTATACTTCGCAATGTAAGTTTTACTTGCGATGGTAAAGAATATTGGCACAAAGATTGGTAGGAAAGTGGAATGATCAATTATCGGGGTGTGTGCAATGGGTGTTTGCTAAGTTTGGTAGCGAGTGTTTGCGTCGGTTTGGGTTGTAACCTAGTCAAGCAAGAGCTAACTCTTGCACAGTCCCCAGTCAATAAAGAAGCGATGCCTGCGGCGGGCTACGCCTACGCATCGCTAGTCAGAAAAACCTCTGTTCAATCTGCTTTAGTCACCAAGTGGAAAGCGAAGCGGGAGCAAACACCCATATCAGAAGTTCGCCAACTCAATTCTATAGAAGGTCCCCTCAGCGATACATCAGATGTATTGGGGATCAACAAAGTAAAGAACTTTATCGCTCAACTAAGTCAACCCAGAACCGATGTAGTATCAATTACAGATGTGAAGGTGAATACCACTGATAAGGGGATAGAGTTAATTTTAGTTACGGCTAACTCCCAGAAATTGCAGGTTTCACCGAAGACTAAGGGTAACTCCTATATTGTAGATATTGCCAATGCTAAGTTACAGCTTGCTGGTGGGGAGAGTTTCCGACAAGCAAAGCTAGTAGCAGGTATTACTGAGGTAACAGTTGTAAATATCGGTAATAACACCCTGCGATTGACAATTGTGGGAAACCAGGGTGCGCCACAGGTGGAGTTGTTTGATAGTGATACTGAGGGTTTAGTATTTAAGGTAAATACGACAACTTCTCTACGAGAGGCTACGCCAACTACTACACAGCAGCCAACAACTACGCCTGAGGACAACCAAGAGCCAATAGAACTAGTAGTAACTGGTACTCCAGACACTAGGTATCAGGTTCCCGATGCGACTGTGGGGACTCGGACTAATAGGCGGATACAGGACATTCCTCAGTCGATTCAGGTGGTTCCCCGGCAGAGTTGGGAGGATCAAGGAGCCGTTAACACCATTGATGCCTTAAGAAGCGTCGGTGTTAACCAGGCTTTTAATTCGCCGACCAATGGTGATGTTTTTACAATTAGAGGTTTTCAGACGAGCAACATCCTTCGCAACGGTCTTAAGGATTATACTGCAGGAGCTATATCAGGACAAACTCAACTCGCCAACATTGAAAGGTTAGAGGTTCTCAGAGGGCCAGCCTCTGTCCTTTACGGTCAAGGCAATCCGGGTGGCACGATTAACTTTGTCACCAAGCAGCCGCTGAGTGAGCCTTACTTCGCCGCCAGTATGACTTTTGGCAGTTATAGTTTCTATCAACCAACTTTAGATATTTCTGGTCCTCTCAATTCTGACAAAACGCTCCTTTATCGTTTAAATACTTCTTACATCAGCACAGAAAGTTTTATTGACTTTTTTTACAATCAGCGTTGTCTAATTGCACCCGTTCTGAGTTGGCAAATAAGTAAGAATACAAAGCTGACTTTTGAAAGCGAGTTCCGAGATCAGCAACAGTACCCCAGAACGGGGCTACCTGCTTTCGGAACTGTCTTGCCTAACCCAAATGGAGAGATTCCGCTTAGTCTTAACACATTAGATGAAGATGCCAGAAACAACCGTCGTTCCATTCTATTGGGCTATAACTTTGAACATCGCTTTAGTGATAATTGGTCTTTGGTGAATGCTTTTCATGTTAGGTCTATAAGATATAGAACAGATAGTGCCAATTCTGGCTCTCTAAGACTTGATGGTCGGACTCTGAACCGCACACAACAAAACTATATAGGAGCGCCTGGTGTCGATGAAGAGTATGCTCTAGACAACCATGTGGTAGGCAAATTTAAAACTGGTAGTCTTCAGCATGAATTAGTTGCTGGCTTTGATTTGTACAGAGACATTAGTCAGTTCGATCAGACAATGCGGGCTATTGGTACTATAGATGTGTTCAACCCAGTCTATGGTCAGCCGGTCGGTGGTATTGTTTCTAGAATTAATCAAAAAACTAAAAATGATCAGCTCGGCTTTTATGTTCAAGATATAATCACACTTACTAATAACCTTAATTTGGTTCTTGGCGGACGCGGAGATTTTGTCGATAATAAAGTTACCAACTTTTTAAATACAAGTCCCAATCAAAGTCAATCAGACTTTGCATTTAGTCCTCGTGTAGGTCTTATCTATAAACCTATCCAACCCGTCTCACTCTATGCCAGCTACAGTCAATCCTTCTCCCAAAATGTTGGAACCACATTTGGAGGTAGTTTATTTCAACCCAGTACTGGCACTCAATACGAAGTGGGAGTTAAAGCTGATTTCCTTAGCGGCAGGCTATCTTCAACCCTGGCTTTGTATCAACTGACTTTATCCAATGTTTTGACGCCTGATCCTAATCGTCCCACTACAACATTTCAGATCCAAACGGGAGAACAACGCAACCGAGGCATTGAACTCAATGTCACCGGGGAGATATTACCAGGCTGGAATGTGATAGCCTCTTATGCTTACACAGATGGACAGGTGACAAAGGACGAGCGATACATTGGCAATCGACTGGTGAACGTCCCTGAGAATAGCGCGAGTTTGTGGACGACTTACACCTTTGCCAAGGGGAGTTTGCAAGGGTTAGGGTTTGGACTGGGTTTGTTTTATGTCGGCGAACGGCAGGGGGATCTGATCAACTCGTTCAGTGTACCCAGTTATTTACGCCTTGATGCTGCTGTTTACTATCGACTAGATCGCCTTCGCTTCGTGCTTAACCTCAAGAATTTGTCCGATGTTCGGTACTTCACCCCCCGAACTATTAACCTTGTTTATCCTGAAGACCCATTTATTGTGGAGGGAACAGTAAGTTGGGAGTTGTGACAGAGCAATAGTGAAATGACAAGCTTAAAAATTTGATTATTTCCAAATTTTGATGTTTGAGAGTATTTATGTCTAATGATACCGATGTTGTTTGGATCAGTTCTAGTCATGTATTGCAGCGTTTTGATCGACCATTACTACAATACATATCGCAGTATATGAATGTGAATCAGTGGGAATATCACCACGATAAAGATGAAGGTAGTTCCATAGATGAAGCTGTAGATTTGATGTATGAATTCTTAGCACAGTATTCTCATCCTATACATTTAGCAGGTCATGGTGCAGGTGGTGCGATTGCCTTAACTTTTGCTCGTCGCTATCCCCAAAAAGTGTGCTCGCTGGTCTTATTGGCTGTAGCTTCTCAACCTGCTAATACTTGGCATGTCCACTATATATTTGCAAAGGAAATTATTTACTATGAGTTGTGAGCAAGTTTTAACAAGCTGTGTTCGTCATCTCTTTGGTGAGCAACCCCATAATACTAGTAAAATGTTAATGGCTGTGTTATGTAGAGATTTAGAACAATCCTCTCTTTTCAAGTTAATTGAGTTACCTAAAGGCGGGGTTTCTATGCCCCTGATGGTATGTGGGAGCAAAAACGATCCCATTGTTGATTCACCTGCATTAAAAGGCTGGTTAAAAGGGTTTAAGCCTGAAGATAATCTGTGGTAATATCCCAAAGGTTATTATTTTTTTCACTATTTTTATCCTCAAAAAATAGGCGAAAAAATGTTAAGCTTTTGGCAACCATATCATCTACAATCAATGCTAACATCTCAACTAGTTTTTCAAAATTTGACAAATTAACAAGTATTCTTTAAAGACATATATACCCCTTGTTCTTCTTACACAACTAAGACGCGATCGCTCTACCAAAACCTGTGTTTTCTTCACTGTTGTATATGCCTAAGTTCTGGTTTGTTGTGCTGCTTACGCTTCTAATGGTTTCTGTTTACAGTTCCTTTGGTCATCAATTACCGACCCGCAACATAGGCGTTGTTTCCTCAAGTCGAACATCACCTGTAGCTTTCCATGCAGTCCAACATTTAATGGGTCAAACTCTAATTCCTACCCATCCTCAACGAGTCGTTGTTTTAGACCCGTGGATTGTAGAAATACCTCTAGCGTGGTGGGTGTTCCAGATGCGGCTAAAACTCTCCAAGGGATAGGATTAGCCAATAAACACCCTGGTATTGAAGACATTGGTGCGCTTCTTACACCCAACATGGAGAAAATCGTGGCTGTTAACCCAGACTTGATCTTAGGCACGATGCGAAACCGGGAAGCTTACAATTTATTTAAAACTTAGGAAAAACAGAGGTATGAAGTTAACTCTTGTTATAAATCTATGAACACAAATATTTCTCACTCTGAAAAATACTATATCCGCATTTTCAGCTTAGGCATAGGTATCTTAGTGGTATTGTTAGGTATTTTCGCCAGCATTTCTTACGGTGCAGCTGACATTCCCATTGCCAAAATACTTACTGCATTCACTAACTATGATGACTCTAACGAACACATAATTATCCGGTCGATGCGCCTACCGCGAACACTGATTGCAAGTATGGTCGGTGCTAGTTTGGCTATAGCTGGAGCGTTAATGCAAGGACTGACTCAAAATCCCTTAGCCGCACCAGGAATCTTGGGGATCAATGCAGGTGCAGCCTTAGCAGTGGTAACAGTGGTTTTTGGCTTGGGTACATCTTCACCAGCCCTGATTACCCTTGTAGCATTTATCGGAGCCTTAATAGCAGCCTTAACAGTTTACTCCCTTGGTTCTCTTGGACAAGGAGGCTCAACACCATTGAATCTGACTATTGCTGGTGCAGTTATAACTGCATTGCTATCTTCAATTACTACAGGTGTACTGATTTTGAGTGAGCGAACTCTTGAAGAAGTCCGCTTCTGGTTAGCAGGTTCTCTGGCTGGACGAGACTTCAATCTATTCCTGACTGTGCTGCCCTGGATGGTAGTAGGATTATTAACAGCTTTTGCCTTAAGTAGACAAATTAACGCCCTCAGTTTAGGAGAATCGGTAGCCACAGGCTTAGGTCAGCAAACAGGTTGGATCAAGTTGGCAACAGCATCGAGCGTTGTAATATTGGCAGGGAGCGCTGTCGCACTAGCAGGGCCTATAGGCTTTATCGGTCTGGTAGTTCCCCATCTGGCGCGGGGAGTCATGGGTGTTGATTATCGTTGGGTATTGCCTGGTGCAGCTGTGTTTGGTGCAGGTTTACTAGTATGGGCAGATTTAGCAGCCCGTTGGTTAATTAGACCCCAAGAATTTCCTGTTGGCGTGATGACAGCCCTTTTGGGTGCGCCCTTTTTGTTGTATTTAGTGCGTTGGCGGGTGAAGAGAGGATGATAACAATTCAAAATTCAAAATTCAAAATTCAAAATTTAATACTCGGCAACCAGTCTGTAACTAGAGTATTGTTACTACTGCTATTATTCACCCTCGCTGTCTTGGGGATGAGCCTCAGTTTGGGAAATTACCCCGTGCCACCTGTAGATATAGTGAAAGCTGTTCTTGGTTTACCAACTCAAGACCCAGAATCTGGCTTTGTTGTTGTTACCCTGCGTTTACCGAGAGTGTTAATCTCCTGGTTGGTAGGAGTCGGCTTGGCAACTGCGGGTGCAATTTTACAAGGATTGACACGTAATCCTTTAGCTGACCCTGGCATCGTTGGGGTAAATGCAGGTGCAGCCTTAGCGGCGGTGACTTTGATTGTATTATTTCCGACAGTACCCACTATGTATTTGCCCTTTGCTGCCTTTGGTGGTGCTTTTATTGTGGGTTGTCTAATCTACTTGCTAGCTGGCACGGGAGAAAAATCACCTCTGCGTTTAGTTTTAGTGGGAGTTGCACTCGCAGCAATTATGGGAGCTTTCACGACTTTAATGTTGACTTTCGGTCAAATTACCGACGTTACTAGAGCATTAGTCTGGTTGGCGGGTAGTGTTGCTGGTAAAAGTTGGGAGCAAGTCTGGCAACTGCTACCTTGGATAGTTATCTTCGTTCCCTTTGCTTTACTGCTGACGCGAGAACTTGATACTTTGCAACTGGGTGACTTGGTAGCTAAAGGACTCGGTAGCCGAGTCACATGGCAAAGAAGCAAATTATTGTTAGTGAGTGTGGCGCTGGCTGGTTCAAGTGTGGCGATCGCAGGTACAATTGGCTTCGTGGGATTAATGGCTCCCCATTTGGCACGTAGACTTGTGGGGTCAATACATAAAATTTTACTGCCAGTTGCTGCCTTGATCGGAGGATTATTGGTAGCAGCAGCAGATTTTTTGGGTAGGACTTTATTTTCTCCGACAGAATTACCCTGTGGTTTGCTGACTGCTGCCTTGGGAGCGCCTTATTTTATCTATTTACTGTATCAAAGGCGGCAAAGATAAGTAGAAAAGGAGAATCTGATGTCAGAGTATTTTTACCAAGCGCCGGACTAAGTACCCAATATTATTGGTAATATCATCGTAATACGATCTAAATATTTATCCTCAAAGGCGATCGCTAACTTTAAAGAATGACCCATAAGATGCTCTGCTCCGGGATTTTGACTAGCTTGAAAAATCGGATTTTGGTCATTCCCCTGCCAACAATTATTAATTGGATTCAAAAGCGTTCGCAACAAGGCACTAGGCGGCAATGCAATCTGCCAGCATCAGCCGCTTTGCAGCTACGTACTTTCAGACCACTTATTCTTGCAATCAAAAAGTCTTATGGACAACACAGTCCTTGAAACCCAACATCTGAGCCTAGCTTACGATGGCAAACCGATCATATCCGGTCTTAACCTGTTAATTCCCACTGCACAAATTACTGCTCTAGTTGGCCCGAATGGCTGCGGGAAATCTACTCTACTGCGAGGTTTAGCCAGACTACTCAAACCTCATATTGGTACTGTATATCTCAATGGTGCTGATATTTTTCGACAGTCAACGACCAAAGTTGCACAACAACTCGGTATGCTTCCTCAAGGGCCAGTTGCACCAGAAGGATTGACTGTGCGAGATTTGGTAGCACAAGGTCGTTATCCATATCAAAAAAGTTGGCTGCAATCTTGGACAACTGAAGATGAATGTCAAGTCCGCAAAGCACTAACAACTACAGACCTCAACGACTTAGCCCATAGAGCCGTAGATACCCTTTCTGGTGGACAGAAGCAACGTGCTTGGATAGCCATGACTTTAGCGCAAGATACACAAATTTTACTATTAGATGAGCCGACAACTTTCTTAGACTTAGCTCATCAAGTGGAAGTGCTGGAGTTGCTGTGGGATTTGAATCAACTTGAGGGGCGAACAATTGTCATGGTGTTGCATGACCTGAATCAGGCGTGTCGTTATGCTCATAACCTAGTAGCCTTACGCGATGGCGCTGTTATGGCTTATGGAACTCCAGCAGATGTCATGACAGAAGAAATGGTGCAGGAGGTGTTTGGATTAGCTTGTCGAATTGTACCAGACCCAGTAACAGGGACACCTTTGTGTTTACCTTTAGGAAAGAAGTAAACTACCCACCACTGACCTTAGTACAGGTTGAGTGGAGGTTAGAGAAAATCTTGAAACAAACTAAAAGACCATTGGCTGATGCAGCCGCAGTTAACACAACTAGATTTGCATTGTTAACGGCTTTAAAAGAAGCATTCTAATTTATACAAATTTTTGGACTTTGCAAGTTTTTGCAACACAACCTCTTGCACAGCCAATATGCGATCGCTCTAGTATAACCTCTATATTTTTCACTTTGTTAATATGCCTAAGTTCTGCTTTTTTATGCTGCTCACGCTCTTGGTGATTTCTGCTTGCAGTTCCTTTAGTCGTCAATTATCGACCCGTGATCTAGCCATCGCTCCCTCAAGCCAAACATCACCGCCCGTCCACGTAGTTCAACACGCAATGGGTCAGACTCTAGTTCCCGTCCATCCTCAACGAGTTGTCGTCATAGATCCGTGGCTAGTGGAAATACCTCTAGCTCTGGGAGCCAATCTGGTAGGTGCTCCAGGTCTGGCTTCAACTCTCCAGGGGCTAGGGTTAGAGGATAAGCACCCCGGCATTGAAGACATTGGCGCACTTCTGACACCACCGAACATGGAGAAGGTTATAACTCTCAAGCCGGACTTGATCTTGGGCACGACTCGGAACCGGGATACTTACAGTTTATGGTCTCACATTGCACCCACTGTTCTGCTTAAGGTGCAAAGCAATGGAGACTGGAAACAACCGTTTATGCCAGCAGCAAAAGCTCTAGGGAAAACCGAGACAGCAAAACGTTTAATGGACGGTTACAACATACGTTTAGCCGAATTCAAACAAAAGATGGGTTCCCGACTCAAAAAAACTTTAGTTTCCGTCGTGCGCCTGATCCCAGAGACAATTAACCCGTTAACCAAGGGTGCATTCTCTGGAGTGATCATAGAGGATGCTGGTCTAATCCGTCCTCCTTCGCAAAATCTGGATGCTAAAGCAACTCAAAAGAAAGCGGGCAACCTCGTTGGCTACAATATCTCTCCAGAAGTCCTCACCCAGATAGATGGTGATATTCTATTTATAGTACGCTACGGTTTCAAAGACCCTGCACAGTCAACGATAGCTGTCAATAAACTCATGGCTGAACCTCTGTGGTCAAAGCTTAATGTTGTCAGGCAGCGTAAAGTTTATGTAGTTGATGATTTTTATTGGCTTACTGGTAGCTATCTATCAGCTAATCGAGTTATTGATGATTTATTTACTTATATGTTGCACCCACTGAAAGAAACTAACAGTAAGTCAACAACCCCACCGACAAGCGGATGGGGCTTGTGATTCAAGTTCCCATTTCTGGGCAGACCATAATAAGCTGATTGACCGCAGCCCTAAGCTTAAGAAAATCCTCACGAATATTCACCGCCGCGTTGTAATCCGCATGGCACTCGTACCCACACTTCTTACACCGAAATTCAGCCTGAGACGGGCGATTCCCTCGCTCAATATGTCCGCATTGGCTGCATTTGGTCGAAGTGTAACGGGGGTCAACAAACCCTACATTTACGCCTCTGGCTTCGGCTTTGTAGGTGACAAATGCCTGGAACTGAGCAAAGCTCCATCCATGCAATCTGCGACGTTGAGCCTTTCTCATCTTGGCTCTACCACGAATATTGGTGAGGTCTTCAAAAACCAATGTTGCACCACTGCGAATAGACTGAGCCAAACGCTTACTCAGCACATGGTCACAGTCTTTTCTGAAACGTCTCTGTCTGCCCGACAACTTTTTCAAATGTCGTTTGGCAGATTTCGTGCCTTTAGATTGCAGTCTCCGGCGCAACTCAAATGTTCTATCTTCTATCTCCTTCCAATGGTCGGAACCGTACTTACTCCCTCTGCTATCGACGGCAGGAGAAACGATACCCAAATCAACGCCAACAACTTGATTGGTTGCGCCTGTTTCAGGAGCTTCAGCCTCGATCACAATATGCAACCACCATCGCCCTTTGCGGTCTTTGAGCAAGTCTGCACTGGTGTTTTTCCAGTTCAGGTATTGCCGATAGTATTCAGCAATTTCAAAAGGCAGTTTCACCCTTCCATTAACGCCAAGAATCGACATTTCGCAACGGTCAAATCAAATCGTGTAAGACCGCGCATCGTACCGAATCGGACAACGTTTCGAGGTTGGGCAGCTAACGGTTTTACCCTTCTTTTTCAGGCTATACACCGATTTCAAAGCTTCAGTTGCTTTGACACGGGCAGCACAAACCAATTGAGAGGGCAAGCCAGTGATAGCGCGATGGTCATAGTAGGTTGCCTTATGCAGTTCTACGCCATTGGCCAAGTTGTTTTCCCATCCATACTTGCACACGGCATTAAACGACCAAGTGTACTGCTCAATCGTTTGAGACACATATTATTATTCATACTGCATTAAAATAACCTACTTACAAAAATTGCCAGAAATCAACTAGTGCAAGATATAAGATTAGCAACTAAAAACAAGTCAATTACCTCTATTAAATGATATTCAATCTAACTCTCAACAAGCAAACTCTGATTGAGCGGATTAGCCAACTTGCACGTGATAAGTTCGCCTCTCGCGCCGCTGGTTATGACCACAATGCTAGCTTCCCAAGAGAAGATTTTGAAGACCTTTTTCAAGCAGGTCTGAATGCGCCTGTTGTGCCAACTGAATACGGTGGTCTAGGGTTAGGACATGATAGCGATATCTTTACCCTGTGGATGATGACTAAGGAACTGGCAAAAGTGGATTTATCCTTAGCTCGTTGCTGGGAAGGACACGCAAATGCCCAAGTTTTACTAGCGGCTATGGCTAATGAGTCTCAGAAAAAGCGCTGGTTTGAGGGTATTGTCCAGCGTGGCGAGAAATGGGCGGCTTGGAGTGGAGAACCTCAGTCTCAGATTCCAGGTCAAAAAGCCAGCCTTGGCACAAGTGTTCAAGTGGTAGATGAGGGATACATCATTGATGGCACAAAAGTATTCGCCACCAGTGCCCCAGAAGCACAGTGGGCAATTCTCTTGGTCAACACAGCAGGGCCTGGGGGAGCGCGTCATAGCAATGGCTCACCGACATCAGTGTTGTTACTAGCCTGTAACTTATCCGACCCCAGTATTAGCTTTGATGATAGTTGGTGGCAGCCAATTGGGATGAGAGGTACAGTGAGTTACTTAGTTCGCTTTGAACGTACTTTCATCCCTAAAGAAAACTTGATTGGCTATCCAGGACAGTACATTCAACAGGAGTGGCAGACGCGGTTTACACCTCTGTATGGCGCTGCTTTTCTAGGAGCTGCTGAAGGAGCCTATGATTATGCTTTAGCATACATCAACAAACAGGAAAAAGGACATGACCCCTACGTACAACACCGAATTGCTAAGGCAGCAATTAATATAGATACTATGCATTTATGGCTGCGGCAGGTAGCCACTCTTTGGGAAACAGGCCAGGTGTTAGGGGCAAAACAAGCAGGCAATCGCGCCCGTTACATAACTGAACAACTGGCTTGGGAAACGGTAAATGACTGCATACACGCTTGTGGAGCTCGCTCGTTGATTAAACCGAGTCCTGTGGAGCGAATATTGCGAGATTTATCCTTTTATGTATTACACGATAATTGCGATCGCGTTTTGTCTTCAATTGGTCAGGAGATTCTGGGGCAATCCTTCGATCGTGCCTATTTCAACACCCACCCAACTCGCCAAGAAGACTTTACGGAGTAAAAATATTGTAGTATAAAAAGACCTCAAAAAGATTCAGGCAACTTGTGGTAAAAAAGATCGGTCGTGCGATTCTGTCGCTTGACAAATAATTTCTCAAGCGACATCATGGTTGATTTTTTCATCCCAAGGAGCAGGTTTGCTGACTTGCTCCCACACAGGACTATACAAGGCTTTATACAATTCTCGTGCCAGTTCCACCAGTCCCATATAACCAGCGTAGGCATGATGGCGTTCATGGTTAACATCCAAAAAAGGAATTTGTGCTTTGAGTGCTGTATATTTATTGCCAGTCCCAGTAATCAGCACATCAGCTTTTGTATTCTTTAGAACTTGTAGTAATCCTTGCGGTGTTGCTTCGTGTAAAAGAATGCCATCTTGACCAAGATATTGTTTAATTTTGGCTTTTTCCTCTTCTGTAGTCTTTGCATTAGTGGTAGCAATCACTTCCATTCCCAAATCTTTGGCAGCTAAAATAATCGACCAAATTTTTACACCACCAGTAGAAAGAATAATCCGCTTGCCTTTCAACTGGGCACGGTAGGGAGCTAGGGCAATATCTAGGGCTGCGTTTTCTTCTCTTATCAACCATTCTGTACGTTCTTGAAGATATTTATCCCCTAATGTTGCTGCAATATTTCGCAAGCAATGGTTTAAGTTTTCCACACCGAAGAAAGATTCTTCAATATAAGGAATTCCATAAACTTCTTTCATTGTTTGTGCCATTGGCAGCACTACATTTGAGCAAATGACTACATTCAACTTGGCACGATGAGCATAGCAAACTTCTTTATAGCGAGCATCACCCGTAATTTTGGAGAGAACGCGTATACCCAATCTCTTGAATAGTGGTAAAACATTCCACAAATCACCAGCAACGTTGTATTCACCAACAATATTGATATCGAAAGGGGTGGTAAATTCTGGTTCTGCCGTTCCGATTACATATTTCAA
Organism: Nostoc sp. LPT; assembly: GCF_017115165.1. GTDB lineage: Bacteria > Cyanobacteriota > Cyanobacteriia > Cyanobacteriales > Nostocaceae > Nostoc. Next base: position 24,675 of record NZ_JABXKF010000163.1, on the reverse strand, counting down.
TAAAGTCTCATTGCCGATGCGATTACCTAAATTTTTACTACCAAGAAATCCAGGCGAATTTACATAGACAACTGGAATATCAATTTGCTGTGCAGCCAGTTTACAGATACTATCGATATCATCACCAATCAAAGCGGTAATACAAGTAGCGTAGACAAAAACAGCCGCAGGATTATAGCGTTGAGCAACATCGAGAATAGCTTTGTACAATTTCTTTTCACCACCAAAAATGATATTATTCTCGCCAAAATCAGTAGTAAAAGCAGTTTGGTATAATTGAGAGCCTGATGAGAGGCTACCATGAGTCGCCCAAGGGTTATGAGTACAAGCAACAGCACCATGTACTAAATGAACAACATCAGTAATAGCTCCGACAGAAACCATCGCTCCATCTAAAGGACAATTTCCTTGATTTGCACCTGGTTGTGGTGATTTTGTGCAAGTTAGTTTTTTCTTGTCACCCAATTTTTTTGGGTTATGTTTGCAAGCTGTTTCGTTGAGTGGTTCGTTGATTGTTAGTTGAGTATTTTTCATGCCTTTCCTCGTACTGAAGATTAATACAAAAGAGTCAAGATTTAGGAGTTAGAAGGCGCGGTGTCGCTTACCAAATTATTTGTTAGCTCTATTTATTAGCCTAAAATCTGCTCTAGGTAAGCAATAGCCGAAATCTTTAATCCGAGTAGCGCGGATCTCAAGAAGTATAGTTTTTGCTACTAACAGCACGAACGCAAAGATGAATAAAAATCATTTTTTGCCTCTATATCGACACTAATTTGGCAAATAAATGGTCATTTAATTTGTCAAGCGACACAATAAAGATTATTCGAGGCTTTGTATTCTTAGAAGAAAAATTCTTTGAGTCTCTTGATTTTAAAATCCTAACAATAACTGTAATTAATAATAGTAAAATTGATAACATTAGCGTGAATCGGCATTGAAATATCAGACATATAACAAGTTATAAATAGACAGTTTTGTCTAGATTAAAACATATGATATATTCTGAGATAAAGAAGATATTTATTAATGAAAACATACAGACTATTCTAACTATAGATGAGTTGAGTATGGATATTTTTAATAGCTTGGTTTCCAGACATCGCTTTTAGAGACTTTGGATACTTCAGTGACTGGTATCAGATGAGTGGAATACTGATTACTTCGTGGAAAGCAGTGCTGTAATAAATGTTTATGAAATTCGGAAACGTCTAGATGTTCCAATTTCAATTTTGGATGCGAGAGAAAAGAATTTTCATCCAGGAGGAGTCGAATTTTAATAAGGGATCGCCCCAAAAAAAGTTCACAGTCCCACCGACGATTTCTCTGGGCCATTCATTTTGTAATGTGAGTAGAAAATCATGACGTTGCTGGGCGGGAATTTTTGTTGGATTCCGCCAATTTTTCATCAGCAGCTCTCTCAGTTCTGGAAAAACTACTCCAACTCTCCTAGTTCTGAAAACAATCGGGAGATGCCCTTCTGGTGCATAAAAGTATCAAAAATTACATCTAAGTACCTGTACCAATTTCCAAAAAACCTCCCTCCGTATCTCCATCTGACGTGATCGCCAAACTTGTATTTGTCTTGACCAAAGCTTTCCCAGATGCGCTTTTGCACACTAAAGCCAAAGTGTTCGTTACTGGATGTTACCCAAAATTGGTCAATAGTGTGTAAGTCTTTGTAGGGAAAGTTTGCTATAGATTTATAATCTAGCCAGCCATCTTTTTCTCTACCAGTTAATTTAAGCATGACAGCTAAAGTTTCTTGATCTGCTTCTTTCCACTTCTGGTCTGCTAGCAAGTCGCGGAGTTTGGAGTAATCTACATTGCGATCGGGAAAATTATTAGAGTCATCTACCTGCCACGGCTGTCCTGTTATAGCTACAATTAGTTTTCTCATTGAAAAGTCAGATTTACGCAAATCAACCGTTTGATAATCAAATAACCACCCTTGCGGTGAATAATAGTACGCACTCTGAATCTCTTGCAATGTTTGTTGGCAGTTTTGTAGTATTACCAATCCTACGCGAAGCTGGGATAGTCCCTTCTCTTTACGCCGAGAGATTTCGTCGTAAATGGTTCTTATTTCATCTTTTTGCCACTCTCCAAATCCTGACGAACCAAGGAATACAGCAATAGCATCCATCTGAATAATATTGTTTGTTATATTTTTCTTCCAATCCTCAAACCCCAGGATATGCTTCTCATCCATCCAAGTTTCAAGTCCTTGTTGGCGTAGATTCTGTTCAATATCTCTTACCTCTAGCTTGTCGTCACTGTTATGACAAATAAACACCTTATATTGGGACATAATTATACCTCAGCTTTTCTTTACTACTAGTTTACACCAGCAATAATTGCCAATGCATTGGCATACTGTTCCAAGTCTTTCCTTAAAGATTCCAACTCAGCACGCAACTTCGGTTCTTCAGACCAATCTTGTTCATGCTGCTTAGGACTTTTATGAGGAGGTTTCTGAGCTTCCCACGTCTGTAATAATGGATGCCACTTAGCAAGGAAGGGACGCAAACCATTATTTAGAACTGCGATCGCAATACCTCCTACTGACTCACGAGATGCACCAACATTTGGACCGGCTTCTTTCAGCACTTGGCGTGTGATCCCAAACAAGTTATACAAAGAGTTCAAAGCCTCACGTATAAGCCCAGTATCAACCACTAAAGGTTGCACAGCAATGCGTGTCACCAGTTCAACATAAAGTGACCATGCTGCTTTGCGTTCTGCGGGGTCTGCTTCCCACTCAGCAGAACCAATTCCAAAAGGAAGACTCACGGATACTTTCTTTAAGAAAGCAGAATCTTCTCTCAATCCTAAAAACTTTTTTAACCAAGACCACATAATAATTTACTAAAATTTTGGTAGTACTAACTTATCTTGTTCTGGAGCTAGAAATACCCTTAAACGGCTGCCGATATCTCTGTTACCTCGGTAGACACATTATACGTATTTACTTATCTTTACACACTTTGGTTTTTTCACCTCGTTCTACTTAATCCTCAATCTGCTACTTGTTTTGCCAACTACTACGGAATGCTTAAAAGCAGTGGACAGCAAAGCGCCCCAAATGTACTGAAGTGGGCAAAGCTGAATCCACCCCCAAAGCGGTTGCTAAATGTAGCAGGTAGATCTGCCGAATATAGTATTGCGTTTTGCCAGAAATATAATAGATGATTTGTCATACCACAAAGTTGACCGCACTAGTGCCGCAAGGCGGAAGTCAAAAGTCAAAAGTCAAAAGTCAAAAAGCTCTTACTTTCGCGGCTTTGAGCGATTTGGAATGGGTGGTTTATTTCCGTCCTGCTGTACTAGTCTTTTTCGACTGCCCGAATTCAATCAACGACTGTCCAAATTCAATCAACGACTGCCCGAATTCAATTAACGACTGTCCAAATTCAATCAACGACTGTCCAAATTCAATCAACGACTGCCCGAATTCAATCAACGACTGTCCGAATTCAATATAGGAACAATTTAAAAATAACTAAAACGAACTGAGTATTGCCAGTGTCTGAAAAATGGTGGTAGTCAGTAGTTGAGTAGTCCCTTGGCGCTAGCCTCTGGCTTTGGGAGAAGGGGAGACGCTCTTGCTAGCTTGCTTAAGAGCAGAGGTACAAGTCGGGAAACCGCAAGGGCAGAGTGGCTCCACAACCTACGCTGGTTTTGGTTTTATTTATATCCAAGCTCTCTTGCCTAAAACATACACCATCATAGTTTAACTACGTTTCATACCCCATTTTTGCACTGTTTTGATTTCAATTAATCGAAAAATATAATCGACAGCTAAACCCAAAATTGCAATCACCACTAATCCGGCAAATACGCGATCGGTTTGCAGGAAGTAGCGACTGTTATTAATCTGCCATCCCAAACCGCTGGTAGCACCCCCTGAACCAAACACTAACTCAGATGCAATCACGGTGCGCCAACCAAAAGCCCAAGCAGTTCTCAAGCCTGTTAAGATGTGAGGCAATGCAGCAGGGAGCATAATTTCTCGAATCAGTCTGAAACCATCTAGACCGAGGTTTTTCCCCACCATCAGAACCGTTGGGTTGATGGTACTGAGTCCCATTTCTGTATTCAGGGCAATAGGCCAAGTTGTAGCATGGGCAGTAACTACGATCATAGAAACAGAAGTGAACCCAAACCAAATCATCACTAGGGGTAAAATAGCGATCGCAGGTAAGGGATAGAGCATCGAACTCATCACAATTAGCAAATCTTGACCAAAACGAGAAACTTTGGCGAAAGCTGCTAAAGCCGTACCTAGAATCACACCCAAGACCATACCAATACATAACACGGACAAAGTACTGAGTGTTGCTTGCAGCAGTTTTTGACTCAATAAGTCGCGCCACAGTACTTCTAAGACTGCTATTGGCCCAGGAATCAGTAAGGCGGGAACTTGGGAAACCCATACATACAATTGCCAAAAAATCAATAGACCGCAAAAAATTGCTCCGCGCCTGAAAGTACTACTGGCTTTGAGTGAAGTATATAAGTTCTCAAATTTATTGGGATTTGCTGTTGTTCGAGTCACAAATTTCATACTCGAAAAGCCTCACGACGGGAATCATTACTGAGTAAACTTTCTAAATAGGCAGCAACTTCGACGAACTTTTTAGTGTTGATGTCATTAATCTGTGCAGTATCAACAATTTCTTTAACAGTTCCAGGTACTGCTGTCATCACTAAAACTCGATGTCCCAGGTAAACAGCTTCTTGTATGGAATGGGTGATTAAAATAATTGTTAACCCTGTATTTTGCCAAATAGTATTGAGTTCGTATTGCAGTTGAGTCCGCGTCAGCGCGTCCAAAGCGCCAAAAGGCTCATCCATCAGCAGAACTTGAGGTTTTACAGCCAAAGCACGAGCGATCGCTACCCGTTGTTTCATCCCTCCTGATAACTGATGGGGATACTTATTGACAGCTGCTGAGACTCCCACCAAGTCGAGATATCTTACAGCTTCAGCAATAGCAACTTTACCAACAGCTTTGCCTGTAGTCTCAAGGGCATAAACAACATTTTGGATCACAGTCTGCCAAGGTAGGAGTTGTTCAAAATCCTGAAAAACAACAATCCGATCTGGGCCAGGAACAGAAACGCGTTTACCTGCCATCAGTAATTCTCCGCTACTGATAGACACAAAACCAGCGATCGCCTTTAACAGCGTACTCTTTCCACAACCCGATGGCCCAATAATTACAAACTTTTCTCCTGGTTTGACAGCAAAGCTAACATCTTCCACAGCCGGAAATTTTTTCTTACCTTCGCTGTAGCTAATGTGTACATTTTTTGCTACTATTAACGATTCTAAATTAACCATCAATTTAATCTCCCCCAACACCTTTAAGCGGTGGTAAAATCAATTCATCAATTGATTTAGGCTGCTTGTTTAACATCCCGATTTCATGCATAAATGCTCCACATTTGAGAAAGGCTCTTGGCTCAATTCCGTATGCCACTGCCTTATTCGTGAGCCACTTTTTATATTGCTCCTGTGATACTTTTCCATTATCCATTTGTGAGAGGATTTTGGCCGCTTCATCAGGTTTTTCATTCACGAGTTTAGTAGCATCCACAATTGCAGTATACAAAGCTTTACCAAATTCAGGATATTGATTGTAAAACTTTTCAGTAGCAAATAGACTTGCTATGCTAGTTTTACCAAAAATATCAGAGCTTTTAAGAATTACCCTACCACCTTTTTCAATTTCCTGAAATTCAAAAGGAGGCGTTGTAAAATGTGCATCAATTTGACCAGTTAATAGAGACTGCACCCCTAAAGGGTGAGCAATCACTTGCAGGTTTTGATCGAGTGCTGTGGGATTTCCTAAGTCTTTTTGTGCCACCTTCCGCAATCCAATTGCCTGTACCCCATCTAAAGATGGTAAACCAATTTTCATTCCTGGCTTAAAATCTTTGATACTTTTTATATTCGGGTTTTTCGTTATTAGCCAAAACTCACTATAGTTAAGTGAAACTAATATTTTCCAGCCCACGCCTTTATCCCAACCTACGAGAAACGCTCCAGGCCCACTTGCACCAACTTGTATTTGATTAGCGATAATTCCATCCCTAATAGCAGCACCATTCGATAATTCTTTCCACTCAAATTGTGTCTTGGGAAATTGTTTTTCTAAAATTTGCTGCTGCTTGACGATAAGTAGATTAGCGTAATTAATTCCAGGTTGATAAGCAATTGTTATTTTTCCTGGTGTTTGTGAAGCAGTTTGATTACCAGAAGCACAAGCTACAAATACAAATGTCAATAGTGCTAATCCAATCAAGAAACCCCACGTTCTAAATCTCTTGAATATCATCATTTTTCCTTTTGTAAGAGATTTATATCATTTTTTAAGTTCAACGAAAGTATCACACAGCTAGCAACAAAAAACAAGGTCTTTGTTGTTCTTTATGATGTTGAATTTTGAATATAGAACACGCTATTATTTAACAGCCATACTGACTTCAGCCTTTTTTAATTCGAGCCACATTGTCAAAGCTTCCGGCTTTTGAAACTGTTAAGTCGAGTGCTAGAAAATACAGTTTAATTTAGCGAAACATTATTTAAATAGCCAAAAACTCGAACTATACTAGAACTTACGCACTCACATCCCTTAAAAAGGGGGCTTTAGAAGTTCTACCCAATTTATTGGGGGACTAGCGGAAATTTAGGTTTCAGGCTTCAGTGCGTAAGTCCTGTATACATTGTTGAACTTATTACAAAAAAAGAGTCAGGACTGCGGTCAACAGCTCTAACTCCCCATACTCTACAATTATTATCATTCCTCTTGACTGAGGATTTTATTTTTTGGAAATCCTTGATCACCCAGTCCCTTGAAAATATAGATAGTGATAAGGCTTTTAGTTCCAGCGTTTAGATGGGTACACGTTGTCTTGGGTGTTAAACTCTAGACTTTTTGTACAGCAAGGCTTGTGAAGCTTTTTTAGTCCACCTGATAGTAAAACTCTCGACAGAGAAAATTGGGTTGGCTGCCATCCTTGAACCTGTGAAACGCAGCAATGACCCACAAGCCTTTGTTCATGTTCGCTGCTAACAAGGATTCTACTGAATCGCGATCAAATTTTGCACTGAAAGCTTTCTCATTGATATTATCTACAAATGGTATCACCTCAGTCTCACCCCAATCTTTAAGAGACTCAGCGCCATAAGCGTGCATAAGAATTTGCTCATTATGCTTGGTTAAGATAAATTTCTCGATCCATTTAGTCTTTGTGTTCGAGTTTATCCAGGTTCCTAAAAAAGGCGTGAAATCGATCGCATTGTCCTGGGGCTGGTTTCCGTAAATTTCATTTCGTTCCATCTTGAAATCTTCCTCTTGTGACTAACGATGATAAAACTCACGGGCAAAATGATCGGTTCGACCACTACCATCTACATAACGGGTATAAGACTGGATGACTAAGATTCCTAATTTTTGGTTTGCCACCAGATGTGTCTCAACCCCGTCTAATTTATAAAAAGCGTGGAATCCTGCTGCTATAAGTGAGGTTCCCCCAGCGTAAGGCACTGCTTCAACCTTACCCCAGTCAATTGGATTGGGTTCGTTAGCTCCATAACCTTGAAACGTCAGGCGACCGTCTTGCTCAGTCAGAACTACCCGCACCAAATACTTAGTATCCGATTTAGTATTGATCCAGTCACCGACTAAAGGTGAAAGTTCTATCGGCTCCTTGGTACTAGGGCGTTGGTCAGCCTGCATATAGTGTGCGTATTGAGTTGTTTGTGTCACTAGCTAACTCTCTAATGAATAATTTTCAGCATTTTAATAATAAATATAAACTAATTTTTAGCGTACATATAGCCGAAATAATATTTTATTAATAAATTAAGTTGATAGTTACCGAACTAAATAGCGATTAGCAGAGAAATAATTTATTTTATAAGTACAACATTTTATAATTTCGTAGCTATGTTTCATTAATATTATTCCTGTATTAATTACTACTCAAGAGCTGTTTCAAAATGTCACAACCAAATTATTTAAGTAATTATTCTTTCACTTTTTTGTTAAAAAAGATATGACTAAGCCATAGCTCTCTTTTTGGCGAAGGTATTGAGCTGTGAAAAGTTTATGATTTTATGAAGTTAGAAGGCGACTTAGCTAACTGGAGTCTAGACTAAATACGAAGGATAAAAAGATAATACCCTGGAATTATTGGTAGAAAGATTTTGGATTTGTTGCCGATTTTTGGAGAATTGGTATAAATAGGACTACTTTCATTATTTTTCAATTGTTCTAAATAAACAGCAACGAAGATCGTAACTCTGCTACAACTTTGTTAAGAAAAGTTACAAGTCTCTTAACATAAGGGAATATTTTTATGGTAGTTTCACTTGAGAAGAATGTACCACATCAGGTTGTAATCATTGGTGGAGGCTTTGGTGGACTGTATACAGCAAAGACTCTCAAGAAAGCGAATGTCAATGTTACTCTTATCGATAAACGTAACTTTCACCTATTTCAGCCGCTTTTATATCAAGTTGCCACAGGTACGCTATCACCTGCTGATATTTCCTCACCATTGCGATCTATATTCCGCAAAAGCAAGAATACACATGTGTTCTTGGGAGAAGTAAATGATATCGATCCAGAAACCCAAGAAGTTATTTTAGGTGATAGAACAATACCCTACGATACATTAGTTGTTGCCACAGGTGCTAACCATTCCTATTTTGGTAAGGATAACTGGAGACCATTGGCTCCTGGCTTAAAAACTGTTGAAGATGCGGTAGAAATGCGTCGCCGGATATTTTCGGCATTTGAAGCAGCAGAAAAAGAAGCCGATCCGGAACTACGCCGTGCTTGGTTGACCTTTGTAATTGTCGGTGGTGGCCCTACAGGTGTAGAATTAGCGGGTGCGATCGCAGAGTTGGCACATAAAACTCTCAAAGAAGATTTCCGCAACATCGATACCTCAGAAACTAAGATTTTGTTATTGCAAGGAGGCGAGTACATCCTCCCTCATATGGCATCACAGTTATCAGAAGTAGGAAAAGCATCCTTGCAAAAGTTGGGTGTGGTAGTCAACACAAAAACCAGGGTGACGAATATTGAAAATGATATCGTTACTTTCAAGCAAGGCGAGGAAGTTGAAGAAATTGCCTCAAAAACTATATTATGGGCAGCAGGTGTGAAAGGTTCCGCTATGGGGCAAGTTTTAGCAAACCGCACAGGTGTAGAGTGCGATCGCTCTGGACGTGTGATTGTAGAACCAGACTTGACAATTAAGGGTTATAAAAACATCTTTGTCATCGGAGATTTAGGCAACTTCTCTCATCAAGATGGCAAACCCTTACCTGGTGTTGCACCCGTAGCCAAACAACAAGGAGAATATGTAGCAAAACTCGTTCAAAAACGCCTTAAAGGTCAAATACTACCACAATTTCGTTACAATGACGTAGGTAGTTTGGCGATGATTGGCAAAAATTTAGCTGTTGTGGATTTAAGCTTCATCAAACTCCAAGGTTTCCTTGCTTGGATATTTTGGTTAGTCGTTCATATCTACTTCTTAATCGAGTTTGACACTAAATTAGTAGTAGTATTTCAGTGGGCATGGAGTTATATCACTCGTAATCGTCGCTCTAGATTGATTACAGGTCGAGAAGCTTTGGAAGAAGCGAAAACTGTTACCAACAGCACTAATTTGGCGACTAAAATCGCTAACCCTCCCACTCAACCAACACCTCATTCACAATTGCAATCTTACACTGCGGATATCGAGGCAGCAACTTACTGATTAACATCACCAAAACAGGGTCATCATTAAGATAACCTTTGCTCTCAATAACTGTAAATTGGTTTTCTCTTGACACGTTACGCGTGTTTATTCAATTGTTCCACTTGACTTGAAGATTTTTCATTTTCAGCGACAGGTGCGGCGGAATAATTGCCTTTTCTGCGAACAAGACAGTTTTATGCACTCATTGAAAGAAACAAATAGTCAATAAATAAAGCCTCCAAAAGTGTAACCGTGTTTTGTATAACGGGAGCAAAACCAACACAACTAAAGGAGTAACCCCCAATGACTGAATACCAAGACTTCATTGCTGTCGTTTCTAAACTTATTGACTACGATCCTGACGCTAACTGGATATTTCGCTACATTGTCGATGGACTCACCAACCAAGGGTTCAGCACTAAAATGTCTGAAACTTATACCACACTTGTCATCGGGCAAGAGTTCTTTAATCCCAGTGAAAGCGACTTTACCTCTTATATCAGTAGCACAGTATCAGAGTTCCCACAGCTAAGTCCTGAAGGTCACGCCGCACTGTTAGAAGTCACTACTAAACACGTTCACGACTACTATCACCCACAAGTAGATCCACAATAACTGTAGCCAGTACAAACCCGCTGTTATGTTATGTATAGCGGGTTCTATACACCAGACACAATAATAATTTCACATTTTGCAGGTGCGTAGGCGTAGCCCGCCGCAGGCATCGTAAAATTAAGCTAGCTACTCGTTTTTTCATTATTAATACTACTTAGTTATTAACCGAAAATTATTGCTAAGTAATACTTATGGCAAATGCTAATTGCTAAGATTTTATTAACTTTACACAAACCCGAAATCAACCCAATTAATATCATTAATTGGCAAGTTAATATATTCTTTTCGTACTAAAAAAAGCGAGATAATTTCTGATGAGTAATCTATTGAGAGACAATAATATAAATATTTTAGTAATTGGGGCGGGAGTAAGTGGTTTGACAACCGCTATATGTTTGAGAGAAGCAGGTTTTAGTGTTGTAATTGTTGCAGATCGTTTTGCCCCAAATTTAACCTCTGTTGTAGCAGGTGCATTATGGGAATGGCCACCGGCAGTCTGTGGTAGTCATGGTGCTCCCAGATCCCTGGAACGCTCTAAAGACTGGTGTATGACTACCTATAATAAATTCAAGGAAATACACACAGAGTTCGGTTCAGAAGAAACAGGACTTTATTTGAGGGATGCGTATTTCTATTTCAAGGATGTTTTGGAAAATAGACCTGATGACCTTCGCAAAATGAATGAGTTGAAGGATAAGGTTGATGGATTTGAAAGAGGTTTACATATTGTCAAAAAAACGATTGATTTGAATTTTAAAGGAGGTATAAAAGATGCTTATAAACACATGGCTCCAATGACAAACACCGATGTTTACATGAATTGGTTACTTCAATACGTAAAGGATATTGGATGTGAGATTATCCAGGAAAAAATCACTGTCAATGTGGTTCAAAATGAACAGGAACTACTTCGTCGTTTTAATGCAAGGGCAATTGTTAATTGTGCTGGACTAGGTTCGATCGCAACTACAGGAGATACTTCCATGTATCCTTTGAGGGGCGCACTTGTCAGGGTTAAGAATTTAGGGAAAGTTGTCACAGAGGCTCATTGTATTTCCCACGAAGAATCTTCTTCAAGTGAGCAAGACATCGTTTACATAGTTCCTAAAGGGGATGATTTGGTGGTCTTGGGAGGATTAACGCAGCAAGACCAATGGGATACAAACTTATCTTTTGAGGTTCCAATTATCCGACAGATGTATGATGGCTGTTTGGAGTTTCTACAAGAATTAAGAGAACTTCCACTAGATGAGAAGGAGCCTGTTAGGACTGGTTTACGGCCATTAACAGAGGAAAATGTTTGTGTGGAAAGGGTTTTGAATACACACGTATTTTATAATTACGGACATGGAGGGTCAGGAGTAACTCTGTCATGGGGATGTTCGCAGGAAATTGTCCAGTTGATACAAGAAATGCTCCATGAGGAGGCAAATCCAGTTACCTTGGATAATAGTAAGATAGATAGCCATAAGCAGACTGTTTTTGCGCTGCATGATATGCTTCCCTACGAAACTGATTTTAAGCATATCCAATCGGATAATAGAAATCTGGTTTTACTCTGTAGTAGACGAGGACTTAGTAAGATTGTACCCTCCCAGTATCAGTACTTGGATCTTGTGCGAATTGTAGAACCTTATAATTTGCAAAATCTGCTCCAAACCTATCAACAGATTCAGACTGATTATAAACTTTTGGATAACAATCGGATTGTTACCAATGATGAGTATTCGGTGTTGTTAGCTGCACAGTTGCGTGAAGCTTTAAATTTAGAAGGCGATCGCCCAACGATGATCCGCCAGTTTACCGATAAGAGTTACCTCAAATCTGCTCTCAAAAATTCCTTCATTCGGGTGCCAAAGTATCTGATTTTTGCTCAAGACCAATACCGTAAAGACCCAGTTTCCTACTTAAATTTTGTTCTAGAAGAACTAGGTAATCACATCTTTATCAAACCAGTTACTGGAGCCGGAAGTGAAAAAACTAGAAGAATTCATACTGTTGATGATTTGAAAGCTTGGTGTGACAGCAATGTAGATTCAGATGAAGAATTTGAATTTGATGAATTCATTAAAGGTCAATTATACAATACAAGTGTTGTCATTAAAAATGGTCAAGCTTGTTATTTTGCTGCTTGCAAGCACTATCGACCTAATGATGAGTTTATTTATGGTCATCAAATCGGCAATATTGTTGTTAGAGAAGAAGATCCAGAATTTCAGAAACTTTGGCAATTTTCAAGTGATACGTTACAAAGTTTAGAACACGGTTATCCCAAAAATGGTGTAATCAATATTGATTTCTTCTTACAAGAAGGTAGCGAAAAACCGATTTTAATGGAAGTAGCTGCACGCAGCCCTGGAGAGCTTGTATCGAGAATGTTTGACATATATCAGGGGGTACGTCTAAACGAGTTACATCTCCAATTACAGATTGGTGATTCCCCTGACATTATTCTCAAGGATAGATTCGAGTGGAAGTACAGTGCTTACTCGATTCATCCTCAGCAGGACGGTGTTGTTACAGCAATTGAGAAGCCAATTCTCGAAAGTGATGTGAAAGTTTATTGGCAGATTGATTTGGGAGAGAGACTTAAAGGATCGCAAAGTATGATGGATGTTGCCATTGCCATTCTTTTGAGTCATCATGACTTTTCAACCCTTAAACGGGATTATGAGGTAGCCAATTCTACCAATTTATACAATACTAAGAAAGATTTTTTCTAGCAGGCTGAAGCTGTTTTTACAACAGTGCTTGAGTTGGTAAGGCACAAGATATGAATAAAATGCCCAGCCGTCGATGAAAGCCCTTCAGGCGAAAGCGCCTAAATCCTTGGGTTGAGCCAAAATATATTTAATACAGTTGGGCATTTTATTTTTTGAATCTCCCTAATCGAAAAATTACCGCCTGAATGAGTAAATTTCAGTGCGTTCTGTGCTTCTCTACGAGACGCTTTGCGTAGCTTGCGTACCCCTTTGGGGTACGCTATTGCTATGATAATTGTCCTTTTTATTTTTTAATCACCTGATTTTTTTGCCTGAGACGCTTGTAAATCAACGCCTTTTAGGGAATAAAATAGCCCTATCAAAGATGGTAATATACTAAAGTTATTGACTGAGCTGATGCCGATCTAATTCCAGAAACTCAGCATTCCACTCTAGAGGTATGTCAAGGAACTTATTTCCGATTGTGATGCAACTGTCCAGAAATGGTGTTTCTACTCCTGCTAGGCGAGCTAAAACTTGTAGGGGAAAACAGCCATAAGGCAGATCCTCAACCAAATAGCGGTGATGAGGGTTACACAGCGTTGTACTGGAGTAGGCTCCAACCTGCTGTATATGTTCATAAAGGGATGATCCGCTGGTTCCGTATGCGATTTGATAGTGGCTTTTGATATCAATTAAGTTGAGGACTCCCAGTGCTTCACCCACTGCTATGCGATCGCAATCCAGGTGGTCAATGAGTCCAACAGTACGCGAACTAAGATTATCATAGGGGTTGTAATCCTCACCAGATTTCCATCTAGCTAATGAAACTAGAATCAGGGGAAGGTGAATAATGTCATTAACTTTATTCAGATTAATTTCTAAAACTGAAGCAGCAGCCCATAAATTACTAAATACAGCTTGGTAAGCGCTCACAATCCGACTTGTCATGATTCGGTTCTGAGCCGCCACAAAGAACTTGTTGGTAAGCGTGCTAATCCTGATTTGATCCTCCATATTACCGCGGCTGACGAACGGAATATTGTTGACATCAGCCACAGCAGGCAATTGTTCCTTAGCTATTCCCAGTCTCTGGAGTACCTTACAAAAAACCCGACCTGCAAAGCGGCTAGAACAGAAAACCAGAATGTTCATTTGAGGATTGACATATTCAGCTAAAATTCTGGCGTAGGGTTCGATGTCTTGACCACGACAACAGATCAGCACGTTGAGTGGTAGTTTCCCACCATTGAGTGCCGCCAACTCATGAATGTTATTGGAACAAGCTGCAACTAGATAACTTCCGGGAGAAACTGATCCAATTGAGTGAATGGTTCTTGTCTGGGCAACAATGGAAGAACGGCGAGAGAAAAGGTAAACAGTATGTTCTTGATTACTCAAATAGGCAGCTGTTGCTAAACCAATGTGTCCTTTACCTACAACCAGGTACTTAGTCTGTAGCATGTGCCAATTAGTTTATCCAAAAACTATAAACAAGGTATCTTAAATTCACCATTCGCATAATAATTTGTCTGGGCATTGCTGAATCCAAGTGTGAATTATGCACTCGCTTAAAATCGTTCATGTTTCTTACAAAATCAGGAAAAATTCTGTAGCTATAAATACACTTTTCATAAAAAAATCCCAGAGGAAACTTTTTATTAGTTTAGCAATTATTTTGGACATGTGTATGATATGCTTGCTACAAAGGGATAAAAAACAGTAATAAACTAACAAAAAGTCTAGAAATTACTTGACTTCCCGCAAAAACAAAAATCTGGCAAGTATTTTGACAAGATGTATGCAAAATTACAAAAGCATTAACAGAACTTCCAGCACAAAAGGCACACGCTATAGCAATCCGATTTGATTCGGTGAATCACTCATAGAGATAGGGAAGGGGGAAGAAAGAATAAAGGTGTACTGAGTTTTTTCAAAAATCAAATACAACAAATACAAATAGGAGTCCTATAGAAGACCTTGCTATTACTTAGGCACTCAATCATGAAAAATTTCACAGTCAGTCATGAAAATCGACTTTCCTCTACACACGCCAGTTGCTACAAGTCGGGAAATCGCAAGGGCGCACTGGCCTTTTTCAAGTCAGATTAAATATGTCCGCTACAGCTTTTTGTAACGGAGAGATACAGCCTCATAAAGCAGGATATGAATATTTACAATAACCTGAAGGCAATTAGGAATCGTCTGGGCATGAGTCAGCAAGAATTAGCTAATATAGCTGGCGTAACCCGTCAGAGTATTGGTGCTGTGGAAACAGGACAATGTGCGCCTTCTGTTACTATTTCCTTGCGTTTAGCTAAGGCACTTGGTTGCAAAGTTGAGGACTTATTCTGGCTAAAAGAGGAAGATTTACCCAAAATTGAGGCGATTCTTGCCGGTTCGATCCCTAACCTACAGCGATCGCAAGTTAGCCTAGCGCGGATTGGGGATCGATGGATAGCTTATCCTTTATTAGGCAGAGATGCTTTTCGCATTGAAATGATTCCATCTGATGGTGAGGTAGTTGCAGTGAGCCATCCCATTGTAGGGAGTGGCGTTAGTGCAAGCGGTAGTGATAGCGCCAGCGTTAGCGACGGAGGAGCGTCGGAACGAGCGTCATCCGTAAGGGTGAACGAATTCCCCAGCATCAGCAAACTGCCATTAGCGTTAGCGTACCCCTCCAGGGAAGCAAGCTACGCGCAGCATCTCGTAGAGAGGAACGAGCCTTACCTGGAGGATGAAGCACAGAGCCAGACGGGTACAAACAAAGTCTTGGTTAGACTTCTAGATGATATAGACAAATTGCACAATACAGTTGTGATTGCTGGTTGTACACCTGTGCTTTCACTCTTAGCAAGAGCAACTGAACGCTGGCATCCGCAACTGCGAGTTCATTATCGTTTCGCCCATAGCAAGGCTGCATTGCGTAGTCTATGCCGAGGTGAAGTTCACATTGCAGGGATGCACTTATATGATCCCCAAACTGGGGAACATAACATTCCCTTTGTGCGAGAAGCCTTAACAGATAAGAGTGCTGTCTTGATTACTCTTGGGGTTTGGGAAGAAGGATTGTTAGTCCCACCAGGAAACCCAATGGGAGTTAAAACAGTTTCCGACTTAGTAGAATTTGGAGCAACTGTTGTCACCCATAAAGTGGGTTCTGGCAATCGGATGCTTTTAGAACGGAAACTCCAAGAAGAAGGAGTGCCATTTGAAACTGTGAAAAGATTTGACCATATCGTTCACAACCATCAAGATGTTGCCTTATCTATAGTCTCAGGAATCGCTGATGCAGGTATCAGTACGGCATCTATAGCTGCTACCTTTGGCTTGGGATTTATTCCCCTTCATAGTGCGCGATACGACTTGGTGATTCTCAAGGAATACTTGCAAGAAGCACCAGTACAGCAGTTTATCAATATCTTGGGACATCAGCTAGTGCGATCGCAATTACAAATTCTCGGCGGTTATGACATCAGCAAGACTGGGGAAGTTGTAGCAAATATTTAAAGTCATGAATCATCACTTCACTATAAACAACCATACCATTCAGATTAACGATACGACCTTACCTCGACTTTATCCATTTTTTTCGCAACGCGATTGCTTAAGCTGAAACCTTTGTAGGACAGTAGTTTTACTTTTTTAACTTCATCTATAATCTGTGACGTGGAAAAAGTATTTGCCAAAAAGCTAGGGTTTTTGCCGGATAAAGAAAGCGAGTTTTTAATTTTGGATAAAGTCGAGCTTACAAGATGGCGAACAAGTCGCAGGTAAAGCTTTCAACGTTGAGGAAAAAATTGCCATCGCTCCTGTGCTGTCTTAATGTGCTTTTGTGTAACAACTTATTTCTCTGTCAATGCGTAAATCATATATTTCTAGAGGTTCTATGATTCGGAGAATTTTCATTGGATTTTTGGCATGTTGCTTGGCGATTCTGAGTGCTGAAGCTAGTGATATGTTGGTCAAGCAAAAGCCAGCTATTGCACAATCCCCAACGAATAAAAATGTGATTGTGGCGATGACAACCAGCATTGAGGATAGTGGACTACTAGATGATTTAGTTCCAGCAATTGAAAAGAAAACAGGATATAAGCTCAAAAAGGTTGCAGTCGGCACTGGACAAGCTTTGGCTCTGGCTGAAAAAGGTGAAGTTGACGCGCTATTCGTCAATTCACCTAAAGCCGAACGCAAAGTTTTGTCAGGTGGTGCGGTAATTAATCGGCACTTGGTAATGCACAATGACTTTGTGATTGTCGGCCCAGATGCGGACAAGGCAAAAATCCGAGGGAAAAAGAATGCTGTCGAAGCATTCTCCCTGATTGCTAAAAATCAAGCATTGTTTGTATCGCGGGGTGATGACTCAGGGACTAATAAACTAGAAAAAGATTTATGGCAACAGGCAAATATCACACCATCTGGCACTTGGTATCAGCAAACAGGTTCAGGGATGGCGCAAACTTTGCAAATTGCTAATCAAAAACTAGGATATACCTTAGCAGATCGAGCAACCTATATATTTCAGAAGAAAAACCTGTCTTTACCAGTACTGGTGCAAGGAGACAAGAAACTCTTAAATCTGTACCATGTTCTGGAGGTCAACCCAAAGAAATTCCCCAGAGTGAATAGCGTAGGAGCTAAAGCGTTTATTAATTTTGTCTTATCTCCTGAAGGACAGACAATAATTGCAGCCCACGGGAAAAAAGAGTTCAAACAAACGCTATTTTATGTTGATGCTGGTAAAACGGAGAAAGATTACGGCTTTTAGAAAAACTTGAGCATCAAATCATTAAGGGTTGCTTGACTGCATATTTAAGTATTCTTTTCCAGTTTTTTAAGAGATTTGTATTTGTGAATACAATCATCGAAGGAGCTTTCAAAGCTTTTGAGCTATTAACCAGTGGCGATCGCGACGTTTTTCAAGTCATGACGATGACATTGTTCGTCTCTGGAACAGCTACAGCCATTAGCGTTTTACTGGGACTACCATTAGGACTGTGGCTAGCATTAGTGGATTTCGTTGGCAAGCAGACTCTGACTAGTTTGATTAACTTCGGTATGGGATTGCCACCTGTGGTAGTCGGTTTATTTGTCAGTCTGTTTTTGTGGCGGTCTGGCCCGTTAGGAAATCTTGATTTGATGTACACGCCCACAGCTATGATCATAGCCGAAGCGATCATTGCTTTTCCCATTGTAGCTGGCTTCAGTTTTACGGCAATTATCAGTATTAATCCGAAACTACGCTGGCGACTGTTATCAATGGGGGCGACACAGTGGCAAGTCAACTGGTTGCTAATCAAGGAAGCACGGTTAGGGTTAATGGCTGCAATCATGGCTGGTTTTGGTCGCGTCATCTCGGAAGTTGGTGCATCCATGATGGTGGGCGGCAATATCAAGGGGCAGACAAGAGTCCTAACTACAGCGATTGTTTTGGAAGTAGGGAAAGGAAATTACGATGTTGCGATCGCGATCGCATATATTCTCCTGATCATTACATACACCGTTATCGTGTTCCTGACTATCCTACAGCATGACAAGAAAATTCTATGAGTACTAACGAGTATGTCCTGAATATGCGACAGGTTAGCGTCGATAGCAAAACACGTAAAAATATCCTGTCAATTGACAATTTTGCAGTCCGTCCTGGGGAACTGGTCGCTGTGCTTGGCCCAAATGGCGCTGGTAAAAGCACTTTGTTAAGAACAATCAATCTCTTGCAACCTTACCGTGGTGAGATGCAATTATTTGGAGAGGATGTCCGCAATACCAATAAAACATTGTTGCGTCGTCGTTCGGCTTTGGTATTTCAGGAAACCTTACTACTGAATGACACTGTTTTTAATAATGTTGCCAAAGTATTAAAGTTTCGCAAAACACCAACACACAAGATTAAGCAAACGGTACATACTGCACTTGCAACTTTTGGCTGTGAACACCTGGCAAATCAGTCAGCTCGTTCTTTGTCTGGTGGTGAAGCCAAGCGGGTTTGTATTGCCTGCGGTTTAGTTGCTGATTCCGAATTGCTGCTTTTAGATGAGCCTTCTGCCTCTTTAGATGTGGGAATACGTCCCCAGATGATCGAGAAAATTAGACAATGGGCCCAAGCCAGAGGATCAGCAGTCATATTAGTCAGTCATAATTTTACAGATATACTGCATTTTGCTGATCGAGCGATCGCTTTATTTGACGGTTGTATTGTCCAGGATGATAACTTGGAAACTATCATCCGCCGACCAGCTAACGAGCAGCTTGCCAGACTCGTAGGAATAGATAATATTATTCCGTGCCATGTAGAACGGAGTAGCCGTGGGAGTTTTATCAAACTTGCAAACGGTATAGAGTTTTTATATCCTGGGGAAATCACAAAGCCAATTACTGTATGTTGTTTATCTGGCGATACTTTCAATCTTTACGATGCAAGTTCTTCAATTCGACACAAACTGTGTTCGGTAATTATTGAAGGGCTAGTAGAACGGGTTTTAAATGGGATTGGGATTTGTAGTATTTGGGTTAAGGTGGGAGAACAAACTTTAATCGCCAGAGTGCCTCGAAATCATATATTCGATAATGTATATCCCCATGAAATAATTAAGCTGGCATTCAATCCTAAAGATGCACATTTTGTTTAGAAAAAATGGCGTTACTGATCCGGCGATAACCTCTCAATGGTCGGGTGCATGGGCGTTGTTGTGCTGCATGACTACGGAAACAACCCCAATCGAATCCATAATTGCCGTGCTGCTACCTGAGCAGAACTGTTCATCGCCAAAGACTCTACTGTAACTTCTCCAACTGGAGTCATTCCACTAATTTTGCCAGATTCAACATCAACCTGAAAATGTTCACTCCACTGATTTTCTCTTGGATGAAATAGCCGAACTTCAGTATTGGAATCAGGCAAAGTGCCACTGATCCGAGTTCCTTTACGGAGATTACAGGAGCGACACGCAAGGGCTAGATTTGCTTTATTATTTGCACCTTGCCGATAAATTGGAATAATATGCTCCACCTCAAACGGAAAATTGAAAACGACTTCAGGAGCTTGGCAGTACTCACAACGATGGTTGGCTCGTCCCGCGATCACAGTATAATAAGGATTCATGAATTCTCTGGCTGCATCAACGCAGCAGTACGGGCTGTCGCCGCTCTCAATTCAGCCTCAACCAAGTAATCCAGCTGTGCCTGTTGTTCTGGTAGCAATTCTTGTCCCCGATCCCGTGCCGATCGCCATAATCTCATCAACTCTGATAACCGTTCTTGTTGCTGGGCACTAAAGAATGTGTCGGGATGAAAGCTTTGAATGACCAGTAGCGCACTAAACTCAGTCTCACCCAACTGGGCAGTTAACGCATCTAAAGCTTGCCCCGCAGTTTTGCCAACCGAATGTTTCTCTCCTGCGATCGCACGATAGGATTTCTCACCGCTAGCGTCTCTTGTTGATAAAATTGCTACTATAGTCATGCTTTTAGCCTATTGAATTTTTTATTGCCCTCTTCCTGGTTTGCAATCTGCAAAACCCAATGCCTCTGTATCAAGGAAACTGGCGATTCTCTTTCAGAGACACTACGTGAACGCCATTTCAATTACCGCTTCGACTGGATACTCAATTTCGGTAGCACGAGCAATCAAAGCTTCTCAAATTCGCTCAGGTAAACGCCCTAAGATGACTTCAGCATCAGCACTCGTAAGTTGCTCTTGAAGTTTAGCTTGCATAGGTTCACCTCTCGGATGGAATTTGGACGTTGTAAGGAGGTTCGGTAGCTCTTAGAATAATTGCTTCTAACTCCAATAGTAGCGCAGGGTTTTCCCAGTAAGAAATTGGCTGCATCGCAATACGAACGTCTTCATCGCTATATTTGTCAAGCTATGCCCATAAAAAAGCCTTGTGTCCACCACTGAAGCGACCTCGCAAACTCTTAGTTTTACCGATGTAAAGCAACCCATCAGTTTTGTGTCTGATTGCATAGATACCAGGACGAGCAGGAATGTTGGCAAATTCGCGGCTCAAAGGCTGGCATTGCTCAAAGGGTGTGAAGGCAATTGCATCCTGGATTCTCTGAGCTTGGATTTGCAATTCAGAGTCGTTTGTCGGTATGAAAGTAAGAAAACTGATTGCACAGAAATCATGCTCTCACAAATTTTGTTATGGTTTACTATTGAACTACTGAGATTTGGCGGTCTAACGACACAGCTGAGCGGCGACAGACCAAGAGCTTTGAAGCAAATTTAAGACACACTTTAGCTAATATCAAATAAATTGCGATCGCGAAGTGAGTCCTACGGAGTATCACTATCACAAATGCCTCTGGGCAACCTACGCTGAACTCCGATAAGTAACTTTCCGACTACTGTCTTCACTGAGCACTAAGCAGCATAACAGCTTGCGGCTCACCGGACGGCGACGCACTTCGCATCATACCATAGCATAAGTTTCCGTTCCGCGTGCAACCGCTTGTTAGAACATTGAGCGCATCGACTATCTTTCGCTAGTCTTCGTAAACAGTGAGTCTACTCGTAGCGATTGTCTTGATTCTCAAGACAATCGCTACGGATTTCCTGCTATTTATTTTGATTAACCCATGATGTGCCCCCACTCCCTGTCCGAAGGATCACCTCACCATTACCTACTGCTGTGCCAACATTTTCACTTGTGAAGTTAACTGCATTTAGATTTGTCGATACTCTATTGGAGTCAACTATGATCATGACACAATCAAAAAAGTTCGCCAAATCACAACAAAAGCAGTATTTACCTACTCAAGGTAACAACGCACCCCCTCTGAATTTATCTGACTAAAAGCCATCGCCAAAAAGAGAACCGATTAAACATTTATTAATTGGTTCACCAAAAGCCGTTACCAGCACAATTCACTTGTTGCAAGTTCTCGGCTATGCCAACGTTGGTGATTGGAGTGTCGTACTACCAACAGGTAATCCAGATGAAGTCATGAGTATTTTAAGCCGTCAGATTTTGATGCAATAACTCAGCTTTATTGCGTGATAAATATTAGATTATTTTGTAAAAGTTGCAAAATAATCTAATATTTTGTGCATAACAGTGTTTATATTACTAAAATCATCATCCCGTGCCAGCATTTCTTCAGGTTTCTGAATATATTTATCTGCAACTAATTCCGAAGCGCAATTTTCAATAATTTGGCGAACACTGTCTTGAGTTGATTCTAGGTGAAATTGCAAACCTAATACTCTATCTTCATAAATAAAAGCTTGATTTACACATACTTCACTATAGGCTAGTCGTACAGCACCCAGTGGTAAGTCAAAAGTATCACTATGCCAATGAAACACAGTGATAGATGCAGGGAATGAAGCAAAAACAGCAGATTTTTGTACTTCTGTGGTCACTTGAATCGGATACCAACCTATTTCTTTCTCCTGACCTTTGTAAACCTTAGAACCTAAAACATCAGCGATTAGCTGCGAACCAAGACAAATGCCAATAACTATTTTATTCTTTTTGATTGCTTCTTCAATAAAATGTTTTTCTAAAGTCAACCAAGGATATTTATCATCCTCATAAATATTCATCGACCCACCCATTACTATCACCCAATTTAGGTCATCAACAGATGGTAAACTGTCACCATTGTAAAACTTAGTTACGGAGAGAATATAATCTTTCTTTGTTAACCAGTGTTCAATACTAGCAAGTCCTTCAAATGGCACATGTTGTAAGTAATGAATTCTCATCCCTGACTGCTCCGAACTTAGTTGCAGTGTGATTTTTTACATTAAATTATATAATAGTATAATAGACTTTTTTACTCAACACTCAGCACTGTTTCGGTAACGCCAGATTTTGATGCAGTCTGGATTAAGGTTGCCGCCACTTTTTTCGCCTGTGAAGCGGTTGACCAACTTCCTTCCATCATCGCAACCACGATCGCACCTTGCACCAACAGAAGCAGTTGCCTAGCTAACTGTTCCGGCGATGAAACTTCTGCGGCTTGAGCAAGGTTCTTGATGTAGCGGTAAATCGATTGTTGATGCTCCAATGCCACTCGATGTCCAGGATGGTCAGCATTGGCTAGTTCAACTGTTGCATTAATGAATGCACAACCTCGAAAATCTGGTCCCTCAAACCATTCCCGCAGAGCATCAAATATTACCAATAGTTGTTGGGATGGGTCAGAAGCTCGTTGCTCAATCGTGGTTTTGAGCCATTCACACCATTGTTCATCCTGTTGTCGCAGCCACGCTTCAATCAATGCATCCTTTGACTTGAAATGATTGTAGAGCGACATTTTAGCAACGCCAGATTCCGCAACGATTCTGTCAATACCGACATTGCGAATTCCCTCTCGATAAAACAAGCCTGATGCTGTACTTAGGATGCGATCGTGAACAGATTTACGGGTTGTTTTCGGTTTAATCATTTAGATCACATCCTTGAATAATGTGTAATTTTTCAATACTTCGTTAATAATACTGACAAAGATTTTCCCAACTTCAGGATTGTTTAAACCTGAAGCTTGAGTAAGTTTTTGAAGTTAGGCTGTAAACGTGTCAAATATTTCACATTTCTGTTAGGTTTTTACGTTATAGCCTGTAATTATCAGAAATAACTACACCGTTATACCTTAATTTCCAACGTAGTTTTCAACTCTATGCAATAACGTGTCTCAGCAGGATAAATTAACAATAATTGGAAATGGGAAAACACCCTTAACCATTCTTTGATTCCTTTTAAAGACCAGGGTGTTTCATCCAGATGGATGTTGAATTAAGTTTGTTTGATCCAGTTGCTTAAATCGTAAACACTGTTATCGATTGCTTATTCTATTCTTTCATTCCCCAAAGCTTCGATTTTTTCTAATGACTTAAGAAAAAACTATCTATTAAAGAATAAAGGGTTCATCCCAAAAGTGATTGATGAACTGCAAGCAGACCAAAGTCCCCCCGAACTTCAGAACTGCTACCGATCAAGTACTTCCACAATCCTCCAGAGACTTGCAAAGCAAGACCATCAGTTCATCAAACAATTGGTTAACTTATGGGATTTGGCTTCATCACTACAGCGCAAGTGCTTGGAGATCCTTTGTGCGTGAAGTGGTTTAGATTCCCTATAAATCAAGAATATCATACATCTGGCCAATTTACTTGCGCTGAGGAATTAATTTACAAACAGTATTCGTGGTTACAATTAGTCATCATCTAGAGAGCCGGAAAGCTAATAATTGCGTTATTATGTTGTTTTAATTTGAAAAAATATCGCCGATTCATCCAAGTGAAACATCCAGAATCAAGATAGAAAATCAATCATTTATCTCTTCATTTATAGTTAGAATAGTCTGTCTATTTACATTATTTAACATTTTATAGATTTAGGAGCAGTAATGTTTTAAAATCTAGACAGAATTGTCTATTTATAATTAGACTTGTTCCTGCTATTGCAACATTAATTTTGCCTATTGTTATCAGTATTACTATTAATATTTTCATCTGTTGATAGGATTTTTAAATCAAGGAAGTCAAAGAAGTTTTCTGATGAGCATAGAAATATCAAAATCTTCCTTGATATCAGCAATTGCACAAGGAGCAATCAACCATGCCAATGAAGTTGTTTAAGTGCG
>NZ_JABXKF010000115.1 GCF_017115165.1 Nostoc sp. LPT | reverse complement strand
TTACTCATCTTTGCACTCACTACTTTTATCGTAAGCGATTATCCGGACATGATATTACTCATAATTCTAGCAATAATTATTTTTTGGACATGATTGTATTGCACAATAAAAGGCGTTGCTAAACTTAAATCAGCAACGCCTAATCTTAAGTACTCAATAACTACTCACTATTCTTACTCTGCCCAAGCAATCAACCTTGGTTCGTAAGGATTAGCCAAATTTTTATTTTTCGGTAATACACGCAAAGACAAGCCTTGTAAACCAGAAGCGGTATAGGTGATATTACCCGTGTAAGTACTCAATTGCTGTGCATCTTCCCCTTGGTAATCCATCACCACTGGCACAGCGTTGACAATCTCACCATTGGCATCGATCGCACCTTGATATAGCTCCACCTGCACATCATCATTGGTCAAAGTTGCTAAGTCAACCTTGGCTTTGACAGCAACTGTTTGGTTAACCTCAATGTCTGAAGCTGCCGATACGTCAACATCTTTGATTTTGATGTTGAACCAGTGTTCGCTTAGTTTTTCTTTCCAAGCGGCTAGTTCTTTGGCTGGAGCATAGTTATCAACATTCAGAGTATGATAGCGATCGCTAGCCGGGAAATAAGCCCTTTGTGCATATTCTCCTACCATCCGCGCCGTATTAAAGAATGGACAATTCAACCGAATTGCATCCTTCATTTTGGCAACCCACGGACGGGGCAAACCATCAGTATCCCGATGTTCATAAAATAGCGGTACAACTTCCTTCTCTAACAATTCGTAGAGAGCATTTGCTTCTACTTCATCCTGGTAGTTAGGATCGTCGTAATTTTCTCCATGTCCAATTGCCCAGCCTGTGCGGACGTAATCAGCTTCATCCCACCAGCCATCTAGCACACTTAAATTTGGTAATCCATTCATAGCGGCTTTCATACCACTAGTACCAGAAGCTTCCCGTGGACGACGCGGTGTATTTAACCAGATATCACAACCCGCAACCATCAACCGGGAGATGTGAATGTCGTAATTGGGAACAAACACTACCTGCTTTTCTAAATGTTGTTCGCGGATAAAGTGATTGATCTCGCGGATGAGTTCTTTACCGGGGATATCTTTGGGATGTGCCTTACCAGCAATCACAAATTGCACTTTCCGGTCTTTGTTAGCCAGCAGAAGCCGCTTAATCCGTTCCAAATCACGCATCCAGAGGGTGGCGCGTTTGTAGGTGGCAAAGCGACGGGCAAAACCAATGGTGAAAGCGTAAGGATCTAAAACTTCTTGGGCTTGGATAATCTCGGAAGCGGAAGCGCCGCGATCGGTCAAATGCTTAACTAAATGCTCCCGCACATACAAAATCATATCCAAGCGGCAGCGTTCGTGATTACGCCACAATTCTTCATCGGGTATGGCGTCCATCCGCTCCCACAATGGGCTATCTGGTGGAGCTGATGACCAATTTGGGCCCAGGTAGCGATCGTACAATTCTTGAGTCGATTTCGCCACACAACTCCGAGCATGGACACCGTTAGTGATTGCGGCGATCGGCACTTCCTCCACGGGCACATTCTTCCACAAGCCTTGGAACATTTGCCGCGACACTACACCATGCAGTTGTGCGACACCGTTAGAAAATGTTGCCATTTTCAGCGCCAGCACCGCCATACTGAAAGGCCCAGATAAATCGCCTGTATTCTCACGCCCCAGTCCTAAAAATTGCTCTTTGGGCAACCCAAATATCTCTGCATAATATCCCAGGTAGTGCAACATTTTTTCGGGAGCGAACAAGTCAATCCCTGCTGGTACTGGTGTGTGTGTGGTAAAGATATTGCTCGAAGCCACCACTTGTTTAGCTTGGGCATAATTCAGTCCCTCTTCCTGAATCAGCAAACGGATGCGTTCTAAGGCAGAGAAGGCAGCGTGGCCTTCATTCATGTGGTAGGCGGTAACTTTCAGCCCCAAAGCTTTGAGCATTTGCACACCACCGATCCCCAGCATAATTTCCTGGTGGATACGCATATCAATGTCGCCACCATACAGCTGATCTGTGATGTCGTGGTCGTAAGTGTTGTTCGGTTCAATGTTGGTGTCCAGCAGATACAAGGGAACCGTTCCTACCTGTACGCGCCAAACTCTGGCATATACCTTGCGTCCTGGATAATCTACTGCAATCCGCAGTTCTGAACCATCGGCATTGCGCTCCAGATGCAAGGGCATATTATAAAAATCGTTGAGCAGGTAACGTTCTTGCTGCCAGCCATCGGCATTGAGATACTGGGCAAAGTAGCCTTGCTGATAGAGCAAACCGACACCGACAAGCGGTAAACCCAAGTCACTGGCAGATTTGAGGTGATCCCCCGCCAGAACACCCAAGCCTCCAGAATAGACGGGCAAACAATCTACAAGTCCAAATTCCGCCGAAAAATAGGCGTAGCATTCTTTGGGTTTCTGCTCTCGTTGTTTCTGATACCAGGTACGCTCTTGCAAATAATCGTCTAACTGACGGTCAGCTCGATCCATTTGCGCTAAAAAGCCTTCATCTTCGACAACTTCCAGAAGCCGCGATTGAGAGATTGTACCCAACATTAACACTGGGTTATGATGGCTAGACTCCCACAGGTCAGAGTCTAAGCGACGGAATAAATCTTTAGTATCAACGTTCCAATCCCAGTGCAAGTTATATGCCAGCCGCCGTAGTGGTTCAAGTCGCGGCGGTAGTGAAGGGGATACATTAAATGTGCGAATTGGCTGCATAGGTTGGCAAAACTCCAAGTTTAGCTATGGTTATTGTTTACTCTCTTTACCAATGTTGCCAATTCTTTATACAGTAGTTTGTGAAAAAGCGATGACTTTGTTAAGCATTGAGAATTATTTTTAACCTCGTTGCTAAAGTTTACACCAAGGTGTTTCTAATTCTATGCCTTACTCTGAGCCATATACTTGGTATATTAAGATTTAATCATTGACTGGTATGTATCACTTAAAAAAATTTAGTTTTGAATAAATAATTTATATTTATTTTAGTATTACTTCCGGGGATCAATTCGAGATTCTTGGCTGAGGGTGAAAATTCCCCATAGCTGTGTCCAGTAAAGTGAAATTTTTTAATTATTTTTTAATAAAATTGCGCTGTCAAAGAAAGCCATCCCGATGAAACGAGTTTCAAAAGCCTTGCATGAAAATCTTCTAAAGACTGGGATTTTTACTCAGCACTGACTCAACGCCCCGCTATCGATGTACAGCACTTTCAAGCCAGGAGGCAGAAGGGAAACCCCATAAATAATCGGATGAAAGCCCTACCAAGCAATTAATCAAGAAAAGCGATGCCTGCGGTGGTGACTGAGCTTTGTCATACCCCTGCTCTTAAGCAAGGTACGCGCAGCGTCTCGTAGAGAAGTGCGGGCTACGCCTACGCTAATTACTTGGTATGAAATCTTTGCACTAAATCAGGAAAATAACTTACAAAGGTGTTATTTTATGCACCTAGTGAAGGCTGAACTTTACTATTTTTTGTCATTGTCAGAGCTACAGCTGCTGCATAGGCAATCTCCGCTGCCATTTGATAAGCAAGTTTGATACTTGATGAAGTGTCCTTCGCTTTAGGAGAGGGGGAAGCTTTTTTTCGGCGCGACTCTTGTTTGACATCACCTGCTGCAATAGCTCGCTGTAAAATGATCCAGGCATCTAGGTCTTCTGAGTCATAATTACTTTGAAGTTGCGATCGCAGTTGATCTTCGACTACAACACTCAGATAGCCGATAGTTAGAGCTTCTTGTACAATTTCTTTAATTAAAGCCATAATTTGAACCAAGTGTGTGAGTTAAAACTGATACCTCAATTTGGGAAATTAGATGTTTTTTTGTAGATTTATCCTCGAAACTAAGCTACGTTTTAGATTTCTTTAAATAAAATTTATAACGAGTAGTACCAAGCACACATCACCCTCTTGGCTCACCCGAATGGGTGATTTAGAATATTTGGCGTTGCATAATAGAAGGATGAATGAGGGGTAGCTACTATGCATTGTCCATACTGCAAATCTACGGAGATTAGAAAAAATGG
>NZ_JABXKF010000050.1 GCF_017115165.1 Nostoc sp. LPT | reverse complement strand
TGCTAGATGCAAGTTTTCAGCTTACCTGCTTTGTATACCAATTAGATAGCTAGGGAATTATCCCTTTTGTATCAGTCACAAAATAAGCGTCTGGTACTTCCTCAAATAGTTCTTGGTAGCGCTGACCTTGAGCTACCAAGTCCTGTTGAGTGTTGGATAATCCTTCATTCTGCTGCTTTAAATCTTCATTTACTAGTTGTAGTTCTTCCAAAGCTAGGTAAACTTCTTTGAATACTGCGTTGACGAGTTCAATATCTGCCTGTGCTTTTTGCTGTTCACTTTGGCGTTGCAAGAGGGCGACGCGCTTACGCATGTTCTCTATCTGCAAAGCTAAATCGTCCAAATTCACGCTTTTGCTCCTAAATTTTAAAGTTGGGTTTTATTTTAGATTCCCTACTTGGACGATCTTAGCTTTTGGAGTTTAGCAGTTATCAGTAATTTCAGTGTAGTTTTAGGTAATTTTAGTTCTTTGGGGTAATTAGGACTGAATACAGCAGAATTCAGAAGTAAAACACTCTTTCTAGCTGGCTTTAAGAGGAATCGTTATCTACTTCACCAAAACAGTGCTAAGTGCCGAGTAACTCGGCTTAGAGTAAAAAGTAAAATTAATTGCACTCAGCATATAGGGTAGTCGCGCCCCTAAATTTATTTATGAAAAAAATATTTTTATTTTTTTTGAGACACGTAGTGCAAGAAAAAATACGTCCAAGTTTTCAATCCCCTAGTTTTAACTATGGGGTACTACTGGGCACTCAGCACTCAGCACTCAATACTCAGCACTACTGAACTTCCTTCAAATCTGCTGTAAGTAATCAAACGATTCTGATTTGTTCACTGTTTTTGTCTGGAAATGTTACTCAATTGCTCTCGTAGGTCTGCCCATTTTATACCTGCTAGGCTGGGTAAAACAATATGAGCGGCTCCAACTCGTTCAACAGGGCCGAGTCCTACTGCCCACATACCAGCGGCTAAAGCGGCTTCAACACCTGCTGCGGCATCTTCTACAACCACAGATTGCTCTGGTTCGATTCCTAGCTGCTTGGCTGCGTACAGAAATAGGTCGGGTGCTGGCTTGGGTTCTTGTACGCTGTAACCATCTGCAATCGCATCTACTTTGTCCATAATGCCCAATTGCTCTAGCACTGGGCGGGCATTTTTACTCCCTGACCCAATACCGATCTTAATACCAGCTTGCCGCAGTTCATCCAACAAGGCGATCGCACCTGGCAACAAATCCTTCGGTGTCATCTTTTGGAGCAATTCGACATAATAGCGATTCTTGCGCTCCATCATCTCCTCGATTTGTGCTTCCGAATACGGTCTATCTCTCAGAATCAGCATCAGGGATGCACGACGAGATACACCCCGCAAGGCTTCATTAGCTTCCCGATTAAACGGTATACCCTCTTCATCTGCTAGCTTTTGCCAACCTAAATAGTGAAGTTCTGCTGTATCTGTTAGTACACCATCTAAATCGAAGATGAATCCTTGGATGTTGGGGTTGTGAGTTGCAAGGAGTGGGGAGGATGAGGGAGCAGGGGAGGCAGGGGACGATGAGGGAGCAGGGGAGGATGAGGGAGCAGGGGAGGCAGGGGACGATGAGGGAGCAGGGGAGGCAGGGGAGGATGAGGGATCGGGGGAGAGAGAAAGTTGGAGATATTCTAGTTGACGAGTTATGTCTTGGGCGACTTGTCCCTGATGTAGATCGAAGTCGTGCCATTTCCCGCGCCAGTGCAGTTTAAACTTTAAGCGCGTCCAGCCAGGGGGTAGGTGAGGGTTGGCTACAGGGCCATTTTCAGTTAATTGGATGCCGCCGAATCCAAAAATTACAGCTTGCCAAATGCCACCAGCACTAGCACCGTGAATTCCATCGTTGGTGTTACCTCGATTATCTTCAAGATCCACCATTAACGCCTGCATAAACTGTTTGTAAGCTTCAGTTGATTTGCCCAAATCGGAAGCTAAAATCGCTTGCACTGCTGGGCCAAGAGACGAACCATAAGTAATATCAGTGCGGGGTGCGTAGTAGTCCCAGTTTGTCTGCAATGCTTTTTCGTTGTAGGGAAAATCTGCTGATTCCCGCATTAAATATAGGAGCATTAATACGTCTGGCTGCTTGAGTACTTGAGATTTGTTGGTTTTCTCCATACCCAAGATCGGTTGCATGGAGCGATCGCGTGGTTCATAATCTGCTAAGTTGATATCTTCCAATTGGAAAAATCCCTCGCATTGCTCGATTAGTTCTGTTAGTGGGTCATAGAAAAACAATATTTTGGCGATGATATCTTGCCAGTGCGATCGCTCCTCTAGGGTGAGCTTTAGTTTCTGTTCTAGTTCCGTGGCTCGTTCGGGGAATTTGTGAGCTAACCAATCATAGACTAGGATCGCTTTCTCTAAATGCCATTGCGCCATCCGGTTTGTAAAGGCGTTGTTATGGACTAATTCATGGTATTCATCGGCTCCGATTACTCCCCGAATTTCATACCGATCCTGCTCAGAATTAAATTCCACCCGGCTACCCCAAAAGATAGCGGCATCCAAGATCACCTCTGCGCCGCACTTTTGCATCCAGTCATCATCACCAGTCGCTTGCCAGTAGTTCCAAACAGCGTAGGGGATATCTGCATTGATGTGAATTTCGCGATCACGGCACCAAATCCGCACGTCTTCACCATAAAAATCACTGCCGATAGCCCAACGTGGTGTCACTTCATCTCCAGAATCAGCACTTTCCCAGGCAAACATTGCCCCTTTATAGCCGTAATGGACTGCCTTACGTCTAGCTCCATTTAAAGTGTGCCAACGGTAACTGAGTAAGTTGCGGGCGATCGCTGGTTGGGTAAACAGAAATAAGGGCTGCATAAAAATTTCTGTATCCCAAAAGATATGACCGCGATAGCCAAACCCAGAAAGGGTTTTAGCAGGAATGCTTACCTTGTCATCATCCCGTGAGGCAGCAATCAGCAGTTGAAACAGATTGTAGCGAACAGCAAAAGTAGCTGTGCTATCCCCCTCAATCAGGATGTCACTTTGCTGCCAAACCTCATCCCATGCCTGTTTATGAGCTTTTAGTAATGTCGCGTAGTCTGGCAGGTGTGTGAGTTTTTCTTGAGCTGCTGGCACTGGTGTTTCAATCTCCCGCGAGGTAAAAACTGTCACGAGTTTTTCCACTGTCACGGTCTGCTGCGCTTTAGCCAAGAAGGTTGTACTCAAGGTAGGATAACCAGGTGCGGTATTGACTTGCAAAGATGCTTTAGTGCCTAATATTGTCACCTTAGCAGCCATACCAAGTTCAATTCGAGAGTTGCGTGTACGGCGTTGCAACCAGATTTCTTGGTTAGTGTTGCCCTGGTCTAATTCTTCCCAGTGATTGAAACCCTGATTTTCTGGATAGCCATTGATGCTAGCTTGAACTTCGATTAACGCATCAAAATCTACTGGCGTTATATCGCAGCGTAACGCCAACACGTGCGGATCTGCAAGACTAGCAAAGCGTTGAAAGCTAATGTCTATGATATTCCCACTGGGAGAGCGCCAACGCACAGCACGAATCAGTAGTCCTTGGCGTAAATCAAGCTGGCGATCGTAGCTCAATATCTCACCTTGATCGAGACGGAAGCGATCGCCATTCACAATCACTACCAAGGGTAGCCAGTCAGGGCAATTTACCAGTTCAGTGTACACCACAGGCACATCATCGTAGACACCGTGGATAAAAGTAGCTGGCAATGCATGAGGATAACCTTCCTCAAAACTGCCTCTTGTTCCCAGGTATCCATTGCCGATTGTAAAGACGGTTTCTTTGGAGTGCAATTGCTCAGGGTCAAACTGGGTTTCGATTAATATCCAGTCTGTGTAGATAAAATGGCGAGAACGACCTTTTGTTTGCATAAATTGGGGAGTAGAGATTTTGAGTCTTTGAGCTAGATGAACGAGTATCTGAGGTGGATGAACGGAGTTCTGAGGTGGATGAAGGAGTATCTGAGGTGGATGAATCCAGTTCCGAAGTTGATGAACGGAGTTCTAACTCTCCCTTGCTTCCCTGCTCCCCCACTCCCCACTCCCTCATCCCCCCTTATCCTTTTCCAAAATCTTTTCGGCTCTGGGTTTATAAATGAGATGAAATAAGGTTTCCATGTAGCGATCTCTGGCTTCGTTATTTTCAGGAGCAACAAAGTTCCAAAAACTAAACATTTTAGCAAGCAGTAGTAATTGATTGCTATGTAAATGCCAATTATATTTGTGATGAATTCGTTGACTCATCCATTCTGAAACTTCTTGCCAGTATTCAGTATGAGTATCGCATTGTTCAAGGAAGTCTAAAATTTTCGTTGCTGTTCCTTCTAAGTCTGTAGGATTAACATTAAATTGGTTTTCTTTGTTCTCGATAATTTCTAAAGAACCGCCAAATTGAGTAGCAAAAGTTGGCAAGCCAGAAATCATCGCTTCCAAAATACTCCGCCCGAAGGATTCAAAGAGGGCAAAATGGACATAAATTCCCTGAGAGTCTGCAACTACCCGGTAAGCTTCGCCGAGGTCGCAAGTCGGGATACGCATCCCTATCCAGCGAATATTACCATAGAGATGATATTGATCAATGATGTCGTGAAGTTTTTGGATTTCTTCTGCTTTTTCTGGGTTTGTAGCTTCATGTGGATGCAGTTTCCCACTTAAGAGGATCAGGTTACAATGCTCTTGCAACGGCTGACTTTGACCAAAGCATTCAACTAACCCAGTGAGATTTTTGATTGAAGTGACGGAAGCAGCAGCAAAGATTGGTCGCTTATTAAGGTTATCTAAGTGACCTAATATTTGGGGATCTTCGCGGATAAAGAGTAAGTCGTGAATTTTGGTGCCAAGGTTAATATCTCGGTCTTCTTTGTGGCTATAGGGAAAGAAAATATTTTCATTTACTCCCGGTGGCACTAAGTTGAATTTAGGACTAAACAAATCAATGCCATCAACCACATGATACAACTGCGGCATTGTAAACCACTTGTACGACTCGTATTGACCTATGGTGTCGGGTGTGCCAACAATTTCTTGATAGGACGATGTAATGATGAAGTCGGCTGCATTCATGCTAATCAAATCGGCAGTGAATTGGGCTGAGAAGTGATATTGGTCTTCTAAATCTTGCCAATATAAATTGCTAAATAGATGTTTAGGTTTTTCCAAAGAATGGGCAATGTTGCACTGGGTAACTTTCATTCGGCGAGATAGGAGAAAGGCTACTAAGTTACCGTCACTGTAATTGCCAATAATCAGATTAGGTTTACCTTGGAATTGAGCTAGTAATTCTTTTTCTGCATCAAGCGCAAATTGTTCTAAATAAGGCCAAATTTCAAATTTAGAAATCCAATTATTGGTGATTTCTGGATTGAATTCACCAAAAGGAACGCGCAATATCCAAGCATTCTCAGTATCTTGAACTTTTTCTAAGCGGAGGTTACAAAATGTGCCTTCACAGTTAGGAATTAGTCGAGTGAGAATAATTACATGGGGCTTAATGCCTAGCTGGTCGAGTCCAGCGAGTTTGATTTGTTCGCGCATCTCGTTTTCTAAGCTGCGAGCTTGTTCGAGGACGTAGATAACTTGACCGAGTGTTTCATCTCTTCCCAAAACATCCTCCTGTCCCACCCAGCCGTGGATGGAGATGAGGACGACGCGAAAGACGGCGGGGACGCGAGCTACAAATGTTTCTAAGATGCCGGGTTCTGGGGAGTAAATGAGTCGGTCGAGGAGTTGTAAAGTTTCAGAGACTCGCGCCGCAGTGTTACCCCAACCCGGCTCAAAGCCGAGTTCTTGGAGGTGAAAGCGGAATTTTTCATAAGGCTCATCAGGCGATCGCTCACTCAGAAATTTTAGCGCTTGCTTAATTTGTTTGGCTAACTGAATACCGGAGGGAATGCGATCGCTCAACAACAGGGCAGTACCATCGTATTGCAGCCCATGTAATGCTTGAAACAACATTTCTACCCAATATCCGGGGTCAGTCAACAATTGATTGCATAGGTAACGGTTGAGAAAGGCTAAACCTTGACCAATATTTCTAGCGTCGTCAATTCTTGGAGAACTTTCATAGAAGGGGTGGAGGTCGATTTCCAGGATATGGGGTTGGTAGCGATTGACTAGACGATCTCTCACATCTAACAGCGCTTGAGGCGTCATCTGCTCGAACCTGCTAAAATCGGCTGTCAGTTGCCAAACTTCTTGATTCGCAATCTTCGGTCGAATCACGAACCAAGTACTTTCTTCTTCGAGAATTATTTCGTGGGTGTATTGTATTAATTTGCCAACAGAAGAAGAGTGGTAAAAATAGGCTGGCTTTTGGGATTGATGACAGTAGTCGGCAAAGAAAAGCAAAATCTCATTTCTTAGGAAGTAATGCTTACCTGAAGCCCTCAAGGCATAAATCAACTGATGTAGAGCAGTTTTTTCATCACCGTTGGAGATAGCTTGAATTAGTTCATACATGATGACGAATTCCAGAAATTTAGCTAGGTAATAACCTCATTTTTTTTCTATTTTTCGGTATTATGAGGTATATTTCCTCCACTATGGTAAAATACTATCAAAATCTTCGCTTCTAGCTCTGGGATGAAAGGTTGTGATAACTTCAAATCTATGGGATGAGAGAGTGGAATAAGGAGACAAGGGTGAATTATAAAACAAGTTTCTTTCTCAATCAGGTATAAAATACTATTCTTAATTCAGCAGGAAAGCAAAATTAGAGCGATCGCTAGTAGAACATCACACCATAATTAACAATTCAAAATTCAAAATTCAAAATTAATTTACAATAAATTAAATCCAGCAAGTTATAGTAAAATTTAATCAAATGTAAGCAGATTAAAAGCTGTTTACTACCTTAGAATCTAAAATTATGAGTTGATAACTACATAAAAATAGCATTTAATTTATGAAAAAATCTGTAGATTACCTATTTCCTATCTTTACGAGTAATTTAAAAACTCAAATACTAGTCTGATATCAAGCCGAAACTAATAACTTTTTGCAGTGTTTTTTCAAAGCCTACACCCTGTTTGAGAGCGATATACAAAAATACTATTGCAACTGAACGAATTGAATTATCACAATGTATCAAAGTCGATTTGGGTAGTTCAGTGATGATCTGATATATCTGGAGCATACCATAATGATTAATATCTTCAAATTTAGTTGGGAGATTAACATAATACAATCCCAAAAGCTCAATTTCTCCTGTTCATTAGCGAGTCAGCCTGTTTCGTTAGCCAAGCGTAGGTTCAGTACAGACTTATATCCCTCATCAGCTATTTGTTGCAGTTGATCTAGTGTAATTTGCTCAGTGACAGTGACCGATAACTCATCATTAATCTTCCTAATATTATGGTTAATTTGTCAATTATAGTGGTCTTCCTGAAATTTAACAGAGAATTCTTGTTAGGCTAGCGATGGTTCTCTTATCTTTTAAAACACCAGCCATCCATGAAGATTTATTCCTTACTTTAATAATCTCTTGCTTATAGCCCCCGATTAATTCGAGACTTGTTAATGTTGAAAAATGAATTTGTAATTTTGATTTTATTTGGATGCAGCTAATAGTGGTTTAGCTTTATGCAGCCTCAATCATCTTCCCAAGATTCGTGATTCAGTAAATCGATAATTCTATCTCTGAATAGAAATTCGTTTTTTTCTAACTCAAGTTCAAAATTAACCCAGTCACGATGAGGAATATATTTACAGAGGGTATAAATTGGCTGCTGGCGGTTAACAAGTCTCTTTTTAACAAGTTGAAGTGCTTCTTGCTTGATAACGTTGATGTCATATTTAACCGTAGTGTTCATAAGTCGTTCCTTTATTTTCAATCAAGGAATTAAGACTCAAAACAATAGTTGCTTTGACTCTCCCTTAAACTTATCAAATAAAATTGGCGATAATTGTGAAGAATCAAGACATTAATAGTTGCTGGAAGTTAAATACAAAAGATTTTAACTTCTCTACTAAAGCGAACAGCATGTCGGAGACAGAGGCTACGCCAACAATACAGAAATACCCGACTACTTTCCCCTTTATAAAGGTTGCCACTACGTTGGTTGTCCCGACTGACTTGTTCGCTCTTAGCCTTCTTGCTATGAAAGCAAGTGGAGTGAGGTTTAGGGAGGGGTGTAACTTGTATAGTTACAAATAGTAAAATATGCTTTATGGGTTTAAGTATACCCTATTTAGATAGGTTATTGTAGAAGACATCTTCAGAAATTAAATAATATGCATTATCTAGAACCCTTGTAGAGACATAGCACTGCTACATCTTTCTACATTCTTTTTCACTAGATGTCTAGAGCAAGAAGGCTGGCACAACAAGCTGCAAACATCAAAAGAGAATCTAGATGTTCTCTGGGCGACTTGTCATATCATGTCCGGTTAAAAACTTATCATTAAGAAGGCAGGGGGCGGCGGGAGAAAGAGTTTTCAGATTTTTGCACAGATGCAAGAATCATAACTAGGGCTTACGCAAAATTATCAAAAAACGAACCGCAAAGACGCAAAGGACACGAAGTAATAAGAGTTTGAGAGAGTTTTTGCGTAAGTCCTAATAACTAATCAGCCGGACATGATATCAGAAGGTAGGCTAGGTAAAGAACATTCTCTAGAAAACTTATACTATGCTCCTGAATCTTGATAAAGTTCGTCAATATTTTCCAGCTCTAGCTGGTGAATGGACTTTTTTTGATAATGCTGGTGGGTCACAAACCTTGAAAAAAGTAGTAGATAGAATTAGCGAGTTTCTCCTAAGTTCTGATGTCCAGTTAGGAGCCTCTTATGCGATTTCTCAACTTGCTGGAGAACGATTGGCTCTAGGAACTAGGGGAATGGCTACTTTGATTAATGCCAGTTCTTCTAAAGAAGTGGTTATGGGCCCATCTACTACAATGATGTTGAAAGTTCTCTCAATGTGTCTGGGTCAAACCTTTACACCTGGTGATGAGGTTATTGTTACTAATTGTGACCATGAGGCCAATATTGGTGCTTGGTTAGCTCTTGAAAAACAAGGAATGAAGG
Organism: Nostoc sp. LPT; assembly: GCF_017115165.1. Taxonomy (GTDB): domain Bacteria; phylum Cyanobacteriota; class Cyanobacteriia; order Cyanobacteriales; family Nostocaceae; genus Nostoc. Next base: position 47,408 of record NZ_JABXKF010000050.1, on the reverse strand, counting down.
TAAAAGTGTGGCAAGTTCGTCCAGAGACTTTGGAACTTGATTTAGCAGACTTAGAACCATTGATGAGTCAGCGCACAAAACTGGTAGCCTTGACTCATGCTTCTAATGTTCTGGGAACCATCAACCCAATCAAAGAAATTGCTGCATTTGTACACGATCGCAATGCAATGATTTGTGTAGATGGTGTAGCTTATGCACCTCACAGATTAGTTGATGTCCAAGATTTAGATGTTGATTTCTATACTTTGAGTTTTTATAAAGTCTATGGGCCGCATCATGCCTTACTTTATGGTAAAGAAGAACATTTATTAAGATTGCCTGGTCTTAACCATTATTTTATTGACCAGACAGACATACCTTATAAATTTCAGTTAGGGAATGTGAATTTTGAATTAACTTATGGAATGTTAGGTTTATGTGATTATTTAAGTGAATTAGCACAATTGCACTACGGGGATGAAACTGCACCTGATTTGAGAAATCAAATGGTACAAGCATTTGATTTAATTAGCATACATGAAGAAAAGATTAGCGATCGCCTCCTAAATTACCTCAACAGTAAGCCTAATGTGCGAGTTATTGGTCAATCAAAAGCTGACCGCCAAACCCGTGTACCAACTATATCTTTTATCGTCGATGGAATAAATAGCTCAACTATTCCGGCAAAAATTGACCAACATCATATTGGGATTCGCTATGGGGATTTTTATGCTAAACGGCTGATTGAATACTTGGGGTTAGCGTCTCAAGGTGGAATAGTCCGGGTAAGTATGGTGCATTACAACACCCTTGAGGAAGTTAACAACTTGATTGAGGCTTTTGAGCAGATATTTTAAGATTGGGCATGGGGCAAAACAGTTCCGAGTTCCTCTTTTCCCAGTCCTGAGTAAAGAAGCGAGATTTCCAACTCAGCACGGGCTAAACGCCCCGCTTCCGCTAACATGACTGGGCACTCTTGAGGGGCATGGGGTATTGAGAACAGACAAGGTAGATAAGGGAGAGATTTATTCAATAATTCCCCCTCATCTCCCCCTGCTCCCTCTTACCCGTTACTAAGCTGCAAAACTTCCACCTCTTCTTGTGGGTAAATTAGTGTTTTACCCACTGGGAGAACAGCTAAGGCATTGGTTTGAGCTAAATTAATTAAATTCCCAGAACTGTGACTACCACCAGCTTTGTGAAATTCGTAAACACCATCAATTAAATGCAATTTACCCCAAAGGTAAGTTTCGCGTTTACCGTTTGATCGCAATTCATCATGCGATCGCACTTTCAAAAATACTGGTTCCCAACCTTCAGTAATTCCCGAAAGTTTCTTGATTGCTGGTAGCACAAACCGCCAAAATGTCACCAACACAGCAGCAGGGTTTCCTGGTAAACCAAAGTATAGTGCTGAGTGGGGAGAGACGCGATTAATCGCATCTGTACTGGGGAAAGTGGCGACAGTGAGAGGTTTTCCTGGACTAATTTCCACAGCCCGAATCTGGATTTTTGCTTTTAGTGACTCTAGAATTTTGTCAATATAGTCATAATCTCCCACTGAGACACCACCAGAAGAGAGAACTATATCAGCGATCGCAATGGCGTGGTTAATAACTTTCTCCAGAGCAACTGGATCGTCCTTAACAATTCCTAAAATTAACGGTTCTGCGCCACTTTCCTTTACCAAAGCTGCCAGCGCATACTGATTAGAATCCACAATTTGCCCTGGTTGCAACGGTTGATCGACTGTCACCAACTCATCACCAGTGGAAAAAATTGCCACACGCGGGCGGCGATAAACACTTAATTGCGGACACTGTGCTGCTGCCAATACGCCAATTTCTGAGGCATTTAACTTAATTCCTGCTGGTAGTAGTTGTGTTCCAGCTTGATAAAAAGATGCTTTGTGTCTGACAAATTCTTGCGATTTTGGTGCATCCAGGATAGATACGCGGTTTTCTTGCCGATGTGTCTTCTCTTGCATGACTACAGTATCCGCACCTGCTGGGATCGCTGCACCCGTGAAAATTCGTGCGGCTTGCCCTGGTTGAATCGTAGACTTGGGCTGATACCCAGCCGGAATCTCTTCAACAATTTCTAAAATAGCTGGTTGTTCGGTGCTAGAGTGCTGTACATCTTCGTAGCGAACTGCGTAGCCATCCATTGCCGAATTATCCCAATGGGGAAAATCTAGCGGACTGGTGACAGGTGTTGCCAAAATGCGACTATCTGCTGTCAATAAATCTACAACTTCTATATCCCGTTGACGATCCAACGGCTGCACCAAATTTAAAATAATTGCTTGTGCATCGCTGACTGATAACATAGCGATCGCCTCCAACTTTTTTTTATTCTTGGGTAGCTTTGTCTAGATTTTTATAAGCAGTAAATCCCAAACTACACACTGCTAGTAAACCGATAATTATGCTTCCTTCAGGAATTTTGGATACCTGAACTGAATTGTTGCTTAAATCTAGTATTTGCTTTGTGCCTGCTGCATCTCTATTGTTAAAACCAAATTCTTTCGCTAGAACCTCATCACTAAAACCTTCATCTATGAGTGCGAGATTATTATTAACCCATGTGTCGCCAGGAAACTCATCATCCTTGCCAACATCAAACGGGCCAAAGATTTGCTCGGTAGTGCTATCAAAGTTGAATCTCAAATAGCCGTAGTAAGATACACCACTAAGTACGGGAGTGAAACTATTTATGAGATTACTCAAAGGATCAAAAAAGGAAATTGAGAGAGATTGCAAGTTTTTCGTGGCTCCCAAACCAGCTTCAGAAATGACACTTGGAGCAGTTGTTGTATCGTAGTTAAATGAACCTTTCGCTGAATAACCAGTGTCTCCTTTCCAGTTAAAGTTGAACTCAGCAGCATGAGCTAGGTTATTGGTGGTTATGGCGATCGCTAAGGCTAAAGCAGTAGTCGTCACCATACTAATAGCTGTTCTAGTAAATAGATGTGTCATCAATGCAACTCCGAAATTAATTAAAATTAAGTTTCTACAACAATACAATCAATACAGATGTACAACCCTACTGTGTGTTGCATCCATGAGTGTAGCGGCTACTCTATGAGATGCCAACCGAGTACCAGCAGGGTATCAAAAGTGGCATAGCTGCTTAATCCTATTTTTGAGTCGTGTAGTTGGTAGTTGTACAAATTTTTGTTGACTTGTTTTTGTTCCTTTACCAAGCCCCGTTGGGGCGGGTGTAGGGGTTGCATGGTGGTAGGGGTTGCATGGTGAAGAACTAGCCCCAACCACCCAAGGGTCAAAAGCCCTGCCCCTTGGGGCAACCGTGTTGTCCGGGGTTTCAATCCAAAGGACTTCACCTTACACCCTTAAACCCTTAAACCCTTACACCCCTAATGAAAGCGCAGCAACTAGCCGAGTCATCATCTTAATATTAAAAACAGGAGCGATCGCTATTTCCCAACCCCTAAATAAAAATACTTGTTTTGTATGACAATCGAACGAGTTCCCCAAAAACACTATCCCAAGGCTGAGATTGGGCGACGAGGTATGGCATTGGGACTTGATTTCCTTGGTGTCTGGTTAATCAGTTCTCTACTGGGAGGCAGCGATATCGGGATTCAATTTGTTGAAATCTTAGTTTTTGTAATACTTTGGCTGGTTTTGCGGGTGCTGGTGGTATACAACAATCAAGGGCAAAGTTTAGGGCGTTGGGCGTTTGATTTAAAGGTGTTGTCAGTTGAAGATGGAGAAGTAGTGGGCAGAATTCCAGATTTGCTCTCACTACTGAAGCGAGAAGCGATTATCGGCTTGGGTGCTTTATTAGTGTCAATTGCCCTGAGCAATATTAGAGCCAATCCCACTGCTATACTGCTAGTAATTCCTCTAGCAATTGATTGCGGGACTGCCTTCTCTGATACCCAGATGCGGCAGGCTTTACACGATCGCTATTGTGGAACTTTCATCGTTTCGTCACGTCGTGGCTACTCGCTCGATATAAAAATTAAAAGATTAGTTGAAAATCTGCGGCGAAATGTGAGAAGATAGTCATTTGTGTTAATTCTCTTCAGGCTTCACTGTTTGTAAGATTATGGCTAAGAGTAAAGGTGCCCGCATTATTATCACCCTAGAGTGTACTGAGTGCCGGACAAATTCAGATAAGCGTTCTGCTGGTGTTTCACGTTATACCAGTACCAAGAATCGCCGCAACACCACTAACAGGCTAGAACTGAAAAAGTTCTGCACCCATTGCAACAAACATACCGTTCACAAGGAAATTAAGTAAAAATGAGTTATTTCCGTCGTCGCCTTTCTCCGATCAAGCCAGGAGAACCAATCGATTATAAAGATGTTGATTTATTGCGTAAGTTTGTCACCGAGCGGGGAAAGATACTGCCACGTCGGATTACTGGACTTACATCTCAGCAACAGCGAGAGTTGACATTAGCAATTAAACGTTCGCGGATTGTGGCTTTGTTGCCATTTATCAATGCGGAAGGCTAAAAAGAGTGATGAGTTATGAGTGATGAGTTAAAAATCAAAACTTCTAACTCCTAACTCCTAACTTAAAACTATTTAAACTGTTCACCAAATTAGAGTGCGAGAGTTGTGGAGAAGGGGACGCTAGTTGAATTTAGGGTTCAAGGCGATCGCCGTCTGGGCATCGTAGAACGTCCAGACGGAAAAACCCGCTGGTTTGTGGTAGACGAACGTGGTCAATCCCACAGCCTCGCGCCTAGACAAATAACCTATACAGTTACCGGACAAACTTACAAGCCTTCTGAGATTGCCAGCTTTTTGGAGCAGATCAAGCCTTATTTAGACCCATCTAGTTTAGAAGTGGCTTGGGAATTACTGGTTGAAGATGGGGAAATAGTTACTCCAGACCAAATGGCGAATCTGCTATTTTCAGAATCAGCCGCGCCTCCTTGTTATGCCGCCTATTGCTTGTTATCAGACGACAAACTTTATTTCAAGCAGAAAGGAGACGCTTACGAGCCGAGAACTGCTGCTCAAGTGGCAGAACGCAAGCACCAACTGGAAGTAGAGGCACTAAAAGCTAAAGGACAGCAGGAATTTTTAACTCGTGTAGAGCAAGCACTCAAAGGTGAAGCAGTAGAGTGGCAGCGCCACGATCGCCAGCGCTTAGAAGGACTAGAAAAATATGCAGCGCTAATAGCTGACACCGTGCGGACGGGAGTTAATTATGACTCCTTGGCGCGTGCTTATCCGCCCAGCGCTTCAGTATTAGAAACTATGACCATGCTGGGACGACCCACAACACCCCAAGGAGCCTTTCAACTATTGGTGGATTTGGGTTGCTGGAGTCCTTATGAAAACTTGTTCCTGCGTCGTTCTTCAATTCCAATTCAATTTCCTCATAAGGTATTAGAAGTGGCGCAACAGCGTTTGGATTTCCCGCCGATTGACTCAGATACAAACCGCCTTGATCTGACTCACCTGAAGGTTTACACCATTGATGATGAAACTACCACAGAGATCGACGATGGTCTAAGTTGGGAAGTACTGCCCGATGGACGGGAACGCTTGTGGGTGCATATCGCCGATCCTACTAGATGGTTAGTACCGGAAGATGAATTAGATTTGGAAGCCAGAAAGCGCGGTAGTACAGTCTATTTACCGACGGGAATGATTCCCATGTTTCCAGAAGTGTTGGCAACTGGGCCAATGAGTCTGATCCAGGGAAAGGTTTGTTGCGCCCTCAGTTTCGGGATTATTTTAGGTACAACTGGGGTAGTAGAAGATTACAGCATTCACACCAGCTTGATTAAGCCGACTTATCGCCTCACCTACGAAGATGTAGATGAAATGCTGCAATTACGGGTACAAGCAGAACCGGAAATTGCTGCGATCGCAACTTGGGCACAGCGGCGCAAAGCTTGGCGTTACGCCCAAGGGGCAATTAGCATCACTATGCCTGAAGCGACGATCAAAGTTAAAGGTGAGGAGATCTACATTGATATTTTGGACGATTCTCCATCGCGGCAACTAGTAGCAGAAATGATGATTGTTGCCGGTGAAGTTGCGGCTCGTTATGGTAAAACTCATAACATACCTTTGCCTTTTCGCGGTCAACCGCAACCAGAATTACCTCCAGATGAGGAATTGCTGCTACTTCCAGCTGGATTCGTTCGCGCTTGTGCCATGCGTCGTTGTATGCCCAAGAGTGAAATGAGCATTACGCCTTTGCGTCATGCTGGTTTGGGCTTGGATACTTACACCCAAGCAACCTCTCCCATCCGCCGCTACAGTGACTTACTCACCCACTTTCAAATTAAAGCCCATTTGCGGGGTGAAGTTCTGCCATTTTCCGCAGATCAACTTAAAGAAGTGATGATGACTGTCACCAGCATTACCCAAGAGGTGACGATGGTGGAACGTCAAACTAATAGATATTATGCACTAGAGTATTTACGCCGTCATCCAGAGGAAACTTGGGATGTGACAGTGTTGATGTGGCTGCGAGAAGACAGCAACTTAGCCCTAATTTTGTTAGAAGATTTGGGCTTGCAGTTGCCAATGGTCTTCAAACGTTCTGTGAACTTAGGCGAACAGATAGTGGTGAAAGTTAGCCACGCCGATCCACAAAAAGATATGATCCAGTTTCAAGAAATAATTTATCAAGAAGCCCAAACAGCAGCGAATTAACTCATTTGTCATTTGTCATTCGTAACACTTGCTACAGGCTAGTATTATCAATTACGAATTATTTTAACTTTGTTCCAACTCCTTTCGGTTAGGATATAGAGTAAATGGAATGAGGTAATAATTGTGAATGTATCTTTGACCCCAGAACTAGAGCAGTTGGTTAAGGATAAGGTTAATAGTGGTCGATACCACTCAGTGAGTGAGGTGATGGGTGAAGCATTGAGATTGCTAGATGAACGCGATCGCCTTCAAGAAAAACGTTTAGCAGAATTGAAAGCTAAAATCCAAGAAGGTATTGAAGCCTCAGAGCGTGGTGAAGTAGTTGAAGGTGAAGAGGTATTTGCAGAAATTGAAGAAGATATCCGACGTGCTGAAGCTCAAATGCAACAAGCAGAGGCTGCTAAATAATGAGTCGGTACGTTTTAACAATCCCAGCCAAGCAAGACCTCAAAGAGATTAATCGCTATATTATCCGCTACAATCCTGATGCGGCTCGAAGACTCAACGAAAAAATTAAACAGCAGTGTAAACTGTTGGCTGATTTTCCTAATATAGGGCAAAGTTTCGGTAATTTTGCCAGTGGTTTACGGAGTTTTCCAGTAGAAGATTATTTAATATTTTATCGTCCCATTGATGGCGGTGTGGAAGTTGTACGTATTGTCAGTGGTTATCGAGATTTAGAGACAGTTTTCTTAAGTGAGGATATTCCTTAAGATTGTATTTGATGTAAGCGATCGCTATCTCTAGCCAGTATGTCAGGAAATAATCACAAAGTAATTATTTTTGATAGCACCATGCGTGATGGAGAATTGACGCCTGGTGTAAAGATGAATTTACAAGAAAAAATTATCATCTCCCAATTGCTTGAAGAAATAGGAGTAGATATTATTGAAGTTGGTTATCCAGGAAGTTCTCAAAAAGATTTTGATGAAGTCTTTAATATTTCTAAAATAATTAAAAATTCTACTGTTTGTGGGCTAGCTAGTTCCAATTCAGATGAAATAATCACTCTTGCTGAAGCAATTAAACCAGCGATTGGAGGTAGAATTCACACTTATACTCCGGTAAATCTGAAAAATCAGTCTAAATTAAGCAAAGAAGAAGTATTAGCAACAATCAAAGAGAGTGTTTCTCTGGCACGCAATTACTGTAATGATGTAGAATGGAGCGCTTTTGATGCTCCCAGAAGTGAGCCAGATTTTTTGTGTAAATCTATTGAAACTGCAATCAAGAGTGGTGCTACTACTGTTAGTATTCCTGATAGCTTAGGTTTAGCATCGCCAGAAGAGTTTTCGCAACTTCTGCAAACGATTTTTAATCGAGTAGCAAATATTGATCGAGTTGTCGTTTCAGTACACTGTCATGATGATTTGGGTATGGCGGTAGATAATTCGCTCATTGCTTTGAGTTGTGGGGTGAGGCAAATTGAATGTGCAATTAATGGTTTAGGTGCAAGGAAAGGTAACGCAGATTTCAGCAAAGTTGTGATAGAGGTTTTAAAACAGGAGAATTATCAACTTGAGATTAACACTTCGCTAATGAGTAAAGCGGCAGAGTTAATTTTTCAAATAACTGGGATTGGAAAGGCAAAATAGCTAATACAAGTAAATAGTATCGGCTCAATAAGTGGGGGTAGTGCAAGGAAATTATGAACTTAGAGGTCGCGCGGCTTTATAAGCTAATCGGCATTTAAGCTGCATAATATAAATGCAGAGCCGATTGAAAATAACTATGCCACCACCAGCCAAAAACTTTTTAACTCCCTAATTTTATACTAGAATTTTTACCTGCATCGCAGTATTATCACCAAAAATCAGAGGAAAATAACTTTGATGTTGGCAATGAGAACTCACGTTAATTTACTCCTGCTAAACTTTTAAATAAAGGTAATACTATTTCTTTGTGAAGCTGTATATATTTACCCCCCCCGACTACATTTCCCAAGGCATCGGGGGAACTACAGAGGGGTCTTGTTATATGCATCTTCATACAGAATTGGTATAACGGAATCTTAGCAACAAAGGCACGAGGAAAGATTCAATGAATACTGTTGTGCTTAATCTAGAACCGATTGCTCATTTGACCGATGAGCAATTTTATCAATTGTGTATTGCCAATAGCGATTTAAGCCTGGAAATGAATGCAGCCGGAGAATTAATTATTATGCCACCAGTAGGAGGAGAAAGCGGAAATCAAGAAGCAGATTTAATTACAGACTTGAATAATTGGAATCGTCAAGCTAAGTTAGGGAAAGTTTTTAGTTCTTCAACTATCTTTATACTTCCAAATGGTGCAAAACGTTCCCCTGATGCGGCTTGGGTAAAGTTGGAACGGTGGGAAGCTTTAACACTAGAACAGCGAAAAAAATTTCCGCCACTTGTACCCGATTTTGCAATTGAACTGCGTTCCGAGACAGATCGGCTTGCACCTATCCAAGCGAAAATGAAGGAATACATAGAAAATGGTTTGCGTTTGGGTTGGCTAATTAATCCTCAAGATCAGCAAGTGGAAATTTACCGACTTTTGAAAGCTGTAAAAGTTATTCAAATGCCAGCGATTATTTCTGGGGAAGATATATTACCTGGATTTGAGTTACAAGTATAGCTAATAAACCTGAAGGTAAGCAAAGCTATACCGCATTGTCCCAAAAAAATCATTATCAATAATTTTAGGATGGTTGGGCAACAGCACCCGCATAGCGATCGCACAGACGATTTCTCAAGAGTTAGGGAAATTAGCCCCAAATAATGCTGCGACTTATACTAGCAACACGCAAAAATAGTGCAGGAATTGCTGCACTTAACTTTGGCGATCGCGATTAAAATGTACCCTTCTGGTTCCCAATTACTGGCAATTATCAGGAAGAACTAAATGGTGAAAACAATTTAATCGGCGTTCCCAGTTATTCAGAATATTCGGTAACTATTCCCAGCAACTACGCAAGCATCTGGACAGTGACAACCAATACCTAATCTATTTTAAATTTCATCTGGTCAGAATTAAACGCTACAAGCAATGTAGAGATTTTCGTACAGTAGCGCAGAAAATTAATAATCACTCTGCGTTATTTTGCGTTAACAAACAGTACAAGCCCTGTACGCTGGAAATTCTACCCTATCTAGTGCCACAGTTAAGCTAGTGCGCATCTAAATTGCACATTTTTCAAATTGCACATTTTTCGTCAAGACTGTCCTAAGTCAATTGATTATTCACAACAACTGATAAATGACTAATGACAAAGGACAAACTTCACGAATAAATAAGCAATTAAAATACGTCACAGCCTAGCAATAATTGCAGTTTGCTCCAGAAGTTTAGTATGACAAAGGCATTCCCAAGCAAAGCAAGGCGCTTGAAAAGTACAGGAATCAAGTTGTTGAAGATGGGAACCTTCCTGATAACCCGTTTTATTGAAAGCTGGAAACGCTTTTTCCTGGGTGACACTGTTGATGTTCGCCCCTCCACTCCCTCCTTTGATGTCCGTCCCTCCTTAGCGGGCCCAGTCCTGAGTTTGGGTGGGGGAGGCCCCGATGTCGATGATGCTATCCAGTGGATGATTAACCAAGTTAGGGGAGGTAGTAACTCCAGCACTAAAGTTAATGTTGTAGTTCTCCGCACTAATGGTAATCACGATTACAATCGGCTAATTTATGCCATGAAGGGCGTAAATTTTGTGGAAACTCTTCTGGTTAGGGATAGAAAAGAGGCAAACAAAGCTGAGATTTATGAAAAAATCCGCAATGCTGATGTAGTTTTCTTTGCTGGCGGGGATCAATGTCAATACATCCGCAACTGGAAAGATACCAAGCTTGAGGCTGCTGTTAAGTCAGTTTACCTTAAGGGAGGTGGCGTTGGTGGCACTAGTGCGGGTGCGATGATTCAAAGTGATTGTGTCTATGATGCTTGCGCTTCTTCCGAAAAAGGCATTGAAACTAGAGACGCACTCGAAGATCCCTACCGAGACATTACTTTTACTTACAACTTTTTCAATTGGAGTAATTTGAAGGGAACTATCGTAGATACGCACTTTGACAGACGAGAAAGAATGGGTCGAATTATGACTTTCATTGCCCGTCAAATTAAGGACGGTGTATCTAGCAGTGTTTTAGGTATAGCGGTTAGTGAAAGTACATCGGTTCTTGTGGATAAAAACGGTTTGGTGAAAGTTATGGGTAGGGGTGCAGTATACTTTGTACTTGGCAATCATCTGCCGGAAGTATGCGAACCCCGAAAGCCTTTGACCTTTTCCAATTACAAAATTTGGAAAGTTCGCAGTGGCGACACCTTCAACTTGAGAAACAGACCAACTTCTGGGTACTATCTCAGGAGTGTTAAAAGGGGACGGATTGATTCAAATCCCTATTGAATGAGGAGCAAGGCTGTTTCATTCCCTAAGCCTTTAAGACTGTCCTTTGTCATTGGTCATTTGTTCTTTGAAATACAAATAACTAATGACATAGGCGCTTGGCTTTCCCGCAGGGTATGACTAATGACAACCCTTACGAGTAAATATATAACTTAAATGCGTAACAGCTCATCAATCCTAAACCTTCATTAGGGGTGTAAGGGTGTAAGGTGTTGTCCTTTGGTTTCAATCCAAAGGACTTCACGGTTGCCCTTCTTATTGCTGGGCTAAAGACTCATGCGGGTGGTTGGGGCTAGTTCTTCCCCCCTACCACCATGCAACCGCCACACCCGTCCCAACGGGGCTTGGTCAATTTGATAGGTTGTTTAGGGTGTCGTCTGCGGTGGATTGGTGGAATTAGGAAATGGAAGAGTTGGTACAATTACAGGCTTTGGTTTTTCGCCTTGCAGTTGAATTTGGGCTTGATTGCGACCGTCTATTGCTTGTTGGTAATTAGGCTTGTATTTTATTGCTCGATCGTAAGAAGCGATCGCATCCTGATATCGTTTTAAATTTAATAGAGCATTGCCTCTGCTAAACCAGCTTTCAGAATGGTCTACTTTATAACGAACTGCCTTATTATAAGACGCGATCGCATCTTCGTATTTCTGCAATATGTATTGTGAATTACCTAAATTATACCAGAGTTGATAGTTATTTTGCTTAAGTGTCGCCGCTTTAATATAAGCTTTTATTGCTTCTTCATAGCGTTGGTTTTGATGCAGCGACCAGCCCAAATTATACCAGGCTTGATAGTTTCTGGGACTGTATTTAATTACTTGATTAAAAGATTCAATCGCTTCTGGATAACGCTGTAAATTCAGCAGTATATTACCTCTAGATAACCAAGCTTGGTAATAATCTGGCTGATATTGCACCGATTTATCATAAGCTGTAAATGCATCTTGATAGCGTTTTAAATTGACTAGTGTATTCCCTATATTATACCAGGCTTGCTCGTAGTCTGGTTTTAAATCAACGACTTTTTGATAGGCTGCGATCGCTTCTTCATATTGCCTAGAATTCTGCAAAGCTAATCCTTTTTTATACCAAGCTTCATAATTATCTGGTTTGAGTTCAATCGCCTTTTCATAAGACTTAATTGCTTGGTCATATTGGTTTAAATTACTGAAAGCTTCACCTTTAGCATTCCAGACTTCTGAATTGTCATTATTTAATTCTAAGGCTTTGTCAAAAGAGGCGATCGCTTCTTGATATCGCTGTAAATTTACCAATACAGTGCCACGTCCAATCCAAGCATCTAAATAATCTGGCTGAATTTGAATTGCTCTGTCGTAGGCCAATAATGCTTCTTTGTATTTTCTTAATTTATTTAGCGTTTTGCCTTGACCATTCCAAGCTTGAGCATAATCTGGTCTAAGATTAACGGCTTTTTCATATACTTCTAGCGCCTCTTGATAGCGTTGCAAATCAAAAAACGTATTTCCTTGTTTAGATAATTCTATGGCATTATTTGAATTGATGTAACTCCAAATAAATATTGATGCTACTGTGCCAACAGTCAAGAAAAATATTGTTAGTAAAATTTTACCTAATATACCTTTTTTAGGTTGAGGTTTATTGATATTTTTTGGTGGAGAAGGAGGAGTTAACGCTACTGTCTGAACAGGTGGTTGTCTTAACTCTTTGAGCGCTTGTAATGCCACCGTTGCCGAAGGATAGCGTTGCCGAAAGTCGTAGCAGACCATTTTATCTAAGAATTGAGCAAATTCTGGTGTTACTGTAGCTTGATCGTGCCAGATAATTTCATTAGTATCACCATCTTTTACTATTTCCTCTGGTGATAATCCAGTCAAAGCTTGAATAGCAATTATTCCCGCAGCATAGATATCACTGCTTAATTTTGGCGTACCATGAGCTTGTTCGCCAGGAATATATCCAGGCGTACCAATAGCTACTGTTGCGAGAGTTTGACCTTGGGGAGTAATAACTTGAGTGGCAATTTGTTTCACTGCACCAAAATCAATTAAAATTAATTTGCCATCTGGTTGGCGTCTGAGGATATTGTGGGGATTGACATCACGATGAATTACATTCTGTTGATGGACAAATTCTAAGATTGCCAAAAGTTCTTGTAAAAGTGAAATAACTTCTTCTTGACTGAGGATTTTACCTGATGTTAATTCTTGACTCAGATCGTGACCTTCGATCAATTCCTGTACAAGATAGAATTCGGCATTTTCCTCAAAGTAAGCTAAAAGTTGAGGAATGCGATCGTGAGTTCCTAATTTATACAGAACTTGTGCTTCCGTATCAAATAATCGTCTAGCTGTTTCCAAAGTTACTGGATCGCTTGCCTGGGGTTTGAGTTTCTTAACGACACATAGAGGTGAACCGGGTAATTGGGTATCACAAGCCACAAAAGTTTCACCAAAACCCCCACCTCCCAAGTTACTAATAATTTGGTATCTTCCTACAAGTGTGTTTCCTAGCATCTCGTTTGCCTAGTTAAGTGCGATGCGATCTGATTTCAATCTTGCCACAGGTTAAGGAGTGGGGAGATGAGGGAGCAATCAATTCAAAATTCAAAATTAAAGAACTTCTGCCTCCAGCAAGAACTGCCTCCTGCCTTCTCTTCCCCAATGCCCAATGCCCAATGCCCCATGCCCCATGTCCCATGCCCCTAATCGATATGATTCCTATTAGTGATAATATTCGTTGTCGAAGTAAGCCAATTATTAATTACTGGTTGATTGGCATTAACCTGGCTGTATTTTTATGGGAACTTAAACTAGAGTTTAGCGGTCAATTAGGCTATTTTGTCAATAGTTGGGGTGTGATACCAGCACAGATTAGTGGAGCAGTTACCAATGCTCTTTTTTTCAATTCTGCTGCTTGGATAGTTGTAGTTTGGCGGACATTTACACTATTTTTTGGAATATTTTTGCACGGTAGTTTTAGTCAAATATTAGGAAATCTACTATTTTTGTGGGTTTTTGGGAAAACTGTAGAAAATATTCTAGGACATGGACGTTATCTAGGATTTTATCTGGCTGCTGGTGCGATCGCAGGGGTAATACAAATTCTGGCTGAACCAGGTTTGGCAGTTCCATTGATTGGGGCAAATGGTGCGATCGCAGCTATTTTAGGAGCATACATGATGAAGTTTCCTAAAGCTAAAATTGACACTGTTTTGCCGCTAATAATCTTGTATATTCCCATCCAACTACCAGCCTTTTTCTATATATTTTGGTGGTTTGTACAACAATTATTTTATGGTATAGGCAGTTTAAATATTCCTCCTGTCGGCGTAAATCAATCGGGTGTTGTCTTCTTAGGGCAGGTTGTGGGATTATTAATAGGTGGAGCTTTCATCCGATTGAAGAGATAAATTTTCTTTAGCTATTGAGCTATTTTATAGACTGATGTCAAAAAGCTCAATTTTAATTTTAATATTTTTAGCAGTGCTAACCCTACAGTCATTAAAACTCATATACACCTTTTGGCTGAAATTCATAAACTGTTTCTACCTAATAAAGTATATAAATAAGCAAAATGATTAATGCGATATTTTGTTGATTTTTTATCTACCTTTTGAGAGATTACATTTGATAGTTGAAAAATTCATAGATCGAACTAGGGATACCTACTCTTCAAGTCGATATTATTAAAGATTAGTGGTGTATAAGATGCAAAATGTTGATAAGACTAACTTTAAACTCACTGATGAATTAGCAGTTTTGCGGCAGCGTGTAGCTGAGTTAGAGCAATCAGAGATATTTTATCAACAAAGGCAAACAGCGCTTGAGAAACAATTAACAGAAGTAAAAATAAAGCTGCCAGTAGAAGCAGAAAACCCTCGTCTTAAAGTTGTTGATTGGCAGATTGACAAGGATGCATCTGCACATCTCAATCTGCCAACAGATGTAGCAGTAATTTTACAGCAACTTCAACAAGAAATTGTGGAGCGACAGCAGTTAGAAGTAGTTCTTAGAGAGAGTGAAGAACGGCTAAGGCTAGTTCTAGATGTATCCGAGATGGGCTTGTGGGATTGGAATATTGTTACCAATAAAGTCATCTGGTCGGAAAATTATGAACTGCTTTTTGGTCTATTTCCAAGTAGTTTTGATAGTCCTTATGAGACGTTTAAAAAGTGCGTTCATCCTGAAGATAGCCAATCTGTAATGCAAGCGATCGCCCACGCTTTGGCACAAAAGACTGACTATAATGATGAATTTCGTATAGTTCGTTCAGACCAAAGTACACACTGGATTTCTGCCAACGGCAAATTTATCTATAACGCTCAAGGGCAAGCTGTGCGAATGATCGGCGTTTGTATGGAAACTACTGTGTGTAAGCAGGCAAAAGAAAGTACTCGCGAACTCACAACACAAGTCCAAGAAAAGGCAAATATTTTAAATGCCATCCTTACCGCCTCAGTCGATCATATTTACATCTTTAATCGCCAAGGTTGTTATCAGTATGTCAGCCGCGATGGAGCAACTTTACTAGGTTTAAAGCCCCAAGATATTGTCGGTAAAAGTTTGTCAGAAATGGATTTACCCGCAGACCTAATAACGCAAGTAGATAATCAACTACTTGCTGTCATGAAAACTGGGCAGCCGATAAAAGATGAGTGTAAATATGGTAGCGCCGATGGGTTGCATTATTATGAATACATCCTCACACCATTACGGAATTTAAACCAAACTATTGAAGGCGTAATCACTGTTGCTCGCGATATTACCGCACACAAACGGGCAGAAAAAATTTTACGTGAAAGTGAAGCGCGATTTCGGCGTTTGTTTGAATCTAATCTGATTGGGGTTGCTTTTTGGACCGTGGATGGTTTCATCCTTGATGCCAATGATGCCTTTCTGCAACTAGCTGGCTACACTCGTGATGAGTTTGCTACTTTAGGTAGATTTAATTGGAGAGAACTTACTCCTGTAGAGTATCAGCATTTAGACGATCGCGCCCTTTTGGAGGTGCAAACCAGTGGAGTTTCCAAAATTTACGAGAAAGAATACATCCACCGCAACGGCAAGCGAGTAGCAATTGTTTTGGGGATGGCCCTGCTAAATGACTCCCAAGACAACGGTGTTGCTTTTGTACTCGATATTACCGATCGCAAATTGGCTGAAAAAGAATGCGATCGCCTACTCGATTGCGAAAGGACAGCACGACAACAAGCAGAAATCGCCAACAAAGTTAAAGATGAATTTCTGGCGGTTCTCTCCCATGAACTACGAACCCCACTCAACTCCGTTCTGGGATGGTCGAAAATGCTGCGGACTCGCAAGTTTGATGAAAAAACTACTAACCACGCCTTAGAAACCATTGAACGCAACGCTAAGTTACAAACTCAGCTAATAGAAGATTTGTTGGATGTGTCTCGCATCCTGCAAGGAAAATTAAACTTAAATATCTGTCCAGTCAGCTTGGTAATGGTAGTTGAAGCAGCACTAGAAACAGTAAAACTAGCGGCACAAGCCAAGTCAATTCAAATTCAAACCGTATTTGATCCCAATTTGGGACAAGTTATGGGCGACCCAAATCGGCTGCAACAAGTTGTGTGGAACTTGGTTTCTAATGCGGTAAAATTTACACCAACAGGAGGACGGGTAGAAATTCGACTCATGGAAGTTGGTAATCAGGCTCAAATTCAGGTTAGCGATACAGGTAAGGGAATTAGCCTAGACTTTTTGCCTTATGTGTTCGATTACTTTCGCCAAGCTGATGGTACAACTACACGGATATTTGGTGGATTAGGTTTAGGACTAGCGATCGTGCGTAAGGTTGTAGAAATGCATGGGGGAAATGTTCAAGCCGAAAGTCTTGGAGAAGGATTGGGTGCAACCTTCAGTGTCGAGTTACCGCTTTTGCTTAGAAGCGAACAAGTTCGAGGTGAAGAGAATCAGTCTTCATATTCGGAGCCGGAATCTTCGCTGCTTGCAGACACTCAAGTTTTGGTAGTGGACGATGAACCAGATATTCGCGATTTACTTACCTTTATTTTGCAAGACTACGGTGTGCAAGTAACCGCCGTATCATCAGCACAGGAAGCACTACAAGCACTATCTGAGTTGATACCAGATGTTTTAATTAGCGATATTGGAATGCCAAAAACAGACGGTTATATGCTGATGCGTGAAGTGCGATCGCGATCGCCCCAACAAGGAGGAAACGTACCAGCGATCGCTCTGACGGCTTATGCAGGGGAAATGAATCAGGAGCAAGCATTAGCCGCAGGATTTCAAATGCATATCTCCAAACCAGTAGATCCAGATGCATTGGTGAAAGCGATCGCTGATTTGATAAAGTAGTCATTAGTCATTGGTCATTAGTCATTGTTTTTTGGTACATACGGAGTGTTTGGTTGGAGAAAAAAACTTCTGTTGAGCAGATTATGAAAGAAGCCTTAACTTTGCCCAGTGCAGCGAGAGCATTGTTGGCAGAAAAACTGGTTGAAAGTCTTGAATTTGATGTAGACGAAACACTTCAAACACTGTGGACAGATGAAGCCAAAAAGCGTAGAGATGCAGTCCGAAGCAGTACAGCTCAACCCATTGCTGGAGAGGAAGCGTTAGCTAGAGTAAGACAACTTTTGGAGTAATGAAATACGTCTTTCATCCAGCAGCATTGAGTGAATTTAAAATGTATATTTCCAAACCAGTTCCAGATGTATTGGTGAAAGCGATCGCTGATTTGATTGAACCAAGCTGATATAGGTAAGCGTCTGAGAGGCTTTCCATAATTTTAGTTTTGTATCAACATTGCAAACCGAAACAATCGCATTGTCAGCCGATGCAATCGCATTGTCAGCCGATGCAATCGCATTGTCAACCGATGCAATCGCATTGTCAGCCGATGCAATCGCATTGTCAGCCGATGCAATCGCATTGTCAACCGATGCAATCGCATTGTCAGCCGATGCAATCGCATTGTCAGCCGATGCAATCGCATTGTCAGCTGATGCAATCGCATTGTCAGCCGAAACAATTACATTGTAAGTCGATGCAAGAATTTGCCGTTGCTACCTTCTTCTACAGCGACGGTTCATCTAAAAGTGTCAGCCACCGCTACTCCAGAACGCGATCGCACTTCCTATCTGCAACGAGGGCGATCGCCTCACAGTGTGCCGTTATTGAGGCGATGTTTAATATAAACTAAACGATACTCAAATTAACTCCCACAATCACATCGTTGAAATCGTTGTCACCACCATCTGGTAAATCCTCAAAGCCAAAGATGTTATTTCCTAATAAGCGAATATGATCTACTTTGTCAATGTTAGCTCCCAAGAATGGGAAGTAAACTGCCGGATCGTTATTTGAATTGCTATCAAGTAAACCATCAAGTCCACCATTAGCAATAATAAATGGTGCGAAGATGGAACCAGGTTGGAAAGTTCCAGTGTAAGTTGCCGTACCTTGGTTGTTAACTGTCAGGTCAATGCCTGCAACACGCCCACGAACTGCTGCTTCAGTATAACCAGCTTGTGCAGCGAGAATATCTGCTTTGCCATCTGAGTTAGTGTCAATGCCACCATTCTCATCAGCCACGAGATAGAAGCCGATGAAATTATTGAAAGCTGCTTCTCGATTCACCGTAAAGTCAGCTTTTACTTGACTTGTAACATCCCGTAAATCGATGACTTCGCTCTGAGGCTTTCCTTGCAAATTTGTGCCTAGAGGTAATAAATCATTTGTGGGCTTAACCTTTACCACTAGATCCTGGAAATCAGCATTGCTATTACCAGATCCATCCTTCCAAGCCAGAGAAAACTCGTCGATGCCCAAGTCTGTAATTTTTTGTCTTAATGGGTCAGAAAACAGTATGTCTGTGGTTGGAGTGACTCCAGCCCGTACAGCATCAGTTGAGCTATTCTTCACCAGATAAAATCTCAGGTTATCACCGGAATTAAATTCCAGTAGATGTGTCAAAGCGTTGGTATTAAAACCATTGGGAAGATTGGTAATAGCAGAGAAAATTACCTGAGCTCGATCTAAAGCTGCTTCGGCGTAACCTGCTGCGCCTGGAGCAATACCTTGGATTTTACCTTGAGCATCGTCAACGGTAAACACTCCTAGTTCATTGACAAGATTAGAACTTTGTGTTGTGAGAGTGACTTGAAGTTTTGATTTATCACTGCTATTAGAGATGTTAAAGATATCATCAGCAATTTTTGAAAGCTTGAAGGTAGATGAGCCGTTATTGGATTCTACAGCTAGTAAAAATGTGTCAGTGGCACTTACACCATCATTATCAGTAGCTCGTACTTCAATTGTCAGATTCCCAACATTCGCGTTAGCTGGTGTACCACTGAAGGTGCGAGTAACAGGATTAAATTTCAGCCAGCTTGGTAAATTACTGCCGTCTTTTAAAGTTACTGAGTAACTAAGACCATCACCTGCATCGATATCGCTGAAGGTGTTGGCATCAAAAGTAAAGCTGAAGGCTGTATCTTCTTTAGCTATTTGGTCAGCGATCGCATTATCTAATGTTGGCGCATCGTTGGTATTATTAACTGCTAAGGTAAAATCGTCAGTCGCCGTTGCATCTGATGTATCTATGGCGCTGACTGTGATATTTACACTACCAACTTCACTGTTAGTAGCTCCACCCTTAAAGGTGCGAGTGACAGGATCAAAGGTTAACCAGCTTGGTAATGAATTACCATTTTCTAGAGTTGCCGAGTAGGTAAGGATGTCACCCGCGTCTACATCACTAAAGGTGTTGTCTGGGATAGTAAAGGTAAAGTTTGTGTCTTCGGTTGCGATTTGATCTATAATTGCCTGCTGAACTGTTGGCGCATTATTGACAGCCAAAGTAGTTGTAGTTGTTACCGTATCTGGCTGAGTGGGAACAACTTCCCTTTGACCAAGGTTATCGGTAGCAACGCTATAGAAAGTATAATTACGTCCTGTTTCACCGTTATAAATAGCAGAAGTGGCTGTAGTATTAACTTGCCAAGGAATAAATTCACCGCCATCGGTGGAGACGAAAATATCATAGAAGGCTAGGGCACTACCCGTGTCGCTACCTGTCCAAGAGACAGTGAAGTTAGAGCTACTGTTGACAGGTAAAGTGTTGACTTTATTTGTGGGGATGTCGCTATCTAAGGTGTTAAAGACAGCGGTGGTTTGGATGGGTGTTTGGCTATTAAAGACGATGTTGGCTTGGGCATCAACACGACTGCTATTGGTGGAATTAGCTTTTGCTTGGACGCTGTAGCCCACAAAACCACTTCCTACCCCGTTTTGGTCATTGGGAGGTAGGAAGCCCTGATTTGTACTGTTGGCGGCGTTGCCAGTGCTGGGGTCAATGGCGGTAAATGTCCAAGTGACGACACCTGTGGCTGTGTGTAGTTCAGCATTGACATCGACAAAGACATTTCTAGTACTACGGAGGTCGAGACGTTGACTGTAATTTTGTACACCAAGGGGAACATCTACTGTAATCTCCCCAAACCCAAAGTCATCAAGAGTGAAAGTATTGAGGTCGAGGTCTGAGTCGAGTTGTTGAGTGATGCTAACTTGGGCTATGGGAGTGGTTCCCTGGTTAGCGTTGTTGCTAAAGCGGATGGCATAGGGAATGACTGCACCTGCTGTTAACCAGTTTTGAGTTCCAAAACCGTCGGGGTTGATTAGGGTGTTGGGAGCGCTGACGGTTTCTAGGCGCTGTTGGGTAATCGCTCCTTGGATAAATTGCGGGTCGCCATTGGTGATAAAAATATCAAGGATGACATCTTCTAGCACATCCGGGTCAGTAATTCCGGCATCTCTAGCGATTTGTTCGGCAGCGGCGCGTTGTTCAGGGGTTAAGGTGGCTGCTGTGACAACGTTTTGGGGAAAGGCGAGGTCGGTGAAGGTATTGGTATCCTGTCCTGGGGCGTAGTCAAAAAGGGAAGTTGCTTGAGTAATACGCCAACTGGCTGCATAGTCGCCGTAGAGTTGTTGATTGGAGATAGAACCGCCGATAACTGTTTTGTCACGGAGAGCAAATTCATCACTGCCGTTCTCGTTAAAGTTGCCCAAGAGTCCAACGACTTTACCTTGACGGTTATCAGCAAGACCAAGGTTAATGTTGAGGAAGCTACCGCGATCGCTGATTTGAATTAAGTCGTTATTAGCGGTAATAATATTGTAGCGATCGCCTTCTCGTGTAATTAAGTTTTGTCCAATTGCGTAGAGTTGGCCTTCACCAAGCTTAGTAGCAATACCGTTAATTAGAAGAGGTTGAGCTTGGTTGGCGTAAAAGGCGATGCGTTGACCGTCAATTTTGATTGCAACTGCGGTGTTGGTAGAGACACTAGTACTGCTAAACCAAGGTTGTTGTCGGGTTTGGATTTCAAAATCGTCGGTGATGGATTTAATGAGGGTAAATTCTCTGACAGATTGGAAGTCGTAGTTTAAACCGTCAAGGGTTTGTAGGTGCGGATCATTCCATGTACCGCCACTAAGCGTTAGAGGTTTACTGTAAAGGTAATCCCCTGCTTGATTTACGACTTTACTACCCCAGTTCCATAATTGCTTTCCCCAGTGAGGCAACAGGTCAGTAGAACCGTGAATTATCCATGGATAAATATAGAGATCAAACAAAAAATTAGGTCCATAAACTCCAACTTTATCAGTGCTATAGTCTATATGCCCATCTTTGTAAAAGCTGATTTGACCGGTATTCGTCCAATTCCATGGCCACCATCCAGTTCTTTCTCTGAAACTGTAAAGCAAATCTTTTTTGCCAGTTACGGGATTTGTTCGATGTTCCAAATCTAAATAACCTGTATCATTAACCCAATTAAGATTGTTTAAATAATAATTTGGATCTTTTGAAGGATAAATCTCTTGTTCTGTTCTAAGTCCACTAGGGTCAATCAGTAAAATTGGATTGTTGCCAACATACCTATAAAAATTCGTATCCCTACCATTCAACTCAATCGGATCAGCTGCCTTAAAACGTCCTAAACCACTGTCATAAAACCTTGCCCGCATGAAATCGAGTCCATTTCCCTCATCCATTACCCCCCATTGCCCGACATACTCAAAGGGGTTAGCAACGCCTTCAACTTTGGTTAAATCTTCCCCAAAAGGTAAATAACTGTAGCGGTTAACATAACTGCCATCTGTCCCTGTTAACCCTACTGTTGACCCGATCGCATCCGCATCATAGTAATTAATATTACTGCCATTTACCCGATTAACTAACCCAATGCCGTGAGTATAATTGGCAACTAAATCACTGCCGTTATATTCCCCGACAACATCCCCTAACCCAAGGGGATCAAGTAAATATTCCGTCCGTTTCCCATTCAAAACAGTAGCAACGCGGTTTCCTAACCCATCATATTGATAATCCCAAGTTCCATCGGGCGTGACTACTTTTACGAGGCGATTTTCTGCATCATAAGTGTAGGTTGAAGTCTGTCCCCCTTCGGTTTTACTAATCAAATTCCCATCAGTATCGTAGGTATAAACTGCATTACCTACAATCGTATATTGATTGAGGTTATTGCTGGTATAATTCTTCCCTGTCTCGTTATCCGTCACCGCAATGCGATTTCCTGCGGCATCATATTGATAGCGGATGGTGCGATTATCTGGCGTAACTACAGAAGTCAATTGACCCGTGGCATCATAACCATATTCAAAAGTCCCCTCCAGGGTGGTCATGCTGGTACGCCGACCTAAATTATCATAAGCGTACTCAAAACGGGAGTTAACTGTATTGTCTACTTTGTAGTTGCTTAAACGAGTTAACTGATTCTGTTGGTCATATTCGTAAGTTGTATAAGTTCCGTTGCCGTTGGTTTCTTTAGTTAAACGACCTGCATTATCATATTCATAGCTGATAATGTCTTCTCCTGTGGCATCAGTTAAGCTTGTTAAGCGTCCGACAGCATCATAACCATAGTTAACTGTATAACCATCTTGAGATACCAACTTGGTACGCTGACCATCAGCATTGTAGGTATATTGAAGAGAACGACCAGTCGGATAACTAATTAGAGTCAGTTGATTCGCAGCATCATACTCTAAGGTAATGGTTTCCGTGCGATCTGTAACACTGGTGAGATTTCCCTTAGTGTCATAGCCATAGGTAACGCTAGAACCATCCGCAAATTTTTTCTGAGTTAGCTGTCCGTCTTTGTCGTAGGTATATTGGATGGTGTTGCCCCGACGGTTGACATAACTGGTGATATTCCCCAATGCATCCACGCTAAACTGTTGATTACTGCCGTCAGCATAAGTAATTTTAGTCAGATTGCTATTGGCATCATAGCTATAACCAACTCCATTACCTTTGGGATCTGTAAAACCTGTTAACTGATTAAAGTTAACATCGTAGGTAAACTTAACGTCTTGATTGAGTAAATTCGTCTGGTTGATTAAATTCCCCGATTTATCGTAACTGTAAGCTGTTTGACCACCATTTGGCAGAGTTGCACCAATTAAATTCCCATCGGCATCATAGCTAAATAGCAGATTTTGGTTGTTAACACCGCGAATTTGTCCCCCATTACCCCGGTCATCCAGTAAGATTGTTTGGGATGCTCCGGTGTTATCAGTAATTGTTACACCGCCCGTAGTATCGTAACTGTATGTCAGAGTTTGGGTTTCCCCGTTGCTAAACTCTTTAATCAAACGACCTTGGTCATCATATTCAAAACTGCGCTGATAACCTAAATCTGATGTTACCGACAACAGAGAATATTTTTTCGCGGCGACATTACCCGTATCGTAGGTATAAGTCGTTGTTCCTTGGGGAGTGGTGACAGATAGCAGATTTTCCCCAGAAGCGTCATAACTGTAACTGCTGACTTGTCCTGTGGAGTCGGTAATCTGACTAATCCGCCCTTGAGGAGTGTAAGCTAAGGTTAAACTGTCGCCATTGGTGTGAACCAATTTAGTGAGAAGATTATTGGTATATTCCAGCGTAATCCGATTACCGTTGGGATCTTCAACATAACTAAGTTTGCCATCACTACCGAACAGGGAAACTATGCCATCGGCTTCTTTTAAGCGATACTCACCATTAGTAATCGTTAAAGTTGCGCCACCGTATTCGGTATAAGTGCCATTAGTTTGTTTCTCAAAAACACGCTGTAAATCCCCTACACTACGAATAACAACATTTCCCTTGCTATCCGTTGTGGCGCGTAAATCCCACTGACTAGCCCAACCCCGTCCTAAACTGCCTAAATTGTAGCGTTCAGCAATAGATTGAAAGAAGGTGCGATTAAAGGTTAAAGATAGCCCCGATGCAGCATCTACTACATCCGTTGTGCTGAGTAAATCTACATTGGTGAGGGTATTAGCTTCTTGCTTCCATTCAAAAGCGAATAACCGAGTTAAATCATTGGTTTGTTCTCCCAATTGACTTAAATAATTAGCATTTTCCGCCATTACAGTTTGGAACTGTCCGGCGGTTTGCCCTAAAGTATCTGTTAAATTACTCCACAGCGCATCCCAACCAGCAGCATCAATAAAACTATAATCTGCGCGAGATTCGGCTTTAATGTTTGCCCAATTAATCACTTCATCAGGCTTAACTTGTTCAACTGCAAAGGAAATTAAGCCATTACCGTTGGGAGTATAATTAAAGGAAAATTGCCCTTGTTCACCAGGAGCTAAAATTCCGGCTGGGCCATTGGTACTCGTTCCCAAATTTAAATTCAGCAGTTGACGCAGGCTAGCACTAACGGTATTTTCTTCAGGAAATGTTACCTGGGCATTGGTTGGCGATATTCTGAACAGAGGAGCAATGACATCCGTTTGTCCGACATTGGTATAGGTGAGTGTCGCTACACCCCGCGAGGGATAACTCAACTGAACTTGAATATTCCCTAGTGAACCATCGGTTACGGTAAAAGAATCGTTAGAAACAAAGCTATTTAGTTCATTGTTGACTTTGACATCATATTTTCCAGTGCTTAACCCCTGCAAGTCAAAAGTTGCCCAGGCTTCTGTTTCATTTACCCAATAAACTTTACTGGCAGCCTTTTCTGTGCCATCGGAGTCAACTAAGCTAATTTGATCTGTTGGTGAAAAATTCTGCCCCGCAATAACTATAGTCGTTTGACCTTTATTACTGCCAGAAGCTCTTTGAGGAAATCCTGTGATTAAGGGAGCATTTTTATCGACAATGGTCAGGGTTGCACTATTTTCCTGGCTAATAGTTACCCCTCCTGTTGGGTTACTTAGAAACAATTGGAGGGTTTCATCTGGTTCTAAGTTATCGTCATTAACGATAGGAATGGTGACAGTTTTACTGGTTTCTCCATCGGCAAAATTAACAATAATAGAAGTATTATTGTAATCACTTGGCGCTTTTGCTGTTCCATCTTTGAAGTTAACAGTGGCACTCACAGCCCCATCAGTTCCACCAGTGCGAGTGACAGTTACGGCTGCAATAGAGGTTCCATCTTCGTTGACACTAAATTGAGGAGAACTAAAGCTTAAATCCCCAAAAACTTGATTTTCATTAACATCTACAACTCCGATAATAAGTTGTTTATCGAAGAATAAACCCTCTTGATCTGTTGTCTGCACTCGAACACTATAACTATTCTTAGTTTCGTAGTCGAATACAGCGTTGGTTTTTAGTTGATTATTGCTGATAGTGAATAAGCTGTTATCGGTTGCACCCGCACCTGTAACTAAGCTATAGGTAAAGGTATTGCCAGCATCAGGATCATTTGTATTTAAATTACCAACGACTATACCAATCGCTTGATTTTCTTCTACAGTGCTTTGAGGAAGAGTAATATTAGTGGGAGTTTCGTTAACATTAGTTACTCCAATTACTAATTGTTTCTCATAGAAAAGACCTCCCTGATCGGTTGCACGAACCTGAATGCTATAACTATTCTTGGTTTCGTAATCGAATACGGCGTTGGCTTTGAGTTGATTATTGCTGATGGTAAATAAACTATTGTCAGTTGCACCTGTTCCCGTAACTAAACTATAGGTAAAGGTATTTCCTAGATCGGGATCAGTTATAGCTAGGTCGCCAATAATTGCTCCAATGGCTTTATTTTCTTCTATATTGCTATTGGAAAGGATAATATTTGTAGGCGGAGCGTTATCAATAATCGTTCCTATTACCGAGGTAGAAGTGCCAACGGCATAACCAGAGCCGCTAATTAGAGTTAGTGAAACAGTTTCATTCGGTTCGACAACTGTATCTGCTATGGGCTTGACAGTAACAGTAGCAGTAGCGGAACCTGCTGCAAAGGTTACAGTTCCCGTAGTAGCTGTAAAATTAGAGGCACCAGTCTGAGTGTAGTCGGTAGTTACTTCCGCCGTGCCAGCAACCGTATAAGTTACCGTTAAAGGATTAGTAGTTGCACCTGTACGGGTGAAGATGTAAGCTAAGTTGGCAGTTCCATCTTCGTTAACACTTCCAGGCTCAACGGCTAATTGGACGACGTTTATAGAATCAGTTCCAGTAATACCTTTTAGGGTTAGATGAGCAAAGAAAATATGATCATCATTTGAGGAGTTAACCGTGTTAAGTGTAATACTGGTATCTCCATTTTTGATAAAGGGTAGCAGATTGTAAAGCTCATCATCTGTTGTTATATCTATACTAGATGGAGAGGGATTGTTAGGACTATCACCCAAACCGCCAGCTGTAAACAGCGCCTCATTACCTCCCTGACCATCATCATAATTTCCCGCAACTTGAGTTAATAGCTGACCATTAACTTTAACTTGAGATGACTGAGTTGCAACAGTACCGGAATTGTAACTGTATCCAATCCCTAACCCCAAGGTAGCTTCCAGATTTGAACTAGTATTAACAGGGGAGGCAAAGTTGATTGTTGCAGTTCCACCTCTAGGACTCAGACCACCAAAGTACAAAATAACACTTTGATCATCTGTTTGATTGGGATCGTCAAAGACAACGGCAAGAGCCAATCCTTCGTATGATGAAGATTCAGAGCCTTCGTTAACTGCAATGTTTAGCGTCCCTGCTGCGGCTGCATCAATGGTAGATTTGACGAGGGAAGTGACATCACTGAAATAGCTGTAGAAGTTACCTCCACGCCAAGGAGTTGATTCAATTCGATCCCAAGTAATAGCTGTACCGTTAACAGAGGCACCAGTGCCAATACTATTAGTACCATCACCTATTAGATAAGCTGTGCGAACCGTAGCACCCAGATTTTTCAAAACTTGAATAGTTTCGGTGGAACTGTCAGTTCCATTACCATCAACAGATAGATAAATTTTGCCTGTCTCATTTAGTAGAGCATTTAAACCAGTGGAAGGATTAATGGGTGTCATGTGGACTAACTTTCCTTTGCTAATTTAAACAGGGGAGTAGAAGGTAAAGACGATTGTTAAAAACTCAAATATCTAGAGAGCCAACAAGAGATAATTAATAGCGATGTAATTTACGTATTTTCATGCTTCGGAAAAAGCATGAATCATAATTTATTATTTGAAGGAACCCATTGCAGTCACCAACGCATCTCTATTACCTGCATAAGGTGCTTTGTCCAGAACAACAGTTACTAAATGATTCTTATTTGTTAGGTATAAGTAAATATTGTATGCTTGGTGTTCGTCTGCCAATTCGTATTTCCGGTATGTCCTTGCATTCACTGTTATTTCCCCTTTAAAAACGTCTAAACCAGTACCAGCACCACATTGACGACAAGGAGTAATTAGTTCTTTATGTGCTTGTACCAACTTTTTACGACCATTTCCTTCTATGTTGATAGAAAAATCAGAACAGCCAGCTACAGTTGAGTCCTGATAAGTACAGTTCTTTTGACCACGTTGACGTTGTTCGTAATTCTTCTGTGTTAAAACTTCTAAGAAATTTCCATCTCTAATCACACGCATCCCATTTGGCACATCAAACGAGTAACCTAAATCTTTGATTACGATTTTGTGGGTTTTAGTAACCTGAGCAATTATTATTGATGATTGGGCTGGCAGTGTTTGGTTATTAAAACTAGTACCCACACTGACACTAGCTGCTAAGAGGGGAATAATTGCAGTCTTCACTGCAATTTGAAAAAGTTTCATTTGATGTAATTATCCTCTCAAAAATTTGATGAAACATTTTTTGTATACAGGGTATCTATAAATAAATTGTTAAGCAGTCGGTCTTTGAAGCATAAGTGGAATCATGAAAATGTGAACGACGGTTTCACTTATCTCTAGTAATCGTTCGTAGTTCTTACTCAAACACCTTTGTAATCCTACGCCAAGCAAAAGTTCGCGGGGATCTCAATGTCTAGATAAGACTTCAAAATTCTCGCAGCGACGTTCAACAACTTCTAATTTCATAAGGCAAACTCGCACTGCATTCTGTACTTGTTCGCCTCGATACCCTTGATCTGCCCAAACCTTATCTAGGTCAGGTACTGTAATACTGGCTTAAAGCTAATACCAAAAGTGTCGCAGTTAAAATCTGCAACATTTACTGCATAAACGATTACAACCAAGACTAAACCAAGTACATCCATGCTTATGTGCCGTTTTCGTCCAAAGTTAGGTTTGATTTACATAAGTAGACCTGTCTTTTTTTACTAGAAATCGCTAAACACTCTATCTCATTATCTTTTCAAGCTATTTTGTCGCCACGTCAGGGATGTTATACATGATTTTTATGTTAATGGGTTATTTCGATAATTATGTAATTGCTTAACGACATAGAAAATAGGGAATTAACAATATGTTATATAAAACATAATCCAACCCCTGTGTATCTAAAAAAAGAAAGCATCCAAAAGTTTTTACTGTTACTTTGGAAAATCCTGTTAAATTCTCGTTATGACACAATTCTCTAAACACATATACAGCAGTTTGCAAGTTAATAAGCTACACCTTTTCAACTTAAAAGCTAAATCAGGGGGTTTTATACCGATGTTCTAAGTAACCTTTATTGTCATCTTCATAACTGTTTAGTAACTGTTAAATAGCTATTTATTGTCATGAAAACTACAAAGATAAAAGTTGCACCTAATGAGCAACAGGTGGAATTGTTTGATACGTGTTGTGATGAGTTGATATGGCTATGGAATTCCATATTTCAAGGTAGAGGATTTACAGTCACTAAAGCTTTGCTAGCTACTATACTTCTCTTACCATCTGTAGCAACTCCAACATTTGCCCAGAGTATATTTCCACCTCGTGAAAATGGTCAATGGACTTTTTACAGTTCTGAAAATGGGAAAATTCCCACAACATCCCAAAAAAATGCTGCATGTTCGTCAAGGAGAATGCTTTTTGACAAGCAAGGGGGATTTGGCAACTTTATTTTTTATAGGGGTTCTTTTTGGACTTTTCAACCAGCTAATGAATCTTATTACACTGTGAATAATGGTGTTTTAACATTAAAAACTGCAATTACTGGTGTAACTCAAAATCTTGCCGAACCGGGGAGTGATTTTATTGTTGATAGATATAGGATTCTGAAAGCAACTTCTTCTGTTGTAGAGTTGAAAAAATTGAATCGTAATGGTACACCTCAGCCTGAAAAAAATTTTCTCCTTAAATGCAAAACAATTAACCTTAACCTTTAGCATCGACATGGGTTCGTCATGCTTAGGAATTCTCTAATGTATGAGCGATCGCTGGCAAATACAATTTCAGCTACACTTCCTGTAACTCTTGAGAAACCTGAATTTCTGGCATTGGCTTTAGTGCCGTAGTTATGGGCGAGTATCGGCAGTAGCAAATAACCACAGCCTCAAAATCATGATTTCAACCCCTTAACACCTGCAATATCTCCCTCACTGCCACTTTCTCGTCTACCTGTCATCTTTTTCAGGCTTTATCAACCGTCGAACTCACGTTAATTTATTTATGGGGTTTGCATGCCGCAAAGTATTTGTTTAGCTTTCTGAACAAATACTTTGCCGATGAGTAGATTGACTTTAGAAAAACCGAGTTTGACAGTAGGATAAATATAGACAGCATGTCGTTTGAATTCCATCTACCGTTTTCATAGGAATGACTGAGCAACGTGATTCTGACTCACCGTCAACTGATTCTCAGCAATTGAGTGAACCGACCGACAAAACGATTACCAAGTCAGTCGATAATTCCTGGACAAATCAGATTGCTGGTGTGTGGAACAAAGCAACAACACGTCTAACGCAAATCCTACCCGTAGAACAACTGGCACAGACAGTTGTCGAATGGTTTAGTGTGAGCGATACTCAGGTTGCAGAGATTTTAGAGAAAATCCGAGCCGAACTGCCAACCACAGAAGCCCTCTTAATTGGTAAACCCCAAGCCGGAAAAAGTTCCATTGTCCGAGGATTGACGGGAGTTTCTGCCGAAATTGTCGGTCAGGGATTTCGTCCTCACACGCAACACACCCAGCGCTATGCCTATCCTTCCAATGACCTGCCGTTACTGATTTTTACTGATACAGTGGGGCTGGGTGATGTCAAACAAGATACTCAAACAATTATTCAGGAGTTAGTTGGCGATTTACAACAGGAAACTCGTTCCGCCAGAATCCTGCTTTTGACCGTCAAAATCAATGATTTTGCAACTGACACCCTACGACAAATTGCTCAACAGCTGCGCCAGAAGTATCCAGACATTCCCTGTCTGCTGGTAGTTACCTGCTTGCACGAGGTTTATCCTGGCGATACCGTCGATCATCCCACCTATCCGCCAGATTATCAGGAAATCAACCGCGCATTTGTCGCAATGCAACAAGCTTTCGCAAAAATAACAGATCGCTCTGTACTCATTGACTTTACCTTAGAAGAAGATGGCTACACTCCGGTATTTTATGGCTTAGAAGCACTGCGAGATTCCTTGGCAGAACTACTCCCACAAGCAGAAGCCCAGGCGATTTATCAGCTATTAGATCGAGAAGAATCTGGGAAGCAACTTGGCAACCTTTACCGAGATGCTGCCCGCCGTTACATTTTGCCATTTGCGATTATGTCTGCCACCCTCGCCGCTGTACCTCTACCATTTACCACAATGCCCGTACTCACTGCCTTGCAAGTATCAATGGTGGGTCTGTTGGGTAAATTATATGGGCAAACAGTTACGCCATCTCAGGCGGGAGGCGTTGTCAGTGCGATCGCAGGTGGTTTTTTAGCACAGGCAATTGCCCGAGAGTTAATTAAATTTATACCAGGTATTGGGAGTGCGATCGCCGCCTCTTGGGCAGCTGCCTACACTTGGGCACTAGGGGAAGCAGCCTGTGTTTACTTTGGCGATTTAATGGGAGGTAAGAAACCCGATCGAGAGAAAATTCAGTTGGTGATGCAAGAAGCATTTCAGGCGGCGCAAGAACGGTTTAAGGGAATCAAACATTAGGGGTAGTTGTTGGGGTTTTCAACAAGTAGACCTTCACTTGCTGCGGCTGCATTCAATTCGGAATCGGCAGATACAAATGTCACTAGAGGTAAACTGTTAGCTATGCAGAGGGCATTTACCGTACAACCAGCCCCTAACTGAACTGCATCGTAGCCTCGTAAGCCGTATGCTTCAGCTAATACCATTGCAGAGTTGATGACTTGGTATTCAGACCGGAGATCGCTTTTAAACTGATTACATACTGCGATCGCATCAGTAGCAATGATACTTCCATCACGCGATCGCCGTGTAATGGCAGCGACAATTTCAACACTAGTAATAAGCTAAACCACATCTAGTTTGCATAATCTGAAATTGTACATTTCTTGTGGGGTGGGCGTCTCGCCCGCCCAATATATGCAAGTTAAATGTGGAACAGCTTAGCAGCAATCAGTACATCATTTTTTAGTCGCGGCTCAAATAAACTCAAAACCCATGCTGAACCTATCTCACTGACGTAGCGTTTGACCAGCGCACTGCTATCTAAATAATAAGCTGCCATCTAGCAGCGTTCCTCAATGATTGTTTCACAAACAGTTTTACCCTGTACCTGAATAAGTCGGTGTTCAGTTTGCTGAATATAAACTGGCTGCTTGAGTTGTTTTATCAACCCAGAAATTAACAGTACTTTGTGAAATGTTGTCCGTTGAGTAACTTGTTCTTGCTCAACAAGATATCTCTGGATAACCTGATTCAACTGCTGTAACTCCTCTGGCTCTAAAATTTCAAGCTGATTGAAGATTTGATTAAGAATTGCCTGTGGCATAGGCTTTTACAGTTTACCTGAGCTAGTTTATTTAATCATTTGTGAACAACTCGTAGGGTAGCACAGCTAACTGTGCCCCCAAAGCATGGGTTACATACCCCTCTCCTACACCTTCTCTTTTGCTGCTGGCACAATGCCAAACTTATTTAAACCTGCATCGATTTCTCTAAGTGTTTTAAAATCCTCCTCTGGTAAAGCATAGCTGCTACTGTCGAACAAACCCCCACTGACAACAGGCTGCTTTTCCAAAAAAGAGAAAGCTTGGCGAAACTGATGCGCTTGGGCTTTAATCGGTGAATCAAAGTGGCAAGAAATAATCCACTCGAAGTCCCAACTTGCAACTTTATCAGCCCAGTCAATGGTTTCCTTCGGGGCGCGGTTGAGAATCAGCGTTTGTAAAATTGGTGCGACAAACAAACGCCCATCACCTCGCAGAGCATCAAACGATCGCTGCCAATCTGACTGCCATTTAAAGGGATATAATCCAAAATAAGCTTTTCTTGAGCGTTGTGGGGCTTTTAAGGAATCTTGCAATACCTGACTCCATTGGCGTATATCTAGTGTGCTTGGTTGAAAGTACAAAGCAAACAGACAGATGCGCTGCCAACCCTTACGGCGATTTACCTGACTATCTGCAACAATATCAGAAGCATAATCCTTGGCATGGAATAATAAAGGATATGGATCTAAGAGAACGATCGCAGGTGGATCTTCTGGGATCGAAAGCACAGAATCTGTGACTAAAAGAGTATGCGATCGCTTGTGGAAAAAAGCAACTTCCGCAAACCTACCAGGGCCAAGTCCGATGGGGCCCAGCATTGCATAATCAAACTCGTCAGCAAAGGGTGTTTTGCTGCTATCTTCTGGAAGTACTTGAGTTCGTTTTGGGGGTAAGCCAAGCCAGCTAAGGGGAAGATTTAGGGGGAAACTCCACTGATGGGGAGCCACAAACACCTGTGCAGTCGGAAAGTATCTAGCGAAGGGGCCAACGAAGACCTTGTGTTCTATACCAGAGATAGTTGGCAGAATAATGTACTTAATGTTGCCATATTCTGCCACCAACTCATTCACAAGTCTGATGCACTCTGGGGTTGGTGCAACAGGCGCATAGACCAGAAGACCCCCAGTTTCCAATTTCACAACAGTCATGCGAATCGGTACAACAACGTAGAAAATACCTTGAATCTGGTCAAAATTCCAGATTGTGTCTTTAAGCACTTCTTGACGAATTGTCAGCCGCCTACCATAAGGGTAGAGTGGCACAACAGGCCATAATCCCCAGGAAAAATCCTTTGGATAAATCTGTTGTGTATTGACTATGCGTTCATCATCAGCCACTCTGCAACCCCCTTCAAATTCCCAATACTCAAATTGTTTTTATTTGCTCTCCACGAAGTTGGAGTTTAGCAAATTGTTGAGATAATAATACCAATTTGTAATTCGTAATACTCGCCAAAGGTAAGAAGTAAGCTACGTAATTAGTAATTCGTAATTAAGAGGGGTTAGATTCATCGGGATTTTCAGCTTTGAATCTGTAGGTTTTTTTTGCAAATGGTATAACCTAGTACGCCACAGCCTAAATAGAGCAACCATTTAAAATCCCTAAAGAGCTTATTCCATAATACTTTTGAATGCGTGATATCATGTCCGGCTGATTAGTTATGATTCTTGCATCTGTGCAAAAATCTGAAAACTCTTTCTCCCCCAGCAAGAACAGCAAGAACTGTCTTCTTAATGATAAGTCTTTAACCGGACATGATATGATTCCGCCTTGCGGCACTAGGGTTCTTTTTATGCGTCTTCAGAAAGAACTGGTATAAGTCCTAAAAACAATTAATCGGAGAACAACGTGAAAATAGCGATTATTGCTAAAACATTAATTACATCTATAGGTTTGTTAACTTTGTTTGCCCCAAGTCAAGCATCAGCTCAACTGATACCGCAGCCTTGGGTTTCAGTCGGTGGAAAAGATGGTGATATAACTTATGCTGTCGGAGCTAGGGCTTTGAATTTCGGAGTTGAAGTAGGAACTGGTGCTGATGGTGCTACGGGAGTAGATGTTTTAAAATTTATCAATTTGCCTGTAATTTCACCTTATGTAGGAGTAGGACTTTATTCAGAGGATAAAGGCGTTGCAGTTTCAGGTGGCGTTCAGGTAGGTGCTACTAATAACGTTTTTGTTGGTGCTGGTTACAATTCTATTCGTGGCTTTAACGGGCAACTGGGAATAAGATTTTAACTAATATCATGTCCGCTTAATTACTTATTAAACCTGAAGAACCCCACCTCCGCCAAAGCTATGCTTTGTCTCCCCTCCCCGCTCTTTGGGCTACGGTGTACACACAAGTTTCTTGACCTGCAATGGCATTGCATTGACTAACAATGGCATTGCATTGACTAACAATGGCATTGTATCGACTAACAATGGCATTGCATCGACTGACAATGGTATTGTATCGACTAATAATGGCATTGCATCGACTGACAATGGCATTGCATTGACTAACAATGGCATTGTATCGACTAACAATGGCATTGTATCGACTAACAATGGTATTGCATCGACTAACAATGGTATTTCTCTCGTTCCCATGCTTTGTATAAGAATGAGTTCAGCCTCATCAAGCTAGGTTTTTAGGACTTGTATGTACACCCCCCAGCTCTTCAGGAGGGGTGTATTGACTGTGGTTAGCATAACTAATTATGCAGGGGGAGTAATTGAAGTTGAGATTAGTTCTCTAACATGGAGTGCGGAATCTTGTTGTAATGCTGATGCCGCGATCGCTTCACTTTCAACTATACTTAAGCGAGCGATCGCCTGCTTGACTCCAGGTATACTTTGAGGATTTACGCTCAACTCATCCAGCCCTAAACCTAGTAAAATTGGTGTTGCTAAAGTATCTGCTGCCAATTCTCCACATAATCCTACCGAAATCCCTGCTGTATGGGCAGCTTGGACAGTTTGCTGCACCATTCGCAATATGGCTGGATGTAGGGCATCAACCAAATTTGCCACGCTGGGATTAGTGCGATCGCTAGCCATGACGTACTGACTCAGATCGTTAGTCCCGATACTAAAGAAGTCTACTTCCGCAGCTAACCGATCGGCGATCGCTACTGCTGACGGAACCTCCACCATAATTCCTACTTTCATCGCGGCATCAAAGGAAATACCAGCTTGATTTAGTTCAGCCTGCACTTCACCCAAAATTACCTTAGCTGCACGTACTTCAGTTACACTAGCAATCATTGGCAACATGATTTTAATTTGGTGTCCAACACTAGCTCTCAAAATTGCCCGTAATTGAGTTTTGAAGAGTTCTGGATGATCTAAACAAAAACGAATTCCCCGCCAACCTAAAAAAGGGTTAGCTTCTGGAAACCCAACTTTGAGATAGGGAAGTGGCTTATCACCACCGACATCAAAGGTACGAATAATTAGCGGGCGATTATCTAAAACTTGGGCGACCGCCTGATAAACTAATAATTGTTCTTCTTCAGTTGGGGCGCTTGTTCGGTCTAAATACAGAAACTCAGTGCGGAGTAGTCCCACACCTTCTGCACCGCTAGCTACAGCAACTTGCACATCATTTACACTACCAATATTGGCGAAGACACTAACTTGCCGACCATCACGAGTAATCGCTGGCTGATGTGCCGTAGCTCGTGCTTCCTGTTGGGCAGTTTGCCAAGCTGACTGCTTTGCTGTCAGTAAATCCAGGATGTCTGATTCTGGTTCTACCCAAGCTTTGCCACTTTCACCATCAAGTGCCATTAGTGTACCATCTGCCAAGTGCAACACCTGGGCATCCACTCCCAGAACTGCGGGAATACCTAATGTGCGGGCGATAATTGCACTGTGGGAGGTGGCGCTACCAGAAGTAGTACAAATTCCCAACACTTTGGTTGGATCTAGTCCAGCCGTATCTGAGGGGGTTAAATCAGTCGCCACCAAAATCGCAGGTTCTTCAAGATGCAGGTTAGCCGCAGCATTCCCAGCTAGTAATCGCAGCACTCTTTGCCCGACATCTACAACATCGTCAACTCGCTCTTGCAGATAAGAATCCTCTAGTGCGCGATAGGAAGTCGCTACTTCATCGACTACAGCTCGCCAAGCTGCTTCAGCATTTATATGATTGTCTAAAATGCGTTGGTGAGCTGCTGACAACAGTACTGGATCTTCTAAAAATAGTAGTTGCGCATCGAAGATGGCGGCTTCAGCGTCACCAATTTGCAGAGAAGCTTGGGAAAAAACTGCTTGGATTTCTTGTCTAGCGGTGTGGATTGCTGTTTGTACTCGTTGCCACTCTGCCTCTGGATCGTTTACGTGATATTCCGTAATAGGAATGTGAGTGGGTTGATAATGAACAACAGGTGCGATCGCTACTCCACCAGAAGCTGCAATCCCCGAAAGTTCGCCGTGAGTTGTTGCTCTAACTTCATGGTGAAAAGCTGGTGGAGAATTCAAGGCAACATTATCTTCACCAAAGTTATTGGCGAATAATGCCTGCAATGCTGCCAGCGCCTCATCTGCATCAGAACCAGTGGCAGTAATCAGCAGTTCGTGTCCTTGACGCACCCCTAAAGTTGTGACTTGGTTAATACTGTCACCCCTGACTAGCTCAGTATTTCTCGTTAAATTCCGCACCAGAATTTGTGATTGAAACCGGGCTGCGGTTGCCACAAACTGCGCTGCGGGGCGGGCGTGTAATCCTAAGCGATTGCTCACAATCAGCCGGATTTCTGGCGTTGGCGATTCTGTATTCGTCGTTATTGGGCTGACAACTGACAATGGCCTGCTAACTACACCCAATTGAGTTGCTTTTGTCAGGAGTGCGCCGCGTGCTTCCGCCATCACTTGGTGAATATCTCTACCAGCCGCCGCCGCCACTACAGCAGCGATTGCGCCTTCTACTAGAGGTGCTTCACACAAATACACTTTCTCCTGCTGTGCTTCTGGCAGAAACTCGATTGCCATTTCTGCACTCAGCAAAGCACTACCCAAATCCATTAACACCAAGACACCATCATCAGAAAAAACAGAAGCGATCGCCTCATAAACCTGAATCGGATCTGTACCCAATGGATTTTCAGGATCTTCAATACCTGCTGCAACAGCAATGGTAACTTGGCCTTGAACCATCTGCGCGGCGAGTTCCCGCACACCCAAAGCTAGTTGTTTGCTGTGAGAAACGATAACAATTGCGATCGCGGCCACACCGTCAACCTTGTTGAGAGGTTTGCGTTTAGCTAGTTATCCATTTCATTTTCCCATTTTGCTACAATTGCAACTGCCCGAAAATATTCCGGTCTTTCCAGCTAAAAATACGAATAAAATAGCCTTATTTTACGGAAATACATGGTGTCCACTCATAAACTTCATCGCTAGCAGTAGGGGAAGAAATGTTTTGGATAAGTTTGTTCCCATCGTACAACTTAATCGAGACATCGCCATCAAAATTATCCCGCCACAATATTAAATAAGGCTGATCCTTCTTTGGAATGGCTTATCTATTGTCCTTTATTAGACTTTCATTTCCCTACGTATTATCTTGTCGTCTTGTTCAAAAATCAAATAGGAGTCCGATATTGATTACGTAGCTATCAACTCAGAATCGATTTCCGACGGCGCACTATCCTGGACTAGCGATCGCGTTTCGCCGTTGCGCTGGAGGATACCGCCAACCATTGCCAACAAGGCATTCACCTTGCGAGTTCGCCACATATCTACAAGTTTTTCTACCTTAGTCGCAGACATCTGTCGCATCATCGCTTCGTAGAGATAAGCAGCATGTCCAGTTTCATCTTGGGCAATACTTAGCATTCCTAACTTCAAGTTACGAGCGGTTGGCTCGTTATCAGGTAATACTTTCGCCATTCGCGCAAAGTCTTTACTAGCATCTAACTCCAGAATATATGTGCTAGCCATAAACATATCCCAATCAATCACAGCCGGTTTTAGCTGTTCTTGGGTGTAGCCTTCATAGAATGCTGCGAAAAAGGGACTGCGCTGTTGTGATTTTTTTGTAGATGTAGTTTGGGGTTGACGCTTGAAATCTATAACTTGTTTATTTAACTGTTGTAAGGCGTGGGCAAAAATTTGACCATGCCTAGTTTCATCTGATGCATGTTTTGCTAGTTTTTCGGCTAACCATGTATCGCCTTCAGCAGCTGCGCGATCGCTAAGTGCAGATAAAAACGGCACAGAGCCAGATTCCGCCAACTGAAACCCCGCAAGGATGTTGGGGCGGGTTTTCAAATCACGAATTTGAGCAGCAGAGTAATAGGCAAAGACACTTGAACCAGCTAGATGCAAAAGGTTAGTCAAGAAGTTCATCAGAAATTACCGCTGACAATTGGAAGGTTACAATTCTTATACTAATCCGTATTTTCTATTTGGTTGCCGCCAGAAGGTCTTACCATTTGGAATTTTGAATTACCTCTGGAACTATATCAACAGTTAACAAATATATCTTTGTATTTTGCTAATATCATCCCACAGAGGTAATGCAGGTAAGTTTGGATGGAGAAATTAACTAAACTAGTGCGATTTTGGCTTTGTGCAACTATCATAATTTTGAATTTGATCGGCTGCGATCGCTTTATCGGTAATTTTGGAGAACCTGTTGAGCGAGTCAGTGATGGCGATACTTTAGTAGTGAAAGATACCAATGGTAAAAACTTTACCGTGCGCTTTGCTTGTCTAGATGCGCCAGAGATAGCTCATACTAATAAAGAAAAGCA
The DNA here is from genome assembly GCF_017115165.1 of Nostoc sp. LPT. Classification (GTDB taxonomy): domain Bacteria; phylum Cyanobacteriota; class Cyanobacteriia; order Cyanobacteriales; family Nostocaceae; genus Nostoc. Next base: position 8,549 of record NZ_JABXKF010000050.1, on the reverse strand, counting down.
GAGTAAACGCATTAGCGATCGCAATCAATTTACTTGGGGTGTGAAAGCCCAAGAACGGGTGCAACAACTGGTGCAACAAGGAGGCTCGCGCGTGACTTTGAATATCACTGATAGCGATCGCTACGGGCGTAAAATTGCCGAAGTCCGTTTAAAAAATGGCACTTTTGTACAACAGGTATTGTTGCAAGAAGGTTTAGCAAAAGTGTATCGTCCCTATTTAAACAAGTGTCCTAGTAAAGACTTAGTTCAACAAGCTGAAACTGAGGCGAAGGCACAACGGCTAGGCGTTTGGAGCGATACTAAATTTGTAAATCCTTGGGAATATCGCAGCCTATATAAGAAGTAAAAACTCTAGCTGTTTCTAATTTAATGCACTACTACATTTTTTGGCATTGCATACTTGCGGTATGATTTAGCAACTTCCAAAATTCCCTCCTGCCCCCCTGCTCCTTCATCGTCCCCTGCTCCCCCTGTCCCCTGCCCCCTGCCCCCTACTCCTCTCCCCAAGTTTGTAGTTGCAAATAAACTAGTACCAATGTTGCTGCTAATAACACAGTTGCTCCTGCTGCTGCATAACCAAAATCAAATTGACCAAAAGCCTCTTGATAAATGTAGTAAACTAGCAAATTAGTCGAATTCAGTGGCCCACCGCCAGTCATCACAAAAACTTGCTCAAAACTCCGCAATGTAAAAATTGCGGTAGTAATGATTGCAAATATCACAGTCGGGCGCAATCCGGGCAAAGTAATATACCAAAATTGTTGCCAAGCATTTGCTCCATCCAAATCTGCTGCTTCATAACGACTAGGAGGAATTGCTTGCAACCCTGCTAAAAAAACCACCATATTGAAACCCAGTTGTTTCCAAATACTCATTAAAATAATTACTGGCATTGCCCAAAATGTGTCTCCTAACCAGGGTATGTCTGAAATGCCAAAAAAAACTAAAAGTCCGTTAACTGGCCCTGATGTCTGAAACAGCCAGCGAAATCCCAAACCCGCTGCCACAATTGAAATAATTGAGGGTAAAAAATAGGCACTCCGCAGGATGCCCCGCAAGGGAATGGAGCGGTTTAACAGTACTGCCAATCCCAAGGAAATAACTAAACTGGGAATGATGGTGGCGATCGTAAAATAAAAGGTGTTACCCAGAACTTGCCAGAAGTCGGGGTTGAGTAGTAAGCGCCAATAGTTTTTTAAGCCTATCCAATAAATACCTTTTAAGGTGAAACTACCAGCAGTGAAACTGAGGTAGAACAAATAGGCAATCGGCCAAATGATAAAAACACCTAGCAAAATTAATGCTGGTGCGAGAAAAATCCACGCGGCTACTGTATCATTATCCAACCACGACTTAGTACATATTTTTGGCATCTATAATTAACCCTCTTAGCTGTTATGACCCTTTGCCCTGATTCTACCCTGAGCTTGGTTTCTCCTAGCATTAGCGATGATTGCCAACAATTTGCTCCTTTAAAACTGGGAATTATGGCTTCTGGGAATGGCAGCAATTTTGATGTAGTTGCCCAAGCTATCCAAGATGAGCGGCTAAATGCCCAAATTCAAGTTTTAATTTACAATAACCCCTCGGCGAAAGCAGCCGTCAGAGCAGCTAATAGAGGTGTAGAAACTGTCTTATTAAATCACCGCAACTATCAAAACCGAGAAGAGTTTGATGAAAAAATTGTGCAGACATTGCGGCACTACGATGTAGAATGGGTGATTTTGGCAGGGTGGATGCGACTATTAACGTCAGTTTTCATTGATGCCTTTCCTGAGAGGATTATTAATATCCATCCTAGTTTGTTACCTAGTTTCAAGGGAATCCATGCTGTAGAACAAGCCTTGGCATCTGGGGTAAAAATTACTGGTTGTACAGTGCATCTAGCTTGTTTAGAAATGGATAGCGGCCCAATATTAATGCAAGCCGCAGTACCAGTACTACCGGATGATACAGCAGAAACACTCCACGCCAGAATTCAGATTCAGGAACATCGAATTTTACCATTAGCGATCGCTCTAGCAGCTTCTTCGTCAAAAGTTACACTAAGCGTAACGTAAAAATACATATATCAATTAGGGGCGCACAGCTGCGCGCCCCTACTATTCATCAGAGTTAGCTTCAGCAGTTTGATACGCTTGTAGGAGCCTAGCATGATCGAGAGTAAATCCTACTTGCATCGCTATCTGGGCAAATAAATCAATCTCAGATTGTTGCCAATCACGGGGTTCAGAACACTGGTGTGCAATTAACAAGCCAAATAGCTGCTCATCTTTGATAATTGGTGCTACTAAATTTGCTTTCACACCAAAAGATTCGAGCAGTTTAATGTGACAATCAGCCAAATTAGACTCATAAATGTTGTTGATTGCAACAACACGACCAGACTGGTACTTTTCTACATAGCTTTGAGTGAAACAGGGGTCATGGATTTTAGACCGCAAAACTTTGGGATAACCTGGAACCACTGATTCAGCAATGATAATTCCGAACCAATTAGCGTAAAAGCTATAAACCAACACTCGGTCAGTACTTAGTGCTTTGCGAACCTCTTCCACTGTGGTTTTGATGACATCCTCTTCGTTAAGTGATTGGCGAATTTTGCGGATAATATCCACCAATAACTGACTTCGCATACTTTCAGCTTCGATTCGTTGCAGCAGCCTAGCATGGTCGAGAGCAAATCCCACTTGCATCGCTATCTGGGCAAATAAATCAATCTCAGATTGTTGCCAATCACGGGGCTTGGAGCACTGATGTGCAATTAACAAGCCAAATAGCTGCTTATCTTTAAGAATGGGGGCTACTAAATTTGCTTTCACAGCAAAGGATTCGAGCAGTTTAATGTGACAATCAGCTAAACCGACTTCATAAATGTTGTTTATGGCGAGAACGCGACCAGACTGATACTGTTCTACATAGCCTTGACCAAAACATGGGTCTCGGATTTCAGCTTGCAAAACTTTTGGGTAGGTGAGAACAACTGATTCTGCAATTATAATTCCAGACCAATCAGTGTTAAAACTATAAACCAGTACTCGGTCAGTACTCAGTACTTTACGAACCTCTTCTACAGTGGTTTTCAGGACATCCTCTTCGTTGAGCGATTCGCGAATGCTACCGATAGTATCCGCCAGCAACCGACTTTGCACACCTTCAGCATCGATTCGTTGCAGCACCCTAGCATGGTCGAGAGCAAATCCCACTTGCATCGCTATCTGGGCAAATAAATCAATCTCAGATTGTTGCCAATCACGAGGTCTGGAGCATTGATGTGCAATTAACAAGCCAAATAGATGTTCATCTTTGAGAATGGGGGCGACCAAATTTGCTTTCACAGCAAAAGATTCGAGCAGGTTAATGTGACAATCAGTCAAACCGGCTTCATAAACGTTGTTTGTGGCTTGAACGCGACCAGACTGATACTTTTCTACATAACCCTGAGCAAAACAAATGTCTTGAATTTCAGCTCGCAAAACTTTTGGATAACCTGGAACCACTGATTCGGCAATCACAGTTCCAACCCAATTAGCGTTAAAGCTATAAACCAGCACTCGGTCAGTACTCAGTACTTTGCGAACCTTTTCTACAGTCGTTTTCAGGACATCCTCTTCGTTGAGTGATTGGCGAATGCTACGGGTAGTTTCTATAAATACCTGAGCTCGATCTGCCTTTGAATCTACCTGTTTGAAAAGCCTAGCGTAGTCAAGAGCAAATCCTACTTGCATGGCTATGTGAGCGAACAAATTAATTTCAGACTGCTGCCAAAAGCGAAGTCTAGAACACTGATGTGCAATCAATAAACCGAATAGCTGCTTGCCTTTAATAATCGGTGCTACTAAATTAGATTTGACAGCAAATTGCTCTAGCAGCTCAATATCACCATCACTGAGATTGGCTTGATAGATATCATCAATAGCACGGATGCAACCATTCTGATATTTTTCTATATATCCTGCCTCAAACCCAGTATTAGAGACTATAACCCCTAACATTTTCGGTAAACCAGGTGCTACTGATTCGGCGATAAAGGTTCCATTACAGTTGGAGTTGAAACAAAAGATGGTTACGCGATCGATGCTTAAAGCTTTACGAATTTCTTCTGAGGTAGTTTTGAAAACATCTTCTTCATTGAATGATTCTCGAACCCAGCGGGTAATTTTTCTCGATAGCTGGGAGTAATCAGCTTCAGCTTCTTTTTGTTGTAGCAAACCCGAAAGCATCTCTGTGAATAAGTTTATGTTGCTCTCTAACATCACTAATTCATCTTGGCTAGCGATCAAAGATTGAGTAAACTCACTGTCTGGACGTAGCTTATTTTTGATAATATTAGAAGTTGCAGCAGCCTTGCGAACTCGACTAATAACTCGATTTGCGACAAAAACAGCGATCACACCTGCTAAAATTGCTGTCACTCCCATACCAGTTAACAAGAGTGACAATTGTCTTTGTAGAGCAAGTTCACTTTCTGTTAAACTTTTTGCACTCTTTTGTCTGACTTGCGGAATTTGTGTATTAATTAAATTAGTGCCATAGTTGTAAGTAGCTGTTCCAATTGCAACTACAGGAAGCACACTGATACTTAGTGCCCAAACTATTGCTTTAGTCTTTAAACTCCATTTTTGTTGCCAGAGTCTCTGTTGACGATTTTGTCTTGCTTGGTTTTGAGAAAAAGACTGACTCATAAATGAAACCTGGATTGTTGCAATTGAGAATCAAGTAAATAACTTCACCACCAAATTCTATACAAACTTTATTAAACAAGAACTAGCTTTCAGGAGTATTTTGAGGCACTATATTTTAAGTCATGTCCGATAATCCTTTTGTTTCCTTTAAATTCAAAAAAATTCGGTCTAATTAACAGGTTTGTTAACAATTAAATGGCGATCGCTTGGTTAGATGTCTTATTTTCTCATTAAGAGTTGTGGTTTTATGACAATACAGCCAAACAATCTTTATTTTTTACGAGGTTCTGCAAACTTCTTTTCACAGTTACCCTTACCCGGAATGTCATGTCTGCTTGATTACTTACAGCAGTTTTCAATTAGATGAGATGAAGAGTGCTGTACATCGATAGCGGGACGTTTAGCCCGTGCTGAGTTGAAGAAAGACCGCCCACAAGGGGCCTTGCTCAAACCCAAGTACATAAGTACTGAGTAATTCTTAATTCACTCACTTGCCGAAACACTCACTATTCAGCACTAAGTAGGGCAAAAAATGCAGGATTTAAAATCAGATACAAAGAGTTTCTACTTCCTACCTTCTGCCTCCTGCCTCCTGCCTCGATAGCCTAATCTGCAATCAACTCTACTGCATCTCGTCCATCAGAATTTTGTAAGTAAACTTTGACAATTTCTTCTTTAGCTGTAGGCAACTTCTTGCCAATAAAATCTGGGTGAATTGGTAATTCTCGATGGCCTCTGTCTACTAACACAGCTAAACGAATCACCTCTGGTCTACCGTAATCGTTGATTGCGTTCAAAGCAGCGCGAATCGTCCGTCCTTTGAAAATCACATCATCCACGAGTACAACCGTTTTCCCGGTAAGGTCAAAAGGAATTTCGCTTTTCGTTGGAGTCCGCAATCCAATTTTGTCAAGGTCATCTCGATAAAATGTAATGTCCAAAGCGCCGACTGAGACTGCTACACCTTCGAGCGTCTCAATCTGACGCGCCAATAATTCGGCTAATAACGCACCTCTGGTATAGATACCAAGAAGCACCAGTTGAGACAAATCACGCGTCCTTTCGACAATTTGAGAGGCAAGGCGAGTCAAGGTACGACGGATTTCTTCAGATGAGAGAATTTCAACTACTTTGGCAGACATAAGGGACTTCCAAATAAAAAAATAATCAATCGTTTAGGTAAGCTGTTCTTGAGCAGGGGGAGCAGGGGAGGCAGGGGGAGAAGAAATTGGATACTGGTGTTGGATGCAGGAATTGAGTAATTTAATTCTTGGATGTCCCTAGCGAGTCATAAGTTAGGAGTGATAAGTTAAGAGTTAGGAGTTTTTATTCTTAACTCTTAACTCCTAACTTTATATTTACAATTACTTATTTGCGAGCATTAAGAATATAGCGATCGCTACCCCTAACCATAGCAAAAAACAATATCGAGTCAGCTGTAAAGCATTCTGAATAGAAGTTGCAGTAATGGCATAAATAGCATCTCCTAGTAGTGGTTTGTATTTAGCTACCCCCCGATACCAATTTGTACCTCCCATCTGCACACCCAAAAAAGCCGCATAGGCGCACTCACTCCAGCCAGAATTGGGGCTAGGATCGTTAATTGCATCCCGACGACAAATTTGCCAAATATGTGTCGGTTTACCCGATAGCAGCGCCAGAGTCACGACTGTTAACCGACAAGGTAGCCAAGTCAAACAATCTTCTAACCGCGCACAGAACCATCCTAAATAAGTATAGGGTGCTTCCCGATAGCCCACCATTGAATCGAGGGTACTGCTGGCTTTATATGCTAAAGCCAAGGGAGTTGGCCCCACAACTGGGATAAAGACACCAACAATTGCATAAAAAAGTGGAGCCATTACCCCATCGGTGGCATTTTCTGCAACCGTTTCTAAAACGGCTCGGGAAATTTCTGCTTGTGAGAGGTTTTGGGTATCTCGACCAACGTAATTACTTAAAATCTTCCGAGCCTTCTTTAAATCCCCGACTGTTAAAGGTTGTAAAACAGCCTCCGCTGCTGCTCGTAAACTTCTGCCAGCAAAACAACTAGCCAAAAGAATGCTATCTATTGCAATTCCTAAGAGTGGATGAACCCATCTGGCAATTTGAATAATCAAAAAGCCAACAAGACCACTACCAATTATTAAGATAATACCTAGTACAATTCCAGCTAGGCGTTGTGTTAGAGAATTTTGACACAAGTGGAGAAAAAATTTGGTTAGGCGAGAAATTATCCACCCCATAACTTGCACTGGATGAGGCCAATCCCAAGGATCGCCAATTAAGTAATCTAAAAATGCTGCAATTATTAAGATATAGATATTATTAGTCATAAGTCACAAGTCAAGGGTTAAAAGTCAAGGGTCAATATTTCGACTATTGACTCTTGACTAAACCACAAAACTAGCTTCTTCTCCAAGGGAAGCTTGCCGACTCCGAGCATCGTAATAAAGGTCTGCCAGAGTGATACTGTACAAAGCTTCTTTGAGCTTTTGGTTGACTCTCTGCCAGAGGCTAAATGTTACCCAGTCTTCAGCTTGTGTAGGTGATGAGGTCTGATGAGGTAAATGGCTAGTCTCGCCAACAGCTTCTAAAATTTGTCCTATAGATATTTGTGCAGGCTCTCTGGCCAATTGGTATCCGCCGATGCTACCACGAATTGATTTCACTAAAGATGCACGACGCATTTCTATTAGTAGTTTTTCGAGGTAAGGAGCTGGAATATCTTGGCGTTTAGCGATCGCTCTCACAGATACAGGCCCATATCTTGGTTGTAAACTCAAATCTAGCAACGCCTTTACACTATAGTGTCCTCTAGTAGTTAATTTCATTTTGGCAAGTTTTGTTGTTTGTCTTTTATCTTCGTTGGCACTGCATCTCCCTGAAAAGAAATTCTGATGTCGGCTTCTGACTCTTAGACTTCTTTAATTTGTGATTTGTAAATAACCAATGACTAAGGATCAGTTTTGCTTATCATTCTGTGACTTATAGGAATCCTTAAGAAATAGACAACCTTTAGAGCGTTAGTTTAGAAAACTTAAAACTTATATAGTCTAGCAGTAATTCACAAACTATATATATAGTTATCAGCATTGCCAGCATTCTCTAAAATAAATTGTCTTGGCAATATTGGTAATGGCATAACAATTGTGCAGCTGAGTGTAATATACTTGGCTAGGTTGAGATAAAAACTAAAGGATTATGTTCCTGTTAGCTCAACCTCAGCTAAAATAAAATCGATTCAAACACTTCAAACATTCATTTTCGACCTAAGTTGATGCCTAAACAGAAAAAAATTGAACCCCTACTCGGTGAAGAACTGCTCAAAAAAGTCAAAGAGCTAGAGAACGAGAGCAAAGAAGACAAAGCCAAGAAGTGCGGCTACTATACCGTTACCAAAAATGGTATAGAGCGCGTCAATATGATGAAGTTCTTAAATGCCCTAATTGATGCTGAAGGCATTCAGTTAGACAGTACACCCAGTGCTAATGGGCGTGGTGGACGCAGTGCTAGCTATAGAATTAGCGTGCAATCGAATGGTAACTTACTTATAGGTTCAGCTTATACAAAACAGATGAATCTTAAACCAGGAGATGAGTTTGTGATTACTTTAGGCAAAAAGCACATTCGTCTGAGACAGGTAGATCCAGAAGATCGCGAAGATGATGAAGCCATAGAAGCCACGGCTTAATAAATGGTCATTAGTCAATTGTCCGTTGTCATTTGTCCTTTGTCCTTTGTCCTTTGTGAAAAACAATGACTATAAACAGTCATTAGTCAATTGTCATTTGTCCTTTGTGAAAAATAATGACCAATGACCAATGACCAATGACCAATGACCAATGACCAATGACCAATGAC
>NZ_JABXKF010000081.1 GCF_017115165.1 Nostoc sp. LPT | reverse complement strand
AACTTCTCGCTGTGCTTGAGTCTCAAGCTCTTAAATACTAATTAGATAGTCAGGGTATGCGCTGGGGTTTTTGGAACGCTACGAAGAAGCTGTTGCATCTTTCGACAAAGCCATTGAATTTAAACCAGACTTCGATTTAGCTTGGAACAACCGGGGGTATGCGCTGGGGTTTTTGGAACGCTACGAAGAAGCTGTTGCATCTTTCGACAAAGCCATTGAATTTAAACCAGACTTCGATTTAGCTTGGAACAACCGGGGGTATGCGCTGGGGTTTTTGGAACGCTACGAAGAAGCTGTTGCATCTTTCGACAAAGCCATTGAATTTAAACCAGACGACGATTGGGCTTGGAACAACCGGGGGTATGCGCTGGGGTTTTTGGAACGCTACGAAGAAGCTGTTGCATCTTTCGACAAAGCCATTGAATTTAAACCAGATAAGCATGAAGCTTTGGTTAACAAAGGAAATGTACTTGTTAAGTTAAAGCGAGATGGAGATGCCATTGAATTTTATAATCGCGCTCTTAACTGTATAGATCCTCAGTGGTGGGAAGCTTGGAATAAGAATCAGGGTTTAGCAAACATATCTGCTCTAAAGAAGGAAGCTGCTGTAAAAACTTCGGTATATATACCAACACCTGATGAGCAAGGAAGTAGCAGCAAATTCCATTCTGAAAAATTGAAACAGTTGCAATATTACATGATGCAACAACCAAGTCTTTTCTCAGATTTATCTCAAGCAAAAAAAAGCTATGAAGAAGCCCTTGAGTTTCTGACATTTGATAAGTTTCCGGAGGAACACTTGCAATTCTTGCAAGAATTGCTGAAAGTATATTCATCGGATAACCCTGAAAAATTCCAAGAAAATTTGGAGAAAGGGACTCAGCAGTTAGAAGAATTGAACGAAGAACCCAAATCAGAGCAAGAGAGAATAACCCTAGACAGCAAATTAGCGGCTTTTAATCAAATGCGGGTAGATATCCTTGCACAGTCAAAAGTTCCAGAGAAACACATAGAAGCTTTAGAAAGAGCAGAGATACGCAAGAATATTTGCCTTGCTTGGCTGAAGGAAGGTTCAATTTATCAACCGCCTACCGAGGAGTTTGAGTTTAAACAGACGCAAAAACTACTTAATCCCAAAACTGCGGTAATTTACTGGCATCTCAGCCCCATTGCTATCACTACTTTCATTATCAAACATAATGAACCTCTAAAAATCCTGTCACCACAATTACCAAGCGAATCACAACAGAAAGACTCTCGCCCTTATTTTTATCAGCTTCAGCGTTTTGAACGCTGGATGCAGCGATGGAAAAAGTCTTATGAGGATTACTGTAATGCTCCTTACACAGATAAACAAACGACTCCTTGGCGGAAAAATATGAAATCTATGTTGGAAACTCTTGGTGAAATTCTAGAAATTAAACGCATTGTTCAAGACAATCTCCAAGATGTTGATAACTTGATTCTCATTCCCCACCGGGAATTACACCTATTACCCCTAGATTACCTATTTAACGAGAAAGATTTTATCATTACTTACTTACCAAGTTTTCAGATTGGCTTGCAGTTGTTGGAATCGACATCAAACAGCGAAAATACTGATAGCCCAAAACTTGTGAATATAGAAATGTCTTTAAATAACTTGTTATTTACAGACATTCAATCTGCTGCTCTTTACCACCTATATCCAAGCTATGGTAAATTCCCAAACCAGACTGTAACAAAAACTAACTTGATCGAAGCTTTAGGAGAGTATGAAGGTTACTTTCACTTTACAGGACATGGCTATCACATTTTAGAAAACCCGATAGAATCAGCTTTGGTGTTAGCAGACACAGAGAAATTGACTTTGGGTGACATTTTTGAGTGTCCAGAATTAGACTTACGAAAGTATCAACTCATTTGTCTTTCTGCTTGCGAAACTGGGGTCACCAGCCAGGAATTCAGCAAAGAGAGGATAATCGATGAATATGTTGGTTTAGTAAGTGGATTTCTTGCCAAGGGAGCAAACCACGTTGTTAGTACTCTGTGGAGAGTCGATGAACGTTCCACTGCTTTACTCGTAATTAAATTTTACCAGTTACTCAAGCAAAGACAAACCCCTACCATAGCACTGAGACAAGCAAAAGATTGGCTACGTCAGTCAACCCATCAAGATTTAGCTAAGTGGTATAGAGACTTAGCCAAGGAATTGAATGAACCCCAATCGAAAGCCTCTCTGGAAACAGAAGCGGAAATTATTGAAGATCACATAAAGAAAAAGAAGAAGGAACCTACCGAAGTTCCCTATGCTCATCCTTATTATTCGGCTGGCTTTATTTTAACTGGTAAACCAAGGACAACAGGGTAAAAGGAGCCAGTTCGTTGGAAAGCCAGCGCTTTTTACCTATTTTAGGTGTTAGCTTTATTTTCTTTACCCCCTATTCCATCCTATGCTTAACCAACCACAAACAGTCACCCTCCGCGCCTTTTTAACAGCTTTGGTAGAATTAGATTCTCCTTTACCAACAGCTTTACAGCAGGAAATCAATAAAGTTGGTGAAATGCTTGTAAACACATCTAATAAAGATAATGCTCTTAACCGTCTGATAGAATTGGCTGAAAATGAGTCTCTTAGGGCATCTTACCATAATGCACGAATGAAGATTCAGACGCAATATAAAACTCAAGAACTCAACAGATACGAAGACGAAAGTAAGCAGAAGCAACCTACAACAACACCCGAACATTTCGTTAAGAATATTGCCATACCAATTTTTACTGCTTCTGATTCAAGTACAGAAGCCAAGAAGCACAAGTTAGAAATTATCGCAAAAAAACCTTAATGTCTAAAATAGAGTATCTCACCCTAGACTTATTGATTTATAATCTTACAAAGAACTCGAGCAATATGCAAGAGTACTGGTCAGAGCTTGCAAAACAACTTGTAAAAGAACTTAAAGAAAAGGGATTCTCATCTACACCCGACAACCAAAATCCACAACGCCTTAACTTTAAGGATAAAACTTCATCTTATGAATGTTCTTACCGTCAAGCGAATTTGGGCGATACTAACTGCCTACGCTATAGCTGCTCTTTTAATCAGCAATATGATGTATCTAAGATTGAGGATATCTTAACTAAAATCAAAGATATAGATGTTTTACCAAAAATTGGTAATTTAGCACATGGAAGACTTGCAGACCCTAAATATTTGGAAGAAGAAAGTGGCTATTTGGGGCAAACTTGGATGATATCAGGCTTCACAGTTCCATCTCATAACTCAATTCCTGAAGCAATAGCTCATCAAGCTTACAAAGCCTTAATTCCAGAAGGACACGAATATCAAAATTTAGGAAAATTTCTAGGCGCTACAGTCTATGAAATGTGGCGTGGTAAAAATCGTTGGGACGAAATTGAAAAAGACAGTCATGTGATTGTTATTTTCTATGCTGATCAAGATAAAATTAAGGAAGCCGGTAGTTACTATAATGCATGGATATCCTTGTTTGAATGTAGACATAAAATCCTTTGGGCTTATGAACAAGGACGGGAAATAAAATTAAGGCTATTAAGGGAATATAAAAAGCATAGTTTAGTAGACCCGGAGAATTTAAAAAGTTTATCAGACAAAGGATTGGAAGAGCTAAAAAGCGAATTGCAAAAAAACATTGTGACTGTAAGTAGTTACGTGCGAGATATAAACCACCTGCAAACTCAACAGCACACAGTTGAAGTTAATGAGCGTAACTACGAAAAACAGTGTAAAAAATTTTTTCCAAAAGAGAAATTTTTAGAAGAATTCAGCAAGATAGTCAAAGACAAATATCAAGTACAATTAGAAAAAGACTATCTAGGTCTAAATCCAGGATTAGCAATATTAGAAAACTTGACCGCTACAATTCGCGGGATGGTGGAGATAGAGCAAGCACAGCGCGATCGCAATATCGAGACTAATATTGCTATTGCAAGTATTGGGCTAGCAACAAGCCAGATTGCATCCTCTGTCATTATCGCTCAACAACCCCCATGTCCCGATATTCCTTTCTACCAAACACAAGCTTTTTGGTACAGTATTGGCACAGGTGCGATCGCCAGCCTTGTTTTCTGGATTATTCTAACCAAAATCCTACCCCGGCTTCGTCCTTAAATTCAGCCGCCCATTTGCAAGTTTGATAAAACTTCCACGGCTACTCCGTTCAACCCGACACGGAATAATATTATCTATCCCTACTAATATTGCAAGTTGTTCATTAACTGGTCGGCGGATGATGGTTTCCAAGTTATCATCCTGGCTCTTAACTGGGGGAAAAAGGGTTTTCCGGTTTCTGCATAGATTACGGGAATTATAACTAATTAACCGGACATGATATAAGTTGTTTAGCCATCTTTTATAAATGATTCCAATTGTTGAGACAGCGAATGTGTGTCTTTGAATGTAGAGGCAGGCAAGTAGACTGTAAATTGAGTACCTCTGCCTACTTGACTGTAAACATTGACAAAACCACCGTGATTCTTAATGATACCCAACGCCGTAGAAAGTCCTAAACCTGTACCTTTGCCTACGTCTTTGGTCGTAAAAAATGGTTCAAAAATCCGTTGCTGGACTTCTGACGACATCCCCATACCAGTATCCGTCACCACGATCGCAATATAAGAACCAACTTTCGCATCAATATTTATCTGGGCAGAATGTTCGCCAATCACCAGATTTTCCGCCGCAATCCTAAGAATACCGCCATTGGGCATAGCATCGCGGGCGTTGATTACTAAGTTTATCAATACCTGATGTAGTTGAGTTATGTCTGCACGAACGTACCAGAGATTTTTAGGGATATCTATCTGGCAAATAATGGATTTAGGGAATGTTTGAGCGATAATTTGCTCAATCTCTGCCATCAAAGGCTGAATTTGCACAATTGTCCGTTTATCTTCAATACCCCGTGCAAAAGATAACACTTGTTTAAGCAAATTAGCGCCGCGTTTGACATTATTTTCTAAAGTTTGCAGTATTTGCTGACTTTGCGAATCGGGCAATTTCTTCTGCAACAGTTGAACTGACATTAAAATTGGCGATAGTATGTTGTTGAGGTCGTGAGCGATACCGCCAGCTAGAGTACCGATACTCTCTAAACGTTGCGATCGCAGAAGTTGAGCTTCTAGTTGTTTCTGCTGCGTAATCTCAGTGTTCACACTCAAAATGGATTTGGGTTGTCCATGATCATCTCGGATCAGTGTCCACCGACTTTCAACGATAATTACTTTGCCTTCCCTTGTCAGTTGATGCAATTCACCCCGCCACTCACCCGTATTCATCACCCTCAAGTAAGCATCTTCTAGCTGTGGTGAAATCTCTTTATATAAAAGTTGTAAAACATTTTTACCCACAACTTCCTCAGCCTTCCAGCCGTATAGACGTTCAGCACCTTTATTCCAAAATAAGATTTGGTTGTGGATATTTCGCACCAGAATCGCATCAGTTGATACATCCAACAGCGCTGCTTGTTCGCGGATTTTCTGTTCTGCCTGTTTTTGCTGGGTTATATCTCGCGTCAGTGCCAAATGCATGAACGTGTCATCAGATTCGTTACGTAATGGTACGGCATGAGTTTCCAGGTAGCGGCGAGTGCCTTTAAATCCCACGATTTCAAGCTTCAAAGTCCCCTTACTACCTTGACAGACATTTTTATGCAAGTCGGCAAAGGCTACTTTATACTCTGGCACAATTACGGCATCAACTGGTTTACCAATCAAGATATCAGCACTTTCCACTTCCATCATTGCCAACCCTTCTGCATTAATTTCTAAAAGGGTGCTATCTCTAGCAATTAACTGGATGCATTCTGGTTCTGCATCTATTATGGCTCGTAAACGATTTTCGCTTTGGCGTAGGGCCAGTTCTGTCTGCTGAAGTTGCCTGATATAACGCCACAACAAATCATACAGCAGCGCCACCAGCACCAAATCCACAATTGCAGCGATAAAAAATGTCACTATCGCTTTTTGGGAATTTGCTTGTGACTGCTGCATTCCCTGCTGTAATAAATTTTGCTCTGCCTTCAAAGAGTCGTTAATCAGTTGTTGAATCTCTTTGCCGATTTGCTTGTCATTATCAGATAATATTTGCTTCCGAGCTGCTTCTAATCCCTGGTTTGTTCTGAGGTAAATTTCTTGTTGCAGAATGTTAAGTCTGTTGGTAATTTTCGGCTCCAGAAAACCAATCCACTGCTGCTTTTGATGGTTCTTGGCAGTTAAATTTTTGAGAATCTGAATATTGCTATTAGTTTGTTGATAAGCTGCAAGATAAGTCTGTAAATCATCTGCATCTGCTGTAATTAAATAACTACGTTGTGCAGCTTCAGTATCTTTGAGTGTAAATTGAATACTTTCAATTTGGGTAATAACTTTGTAGGAGTCTGTTAGCCATTGCTGGTTGTGAATCAGCTTCACAGTATTGCTATATGAGACTACAGCATTAGTAAATACAACTGCCAATGCTAGGACGAATATTGCTTTTAGCTTTTGAACTCGATACCATTTTTTGCTCATGCGATCGCCTTTTCTGCCGCAGATGCCCTCCATCAGTTAAGATTAAAGATTAAAAACAAATACTGAGAATATTTTAAGGATTTTGATAACACGGGTAGCAAAATACGATCTTTTATAGTTGTAAATCTCTGGATTTTTAGGGATGATGATTTATACATGATACTCACAAATAAATCCGTTCATTTTTAATATAAATTCATTTTTAGCTGTAGTGTTGCCAATACAGTTCGGATCGGATAATTTGCCTATCTATAATATTTGCAGAGACGTTGCAATGCAACATATTTCGTTGAGAATTTTAATTAACCGCAAAATCACAGGGATTTCCTGATTGGTATTAATTCCCCAGTCACGTCGCTTCTCTACGAGACGCTGCGCGTAGCTTGCTTCCCCAAAGGGGTACGCTCCGAATTCACGCATTCACGCATTCACGCATTCAATAATTTTTAATCCCCATAAATAAATTCAGGGGCAAGTAAACGGACGTAGTATTTCTTGCACTGTGTGTCTCAAAATACATTTTTTTACTTCTCCATAAATAAATTTAGGGGCTTGTATACGAAAGCGTTTTCGGTCAGGCAGGCAAAGGTGGGTCAATTATCAGCTACCCAGTATCTCCTGGTTTTGCAGCCCGGTTATTCACGATAGCCACGATAGCACAGATTAGCATTTTCCCTGTTCGTGCAACAAGGCTATTTATTGTAAAAAAATATTGGATCACTGTTAACAATAGATGCTTTTTGAAAAATCAATATTTATTATTTAAAATTATTTTTAATAAATATCCCTGGGAGGAGGATTGTTATACATCAAATATTATGCTTTTAATTACTTATTACCTGATTTAGGACAATTTAGATGTTTACCAAAATTTGGAAACAATTTCTATTAGCGGTGGCAGTTTTACCTTTAATTATTCAGCCCGCCTCAGCACACGTTATCTGGTTTGACTACAAAAGCGGAGAATATAATCTCTTATTTGGTCATCCAGAAGATGGCCCAGAACCTTACCAAACATCTAAATTTAAGCAAGCTACTGCTTATGATGCTATCAGGGAGGAAGTTCCATTTAATATTAACCAGAAAGAAGATGGATTATCTCTCACTCCTAATAGTGAAATTGCAGCATTAACTGGATTTTTTGATAATGGCTATTATGCTAGAATATCCGACAATGAATATCGCAGTATTTCCGAGCAGGAAATTGGGCAATATCAAGACGTAGGCCATTACCTGAAATATACAAAAGCTCTTTATGATTGGTCTGAGACTCTGGCTAAACCATTCAATTTACCATTAGAAATCGTATCCTTGCAGAATCCTCTTGCAGTCAAAGCAGGAGATAACTTAAAAGTTCAAGTTCTTTACGAAGGAAAACAAATTCCAGATGTTACAGTAGAATACTTGGGTAAAAAAATAACCGGAGATCAAGACGGTATCTTCTCCATTCCCATTGGTGAGGGAGGATTACAACAAGTTGAAGCTAGTTATACGGTTGAGTCGGCTACAAACCTTAAACTTTCTTACGAAACTAGTTTGACAGCACAAAAAATTTCTGTTCCCGAACCATCAGCATTAATTGCTCTCGGCGTAGTGGGATTACTAAGATTACGCAAAAAAAAGTTTTTAATTTGAATTTAGTGGAAAAAGTCAGATTTTGGATAGGCTGCTCCATCACTTACATCTCACTCAAATACAGGTAAGCAAGAGTATGCTGCCCAATTCATCCTAACCCTCTTGTGTTCGATCTTACTGCTAGTGAACCACCACAAGGCAATAATGAAAAAATTCAGTTTTATTGAAGCGTTAATTTGTGTTGGTTATCACAATCGTTCTTTAGAGAGCATTCAAACTTTTGAAAGATTTTTGTCAGCGAGGTGAACGCTAGGATTGCAAATAATAGGTTTAATATTATTTTCTGACTTTTTAACCCCCGACCGATTGGGGGATTTTTGTTAGTAGGTAATCAGGTGTTCCCCTAGCAAATGAACCTCAAGGTTAATGCAACATCATCAGTTGGATGCTTGTTAAGCATTGGTTATCATTAGTGACCAAAGTGCAATTGTAATGGTGAGTGCATGGGCAACTGCAAATTCAAGAGAGATTTACTTTTTTTATATACCCAATCAATGATTTGTTTTAATATAAAAAATTATATATTTGAAGAAAACCTAATTCATATTTTCAGAAAATCTCCGATTTATTTGGTTTATAACCTCATCAATTTTTACAGTTATTTATTTAGATAATTTGGGAATCCTTTTTAGTTTTTATTAGTAAATAACATGCGTTTGCCCTGCTCATCCCCCAATCTACAGATGTGCGCCCCTACTGCAATAAGCTTGACATGATTCAAGCGATATGTTAATAATTATAGGTTGTGGAAACTTTACTTCTTAATATAAGCTCTTGGCTAACGTCATTGTCATAGGTGCCCAATGGGGCGATGAAGGAAAAGGTAAAATAACTGACTTACTCAGCCGTTCTGCAGATGTTGTGGTGCGTTACCAAGGGGGTGTTAATGCTGGACACACGATTGTAGTTAAAGGTCAGACCTTTAAACTGCACTTGATTCCCTCTGGGATTTTGTATCCAAATACCGATTGCATTATCGGTTGTGGAACAGTGATCGATCCACAGATTTTGATCGCAGAACTCGACCAACTAAAAGAGTTAAATATTTCCACTGACCACCTGCTGATATCTGAGACAGCCCACGTAACGATGCCTTATCATCGATTGATTGACCAGGCATCGGAAGAACGACGGGGAAGCTATAAGATCGGCACAACAGGTCGGGGCATTGGGCCGACTTATGCTGACAAATCTGAACGTACAGGCATTCGGGTTTTAGACTTGATGAACCCGGATGGGCTACGTGAGCAGCTAGAGTGGACGATTAATTATAAAAACGTCATTTTAGAAAAGCTTTACAACTTGCCGCCTCTAGATCCACAAGAGGTGATTGAGCAGTATTTGGGGTATGCAGAACGCTTGCGACCTTACGTTGTTGATACATCGTTGAAAATATCCGATGCAATTCAGCGACGGCGCAATATTTTGTTTGAAGGCGCACAAGGTACGCTCCTAGACTTAGATCATGGAACTTATCCTTATGTCACCTCCTCTAACCCGGTGGCGGGTGGGGCTTGCGTTGGAACTGGGGTAGGGCCGACAATGATTGACCGGGTAATTGGGGTGTCGAAAGCCTATACAACCCGTGTAGGAGAGGGGCCATTTCCCACTGAATTGGATGGCGAGTTGGGAGAATTGTTGTGCGATCGCGGTGCGGAATTTGGCACAACCACCGGACGCAAACGGCGCTGTGGCTGGTTTGATGCCGTCATCGGTCGCTATGCCGTGCGGATTAATGGCATGGATTGTATGGCGCTGACCAAACTGGATGTTCTTGATGAATTAGAAGAAATTAAAGTTTGTGTTGCATACAACATAGATGGTCAACGCAGCGAACACTTCCCCACAAGTTCTCGTCAATTTGCTAGGTGTCGCCCCATCTACAAAACCTTACCAGGCTGGAAAGTGTCAACAACTCACTGCCGCACCCTAGAAGACTTGCCACAAGCAGCATTGGATTATCTCAAATTCTTAGCCGAATTGATGGAAGTTCCGATCGCGATCGTCTCACTAGGAGCCAGCCGCGATCAAACCATAATCGTAGAAGACCCCATCCACGGACCCAAACGCGCTTTATTGCACCCCGACGGCACAGCTGCGACCCTGCTTAGTGCGTAAATTTAGTCATTAGTCATTTGTTATTGGTCATTAGCAAATGACAAATGACAAAGGACAAAGGACAAAGGACAACTGACAAATGACAAAGGACAACTTTTATGGCTATTACAGTCGAATCTCAAAAACGTCCAGAAGGCAGCAAGCCAAGAGCTTTGCGCCGTGCTGGACTGATACCTGCCAATTTGTATGGTCATAAGGGTACAGAATCCATTTCTTTGACCATTGATGCTAAAACTGTTGAGCGTTTGCTCAAAAGAGCTTCCGTCAACAACACCTTGATTGAGTTGAATATTGCTGATGCACCTTGGCGCGGTAAAACCTTGCTGCGGGAACTTCAGATTCATCCAGCTAAAGGTACGCCTTATCACCTCAGCTTTTTCGCAGTTGCTGGCCACGGCGACACCACTGTAGAAGTACCACTGCGTTTTATGGGAACTGCTGTTGGAGTTAAACAAGAAGGTGGTTTTTTAGACACTGTTATTACTGAATTGCAAGTGAGCTGTGCGCCAGAAAACATCCCGGAAATAATTGAAATTGATGTCTCTAACCTGCAAATTGGAGACAGCTTGCGTATTTACGAGCTAGTCTTGCCTCAAGGTGTCACAGTTCTTGGTGATACAGAGCGAGTCGTAGTTAGCGTCTCGCAGCCGCAAATCAGCGCTGCTGCTGAGGATGAAGCTGAGTTAGAGAGTGAAACAACCTCTGAAGCTACGTAAGTGTGTAATAATTTTTGATGATAGCCAGGGGGAAACTCCTGGTTTTTTTGTATTTGAACCCGCAGAACAAAGAGATGACAGAACTAACTCTTCCAGCTTTTATTGAGCAAATGTTGCAACCTGGATTTTATCCCCATGCAGTAACAGAACCTATTCAACTAATTCAAACCCACATTTCTTATGTACTGCTGACTGGAGATTACGCCTATAAACTAAAAAAACCGATGAATTTTGGTTTTTTAGACTTTTCCACCTTAGAGAAGCGGCAACATTTTTCTCAGGAAGAGTTGCGGTTGAATCAACGGGGAGCAGGTGAACTGTATTTAGAAGTGTTACCTATAACTTTGGTAGGGGAACAATACCATTTAGGAGGAACTGACGAGGCTGTAGAATATGTGCTGAAGATGCGCCAGTTTCCTCAAGAGTCGCTATTAAGTACACTTTTTGAACAGGGTAAGTTAAATGAGACACGCCTAGATGAGTTGGGACGGGTGGTGGCTCAATATCATGCCGAAGCACAGACGAATGATTACATTCGCACTTTTGGTGAAGTGCCAAATGTTCGGGCCGCCTTTGATGAGAATTATCAGCAAACTGAAAAGTATATTGGTGGCCCCCAGACTCAGGCGCAATTTACAGAAACAAAGCAATATACAGATAACTTTTTTGCCGAACGTCCAGAATTATTTACCAGCAGAATTCACAACAATTATATTCGTGAATGTCACGGAGACTTACACCTGAGAAATATTGCTTTATGGCACGATAAAATCTTGTTGTTTGATTGCATTGAATTTAATGAGCCGTTTCGCTTTGTCGATGTGATGTACGATGTGGCATTTACAGTAATGGATTTGGAAGCCCGTCAGCGTAAAGACTTGGGTAATGCGTTTTTGAATGCCTATATAGAGCAAACTGGAGATTGGGAAGGCTTACAGGTGCTGCCTTTGTATTTAAGTCGTCAGGCTTATGTCCGGGCAAAGGTGACATCATTTTTGCTAGACGATCCGAGTGTACCCGCGACGGTGAAGGAAGAAGCGACAAAAACGGCTGCTGACTATTACAAACAGGCTTGGGAATACACTAAACCAAACCTGGGACAACTAATTTTGATGTCGGGGTTGTCGGGTTCTGGCAAAAGTACCACAGCAAGGTCTTTAGCCCGTCAACAAGGAGCGATTCACCTGCGTTCTGATGCGGTGCGGAAGCATTTAGGGGGAATTCCTTTGTGGGAAAAGGGTGGCGATGATTTGTATACACCTGAGATGACCGAGAAAACTTACACACGCCTGTTGGAATTGGGAATTATCCTGGCTAAACAAGGTTTCTCGGTAATTTTAGATGCTAAGTATGATAAACAACAATTACGGCAAGAAGCGATCGCACAAGCTACAAAGCATCAACTTCCCCTTCAGATTATCCAATGCACAGCACCGCTGGAAGTTCTAAAAGAGCGTTTGAACAATCGCACTGGTGATATTGCTGATGCCACCGCCGATTTATTAGCCTCACAAATCAAACAAGCTGAACCTTTCACAGAAGAGGAACAACCTTATGTAAAGATTTGGGATACAACTCAACCACAACAGGCACAATTAAAATAATTCGTAATTCTTAATGACGCTCGTTCGCCCTTGGCGTCTCCCCGCAGGAGTTGACTCGCTACCGCTGCGCTAACGTAATTCGTAATTGAATTGAAAATTACGAATTACAAATTAGTAATTGGTTAATAACTTTTTTCTTCTATGGCAGACAAAAAGAACGACTTATTCAGTATTTCTCCCAGCTTCTTTTCTCAACTATTATTTGGGGCATTTTTAACATTTATATTAATAATGACCGGCTCCGCACCAGCCCTGAGCATCTTCTTAGGAATCATGGGCGGTTTCATCTTAAGCTGGATCACAAATGTAACCGATAATAGCCCCCAAGCTCCAGCTGTCGCCTCATCTGATGGCGTTGATGCCGGACTGAAATACTGGTTATTTTTCATGCTGGGCTTTGTATATTTGGGCTATCCAGCACCCATGAGTATCTTGCTAGGTGGATTAGGCGCTTTAGCTGGAGGTTGGATTACTGCTTGGTGGGGAAGTAAGGAAGAAACTAGAACTCAATTGCAAGTTGAAGAGTCAGAAGAGGTTGAAGTTGAACCAACGAATGAAAGGATCAACAAACGGCAAATCAGAAGGGTCGGTCGCCGTTACCGTCGCGCTCCTGGAAGTAGTTTCAATTTCAAGTTTTGGGAAAAGTAATAATTTGGGCATTGGGCATTGGGCGTTAGGAGTGCTGAGTGCTGAGTGCTGAGTGCTGAGTTAGGAGTTAAGAGTTAGGAGTTAAGAGTTAGGAGTTTTGTTTATCTCCTTGTCCCCTTGTCCCCTTGTCTCCCTTTTCTCCTCATCTTCCCCTCATCTCCCTCATCTCCCTCATCTCCCTCATCTCCCCACTCCCCACTCCCCACTATGTTTTTATATCTCTCTAAATTACTGCCACTATTTTTTTATCCACTAGGATTAGCGTGTGTAAGCTTAGTAGTAGCATTAGTGACTTTGTGGAAACGACCAAGGACTGCGGCGATCGCAATTGCTTTTTCCCTAACTTTATTGCTATTTTGTAGCAATGCTTGGATCGCTAAATCGTTAGTGCGATCGCTAGAATGGCAAAATCTTCCACCTGCTCAAATACCTAATGCAGAAGCGATTGTGGTTTTGGGTGGCGCAACAAAATCAGCTTTTCCCCCAAGACCTACTGTCGATTTAAGTGAAGCAGGCGATCGCATCATCTACGCCGCACAACTGTATCGCCAGAAAAAAGCGCCTATAATCATTCTGAGCGGCGGCCGCATTGATTGGCGTGGAAGTGGTTCTCCAGAATCGGCAGATATGGCAACAATACTCACATCTATTGGTATTCCATCTGAGGCGATTGTCCAAGAACCTGACTCTTTCAATACTTATCAAAATGCTGTAAATGTCCGCAAAATCTTGTTATCTCGTGGCATTCGTCAGGTATTATTAGTAACTTCGGCAATGCATATACCGCGATCGCTTCAGATTTTCCAGCGTCAAGGAATCAATGCTATTCCTGCACCCACTGACTTTTTAGTTAGTGAGGGTGAGTTGCAAGAACTCGGTAGTACTCCCAAAGCCGCTATACTAAATTTATTACCTGATACCGACAATTTACACCAATTTACCACCGCTCTAAAAGAGTATATTGGTTCTTTAGTTTATCGCTTACGCGGTTGGCTTTAATTAAAGTTAGGAGTTGTTAGAAAGTTATGAGTTATGAATTATGAGTTATTAATTAGGAAATGCGGTAATTAGCTGAATTCAAAACAGACGCGATTAATCGCGTCTCTACTACTCTTAATTTTATGTCAAAAAATTTACCTTATATTATGCCAGCTGCTCAACCCCAAGTTGAGGAAGCTTTTGCCTCTTACCAAACAACCCATCAGTTTTACCACGAAGTTCAGTCACGGTCAGAGTTTCAGCGTTATTGTGATTGGTATTATACCACCGCAGAACAAAACCGCCAAGACCTTAAAAAAATGCGCGGCGAACTGAATATTTTTCAGTGGTTTCGCCGCCGATAAGCAATTTAGATGATTTCTAACTCATTTTCACGTAAATGGGCTTTAAACTTTTTACTAAACTGGACTAAAATCGGCAGATTAGCGCTTACTGGTCTGTCTCGCCATTGGGTGGTAATAGCTACTACATCGCCTTCTGTGCCTTTTATGTCAAAAGGCTGACTCCGATGTTCAGGATGATGATACACCACTACTGAATCTTTAACGCGGACGCGATCGCCAACTTTCATAACAACATTTACACCTAGCATTTTCTTTTCCACAAGTATTTGCTACAAAATATATGATTAAATCCCTTAGAATTTGATTTAATCAGCTATTTCTTGACGCTTCATCGGGGTGCAACGGCTTAACCCTCTGCGTCCAGGCACGTCTTAGCAATCCGTGCGTACTTTTTTAAGTTTTATTGCCGCGTTAATAAGTATCGCCTATAGCCTTCCTCTTTAACCCCAAAATAGGGAAATGAAAGAAAATCAGGCGATATCGGATGTGCTTAGTACTTTGACAAGATATCCAACCCTTTTATCTTGACTCTAGGATGTTCCCCAGGTCAACTCTCTCACAAATTTTTGCGTATGGCAGATGCTTTGTGATTGCGATCGCGCAAATTAGCGGAGCGTTTCCGAATTGCTCCGAGTTTTGTACATGAACTATTTAAACAATACAAACTTTCAGGTACGCTAGAACCCAAAAGTCATGGAGGTGGTCTAGCAGGTTCTGATACAAATCTGCTGCTAGTCTCCAAGTTGGCTTTCGCAAATATCATCAAATGACTATTAGCCACAATCGATACAGGTGGAATATAGACCAATACGCTTGGGTTAAGAAAAATCGTAGGTTGGGTTAAGCAAAGCGCAACCCAACAAAGCCCCGGAAATGTTGGGTTTCGTTCCTCAACCCAACCTACACACTACACACTTTAAGGCTTTTGGCCTAAGGCTATTAAGCGTGTACGTTTAGTTCGTAAATCTGATGGATATTACTGTCAGTTTGTATTTGATATTGAGATTAAACCTGAACAAAGAACAGGTAATGGTGAAATTGGCTTGGATGTCGGACTTAAGTTTTTCTATTCTGATTACAACGGACATCATGAAGAAAATCCCCGGTTTCTTCGTAAAGCAGAAAAAGCTATTAAAAACGCTCAACGACAAATTTACAAAAAAGAGAAAGGAAAGAATCAGCGACGCAAAGCAATCCAGAGATATGCTCGAAAACATTTAAGAGTAAGTAGGCAACGCAATGAGCATTCTAAGAGACTAGGACGCTGCGTATACAAAGCTAACTCAATAGTAGCCTATGAAGATTTATTTGTAGTCAGGACTTTAGTGCTGAGAAAATAAGGACTAAAGTCCTGACTACGAACTTGTTGACAAACAATGCTTATCGACTTTGTACTATGGACTCTTGAATAGAGTTTTCAAATGGAAGGTCTACTCTGGCAGGTTTCCAGCCTCCCGCCCAAGCAAGGCACAGATGACGGAAACGATCGCCCCGCACCTCAAAATTCGGGTACTGGTCGAAACTCGCACAAGCCGGAGATAGCAACACCACACGCGCTTGATACTGCTTGGCTAATTCTGCCGACTTGGGAACTGCCCTTTCCATAGTTTTCACAATATGGTAGTTATCATACCCTACCTCTTGCAGACGTTTGGCAAATGCGGGTGCAGCAGAGCCAATCAATAACACAGCAGCAGCTTTGGTTTGAATTTGTGCTAGCCAGCCATTATCATCACCTGCTTTGGCTTCTCCACCAGCAATTAAAATCGTTGGACTGTTAACGGATGCTAAACCAACTTCAGCAGCATCATAGTTGGTGGCTTTGCTGTCGTTAATGAAATCAATACCTTCCCATGTGCAGATATGCTCTAAACGATGGGCAACGCCAGGAAATTCCCGAATTGCACGCGCGATCGCATCACGATTAATTCCCGCTAATCTTGCTGTTGCTACTGCCATCAAAAGATTTTGCTGGTTATGTTCTCCCACCATTCGCAAACTAGATACTTTCACAATCGGTTCTGGTGCAGAGGTTGCAGTCAATTTTTCCACAACCCAACCGTCTTCTATGTAAAAGCCTTTTTCGCTAATCAGAAAATCTTTTCCTCTGACACTTGTCCAATAGGCATCAGGCCAAGCACTTAAACCTAGCTGGCTCAAGTAGGCATCATCACCATTGAACACTTGCAACTCGGACTGGCGTAATAACTTGGCTTTGATGTTGTAATAGTTCTCTAAAGTCTGATGGCGACTGAGGTGATCCGGTGTGAAAGTCGTCCAAACTCCGATCCGGGGAGCAAGAGAACTCGAAGATTCTATTTGATAGCTGCTAACTTCCGCAATCACCCAATCAATCGAGGAGTTATCAAACTTTTCCCCTGCTCCCTGCTCCCTGCTCCCTGCTCCCTGAGATAGGGCAACTTCACAAGCGGCGTAGCCAATGTTACCGCAGGCGGGTGCATATAATTCTGCTGCTTGGAAAATGGCAGCAATTAAAGCTGTAGTAGTAGTTTTGCCGTTAGTGCCGGTAATTCCTACCCAAGGTAGCGATTGCAAATTTCGCCAAGCGAGTTCTATTTCCCCAATGGTTTCAATACCTAATTGGCGTGCCTTAATTAATACGGGAATATCCCAAGGCACGCCAGGACTAACGACTATTAATTGGGGTAAATTAGCACGATTCAATTCTAGGGATTGTCCTAGTTTAACGGTTATTTGCTCGGCAGCGAGTTCTTGTTGTTGTTCTAGGAGGGTTTTGGAGGTGTTGCCATCGCTCAGCTCTACCTCCCAACCTTCCCTTTTCAACAATCTCGCCGCTGCAACACCGGACTTTCCCAATCCAATAACAGTAGCTTTGGACATAGATTGCAGCAGAGTGTCCCTGGTTAAGCACTCCCTATACTAGCGTTTCTTGGCAAAAATTACACCAGTTTTTGTTGACCTACGCTACAGATTTTTGACGATCGCACCAAAGTCAGCTAAAACACGGGCATGATTGCGAACTAATCCGAGCAGATGTAACCGATTACGCTTGACTTCTGGATCGGAGTCCATAACTAAAACGCTATCTGGGCCATCAAAAAAGTTACTAACTGCTGGAGCAATTTTTGTGAGTGCTGCTATTAACAGTTGATAATTTCGGGTCTGCTGCGCTGCTTGAGTCTGTGGTACTGATTCGATTAGTGCATTATACAAAGCTATCTCAGAAGGCTTTTGGAATAATTCTTGACGAACTACGGTTGTTGGTTCTAGCTGTTTTGTATCTAAATCACCTTGAGCGGCTAATCGTGTGGAACGATTAACGGTTTCGTAGATGTTATCTAAAGTACTGTCGTTGCGGATTTGTTGTAAGTATAAGGCGCGATCGCGGACATCCAATAAATCTTTTAACGTCCGTTCTGTGTATTCTGGATCATTTTCTCCCAAAACTGCATTTACTAAGTCGTAATCAATCTGCTTTTCTTCTTGTA
Organism: Nostoc sp. LPT; assembly: GCF_017115165.1. Taxonomy (GTDB): domain Bacteria; phylum Cyanobacteriota; class Cyanobacteriia; order Cyanobacteriales; family Nostocaceae; genus Nostoc. The sequence continues at coordinate 38,482 of NZ_JABXKF010000081.1, read as the reverse complement.
GTAAAGTGCGGATGCGTTGCAAGAAAAACTCTTGTAATGCTGTGGTTAATGATGCCCGGTCTTTATGATATTTTGCTGCAAAGTCCGTGGCTATTTGTGCCAATAGATCATCTAAATTTATCGGCAAATTATCAACCCAAGTAATTTTAACTACAGCATTGGCAGCACGGCGCAAGGCGAAGGGATCGGATGAACCGGAAGGAATTAAGCCTAAACCAAAGATACTCACTAAAGTATCTAATCTATCTGCTAAACCAACAATTTTACCCGTGAGTGTTTCAGGTAAAATATCACCGGCTCCTTTTGGTAAATAATGTTGATAAATTGCCTTTGCTACTTCAGCATCTTCACCACTTGCTAAGGCATATTTTTCTCCCATAATACCTTGTAATTCGGGAAATTCATAGACCATTTGTGTCACCAAATCTGCTTTACATAATAAAGCAGCACGTTGGATTCTTTGGCTCTGGTCTTCTCCTAATTCTAATTGGCTAGTAATTTGCTCGGCAATCTTGACTACTCTATCTACCTTGGCACGCACTGAACCTAATTCTTCTTGAAAAGTGACTTTTTCTAACTGGGGTAAAAAGCTATCTATTGGTTTAGTTAAATCAGCTTCGTAGAAAAATCTGCCATCAGCTAATCTGGCACGAATTACCCTTTCATTGCCAACGGCAACAATATCTGATTTTTTCGGGTCGCCGTTAGAAATGGTGATGAAATTGGGCAATAATTCTTGCTGAAAACTCCCTGGTTTGAATACGGGAAAATAACGTTGATGAGTAACCATGACTTCAGTAATTACCTCAGTTGGTAATTCCAAAAATTCTGGTTCAAATTTACCAACAACTACAGAAGGATATTCTACAAGGTTGGTTACTTCCGCTAACAAATCGGGGTAAATTACTGTATATCCGCCTAAATTCTCTGCTACTGCCTTTACTTGCTCTGTGATCAGATTTGCCCGTTCTTCTGGGTCAACGGTGACAGATGCAGACTTGAGGGTGGTAACATAATCAGTAGCTTGGGCAATTGTCACAGGTTCAGGATGTAAGACCCGATGACCTTGAGAAATGCGATCGCTCTGAATCGTCTTAGAACCATTCACTAATTCTAGAGGTAGTACCGTCTCATCTAACAAAGCTACCAGCCAACGAATTGGTCTAGAAAACCTAGCATCCCCATTCCCCCAACGCATTAACCGCTTACCTTCCAAACCCCAAATCCACTGGGGAACAAGTTCTGTCAATATTTCCGCCACAGGACGACCGGGAATTCTTTTTTGCACAAATACAAATTCCCCTTTGTCAGTGGGGCGAACAGATAGCGCATCCAGTTCCACACCTTGCTTTTTAGCAAAGCCTGCTGCTGCTGCTGTCGGCTGACCATTTTTAAAGGCGGCTTGGGCGGGGGGCCCTTTGATTTCTTCTTCTCGGTCTGGTTGCTGCGATGGTAGACCTTTAATCACTACCGCCAGCCGCCGGGGAGTACCGTACACCTGGACATCGCCCTTGAGGCTGTTTGCTTCCAGGCTTTGGGGAATGCGTTCCTGCCATTGCACTAAAGCATCACTGAGAAAACTTGCAGGTAGTTCTTCTGTACCAACTTCTAATAGAAACCCAGGCATAGGACACTGTTTTCAACTTTGCGTAGCTCAACTTTATCAGTTATTCTCAAGCGATCGCTCGTGATTTTTAGCTGAATTGGTCATCGAAGAGGATAAGGGGAAAACCCCATAGATATAGGACTTACGCACAGGTCACGCAAAATCAAACCACAGAAAACGCAGAGAACACAGAGGAATAAGAGTTAGAGAGGTTTTTTGCGTAAGTTTTAAGATAAATCAGAAATGGAAGTTAGGTCAGATTGGATTGTATACAAAGGAGCGGCTTGTCGTAATACCGATTCTGTATGAAGATACGCTAAACCATAAGTACAAGAAAGAAAAACGACCCGCATTCGCGCAGCGTCTCGTTAGAGAAGGACGCATAGACACGTTCGCAAAGCGTCTCGTAGAGAAGTGGCTGACCGCAGGGTAGGACACAAAGAAAGAAGTTAAAAGAGTTTGGCGCAGCCTCACAAAGAAATGGTATAGGACATCGCTATAGACTTGGCATTTTATGCAAAACTTTATAAAAAAAGTGCTTATCTTTATAAATTCATTACATTACATACGTAGTTTTATGCGGTATTTACGGATATATATTTCCATCGTAAGCTTAAGTAGGTCGGTAGAAAAAAACTAAACTATGTTAATAAAAATGAACGAGGCTAAAACCTTCTTCCCTCCTGCCTTCTGCCTCATCCCAACTACAAATATTTACGCCGTTATACCTACTTAGTTCAGTAAACTGGTGGGGTTATCTTTAACCTGATTATAAATATTGAGTGAAAAAGAATGTATAGACGTAGCATTGTTAAATCTTTACAAGGATTCTGGATAACGCATATTTAATTTCACCAAATGTATAATAGTTCGTCATTAACACTTTTACAAAGCTCAGTGCTGAGTGCAATTAATTTTACTTTTATCCCAGCATTCATTACTCAGCACCAACACGTTTTGGTCAGTGCCTTTAAACTACTTAAAAATTGGGATTCTCTCTAATTAATACAATATTGATGATTTGGTTAAAAATACTTCATGTGCCAGTTTAAAAGGCGGAATGAGGGTTATATGCACAACACTGAATATAATGCTACAATTCCCCAAGTGTAAATTTAGGCATTAGTTCGGAAATAAACAGACCAACTATTGTCATAATCACCAGAAATCAAGCCTATATTTATCAATAGCCTAACCCGTTTATACAAACTAATATTTTGATTTTTAAGAGTTTTATGCAGTACAAAAATTCTTTTGTAAAAACCAATATAAAAAATTTTCATCTAATGTTTAACACAATTTTAATCAAACAATTTTACAAGTCAAAATACAGCATTTGCAAATAAACGAGGTACAAAATGTAGGGATACAAATCAGATACAAACAGTTTCTACCTCTGCCTCTTGCCTCCAAACCAATAGCTTTGTACTTCATGCAATAAAACGCTGTAAGTAATAGAAATAGCAGCCCCCACTGTTTATTAAGTAAGAAATCCGATCGTCTCATGCTGTCTTCACGAAATTCACAATCAATATAGTTCATGCATATTCTGATTTATTCCTACAACTATCATCCAGAGCCAATTGGAATTGCTCCGTTAATGACTGAATTGGCAGAAGGACTAGTAAAGCGAGGTCATAAAGTGCGAGTGATTACGGGAATGCCCAACTATCCTCAGCGCGAAATTTACGATGGGTATCAAAATAGATGGTATCTTACAGAACAAAAAAATGGCGTCACTATTGAGCGAAGTTACGTCCGAATTAAGTCTAAACCAAACCTAGTTGATCGGCTGTTACTGGAGTTGAGCTTTGTTTTCACAAGTTTACCCCAAGCCTTTAAAGGTGGGCGACCAGATGTGATTATCTTAACAGTCCCGCCCCTACTAGGTACGTTACCAGCAACAACATTGGGCTGGCTATACAACTGCCCAGTAGTTCTAAATGTGCAAGATATTTTACCAGAAGCTGCTGTGCGTATCGGGTTATTAAAAAACAAGTGGATGATCCGAACTCTTGCAGCTTTAGAGAAATTTGCATATCGGACTGCACACACTATTAGTGTGATCGCTGATGGGTTTCGTGAGAATTTAGTAAATAAAGGAGTACCTGTTAATAAAATCGTTTGTATTCCCAATTGGGTAAATGTAAATTTCATTCGCCCGTTACCAAAACAGAGCAACTCTTGGATATCTAACCATCAATTAAATGGGAAATTTGTAGTACTTTATTCAGGCAACATTGCTCTAACGCAAGGTTTAGAGACAGTAATAGAAGCAGCCGTTTGTTTACGTCATATCAAAGATATTGTCTTTGTCATTGTTGGCGAATCAAGAGCATTGCAAAGGTTGCAGGAATATTGTCTATCAAATGGAGCAGATAATGTTTTGCTACTACCGTTACAACCGCGAGAAAAACTACCTGAAATGCTAGCAGCTTCTGATGTCGGGCTAATTGTGCAAAAGCACAATGTGATTTCGTTCAATATGCCTTCAAAAATACCACTGTTATTGGCGAGCGGTCGCCCAATTGTGGGTTCAGTTCCCGCCACTGGTACTGCTGCTAAAGCGATCGAACTCAGTGGTGGTGGGATAGTTGTTGAACCAGAATCACCCCAAGCAATGGCTGCCGCTGTGCATGATTTATATGCTAATCCTGCTCTAGGAAGGAAGCTAGGTAACACAGGAAGACAATTTGCCGAAGAAAACTATTCCTTAGAGCAAGCCCTTGATCGGTATGAGTGGCTTTTTTCTCATATTGTTACCAACCGAAAATCAACTGTGGGTATCTTACCAAAATTCGATTCTAAGAAATCAGTTGTGGATGGTTGAACAGGATTGAAGATTTCTCACTCGTTAGCTACACAAACAAAACTCCGATTGGGATAAATTAAATCACCCATTCGGGTGAGTTAAAGATCAACCAATCGGGTGAACTAACTGTAGGAAGTTGAGATTGGTCAAAAATAAGAATCTAGAGAATACTGATTGATTGCACGTCGTTCTTGGTGAGGATAACTTGATGATTAATAGAGCTGAATTAATCAGCGTGGGCGTAGCCCGCCGTACCCATACGGGGAAGCAAGCCACGCGTTGGCGGAGCCTCTCGTAGAGAAGGCATCGCTCCCGACTCTTTTCTTCCTTAAGATCAGTATTCAGTACTACTCAAGAGCGATAAACTCATCTGTAAATAATACCAATATTGTCTGCTATGTGGTTATAATGCAAGCAAGCGCTTGCAAACACTCATAGAAAACATTAGCATCAAGTACGGCACAAACTTATGCATCCTTGATCTAGTCAGCAACTAAGGTATTTGCAACGACAGGTTTAACCACAGCGACAACGCGAGAAATTACTTGTGTTGCTGCGGTCAATGAGGTAAATTGATTTCGTCATTTCCAGAACTAAAGAGCAACTACTAACTTGCTTTGATTACCAAAGCGATCGCTTTACAGGCAGAAGCTTTAGCTGCAACAACATGAACCATGCTTTCTCTCTGAGCTAAAGCACTGTGTTTATACTGACTAACAAAAAACTATAAACTACACTTTCAGAAATTGGACGGAGTTAAGTAATGTACAAATCAACCATAATGTGCTGAACAAAATTGGCTCATTTTAGGTGCTAGACATCGTAAGCGATCGCCCAAATACCCAGACATATTTTTTACCAACATAGAGAAAAAAGGCTAAAAGACTATTCAAATAATTAATGCTTTTTTAGCGAAAAGTAGATTGCCCAAGTCTAAATCCACAAGACGAGAAAACGAAGATGTCCCATTCTGAGTTCCCTGACTCTCCCCTTTCCATTGAAACAGAACAGCCCGCTGTTACTGATTCTAGTCAAGAGTCGCAACAATTGCCACAGCGATCGCCTAAGCCACCTCAAAAACGGCGTTGGCCCCTGATATTAGGAATCGTCTTATTAATTGCAGGTGTAGGTTTTGGTTGGCGTTGGTGGCAAACTAGTAATGCTAGCAAAGCACCAGCGGCTGGGGCAGATGCTGGTCAACCTAGAGCAGTTCCGGTCAAGCTAGCGACAGTGAAAACTGAAACCGTTCAAGAAAGTTCGGAGTTTATTGGCTTATTAGAGGCTCCACGTTCAGTAATCATCAAGCCACAGGTTGAAGGACGAATTACCGAGATTTTCATCCAAGAGGGCAACCGCGTTCAACAAGGACAAGTCATTATTAGTCTGCAAAGTGATAATGTCCAAGCTCAATTGTTACAAGCTAGAGGCTCACTACAACAAGCCCAAGCACGTCTTGCTGAACTCAAAGCAGGTACGCGACAAGAAGAAGTTGCCCAAGCTAGAGCGTTGTTAGCCCAAGCCCAAGCTCGTTTTAGAGATGCCCAATCGGGATCGCAACCAGAAGAAATTGCTCAGGCTGAGGCTCAAATTCAGTCAGCTAAATCCGATGTGGAACTAACACAGTCACGCGCCAAGCGATACGCACAATTGAGAAAAGAGGGCGCAGTTTCCCAAGATACTTTAGAAGGATATGTCAAAGAACAGCAAAGTGCTGAAGCTGCCTTGGTTGTAGCCCAGAAACGCCTAGATCAACTCCGCCAAAGCAGAAAATCTAGTATCAATGAGTTAGCTGGTGCCTTGGAACAACAGAAACAAAACTTAAGACAACTAGAAAATGGTTCTCGTCCAGAAGAAATTGCCCAAGCGCAATCGCAAGTAACTCAAGCAGCTGCCCAAGTTCAAGCTGCCCAAGTCCAATTGCAATACACAAAAGTTTTAGCACCTTTCACTGGCATTGTTGGTGATATTCCAGCAAAGGTGGGAGATTATGTGGAAAAAGCCGAGCAACTGACTACACTAACTAGAAACGACTCTTTAGAATTGAATATTTCCGTTCCCGTAGCTGAAGCCAAAAAATTGCGCTTAGGCTTACCTGTGCAAATGTTAGATGTCCAAGACAAACCCATAGCAAGGGGTAAAATCAGTTTTATCTCCCCAAACGCTAGTTCCGATTCGCAAGCAGTTTTGGTAAAAGCCAACTTTGGTAATTCGAGAAATCGACTGCTTAATCTTCAGTCAGTGCAAACTAGAGTGATCTGGAACGAACGTCCAGGAATTTTAATTCCAGTTACAGCAGTATCTCGCTTGGGTGGAGAGACTTTTGTATTTGTGGCGCAAGCGCCAGCAGAAAAGTCTAAACCTGGAGCGCCATCTTTAGTAGCTCAACAAAAGCCGGTGAAATTGGAACAATATCATACTCAGGGGACTAATTATCAAGTTATCGAAGGACTAAAAGCGGGGGAGAAAATTGTTGTTTCCGGCATTCTTAACTTAACCAATGGCGCTCCCATTACTCCTGAAACACAAGAAGTTGGTAGCCAAAAGCCTTAGCTGAAGAGAAGATGAGGGCGCGGGGCAGGGGGGACAGGGAGATAAAAGGACAAGGGAGACAAGGAGAATAACCAATGCCCAATGCCCAATTTTTAAACTATAGTTTGTTGACTTCTTTATTAAGCAGCCAATTTTTGCGTCGGTATGTGCGATCGTCATACTTTTAATAGGATTAATCAATATTGCCACACTACCGATCGCTAGATTTCCAGAAATTAGTCCCACCCAAATTAGTGTAACCTCCAACTATAGTGGAGCTAGTGCAGAAGTCGTAGAAAGCGGTGTGACAAATATCTTAGAAAGGCAAATCAACGGGGTTGAGGGACTAAGATATCTGACTTCTAGCAGCAGCAACGATGGTACAAGTACCATTACAGTCACCTTTGATTCATCACGGGATAAAGATATTGCGGCTGTGGATGTACAAAATCGTGTTTCTGTTGCCCAACCACAACTGCCCGATTCTGAAGATTACTATAACTTCCTACAAATAAAACTAATTAAACAGCAAGAGAAAAAAGTTTAATTTGTAGACCGATTGCAAAAATTCCACAACGCCCTCAAAATTTCCATGTGGGCATGAAGACAAACCCGAAGTATAGTACAAATGTATGTTTAAATCAAGACTATGGTAACAATAGCAGTCAATCCCTATCTCAATGGGAATTTTGCTCCAGTTCATGAAGAAATCACCACCGACAAATTGCCAGTCATCGGTGAATTACCCCTTGACCTATCAGGGATGTTTGTGCGGAATGGTCCTAACCCTCAATGGACGCCTATCGGTCAATATCATTGGTTTGATGGGGATGGGATGTTGCATGGTGTGCAAATTAGCAACGGCATAGCCACTTATCGTAACCGCTACGTCCAGACAGTCGGATGGAAAAAAGAACGAGAAGCAGGTAAAGCTATCTGGACTGGGTTGTTAGAACCACCACAAATGGATAACCCCCACGGTCGCTATAAAAATACTGCCAATACTGCCTTAGTGTGGCACGCTGGTCAGATGTTAGCGCTGAACGAGGGGGGTAAACCTCACGCCATTAAACTGCCTGAATTAGAAACCATTGGCGAGTACACCTACAATGGCAAGCTGGTTTCTGCCTTCACAGCCCATCCCAAGGTAGACCCGGTTACAGGGGAAATGATCTTTTTTGGCTATTCTCTGTTTGCGCCACCGTACCTGCAATATAGTGTAGTCTCAGCACAAGGCGAACTGTTGCGGACAGTGCCAATTGACCTGCCAATAGGAGTGATGATGCACGATTTCGCCATCACTGAAAACTACACGATTTTCATGGATTTGCCGCTGACTTTTAACCCAGAGCGATCGCAACGGGGAGAACCTTTAGTGGCGTTTGAGCGCGATCGCCCCAGTCGCTTCGGCATTGTACCACGTCACGGTGACAACAGTAATATCCGCTGGTTTGAAAGTCCTGCTTGCTACGTCTTCCATACCCTCAACGCTTACGAAGAGGGAGACGAAGTAGTGCTGATTGCCTGTCGTATGAGTTCTACAAGTGTTTTGAGTTCTGATGATTCGCAACCCGACCCAGACGCAAATATTCCCCGTCTGCATCGTTGGCGATTTAACCTCAGCACAGGGTCAGTGCGTGAAGAGATGTTGGATGATGTAGCTTCCGAATTTCCCCGCGTCAACGAAAACCGATTGGGGCGACAAAACCGATATGGCTACACTAACAAAGCGGCAAACAGTCCCGTACCTTTATTTGAAGGTATCATCAAATACGACTTCAGCAATGGAAAATCCCAAATACATGAATTTGGACAGGGGCGCTATAGCGGTGAAGCTGTATTTGCGCCGCGTCCTGGTGCAACAGCTGAGGATGATGGTTGGCTTATGACTTTCGTCCACGATGAAAATTCAAACACTTCAGAATTAGTAGTGGTGAATGCCCAAGATGTGACGGCTAAACCTGTAGCACAGGTGATAATTCCCCAACGAGTGCCTTATGGGTTTCATGGTGCTTGGTTTGTAGAAGAATAGTCAACAATTTAGCTTTTACAGCCTTTTTCATCTATTTGAACCATAATCCTTTGTAGGGTAGCACAGATGTGCTACCCTACCCTATGGTTTAATTACTTTAGGACTTACGCACTCGTGACGAAAAACTAAGCCTTTGCGATTACTTCTGTGCGAGATGCTCCGCGTAACTTGCTTCCCCGCAGGGGTACGCTTTGCTCGTAATGACGTAAAATCGTTGTCTGTGCGTAAGTCCTATACCTAAAAGTGCCATAAATCATTCAGCAGTACGCTCCATCGCACCACCAAAACTTACAGCAACATCATAACCAATTCGTATGGTGAACAATCTAGCATTAGGGTTTTTCTGTTTTAACTTTAACGCTGTCTCTACACCAGTTGGATCTATCCCATATTCACCAGTTTCTGCATCAATCACAATCATCTTGCCGATATTGTCACCACACTCGACATTTTGACGAATACCGTTTTCGTAAAATTGTTTAGCTCTTAGGGCTACTTCTTCTACACTCCAGAAAATTGATTGCATTACAATTACACCAAATGATTGCTTCTTACAGCATTGTAGTGCCTGAACGTTGAGCCTTTGAGCCTCGAAATTGCACTTTGAACCTCGACAGTGAAAAATCGCAAAACCTGTCCCTCTCCGACTCGGAGAGGGACAGACTTGAACTTTAATTCAAAGCAGGGAGAGGTTAGTGGAACTCACGTTTACGTTTTTTCCTGATACCCACCAGCGTAGTCAATTACGCAGATTGTTTTATATGATTTGTGAGTTCCATAAGCAACACCAGAGACTTTAAAAGCGCCGTTAAAAATGTTTTTTCGATGGCCGCGATCGCGCACACCATCATCAATAATTAACTGCATAACGATATCTTGAGCGCTGTTTGGCCCATAACTGATATTTTCACCTGCGGTTGTTTGCCATTTACCATAGCGGTTGATGCGAGTAAAAGGGTTGCTACCATCGCTACCATCATGACCTATAGCACCTTTTGGGCCTTGGTCTTTTACATGGTCTTTTGCTCCTAAAGACATACCTTTAGATGCACTCAAGGCTCCTATAGGACGTGCTGATTTGAGAAATGTGATCGCTTCATCAACTGCTTTGACTCCTTCTTGAGTTCGCAGATAAGTATTATTAGAAATTTTGACTCGGTTCCCCTCAAAGCGCTTTCTATAGTTTTCCAGAATTGGAAGGTATGCTTTAGGATTTGTTCTTACCTTATTTGTTTCAACAATTACCTGTTGTTCCAACAGTGAAAGGTAACTCGCCTTTGCTAATAAAGTTGGACTAGTTTGTACTGCTGGGTTAGAGTTGGCTACAGACGGGTTAGATTGAAGCAGTTGATTTGAGCAGCCCAATATCAAGGTAATTGGCAAAAATACCCAAAAATTCAAGCGACGCATCGATTACCTCACAATTTTTCTATGGATTAATTTAGTGAATTAGAAGAAATAAGAATTTTCAACGCACAGATAAGTCTGTAGACACTTCTGCCGTTAGAAACGATATCAGGACTTAAGTAAGTTTGCTAAAGAAAGCGCAGATTAAGGCGCCAAGAATATTGATAAAGTTGCAATTGCCTTTGTTCCTAAAGTGTTACAAATCTATCACTTGACACCTGTTGTAACATTGAAAACATGAAAACGTAAATAACAACAAAAATCTTTTTTATATAGCCGTAGTCACACAGGTTAGGACAGTGTTGATTGCTCAAAGTCTTGAAACAACAGGGTTTTTACTCAGCACGGGCTAAACGCCCCGCTATCCATGTACAGCACTTAGCTATACTTTCAGAAACCAGCGTTGCCGATACATCAGAAAACCAACAGCCCACCACAACAACACGGTGACTAAGGCAAATAACAGAGAACCATTCAGCACACCCGCCCAAGATGCGAAAAAATTCTGGTAAATCCAATTGTAGGTACTGGGAGCGTCTTTACCAGTGCCAATAGTGGTTTTGACTAAAATTTTAATCAACAAAACTGATGCAACGAAAAGAGCGATCGCATTTAAGCCCATAATTTCAAAAGGTTTACTCCAGCGACGCATCAGCCGTACTTCGATGAGTTCATAACAAGCTGCTAGCAATAGTAACGCCCAACCTGTTGTAAATACTACATAAGAACTTGTCCACAGCTTTTTGTTAATAGGGAATGTCCACCCCCACGCCCAACCGATAATTAAGCAACCGACTCCAAATAATCCTAAACCGATACTTGTACGTGACTGTACAGGTTGACTGCGTATCCATTGACCAGTAAAGTAGCCAGCCAAAACGCTTACTATGGCGGGAATAGTACTGAAAAGTCCTTCTGGATCTCCCATAAAGTTGAAACCATCACCTTTATATAAATGTGCATTGGGAATAATCAGGCGGTCAACATAAGCACCGAAATTACCTTCTCGCGTCAAAACGCCCGCACCATATTCTGGCACTGTTACATACATCATCGTTAGCCAGTAGCCAATGAGTAGCACTGCTGCTAGCATCCATTGATATTTGCGCGGAAGGTTGAGAACAGCAAGCGAAGCCAGCAGATAAGTAAGGCTGATGCGCTGCAACACTCCCATAATCCGGATACTATTCAAATCAAAAGTCCAAATACCCTGATTCCAAAAGCCATTTAGTAGCAATCCCAAGGCAAAGAGAATAGCGGCGCGGCGCAATATCCGCCAGTAAACAGCTAAGGTTGGTTTATTGCCTTCGGTGTATTTTGACAGCGAGAAAGTCATTGCTACACCGATAATGAAGAGAAAGAAGGGAAATACCAAGTCTGTTGGCGTGCAGCCGTGCCAATTGGCGTGGGCTAAGGGAGGATATACATCATCTGCGACACCCGCCATATTGACGAGAATCATTCCAGCAATGGTAATGCCACGAAAAACATCCAGTGAAGTCAGGCGCATAGACGAAATCTTGTATTAAATGAGTATCTAAGTTACCCACGTTGATGAAGGTAATCAAGCAAAATTTATTGGTCTACTTGCTAAATATAGTTTTTCATCAAGGTTCCTGCCCATACTATCTTGTACAAATTAGAAGTACGCGATCGCATCCAGACCAAAGTTTTAGCTATCCAAAAAGGATTGGTAGTACCAGAACTGTTAATAAAGCTAGATATACTCAAATTTCAGTCAATCTATTGCTATTTAAGTGGAAATGCAGTTGTCTTGTCACTAAACTTAGTATAAATTGCTATAAACAAAAGCTGTAACTAAAAAATAGCTAACTTTATTTAAGGCATGCTTGCTTATATAACAACTAAAAATATTGCGGTTTTTTCTCATTAGATAAAAGGTTTAATTACCGATTTAATTTGGGAATTAAAGCGAATGCATAGTCATTCACTTTCTATTTTGTTATGCACGCTCAATATTACCAAGCTAACTAAAGCTAAAAAATTATATTTAAGGACAATAATTATGATCAAACTGCCAGAAAATCATTACCCTAAAACCAGAAATAAGTCTACTATAAAATTACTAGAAGCAAGCACAAATATTGTTTTTATAGATCCAAAAGTTATAGATTACCAAAGTTTGGTGTCTGGTATCGCACTCGGCAGTGAAGTTGTTATTCTTGATCCCAATAGAGACGGTTTAGCACAAATCACTGAGTTTCTCGCAAAACGTGAATCCAATTCAGTTCAATCAATTCACATTGTTTCCCACGGAAGTGTGGGGAGTTTGCAACTAGGGTCAATCAACTTCAACTTTAGCAATCTGGATAGCTACAAAAATCAGTTACAAAAGTGGGCAAGTGCTTTAACTGAGAAAGCTGACATCCTACTTTATGGCTGTGACGTAGCTAGTGGTGAAGGCACAAAATTTGTGCAGCAGATTAGCCGAATTACTGGAGCAGATGTTGCCGCTTCCAATAATAAAACAGGAAGTGCAGCTTTAGGTGGCGACTGGAATTTAGAAGTGAAGACTGGGAAAATTGAGACTTCCCTGGCATTTCAATCAAAAGTAGTACAGGCTTACAAATCTATTTTACCAGCTAGTTTTACTGGCATATACTCTCAAAACTTCAACACATTAGCTGCTTCGGGAACATCTATTGCTTGGACTAATGATTCAACTATTTCAGGCTGGTATTCCACAAGAACAAATTATAACGCTGGTTCTGGCACTAATAATGCAGGTGCAATGTACAGTTTTGGTACTACTACAGACCGGGCACTTGGTTCTGTAGCTTCTGCTACTACAGGCATTATTTATTATGGGTTGCGCCTCCAAAACAATACAGGTTCACCAATTACTAAGTTGCAAGTAAGTTACACAGGTGAGCAATGGCGTAATGGTGGTAATACATTGCAGCAACAGCTGAAATTTAGTTATCAAACTGGGTCAACTCTCACAAGTTTGACAACAGGAACATGGACGCCTGTGACATCGCTAGATTTCACCGCGCCAATTGCAAATGCAACCGCAGGTGCCCTAAATGGTAATCAAATTGCCAATCGAGTTGTCATCACACCTGTAACAATTACCCTAGCTACCCTAATAGCTAATGGTGAAGAGATTATATTGCGTTGGGAAGACATAGATAATGGAGGCAACGATCATGGTTTAGCGATTGACGATGTATCTGTCAAAGTAGATGGCACTACTTATATAGTAACTAACACCAATGACAGCGGTGCTGGCTCCTTAAGGCAAGCTATTATCAATGCCAATAACGATCCAGGGATTGAGACAATCCTCTTTGATACGACTGGAATATTCGGTGATGCCACCCCCGACACTATTACCCTCACTTCTGGGGAATTGAATGTTACAGAAGGAGTGATCATTCAAGGAACAGGGGCTAATAAACTTACCATCAGTGGTAACAATACTTCCCGTGTTTTTTATGCCAGTGCCTCCCTCTCAATTGATGGGTTGAAGATAACTGAGGGAAATGCAGGCAATAGTAATGGTGGTGGCATTTACAATACCAGTAGCGTCACAGTCAGCAACAGTACTATTTCTGGCAACACTACGAACAGTTATGGCGGCGGCATTTACAGTACCAGTAGCGTCACACTCAACGATAGCAGTATTTCTGGCAACATAGCGAACCTTGGGGGAGGCATTTACAGTAGCAGTAGTGTCACACTCAACGATAGTACTCTTTCTGGCAACACCGCGAACAGTAATGGTGGCGGCATCTTCATAAACGGTAGTAATAATAGTGTCACCATAAGCAATAGCACTATTTCTAGCAATAGAGCAAAAACTAATGGTGGCGGCATCTACAGCAGCAATACCACAGTCAGCAATAGCACTATTTTTGGCAACACCGCTGATAGTGATAATAATGGACAAGGTGATGGTGGCGGCATTTACAGTACCAATAGTGTCATAGTCAGCGATAGCAGTATTTCTGGCAACATAGCGAACCTTGGGGGAGGCATATACAGTACCAATGTCACAGTAAACAATAGCACTCTTTCTGACAACACCGCGAACAGCAATGGTGGCGGCATCTATAGCAGTACTAGTGTCACCACAAGCAATAGCACTATTTCTAGCAATAGAGCAAAAACTCATGGTGGCGGCATCTACAGCAGCAATGCCACAGTCAGCAATAGCACTATATTTAGCAACACTGCTGATAGTGATAATAATGGACAAGGTGATGGTGGCGGCATTTATAAATCTGGCGGCACGGCGACCATTAGCAATAGCATCATTGCTGGCAATATTGATCCAGGTAATCAAGGAGCCGATGTCTTTGGTAACAACTTCAATGGTAATGCTTACAACCTAATTGGCAAAATTGTTGGTAAATCATCCGGGACTCTGGGTACGGGTACAGATATTATTAACCCTAACCCTGGACTCAAACCGCTAGGAGATTACGGTGGTTCTACACAAACTCACGCTCTATACTTTAACAGTCCTGCCAGGAATGCTGGCGATCCGGCTTACAGTGGTGGCTTAACTACCGATCAGCGCGGCACGGATTTTAACCGTATTGAAAGCGGGAGAATTGACATTGGAGCATTTGAATATGTGCTTCCAAAAGTCAGCTTTGGTGCTGCTACGTACAATGCAACAGAAGATAGTGCCGCCACTACAGTAACTATTCTTGTTACCTTAGATGCTTCTCCAGAAACGGCTGTCACAATTCCTATTGTCGTCAGAAATACTAGCACGGCTACTAGTGGCAACGATTACACTTTTTCCCCCACTACCATCTCTTTTGCTGCTGGCGCAACAGGCTCAAATTTAACAAAGCTAATTACTTTTACTATTAAGCCAGACGATTTACCTGAAAATGCAGAAACAGTTGTACTCAACTTCGGCACGCTAACAGGGGCTGATTTGGGGACAATAACTGAAACTACTCTAAATATTGCTGCTAATGATTCAATTCAATATGCAATTTCCACTCCCACTTCAACTTTAATTGAAGGTAATAGCGGTACTCAAGCTGTTAGCTTCACGGTTACTCGCAGTGGTGGTATTGGCGTGGCTAGTACCGTAAATTATGCTTTTAACGGTGCGGCAATTTTTGGCAGTGACTATAACAATATTCAAGTGACAGGTGGAGGAAGTGCTGCATCTGGGACTTTAAGCTTCGCTGTTGGGGAAACCACGAAAACAATTACAGCCGATGTTTTGGGTGACAACACATTTGAACTCAATGAAGATATTACTGTTATCCTGAGTAACCCCAACCTCACAACTGCGCCAGCAAATTCTACAATTACTAACAGTTTGGCTACAGTAAACATCATCAATGATGATAGCCAACCAACTATCAGCATCTCGGATGTCTCTGTTACTGAAAACAACACAGGTACAACAACTAACGCTAATTTTACTATCAGTCTTTCTAATCCTAGTTATCAGCAGGTTACTGTAAATTATAACACGAGTAATGGCACTGCTGAAGTTGCTGACTCTGATTACAACTCTGCTTCTAGGACGATTACTTTCAATCCTGGCGAAATCAGTAAAACCCTTAGCATTGGTGTTGTAGGCGATAACAAATTTGAAACCGACGAGATATTTTCTGTCAATCTTTTGGGTGCGACAAATGGCGCAATTACTGATAGTTTAGGAGTTGCTACCATCATCAACGATGATAACCAACCAACTATCACTATCTCGGATGTTTCAGTTACTGAAGGCAACACAGGTGCAACAACTAATGCTAACTTTACTATCACTCTCTCCAATGCCAGTTATCAGCAAGTTACTGTAAATTACAACACGAGTGATGGTACTGCTAAAGTTGCTAACTCTGATTACAATTCGGCTTTAGGGACGATTACTTTCAATCCTGGTGAAACTAGCAAAGTTATTAGTATTGGCGTCATCGGCGATAACCAAACTGAAACTGACGAGACATTTTCTGTCAATCTTTTGGGTGCGACAAATGGCGCAATTACTGATAGTTTAGGAGTTGCTACCATCATCAACGATGATAACCAACCAACTATCACTATCTCGGATGTCTCAATTACTGAAGGCAATACAGGCACAACAACTAATGCTAACTTTACTATTAGTCTCTCCAATCCTAATTATCAGCAGGTTACTGTAAATTACAACACCAGTGATGGTACTGCTCAAGTTGCTGACTCTGATTACAATTCGGCTTTAGGGACGATTACTTTTAATCCTGGCGAAACTAGCAAAGTTATTAGTATTGATGTAATTGGCGATAATCAAACTGAAGCCAACGAGACATTTGCAGTCAATCTTTTAGGTGCGACAAATGGCGCAATTACTGATAGTTTAGGAGTTGCTACCATCATCAACGATGACAGCCAACCAACTATCAGCATCTCGGATGTCTCAGTTGTTGAAGGCAATATAGGCACAACAACAAATGCTAACTTTACTATTAGTCTCTCCAATCCCAGTTATCAGCAGGTTACTGTCAATTACAACACGAGTGATGGTACTGCTCAAGTTGCTGACTCTGATTACAACTTTGATTCAGGAACGATTACTTTCAATCCTGGCGAAACTAGCAAAACTCTTAGCATTGGTGTTGTAGGTGATAACAAATTTGAAACCGACGAGACATTTTCAGTCAATTTTTTGGGTGCGACAAACGCCGCGATCGCAGATAGTTTAGGAGTTGCTACCATCATCAATGATGACAACCAACCAACTATCACTATATCAGATGTTTCGGTTACTGAAGGTAACACAGGTACAACAACTAATGCTAACTTTACTATCAGTCTTTCTAATTCTAGTTCTCAGCAAGTTACTGTAAATTACAACACGAGTAATGGTACTGCTGAAGTTGCTAACTCTGATTACAATTTGGCTTTAGGGACGATTACTTTCAATCCTGGCGAAACTAGCAAAGTTATTAGTATTGGAGTCATCGGCGATAACCAAACTGAAGCCAACGAGACATTTTCTGTCAATCTTTCAGGTGAGACAAATGCGACGATAGCAGATAGTTTAGGAGTTGCTACCATCATTGATGATGACAACCCAACAACTGTCAGTATCTCGGATGTCTCAATTGCTGAAGGTAACACAGGCACAACAACTAATGCTAACTTTCTCGTCACTCTCTCCGCACCGAGTTTACAGCAGGTTACTGTAAATTACAACACTAGTGATGGCACTGCTAAAGTTTCTGACTCTGATTACAATTCTGCTTCTGGGACAATCGTTTTCAATCCTGGTGAAACCAGCAAAACTCTTGGTATTGGTGTCATAGGTGATAAAAAAGCTGAAACCAACGAGACATTTTCTGTCAATCTCTTCGGTGCTACAAACACCACGATTACTGATAGCTTGGGAGTGGCTACTATCATAAATGATGACCAACCCCCAGCCATCAGCATTGCAGATGTGTTAGTCAAAGAAGGCACCACAGGAATGACAACTAATGCTAATTTTGTCGTCACCCTCTCTAATGAATTCTATCAACCGATAGTCGTAAATTACAGTACAAGTGATGGGACTGCTAAAGAATCTGACTCGGATTACAATTTTGAGTTGGGGACAATTGTTTTCAACCCTAGCGAAACTAGCAAAGTTATTAGTATTGGCGTCAGAGGTGATAATAAAGTTGAACCCAATGAAACATTTTTTGTCAATATCTATAGTGCAGCAAATGCCATATTTAATAATAACCAAGGAGTTGGCACAATCAAGAATGATGATTAATCGTTATTGAATAGAACATTAGCGATCGCTGCAATTATCGCAGCCCAGAGTAGCCGTTGGAAAAATACTTGTATTATAAGTTGCGCCCTGTTAATTTTAGCACCCATATTTTTATTTTTAAAGTATTAATTATAACATAAATTGTACTTATTTATAGTTAGAATAGCATTTTTAAATACAGTATGAAGCCATTATCAAAAAAATTTATCCTAAAATCAAATATTCAGTAAATTTACGTATGCGGATTGAAGTCTTCTCAATGAATAGTAGAATTAGCCCATACAGGAGAAGACTGTGACGCTCTTAAATGAAGCTCAAGTAGAGCAACTAAAGGAAATAACCACACGCTTGCGACAAGTAAGACAAGAAAAATCTATCCGCATAGAAGAAATAGCCTCTCAGACAATGCTTCGAGTAGGTATTTTGCAAGCTTTAGAAGAAGATCGATTTGAAGAATTGCCTGAGCCAATTTTTCTTCAAGGATTCATCCGTCGTTATGGAGATGCTTTAGGGCTGGATGGAAATGCCTTATCATACAGCCTTGTAACCAATGTTGTCTGTCAAGATTCTAAAAATGCTCATCACAATTCAGACAACAAACAAAATACATATATACCTCTTATTCTGACCTATATTTTATTATTGGTCAGTGCATCTGCTGGTCTTCTTCATATACTTAATCCACAGCTTACAGTTGAATCCCTGACTCCAGAAGACAATAATCAACAGTCAATAGTCAGCAATCAGACTAACAAATGACCAAAAACATAGAGGGAGTGGAGAGACGCGATTAATCGCGTCTGTACCGAGTAAAAGAAAAGTATTAATAACCAATGACAAATGACCAATGACTCTCAGGAGTGCTGAGTGCTGAGTGCTGAGTGGGGAATCTCACTTCTTTACTCGCTTGCCGAGGAACTCGAAACGGGCTAAACGCCCCGCTTCTGTTAACAGAACTGTTTTACCCAATGACCAATGACCAATGACAAATGACAATTTTCAAGATATTTGCGGTTTACGCAGATGCCAAGTAGTAGATTGTTCATAAGCATAAGCTACCTGAAACAGTTGCTCTTCTCGCAACACATTGCCAATTAGCTGTAATCCTATCGGTAGCCCTTGATCGTCAAAACCACATGGCAAACTTAAACTAGGTAAACCAGCAAGATTCACAGGAATAGTCATCAAGTCATTTAAATACATACTCAAAGGGTCAGTAGTTTTTTCCCCTGCTTTGAATGCTGTAGTGGGAGATGTGGGACAAACTAATACATCAACCGCGCCAAAAGCCTTTTCAAAGTCTTGCTTAATCAAGGTGCGGACTTTTTGCGCTTTCAGGTAGTAGGCGTCATAATAGCCAGCCGAGAGGGCGTAAGTGCCAATCATAATCCGGCGTTTGACTTCTGTACCGAAACCGGCTGCACGGGTACGAGTGTACATTGATAGCAGGTTATCTGCATCAGGAGCGCGATACCCATATTTAACGCCATCGTAACGAGCTAGGTTTGCTGATGCTTCTGATGGGGCGATGATGTAGTAGGTGGGTAAGCCATAGCGAAAGCGGGGACAAGAAATTATATGAATTTCCGCTCCTAGACTTTGTAGTTGATCTACTGCTTTGGTAACAGCTTGTTCCACTACAGAGTCTAAACCTTCACCAAAAGTTTCTTTAATGATACCAATTCTTAGCTGACCTCTGGGTTTGAAGTTTGGTTTTAAGCTAGCAGCATAGTTGGGAATGGCAACCTTCAGGCTGGTAGAATCTTTGGGATCGTAACCTGCGATCGCACTTAATAATATTGCGGCATCTTCTACCGTATTTCCAAATGGCCCAATTTGATCCAAAGATGAAGCGTAAGCCACCAAACCATAACGAGAAACCAAACCATAAGTAGGTTTCATTCCCACCACACCGCAGAAAGATGCAGGTTGCCGAATCGAACCACCAGTATCAGAACCGAGAGCAACTACACATTCTTGAGCCGCCACCGCCGCCGCCGAACCCCCCGAAGAACCACCTGGAACTCGTGACAAATCCCAAGGATTAGCCGTGACCTGATAGGCAGAGTTTTCTGTGGAACTACCCATTGCAAACTCATCCAAGTTGGTTTTGCCTACCATTACTGCCCCAGCATCTGCCAGTTTTTGCGTCGCTGTTGATTCATAAGGCGGCACGAAATTTTCCAAAATCCGGGAGGCGCAGGTGGTAGGAATCCCCTTGGTACACATATTGTCCTTGATACCCACAGGAATGCCCGCTAGCAGCCCAATTTCTTCTCCTGCGGCAATTTTGGTATCCACAGCACCCGCCTGCTCTAATGCCCGATCTGCCGTCACACATAAAAAGCTGTGCAATTTCGGCTCTAACGCTTGAATGCGCTCTAAAGCTTCTTGGGTAATTTCAACGGCAGAACGTTCTTTTTTAACCAGCTGTTGGTGCAACTCGCGGATGGATGCCATGATTGCTCTCTTTGTGACTCAAGTCATTGATTCTAGTACATATTGGTCAAAATTGGGTATTGGTTATTGGGCTTTGGGCATGGCTTATTCTCCTTTGCTTGCCATTCCCCATTCATCTGAATAAGCGGATTAATATGTATTGAAATGTGTTTAATAAGTTTTGAAAAACAGCAAATACATGGCTATCAACCATCTATTGAATAGTTTGCCAAAGTTTTCATATATATTGGCTACTTTTGTGTAAGAGTATAGCAGTGTTTTCTAATGATATAATTTTGTATTACAACCTTCTTAATACTACAAAATTTATAATTTTATCAATTCCACAAAATTTTTCGAGGTAAGGTAGGATGATAAAAATAGCCACACGTAAATATTTAGGCAAACAAAATGTTTATGACATTGGGGTTGAGCGTGACCATAATTTTGCAATTAAAAATAGCTTAATAGCTGCTAATTGTTTCAATAAATCCCATTCTACAGCCTATGGTTATGTAACTTATCAAACAGCATATTTAAAAGCTAATTACCCATTGGAATATATGGCGGCGCTGTTAACGGCTAACAGTGGTGATACCGATAAGGTACAGAGATACATTACTAACTGTACAAATATGGGGATTTCCATAGATCCGCCAGATATTAATCGTTCTGGTGTTGATTTTACGCCAACGGCAGGCAAGATTCTGTTTGGATTTTCGGCGGTGCGTAACGTGGGACAAAATGCGATCGCTTCTATTTTGGAAGCGAGAAATGAGGCAGGAGAGTTTAAAGAGTTTAAAACACTCGCTGATTTTTGCGATCGCGTGGATTTGCGTGCAGTTAACCGCCGCACTCTAGAGTCGCTGATTTATTGTGGAGCCTTTGACAAAATTGAACCCAACCGCCAACAGTTAATTAACGACTCTGAATTAGTGTATGATTGGGCACAATCTCGCGCGAAAGATAGAGCTAGTGGTCAAGGGAATCTATTTGATTTATTGGGCGACGGCTTTTCTTGGACTCAAAATAAAAGAGCAAATAATGCCTTTGAAACTGCTCCCAAATCTAAACCTGTGACGGATATACCTCCACAGAAAAAGTTGCAAATGGAGAAAGAATTACTAGGCTTTTATGTATCAGATCATCCCCTGAAATCCTTACGGCAAATAGCACCACTTTTGACACCAATTAACCTTTCGCAGCTGGGAGAACAAAGAGAAGATACAAGGCTTTGTGCAGTTGTAATGTTGAATAACGTCAAAAAAGTGGTGACTAAAAAAGGCGATCAGATGGCAATATTACAAATAGAAGACCTAACTACACAATCAGAAGCTGTAGTTTTTCCGAAAACTTATGAACGTATTAGTTCCATACTCCAAGTTGATACGAGATTGATTATTTGGGGAAAAGTAGATCGACGTGACGAGCAAACTCAATTTATTCTTGAAGATGCAGAACCAGTGGAAACAGTACAAATGGTAATGGTGGAATTAAATCCCCAGCAAGCAGGTAATATGGAAGATTTACATCGCTTGAAAACAATTTTACAAGACCATTCAGTAGACAAAGAAAAGGCAAAAATGCCAGTGATTGGAATTATCCAAACTGTAACTTCTCGTAAACTTGTTCGCTTGGGTTGGCAATTTTGTGTACAAGATTCTCGAATAACTGTTCAAGCTTTGCAAAACGCTAGTTTTCCTGCTCACATAAAATCCCTGACTGGTAGCTGACGCCAGCAGTAAAAAATCCACTAATACTGAAAAGCAGCTTAAGAATTAGTTTTATTGAACTGTCATCAGTAAATTGCCTTAGGTATTCAGGATTTTAATCGTTTTTTTAGTTACTTACGCGGATGAGAATTTCCTTGAGGTAGTGGTATCTTTTTATGCTAATACCCTTAAGGCTGCGACCGGGGGAAGGAGTTAAAACTTGATGATCGTCAACGAGCTACATAGATTTGTTTCATACTGTAAAAAAATTCAACCCCAAACTCACGAGGACATTCAAAAATTTTTTGAAGGAGTAATATTATTTCCTTATGATAAGGAACTTCTATTGCAAGCTTATTTATTTCTGAATATTAAAGAATTGTTTCCCTCGTGCGCTGAATTGCTGTTATTTGAAAAGTCTCCAATTTCAGATTACACAGATTTAGGGAAGTGTGATTTTGTCTTCCTGACTTTTAAAGGTAGTCTGTTTTTAATTGAAACTAAGTTTATTGATACAGAAGCAACTGGAGCAACAGAACGAAAAAGAAGAAATAAGCATAGAAACAAGGTATTTGAGCAAGTTATTACTTTAAAAGGTCGATTTAGCGAATATTGGAATATGAGGCTAGATCAATTAGAGTGCGGGGTTTTCACAACAGATGCAGAAGTTGCTTGGCGAGGAAATGGTGTGAATGTCACATCTAAATCAATATCTATAGATAAGCTCGAACAATGGCGAAGAAGCTATCACAGTAGTGAAAAATTTTTATTTCATCAAGATGGGTCAAAGTTTGAGGAAAGGTTGAATTTGAAAGGTTGAACTAAGACCCAAATATAGTTATTACAGTAAATGGTGTATGGGGCATAAAAGCAATTAACAATGCCACATACACCAACCCAGAGAAATTATCTGGGTTTTCCTTCCCATCAATCTTTACTGCCAAACATAGATCAGAACAAACAAAATAATCCAGATAACATCGACGAAGTGCCAAAACAATGAGGTTGCATTTACGCCGTAGTGACCTGTGTCATAATTGCCAGGTAGGAAAGAACGTACCAAAATTATCAACTGCAACAAAATACCTGTGAAAACGTGCAAACCGTGGAAGCCTGTAAGCAGATAGAATGTACTACCAAATACCCCAGAGGTGAAACCAAAGGCGAGGCCGTTCCATTCAATCGCTTGGCCAACTAAAAAGTAAGTTCCCATTGCCATTGTTGCCAAGAGAAATAGGCGAAATTTCACTAAGTCATGGCGTTGAAGGGCGCGTTCTGCTAAGTAAATTACAAAGCTACTAGCAACGAGAATTACTGTGTTGATTGCTGGTTCTTTTATTTCTAGTCCAGAAACACCAACTGGTAGCCAGTTAGGGGTTGTTGTTTTGTAGATGGCATATCCGGCGAAAAAACTTAAGAAGATGACGCTTTCTGACAGGAGAAAGACGATGAAGCCAAACATTTTGTTGCCTTCTTCGTCGTGGCTGTGTTCTGCGCTTGTATGGGGCAATTCATGGGAATTGATATAGCTGTCCATTTTGGTTTTTGAGGGGGAGTTTGAAAAGCAAAGGAGAGGCAGCGCGGTCTTCTCCTAAGGGGAGACGCCAAGGGCGATGGGGGTTTCCATGAGCGACTGCCGTCGCGGAGGGAAGCGCAGAGGTACGCGGAGGGTTTTTGCGTCTTCCCGATAGTTTGCGTTTATTCTGGGAGGTTGGATGTTAAGGGTTCTGATTTGCCGTAGCCGTAGGGTTCGGAGATGATGATGGGAGTTTCTTCAAAGTTTTCTACTGGGGGGGGTGAAGAAACTAGCCACTCTAGTCCGATTGCTCGCCAAGGGTTAGCGGGTGCTTTCTCGCCTTGCATCCAAGAAATCACCATGTTGAATATGAAGGGCAAGGTGGACATTCCTAAGAGAAATCCGCTGAGGCTAGCGATGATATTCCAGAATTGATACTCTGGGGCGTAGGAAGCGACTCGGCGTAACATCCCTTGCAATCCTAATGGGTGCATGGGCAAAAAGTTGAGGTTGGTGCCGATGAAGGCTAACCAGAAGTGGATTTTACCCCAGCTTTCGGAGTACATCCGCCCAGTCATTTTGGGGAACCAGTGATAGATGGCAGCAAATAAGCCCATCGTCACGGTGCCGTAGAGGACGTAGTGGAAGTGTCCCACCACAAAGTAGGTATTGTTAACGTGGACATCAACCGGCACGGAGGAAAGCATGATGCCTGTGATACCAGCGAAAACAAACATGACTAATCCGCCCAAGGCAAATAGCATGGGGGTATTTAGCCGCAGTTTACCGCCCCAAATAGTTGCTACCCAGGCAAATACTTTAATTCCTGTGGGGACAGATACAAACATCGTTGTCAGCATGAAAATCAACCGCATCCATCCTGATGTACCACTGACGTACATGTGGTGTACCCAAACAATGCCGCTCACTCCTGCAATCAAGATGGATGAAATAGCAACTACTTTGTAACCAAATAGAGGTTTACGTGAATAAACTGGGAAGATTTCTGAGAAAATCGCAAAGACAGGCAAAATAATCACGTAAACGGCGGGGTGAGAGTAAAACCAGAAGTAATGCTGGAACATAACTGGATTCCCACCCTTGGCGGGGTCAAAAAAGGCGGTGCCAACTGTGAGGTCGAGTAACAGCATTACTGCACCAGCTGTCAGTGCAGGTAATCCGAATAGTTGGATAATCTGGGCGCTAAACACTCCCCAGACAAACAAGGGCATCCGAAAGAAGCCCATTCCAGGGGCCCGCATCTTGACAATTGTGGTGACAAAGTTCACTGCGCCCATAATTGAAGATACGCCGGATATTGCCACCGCTAAGAGCCAGATAACTTGACCATTAATTAAGTTACCTGTGGGATTCTGGAGACTAACTGGCGGGTAAGACCACCAACCCGCTTGGGCAGGGCCACCAGGAACAAAGAAGCTACCCATCATCAAAATCCCAACTACTGGTACCATCCAAAAGGCGACGGCGTTGAGGCGGGGAAATGCCATATCTCGCGCTCCAATCATCAGGGGCACTAAATAATTAGCAAAACCAACCAGTGAGGGAAATGTCCACAAGAACAGCATCACGGTGCCGTGCATGGTGAACATACCGTTATAGACGGTGCGATCGACTAAATCTGATTCGGGTGTTAGCAGTTCTCCCCGCATCACCATTGCAAAGATACCGCCGACGAGAAAGAAGAAAAATGAGGTAACGAGATACTGGATACCAATAACTTTATGGTCGGTACTAAAGCTGAAGTATTCTTTCCAGTTACTCGAAGATTCATGGTTAGGCTTCTCATCAGGGAGAAGGATACCTTCAATAGGAACATTAGTCATGGTTACTTTCCTTTCAACCAGGTGAATTGACTAGAGGAGGTGCAGCAGGTGGAACTGTGACCCAACCAGTTTGGACTGATTGATTGGATGTTTGGGAATACTCAGAAGCTGCTTGATTATTTGCTAGGGATGGCTTTTGGATTGCAGCTTGTGCTAGCCACTGCTGATAATCTTCAGGAGATTCGACGACTACATTCGCCTGCATCGTCGCAAAGTATGTACCGCTATATTGAGAATCGGTCAATCGGTATTTGCCGGGACGGATGGGAGTAAATTCAAAGTCGATCGCATGGTTAGGAATAATATCCTGCTTGAGGCGGAACGCAGGAATATAGAAGCCGTGGAGAACGTCTTGCGATCGCAGCGCTAAACGTACCCGGCGATCGCTCGGTAAATGCAATTCGGTACTGGTAATATCTCTTTCGGGATAGTGAAAAACCCACGCCCACTGTTTAGCTAGTACGTCGATTTTCTCAACGGGTTCTGCTAAGGCGTTAGCTGGTGCTGTATAAGCTGATTCCATTGCCAGCGGATTATGCAGATGAACTAGTTCTGATGGGCCTTGAATTCCCATTTGTTCATAAACTTGGTAGCTGTAGCCTGCAATCCAAAATACCAAGAGAATTGGGATCGCTGTCCAGACGACTTCCACTGCCACATTACCATCAATTGGGGGACCGTCAGTAAAGTCATCTTTGACTGCCCGATGGAAGATTACAGAATACATCAAAGTACTTGTTACTCCCAAGAAGATGAAGGCACCGAGGGTTACTAAGAAGCTAATCAAATCATCAATTAGTAGGGATTCGGCTGCTGCTTGGGGGGGAAGCCAGGAGTAAACCTGCTTCCCGATCCAGAGACTAGTAACAGTCACTGCGATCGCGCCTGTAAGCAGCGTCAAAATATTTAAAATCTTCTGGATTTTCATGGTCACATTAGTCATTGGTCATGGTGATTGGTCATTAGTCATTGGTCATTGGTCATTGGTTAGTAACTTTAAATAAAGGACAAAGGACAAAGGACAATTGACTAATGACTCATTTGAGTGTTGTATTGAGGTCTTGACCTAATCGCAGCAAACTATCTGCTGTATTGTGTACGCCAAATTCGGTGGCTAGTTGCGCTCCTAGTGTGCCGTGGATGTACATAATGAACATGATTGCTATGCCTGCAAACAGATAGATCCATTGCACTTCTCTATCTGTCTGTTTATATTCTTGTTTGCCCCAAACGAAGCGCTGCCATCCTCTCCAGATGGTCATACCAACAATCAGCGCTAATAAGAACACACCACCCATACTATGCCAGAGCATAGTTTCCATTGCCTGCAATCCCCAGGCACTCTTCATATCAGCTGGTGGTGTTGCCAATAGCATTTCGTAAAAGCCTGCCCCGACAGTGAAAAATGTAATAATGCTGCAAGCTAAAATGTTGTACCAGCCAACATCAAACAAGTTGTTACGTTCCACAGTAATTGCCAAAAATTTGAAAACCCATTTTTCAAACGGGAACAGAACACCAACGATATCAAAGGTCATACCAATGATGAACAAACCTATTGTCAGATGGACTAAGTTGGGATGAATGGGAATTGTGTAAGGTAATCCGTTTGCGCCTAAAGAGCCGCTCAATTGGTCAATCAATTCTGAGTTCATCGCAACAAACCATCCTTTACTGCTTCCACAACTGGCACGGTATGCAATCCATATACCCAAACAAGCTCATCTCCGAGATATACCTGCAAGCCAACTATCAGGGTTAAAACTAGTCCGGCTCCCAAATAATAAATCGGTACTTTTTGCGGGTTACGGGCACGAATTACGTAGCGCCAAGCTGTAATCGCTGTGATAATTCCTGAAAGCGACCAACCAATTAGCGTATGTAAATTCAGCACCGATTTCGCTAGGCTGTAAGGCTGTGCTAATCCCGCTTCAAACTGACCAAAAATAATCGCAACGAAGATGGCGATCGTGGCAACTAACATATTCCACCAACTCACCTCAAAAAGACCGGATTTCCCAGTAAAATAGCCAATTACATCGCAGAAGAAGGAAAACAACACCATCGCAATTACGAAGTGGACAACGATGGGATGAACCGTATCTGGATAGGG
Source organism: Nostoc sp. LPT (assembly GCF_017115165.1). GTDB lineage: Bacteria > Cyanobacteriota > Cyanobacteriia > Cyanobacteriales > Nostocaceae > Nostoc. The sequence continues at coordinate 10,734 of NZ_JABXKF010000081.1, read as the reverse complement.
CAAATTGTGGTCGTTCAAGGATGTCAAATACTCAATCATCGTCTTCTCCTGGACATATCTACCGCACTTTGGTCAATCAATTTTGGATTTTGGATTGGCGATCGCGCAGTCTTAGCGAGCATCTTTTAGATTTATTCCGTCCCAGAGGAGATATAAACTAGAAGACCTAATCAAAAATCTAAAATCGCTAGTCAAGCTTCAATAATTGATGGACACTCACTAACATCACCACAAGTATCCATCCATAATTGACCGAAATCTGTTCAATATCTGCGCGGTTCAATACGCTTAATCATGTCTTAGCTTTTTGTAGCCAAATTTGGTTAAATTGCCTACATAGAATAATTTTGGTTTTGATTCATTTCCTTATGACAATAGTCTGCAACAGCAATTCTTGATGTAGCTAAATCAAATCGCTGTCGTTTATTGATTTGCTTAATCTATCTTTTAGCTTAAGTAAATTTTTATGAATTGTCAAAACAATAAATATTAAACTTTTAAAAGTTAGTTAGCTAACAAAAAAATATTTTTACAATGTATTTATTTTTGCATTATTTTAAATATAAACAATTTCAAACATAAGATTTGTCTGTAAGATATTTCACAATAATAAAATATTATTTTGTTATGCAAACAACAAAAATATTTGAACCACTTAAAAAGTACCGTAAAATGAGAAAAGGAAGGAATCAAGGCGAATCCAGGTTAAGTCAGAATCTAGAAATACAGTTAATTGCAACAGCTTCGCTTTTTTCCTCTGATATTATTTTCATAATTCTTTCATTTTTATCTTACTTCTGCTAAAGTGAGACAAAAGTGAGAAGATTATGAAATTGCTATAATGAGATTTAATATCAATAATTTTCAGATGCAACTACCGTTATACGGACAAAAATTGGTTGTAGCGTCTGGGCTGCTATTGGGGCTATGTTTGGCTGGGTGTAGCCCGTCAGCCTCTAATTCTCAACCACAGTTAAGTCCAAACCCAGCCACAACTACCACCAATCTAGATAAAAAAGTTAAAAAAGTGGTTCTTACCACCTTTACAGTCATCGCAGATATGGCGCAAAATGTGGCGGGAGACAAGGCGATTGTTGAATCTCTCACCAAACCAGGGGCGGAAATTCATGGTTACGAACCAACTCCTAGCGATTTGGTGAGAGCGCAAAAAGCAGACCTAATTTTGAATAATGGTCTAAATTTAGAGCGTTGGGCACAGAAATTGTATAACAGCGTCCCTAATGTACCTCACGTTACCTTAAGTGAGGGAATTAAACCTGTAGAAATTACGGAGGATGCCTACAAAGGGAAACCTAATCCCCATGCTTGGATGTCACCACAAAATGCCTTGATTTACGTAGAGAATATTCGCAAGGCATTAGTTAATTTAGATTCAGCGAATGCAGAGACTTATAATACCAATGCCAAAGCATACAGCCAAAAAATTAAAGAAGTTGATGAGAAACTGCGAAAAAGCGTGTCGGTAGTTCCAGCAGACAAGCGCTACATGGTAAGCTGTGAAGGCGCGTTCTCATACGTCACCCGCGATTATGGCTTGAAAGAAGCTTATCTCTGGGCAGTCAATTCTGAACAGCAAGCTACTCCCAAACAGCTAGAAAAAGTCATTGATATAGTTAAAAAAAATAAAATACCTGTAGTTTTCTGTGAAAGTACAGTAAACGATGGAGCGCAACGTCAGGTAGCTAGAGAATCAGGAGCAAGGTTTGGTGGAGTGTTTTACGTTGATTCCCTGTCTCCAGCAAACGGGCCAGCACCAACTTATCTCAAGTTGCTAGAACTTAATATTAATACTCTAACTCAGGGATTAGAGGAAAAGTGAGCAAGTATGTAAGAATAAATTTAATTATTTAAAATTAGCTTGTAGTAAGGACTTTAGTCCTGTTTTGTTCTCTAGAAAACGTTACGTATTCGCAAAAAATGCTGGAGTCGCTCACTACAAAGTAATGATTAATCTTAGAGGTGATTTTTAGTGAAATCTATTAGTATTGATGTCGAAAATCTGACAGTTGCTTACCACGGCAAAGTTGCTTTACATGGTGCTTTTTTGCAAATCCAAGCAGGTTCAATTAGTGGTTTACTGGGGATGAATGGTAGTGGTAAATCAACCCTATTTAAGGCGATTATGGGTTTTTTGAAGCCAGTTACAGGACAGGTTTTGATTAATGGCTTACCGATAAAAACTGTACAGAAAAAAAGCTTGGTCGCCTATGTACCACAGTCAGAAGAAGTGGACTGGAATTTTCCAGTAAGTGTCCATGATGTGGTGATGATGGGGCGCTACGGATACATGAATATATTACGAATCCCATCGGCGAAAGATCAAAGAGTGGTGAAGGAAAGTTTGGAAAGGGTGCAAATGTGGTCAATGCGCGATCGCCAAATAGGAGAACTCTCTGGTGGACAGAAAAAACGCGCCTTTCTCGCCCGTGCTTTAGCACAACAGGGAACAGTTTTACTATTAGATGAACCTTTCACTGGGGTAGATATCAAAACAGAAAAAGCGATGATTGACTTATTGCTGGAATTGCGAGAAGAAGGTCATACAATTTTGATTTCTACCCATGATTTAGCGTCTATTACCACTTTCTGCGACCAAGTAGTACTTATCAATCGTACTATTTTAGCTTATGGAAATACATCTGAAGTCTTCACAGAAGAGAATCTCTCTCGGACTTTTGGTGGTTCTCTTGGAGATTTATCTTTCAGCAAAAGTCAGATAATCCGTGGAAATAAAAGCGAATCTGATTAATTACTAATTAATATTGTTAAAAATATGAATACTCTCGCATTCCTAGATTGGTTAACCACACCTTTACAGCATGAATTCATGGTGAAGGCAATTTGTGTAAGTGCCTTAGTTGGGGTGGTCTGTTCTGTTTTATCTTGTTTTATGACCCTAAAAGGTTGGGCATTGATGGGAGATGCTGTTTCCCATGCGGTAATGCCTGGGGTAGTAATTGCTTATGTTTTAAATATCCCTTTTGCTGTGGGCGCTTTTGTTTTCGGAGTAGGTTCAGTTATTGCGATCGGTTATATCAAAGCGAAGACGAGAATTAAAGAAGATACTGTCATTGGACTTGTATTTACAGGATTTTTCGCTCTGGGTTTGGTACTAGTTTCCAAAACTCCAAGTAGCGTAGACTTGACGCACATTTTGTTTGGGAATGTCTTGGGTATTTCTAATGAAGACATTATCCAAACGGTTATTATTAGCGTTATTACTTTAGTAACAATAGCTGTTTTACGTAAAGACCTACTATTATTTTGTTTTGACCCCACTCATGCACGTTCCATTGGCTTGAATACAGGAGCGCTGCACTATATTTTACTATCATTACTCTCGTTAACTGCAGTCGCCGGACTTCAGACAGTGGGAATTATTCTGGTTGTCGCTATGTTAGTTACTCCGGGAGCAACGGCTTATTTGTTAACAGACCGTTTTGACCACATGATACTAATTGCAATGGCATCGGGAGTATTTTCTAGTGTTATGGGGACTTACATCAGCTATCATATCGATGGTGCAACAGGGGGTTGCATAGTTGTGTTGCAAACCTTGTTGTTTGTCATAGCAATGATTTTTGCACCTAAACATGGGTTACTGGTAAGAGCAAAGAAGCAAGAAAACACTGACTAATTCAGGATGAAATAGCCTTTGCTATTTACGTAACCCCCATTTTGCAGGTGTGAGGGCGAAACAAGTGTCGTTTAAAATTGTGGTAATTGGTACTTCTTTAGGCGGATTATCAGCATTGAAAATCGTCCTGGGAAATTTACCAGCAGACTTCCCTGTGCCGATCGCGATCGTGCAACACCGTCATAAAGACTCTAGCAACACACTCCAGGATTTATTACAAGAATCCACTTTGTTGAAAATTCGAGAAGTGGAAGATAAGGACGAACTACTACCGGGACATATCTACATAGCCCCAGCAGATTACCACTTACTGGTTGAACCAGGTCACTTTGCTCTTTCGACTGATCAGCCTGTTTCCTATGCTAGACCATCTATTGATGTGCTGTTTGAGTCGGCAGCCGATGTCTACACAGAAGAAGTTATTGGTGTAATATTGACAGGAGCAAACCAAGATGGTGTGCAAGGTCTTAAAAAAATAAAAGCGCGGGGAGGAATTACCATTGTACAAGAACCTGCCACAGCGGAGAGCGACATTATGCCAGAGGCAGCAATTTCTGCTATTACAGTAGACTGGATTTTGACACTCTCAAACATTGCTTCCCAGATGGTCAAGCTTTGTCAATTATCACAGAAATAAACCGATGCAGATGGAACCCAAAGTCAACATCCTCCTAGTAGATGATAAACTAGAAAATTTGCTGGCACTAGAGGCAATCCTAGAAAAACTAGGGGAGAATCTCGTGAGAGCTACTTCCGGGGAAGAAGCTTTGAGGTGTCTGCTGCATCAAGACTTTGCTGTGATTTTGCTGGATGTGCAAATGCCAGGAATGGACGGTTTTGAAACTGCTACCTTAATTCGCAATCGGGGGCGATCGCGTCACACTCCAATTATCTTTCTCACCGCCTTTAGCACCAGCGACCAAATGCTGTTTAAAGGTTATGCCTTGGGTGCAGTTGATTATTTGCTCAAACCACTAGACCCCAATATCTTGACTTCTAAAGTCACAGTATTTGTAGAACTATTTAAGAAAACAGAAGCCGTCAAGCAACAAACAGCGCAACTGGTGGCTGTGAATACCGAACTCAGGCAAAGTGAAGAACGATTCCGATCGCTAAGTACCTGCTCACCCGTTGGCATTTTTGAAACTGATACCGAAGGTGACTGTAAATATACTAATCCCCGCTATCAGGCAATTTGTGGCTTGAAAGCGTCAGAGAGTTTAGAAAAGAGATGGCTGGAATCTGTTCATCTAGAAGACAAAGAACGAGCGATCGCTAGTTGGTCTGCTTACATTAATGAAGGTCGGGAATACTCAGAAGAATTTCGCTTTCAAGCTGCTCACGGTAACATTCGTTGGGTTCAAGTTCGCTCATCACCGATGCTTTCCAGTCAAGGAGACTTGTTGGGTTATGTAGGCACTCTTGAAGATATTACCGAACGCAAGCAAGCAGAAGAAGTCCACGCTCAAGTGATTCGCGAACAAACGGCAAGACAGGAAGCAGAAGCTGCGAATCGGATGAAAGATGAGTTTCTAGCTGTTCTCTCCCACGAACTCCGCACGCCTCTAACCTCAATGCTCGGCTGGTCAAAAATCCTCCGCACCAAGAAACTTGACGAAAAAGCCACTTCCCGCGCCTTGGAGGCGATCGAACGCAACGCTATATCTCAGATGCAACTAATTGAGGATATCTTGGACGTATCCCGGATTATCCGTGGTCAGTTGCGGTTAAACGTATCGGCAGTGAATCTAATCTCGGTGATGGAGGCAGCTTTAGAGGCAGTGCGTCCCCTAGCAGAGCCAAAAGATATTCAATTAAATACTGTGCTAGATACTTCGATAGGGTCAGTCTATGGCGATCCAGCCCGTTTACAGCAAATTGTCTGGAACCTACTAACTAATGCAATAAAGTTTACCCCTAAAGGTGGTAGGGTAGAAGTCAGGCTGTCAAAGCATTTTGGATTACCGATTTCAGATTTAGGTGTGAGCGGTACTTCCACAAGCCTCAGTACAACCCAGTCGAACGAATTTGGATTTGAATCTCTTAGTGAAAATTTAGACTCTTCAAACACTGAAGAAAGCAATAATCTAAAATCCGTCTTGGAAAATTCTGATGGTCGGGAGCCGAGTCTTAAACTTTCCGCAAAATCTCAAAATTCAAAATCTCAGTACGCCCAAATTAAAGTTATCGATACAGGCATTGGTATCAGTTCCGAGTTTTTACCCAAAGTATTTGAGCGTTTTCGGCAAGCAGACAGTACCACAACGCGATCGCACAATGGATTAGGACTAGGATTAGCGATCGTCCGTCATCTAGTAGAACTACACAAGGGGACAATTTTTGCCCAAAGTTTAGGCACTGGACAAGGAGCAACCTTTACTGTAAGACTACCACTCTTACAAGACAATAGGGGAAATAGAGAAGCAACAGGAAAAATTTCCTCCTCTGTAGCATCTACCCCCCTTGCTGGATTAAGAGTTTTAGTTGTAGATGATGAAACAGATACCCGTAACTTTCTCAGTTTTATGTTTGAGGAGTATGGAGCTTTTGCCACTGCGGTAGGATCAGTTGATGAAGCCCTAGTAGTACTTGAACAAGCAAAACCAGATATCCTGGTTAGCGACATCGGTATGTCAGAGCAAGATGGTTATACATTAATTAGGAAACTGCGATCTTTAGAACCAGAAAAAGGCGGATGCATCCCCGCGATCGCTTTAACAGCATACACGCGAGAGGAAGACCGCTTGGAAGCTCTAAGAGCAGGGTTTCAGCAGCATTTATCTAAGCCAATTGACCCCAATAAGTTGATTTCTGCGGTTGTCAATGTATTAGAACTGCCTATTGAAGTTCCAGTGAGTTGATTTGGAATGGAGAGTGGGGAGTAGGTAAAGCAAAGGGGCAGGGGAGCAGAGGAGAAATTACAGTAGTTTTCTCCTCTGTTCCCCCACACCTCTGCCTCTTATGCCCAATGCCCAATCAAGACAAAGTTAGAGCATGTTTTTTGAGTTCGTCTAGAGAAACCACTTCCAAAGCTCTAGCATGGGTTGCTGAAAGTATTACAGGTGGAGCAACGCCAGCTTCTAGAGCTTCTTGCCAGCGAGAAGCACACAAACACCAGCGATCGCCAGGCTTCAGTCCAGGAAAATTAGAATCAGGAACAGGTGTGCTCAGGTCGTTCCCCTGCGATTTAGTGAACTCCAGGAATTCTGATGTCACTTGGGCACATACGACATGCGCCCCAAAATCCTGACCACCTGTGCGACAAAAACCGTCGCGGTAAAACCCAGTCATGGGAGAAGTGCAGCAGGCTTCTAGGTTTGCACCGATTACGTTTTTAGCTTCTGTCATCGTTAATTCGTTGCACTTGATTTTTTCACTTCGATATAAGCCTATATTGACACTTCCCTAGTTAAATTAAAATCGCTATCCCTTATTAATTCGGAAAAGCAGGAAATTCTAGAATCACTACTCATCCCAAGTTGTCAACCTTAGAGTTATTAAGAATGCTGCAATATCTTAGTAGAATCCCCAGGCGCAGACAAAATTGCCACTGTGGCAATTAAAGTTTTTCCATACTCAGTGCTGAGTGCTGAGTACTGGTTATTGAGTAAAGAAAAGTACTCATTACTGATGTACTTGGTAAAAGCCCCGCTCCTTGTGGGCGGTCTTTCGACTCAGCACTCAGCACTTTTAACTCAGCACTCTTCATGAAGTTATAAGGGTTTGATGTGCTACTCAAAAGCGCTATCTTTAATCAGATTTTTGGCGATCACCCCTTGCGATCGCTATAAAGCGGGCGAGTACGCCATCGCACTTCATAAACTTGGTAACAGGTTATTCTAACCCAGAATTTAATATAGGGCACTGCTGAGGAGACAATTCACCAGCAGTAATCAAACTCATCAATAAAATTGTGTATCGTACCAAAATACTTATTTTGAGCAATGCCAGCAAAACGGCATACTCTACCCTCAACTAAATAGAACTTGCCAGCAATCAATTTAATCATCACTCTAATTGCGATCGCACTCCTGAAAGTTGGTACCACCTTTATACCAAGATAGATACTCATTTGGGTAAGCTTACCAAGAAAAATACAAGCGTTTGCTCTATAAAGGCTTACTTCTCCGTGTACTTAGGAAAATTCAAGTTGAATCGCTACATATGCGTTTGCAAAGCGTTTGTATAGGAGAATTGCTCCTAAATTTGCGAACAGACAGATGCTTCCTAGTCCCAATAAAATGTATGTAGGAGCCATGACAACTCCAATCATGAACCAAGCAAATACGTGCAGTATCATTAATAAAGCAAAGGTACTGGCAATTGCAGCACTTCGCCAAATTTCAATAGCTGGACGACACAATAATGTCAAACCTATTGTTAACGAGGTAGCAATTAGGTTGACTGGGATTAGAAAGGCACAAATACCAATGCAGTAAGTGCTTGAAAATACCGTCAAAGTGTTGAAGTCCAATATTAATTCTCCTAGATTAAATTGCCAAATTTTAGATGAATATTTGTCCTGATATCCTTCAAGGCTAGTCAGACTTTAAAAGATTTGTAGGTTAGCCGAAACTATTGGGTTACTCAGATATTAGTGAAGACACACTAAAAATTTGAACCACCAAGAAGTTGGTGGTTCAGAGTTATACTTCGTATTAGCTACTAGCCAAACACTTAAGCAGGAAATATTGTCCGGCTAATCAGTGCGCTGGCGAACCCAGAAACACTAAGACCTAGCAAAATACTAGTAAACAAAAGACCTATTCGAGGGTTAGAATCTAGTTTGTTGTCTTCTCTACCACCTGTAAAGAATAAAGACCAAGCTTGGGAAGCATTGATAGTCTTAAAGCTATTAAAATCAGGTCTGAAAACAACAGAACCAAATAGCTCAGGAGATTTGAAGTCTAAATTAGTGTTCATGTAAATAAGTATAACAACAATCTTGTCAAATAGCTAGCTTTATGATATAAACCAACAGATAAAGGCAAGGTAGATATGTCGAGGGCAGCGATCGCCTAGTTGACTGGTGATTTTTCAGAGGGAGCTGAGGAACGGATATCACTCAAAATGTATCAAGTGGTGACACCGTGACCACTAGCAGTAATATAAATACATTTACAAAACCTAACCAGCACTAGAGCAACTGCTGACCTACAGAAGACCCCAAAAGTGGAGGAAGCCTTGACCAGAAAATAGTTCAATTAGGGCGGCGCACAAAAAGCCAATCATCGCCAAACGACCGTTCCAAAGTTCAGCCTGGGGTGTAAATCCCCAACGCCAGGCATTGCGATTATCAAGCATCGGGGGGTTAATGTTTGTGTTAGCTGACATAGTTAATAATCCAAGTTTTGTGACTGTAATAACTTACTGGCGTTGTGCAAAGTAAGGATTGCTTCCCGGTTTTACGATGAGGCGAAATCCATATCTAGTTTCCACTTGTGTTTGAGGATTTCTTTAAACATCGTTTCCCGAATCATCATCTGCTTATAGTGCAAGATCAAGAACTCTTGAGCTTGTTCACGGGACATCTGCTGCACTTGATCGCTAAAGGAACGAATGCTAAATTCTTGTTCTAAAGATAATTTGATTGGCTGATTCATTACTGCCTCTTTTAATCCACTTAGGGTAAAAACTGTCAAATTGACCTTGCAGGGCACTATCTTCAAATCTAGGTCTGAAGCTGAACGCCTTGCTATATTTAACACCTAGCTAACGGCAAAGGCAGTTAACCAAGTCAGTATCATCAGCGGCATAGCAACGCTTCTTGGAAAAAATAACAACGGCGCTCTTCAGACCTAGAACAATCAGATAGGTGAGTCGGTTTTTCTAGTTGCGTAGGCATTGAGCGCACCTCTGTCATCAGTGGTGTACAGGGCTGTATTGCCTACTTGTTACTTTATATAAATTAATATAACATATTGTTTACATATTTAGACATTTTTGACTGAGTATGATATGTCAGCCTTTAGGCTAATCAAGCAATTAGCACCGTTCAAATTACATTTATTGCCTCTGTGGCATTTTTTGCTGACGCTACTCGATACCCTGAGTGCTCTAGTCCAAGTTGCAGTTCTTTCTGGATAAAATGCTTCATTGTCCAATAACTGCAAAATCCCGCACTGATCTTGAATTTTGTCGAAGCGTTGCGATTGATCGCACTTGTCGTCTCGTAGAGAAGCTTACCGTACTCCTCCGGAGAAGCAAGCTACGTGTAGGGTCTCGCAGATTTTGACCAATGGAGGATCAAAGCAATACAAACGCGCAAGACACAAATTTTGCTGCGTTTGTTGAAGATATTGCGAGGAATATGAGTTGTACTTTCCTAAAACCGTACAGTGTGGCTTATCTACACCTTGCAAGATTTCAGGAAGCGAAAAATTTTTTAGAGTTCCACAATTACTAGAGTAAAGTTCCAATAAAAACCCCTGGTAGCTAGCCAGGGGTAATGCAAGTCAGTACTTTTCGCATGGAATGTATCCTACTCAAATACCATAGCAACCGTCTAATTTAGAGATATGCCATTTTGCCAAACAAAAAAAGCCTCCAGTGGTAAGCCGAGGGTTAATTTTTTTTGGAATAGCGGAATCTATAAAGCTATTATTCCCACGTCAGTAAGCAATAAAACCAAAATATAAGAATTTCTACAACTATCTATTAGACTTCTTGCATGAATCAAAAGCCCTCTCCCAAACTAGGGAGAGGGACTTTGAAATTGGCTCCCCTTCTCCCAACTTTGGGAGAAGGGATTGGGGGATGTAGCAAGATCCCGCAGGGTGGGCAAGTTTTACATTCGTGCAAGAGGTCTATTATGTATGTTGTGATGTCATACAAAAAAGAGCTTCGGCGTATCCTGACCTCGTTGCTTGCCTTTAAATAAGTAAAACTAATAACTTCTATCAGGTTTACTGAAGTAATAAAACTTGATTAAAAATTGTAAAGCATTGTAAAGTACATTTACAGGCAAAAACAAAACCGCCTGATTCATAAACAACCAAACGCACTTATAAAACCATGACAGCAACCTTACAACGTCGCGAAAGCGCCAACGTATGGGATCGATTCTGCGAATGGAT
>NZ_JABXKF010000003.1 GCF_017115165.1 Nostoc sp. LPT | reverse complement strand
GTCTTACTTATCCTGACTGATTTTCCCCCTCTTTGCAAAAAACTGGGATGCTCCCGTGATAGTGAGTCAAATAAATTTCTTTCTACATAAACTGGATCGCTATCATCCAGGAAGAAATCTTGAACATCTTTACCTCTGATATACCGGAATTCTTCGTCTTCAACATAGTTATCTGTTGTAACAGTTGAGCCGAAAGGCCCAGCGATTAAATTGCATAACTTTCCTAGCCTGTCATGCTCCTTAGCTGTAACTAATGACTCATAAACTAGATGTAATGGATGGTAATACTCTGAATCTATGCGGAATTCTTCATTTTCGTAGCATACACGGTGGAAGTTGACTGCTGCTGCTTCCAGCCCATCCATTAACTGCTGATACCTCACAGCATCAAACGGCGTAACAGATGGGCTAGATTCAAAAAAACTGAGCTTCTCCTTTTTGGCAAACTCAATAAACGCTTCCGCAATGCCGTCTTCCGTCAGTCCTTCGTGGTTATACAAGTCATGATCTACCACTAAATGACCGTGAACATCTTGTAAAAAATCGCCCTCCACCCCCACCACTCGCTGCATCGGCGAAGGCGGCATCAATTCGCTCAGTTCATCATCAGGCGGTGAAGTAGACGATGAAATTTTGCGCCACATCTTCTCCCTAGAATTATCCTTCCCCGATTTCCGCATCGTCGCAAAAAAGATGTTGTAGTCATCCCGGCGAGGGCAGAGTGCGCCCGCCTTCGGGTCGTCATTCCACTTCTGCACAAACAGCACCGAAGTCTTTGTACCTGTGTGCGGCTTAAACGTATTGCCATGCAGCCCCACCACTGCCAAAATCCGGCAGCGTTCCGCAATGAAATCTCGAATATTCTTATCCGATGAATTGTTAAACCGTCCTTGGGGCAGCACGATCGCCATTCTACCCCCCGGTTTCAAAAAGTCCAAATTGCGCTCAATAAATAAAATATCGCGCCCTACCTTGTTTTGCCACTTACCATCCGGCTTCTTTGCCAAATCATAGCGGGCAATCATGCGCGGTTCCTTGATATCTCCGGCAAAAGGCGGATTCGCCATCAACACATCAAACTGAAACTCTCGAAAATCTTTACTGCCTTTTGGTCGCAACCGTTTCAGCCGTTTGAACCCAGCATTATAAACGTTATCCCATTCTTCTTGTTCCGTCACTTCATTCCACAGTTCATAGTCCAGCGTGTTCAAGTGCAATATATTTGTCTGCCCATCCCCCGCAATTAGGTTCAGTGTCCGCGCCACCCGCACCGCCTTCTCATCAAAGTCGATGGCAAATACCTTCTCTTCCACATATTCCTTGCAACGGGGCGGTTTGTCTTCTAGCGAAAACAAATGACTCGCCTGCAACCCCTCATCCACCAAAATCTGCCGCCATACATGAAAAATCGTATGCACCGGAAACCCAGATGATCCCGCCGCCGTATCGATCATGTACTCATCTTCTTGTGGATTGAGCATTTTTACGCACATATCAATCACATAGCGGGGCGTAAAAAACTGTCCTTTCTCACCCTTGCTGCTCTGGTTAATCAAATACTCAAAGGCTTCATCGATTACATCCAGATTGGAGTTAAACAGCTTCACATTCTCCAAGGATGACACACAGACCGACAAGTGCGAAGGCGTAAGGCTAATTTTAGCATCTTCACTAAACACCCCTTCCCACTTTTTCTTTGCCCCATCAAACAAATCCTGAATCTTGGTTTTGAGTGCCGCTTCTGTCTGTCCCGTATTGCGAAACTCTAGAGAACGGGTTTTACGGCGGTTGCCCTGCCCAGAATACCACTCATCATAGAGCTTCGTAAAAATCAGCTTAAACAGTTCCTCAAACACATCTACCCCAGCATTCGCCAGCACCTTGTCTTCCATTTCTTCGATCAGGGTTTTGAGAGATTTATTCTCCTTTATCAACTTGTCATTAGCGATCAAGTCTTCCAGCGTGAATTTGATCTGAAGAATATCTGCCAGGGTTTGATTAGCATTGGGCAAACCAGGGATATCTTCAAAATAATTGGGATCTTTGCGCTGGTAGTAAGAGATTTGATCGCAATTTGGACAAATGGCGATCGGCGCACCCGTGGCATTGCAGTAAGAGCGAAGCTGATCTTTCCCATCTTTTAGCTTTGGCTTCTTTAGCTCTACAATCATGTAGACTGTGTTTGGACGATCTTTGTCCATCACCACAATGTCTGCCCGTTTCACCTCCCGCCCAAAGTTCACCCCATACTCGACTTGAATCCGACTGAAAGGATAGTGTAGGCGTTCATTTAAAACCTGTAAATATAGCTGCCGAATTGCTTCCTCTGGCGTAAGCTTAATTGCCTTCTGACGCACTAAACAAATGATATAAGGCACTTCGTCACTTTTGGTTGTTTTCAGAGTAATGCTCTGCTCTAACTGCTCAATTTCCGCCGCAGTAAACTGAGACAGTTTGTAGTTTGAGTCTTTGAGGATATCGGCTAGGTTCATCAGGCGCTACAGGATCTACATAAAGGCTTAGTCCGTTATAGAGTGTAACGCTATTGTAGAAACCGACCTATAGGTTTTCTTAATACTAGACAACAAATTGTTGAAAATAGACTTGTGTTCTGAACGAATGGACTCGTGTTCTCAACGAAAAGACTTGTGTTCTGAACCAAAACTATCAAAATTCTTCCAGGTGCTTTGGTTCTCGTGGACGAAACTGTGGCAGAGGCGATCGCCTCTGGTCAAATATTTTGAACAGAATGAGAATGCGATGCCAACTCTTGGAGACGCTTTGCGAACGGCGGCAAGCTACGCCATTGGTTACGGTAATGAGTTGCATAGTGATGATGGCATTGGTCACTCCCCATTCTCAAACCACCAAGGGTCATTAGTAGCGTTAGTTTTAATCAAAATAGCTTTTTTTCGCATGAACCGTTTCAGCGCGGCTGCACCCATGCGTGACCCTCCCATACCGGAGAATTTGAAGGCGTTTTTCTCTCCCTCGTGCATGAGGGCGGTAAGTGCAGCATCGTTGATACTAATAGCACCTGCATCTATCTGCTGGGAAACTTCTAAGGCTTCGGCCTCCAAGGCAAAGACAGCAGCGCTTAATCCATAAATTGAGTCATTCGCTAAAGACACTGCTTCCTCTACTGTGGAAAAAGGCATGACTGGCATAATCGGGCCGAACGTCTCTTCGGTCATCACTTTCATGGAATGATTAACTTGGGTAAGCACTGTTGGACGACACCACCAACCCCCACCTAAGTCTTCAATTACACCGCCGCAGTGAATTACTGCTCCTTTTTCAACTGCATCTAGAAGATGATCGCTAATAACGGCTGCTTGTCTTTCGGCAATGATCGGGCCAATTTCTCCACTTTCAACTGTGGGATAGGCTAGCTCAAGGCGATGTGCTTTGGCTACTAATTGATGGTAAAACTTTTCAAATATCGATTCAGCAACATAAATTCGCTCAATGGAGAGGCATGACTGTCCGGTATTGACGACGGAACCCCACAATATTGCTGAGGTTGCTAATTCTAAATTGGCTGATTCTAAAACGATCGCAGGGTCTTTTCCTCCTAATTCCAAAAAAGCCGGAATAAACCGTTTAGCAGCCGCTTCTGCTACTTTTCGCCCCGTTGCTACACTGCCTGTAAAGCACACCAAATCTACATTTTCAATCAAAGCAGATCCAGTTTCGCCTGCTCCTTCGACAAAAGTTAATACGTCGCGCAATTCAGGAACGGCGCTGATTGCTGTTTTCAGTGGTGCTACGAAGCGGGGAGCAATTTCACTGGGTTTAACAATGACAGCACAACCCGCCAGTAATGCCGGAATGGTATCAATGGTCGACAGTAACAGTGGAAAATTCCACGGGCTAATTACCCCAACTAGGGGATAAGGAACGGATGTTTGTTGCAAAGCGATAAATGGAATGGCTGTATTTTTGGCAGAGTCTTGTAACAATTCCGGCGCTAACTTACACCAGCGATCAATGCTAGAGAGGAAGGAGTCTATTTCCAATACTGAGGTCGATAATCTTCCTGTATCATTTACCAAAGCCTCTGTCAAGCGATCGCGCCCTGATAATATCGCTTGCTTCCACTGCTGTAAGGCTTCAATTCTCCCCTCTAAACCCAGTTGCTGCCAGCTAACTTGCGCCCTGCGGGTGCGCTTACATTGCTGTGCCAGCAGCCTGGGAGGCGGCGGGATAACTACGTAGTCAAATTTGCCAGTTCGAGGATTGCGGACTTCTATTGGATTAGTCATTGGTCACTTGTACTGAGCGTTCGCGTAGCGTCTCGTAGAGAAGCCGAAGTATTGGTCATTTGTCATTAGTAAAGAGTTATTGATTATTTCTTGTTTATTTCCCCATGCCCAATGCTCCAATTCAAATAATTCCCAGTTTGGCTAACCGCTCAATGGTGGCTTGCTGCGTTTGCAGGAAGTGTTTGCGGTCTACTTCTCCCTCCAGCATAGTATTAGCTGGGTAAAAGTGTGATTGGCGATAACTTTCGGCGTATAGTTCAAATCGTTGGCGTGAAAGTAAATTATTTAACCCTGGTCGGCGGCGATCGCGGCGTAATGCTCCTAAATCAATCTCTGCAAATGCTGCCATACTCTCACCTGCACCTGTTTCTGCTAAAACGATTCCGCGATGGTCAATGATTTTAGAGCCACCATCAGCCGAAGCAATGGGGATAGCAATATTAGCGATGCCTGCGGTATTAGCTGAAACTACATAAGCCATATTTTCGACGGCGCGAGTGATTTTTGCCGCATCTTTGGGCGTGAGGTTTTTGTTATATACTTCCGAGGTGGAATGGACAAAAATCTCTGCTCCTCGCATCGCCAAACACCGCGCCACTTCTGGATACAAAATTTCTTCTGATGCTAAAGCCGCCAAATTACCGATCTCCGTTTTGACTACGGGGAAAACTCCCTCTAAACCATAGCAGTCAAGATATTTATCCCAAACATCATGGGGTGTAGGAGCAAATAAGGAATTCAGCCGCCGATATCGCAAAACAATTGAGCCAGAAGGGTCAAGAATAAAGCAGGTTTGGAAGTACAATCCGGGAAAGTTGGGGTCAACTTCGTAGGCGTTACCAGCCAAAAAGATTTTATGCTTTTGGGCAATTTTACCAAGTGCCTCATACTCAGCACCAGCCATTTCTATACAAGCTTTTTCTGCCCATCCTAAGAGAGAATCTCCCATCGGGAAACCAGTCAGGAAATATTCTGGCAGTACAATTAAACGACAATCGAAGCCGATGAAAGCGATACTGGCAGCAATTTGTTGTGCTAGGCGGTTGATGGAGTTTTGCATGAGCGATCGCGCTTCGTGGCGATGGCTTGTTTGGTTGACTGCATGACAGGTAACTTGCAGCGCTAAGGCACGGTATGTGTTGAGATTATCGGTGTTATTGTCCAAAATTCCCTCACCAAATTCTATAGAATGCGATGCCTACGGCGGGCTAACGCCTACGCCACCCCAGAGCGATCGGACTAATTTATCTGTCATTTCTGCTCCAAATAACCGCACAGCAATTTGGTTGTCTGGGTCGCGTTCAGCAACAGTACGGCGCACAAATAAGTCACGCTCAGATAAAGCAGCACGCTCGGATTCTGCTACTGGTTCAGCTTCATCTACCCAACCTAGCCAACGATCTATCATCTCATGCGCTACCGTGTGAACACGAGCTAGTGTCTCTTCTGTAACTGGACTGGTGTAACACAAACTAGTATGGGATTGTACCTGACGGATATACAGCGTTTTGCTAATATACTGCTGAAAACGTGAATCTTCAAGAAACCCCAGATATGTCTGGTTCACAGGTTCGTAGTAACGATCCAAATAATTTAGGTCAGTGAATAAATCAGTCCGAGGGACGTAATCTATAAAAAAGAACAGTTCTGGAACCGTGGCAAAGACAACAGCCAAATGAGGAACACGAATTTGCGACTTGAGCCAAACAGTTAGGTGCATATTGCAAAAGCCTGATTTAGGTTCGCGCAACCATGAATGCACTAGCCAATCAATTTCTGAACCAGAGAAGGTATTGAGCGAGCCGTGGGCTTCTCCAATCAAGGCAGAGTAGTTTTGAAAGTTCTTGGTAGACGGATCTGGATCTAATTCAAAACGAGCGTCTATTTTCTGGCGGAGTTCATTTGTCCAACCCCACAACTGCTTAAATAAGGCTGTACTGTCTACATTAGGTTGCTGCTCAAGCACTGTTTGTATGTATCCTTTTTAGATAATGAATGCAAACAAACATAATATAAAAGCAAAAATCCAGCATCTAGCTTCTGTCAGAGTTATTCTTAAATCTTCCACTGAGCCAGAACGACTGTAAGTAGCGTAGAATTATTGTTTGCTTCTCCTGTCTTTGGATAAACTTAATTTAAATAAAGAACTCCAGGTAGAACAGAGAATGTCAAATTTCCCCGATCGCACAGAGTCAAACACCGATAAAGTCTTACTCATCGGAGTTACTGGCGGCACAGGTGGAAATGTCGTCAAGGGATTTCTCGAACAGGGAGTTACCAACCTGCGAGTCATCACTAGAGAAATTGATCTTAATCGTCCAACTCTTGCAAAGCTCAACGATGCCAAAGTTGAACTGGTAAAAGCCAACCTCGACGATGAAGCCTCTCTCATAGCAGCCTTTGCAGGCATTTCGGCTGTTTACTGTCATGCTACTTCTGCGGACTCTCCTAAAATTGACCCCCTAGAGGTGGAGAGGGCAAAGCGAGTTGCACAAGTTGCAAAACTTGCTGACATCAAACACTTTGTCTACAATTCCGCAGGTGGGGTAGACAGGAATTCAGGAATCCCCCGCATTGAGCAAAAGTACCAAGTAGAGAAAATTCTCAAAGCAGCTGGCTTACCGACTACTATGTTGCGAGCCTGCTTGTTTATGGAGGAGTTTTGGAAGAAGTACACGCGCCCTTCTATCCTCAAAGGTAGTTTCCCATTTTCCATTCAGCCAGATAAGCCCCTTCATCTAATTACAACCAAGGACATGGGCCGCGTTGCTGCCTACGTAATTAAACATCCCACCAAGTACATCGGTCAAGAAATTGAGTTAGCTGGCGATATGTTGACTCCTCTTCAGATGGCAGAGGCATTTTCCCAAGCGCAGGGGATGAAAGTTATCCATAAAGAAACACCCGCCTGGATTTTCTTACTCCTGCTGCAAAAGGAACTATTCGATTTGATTCAGTGGTATCGCAAACAAGGTTATCAAGCCGATGTCCAGTGTTTACGAGAACAGGAATTTCCTGGACTTCTGACCACATTTAGAGAATTTCTGGCAGAAACCAACTGGGCAAACGCGGAACTCACCTACGAGAGTCTACGATTGGACTAGTACCGCAAGACGGAAGTCAAAAGTCAAAAGTCAAAAGTCAAAAGAAATACAGCGTAAACGTTTCGTTGATTTGAAATGGTGAGGCAGTCGCTCAGAGGGGGTTCCCCCCATGAGGAACTGCCGTTAGCGCAGCGTTAGCGAGCCTGCGAGCGTCACCCGTTAGCGCAGCGTTAGCGAGTCTTCGAGCGTCAGGGGTTGTTTATTTCCGCCGCGCTGTACTAGTACACTGTGGCGAAAGTTTGCCTTAAAAGTGAAGCTTGGAGTTCACAAGGGGAAGTTTCAGACTTTTTGCTTGGGTGTTGTAGTATTAATAGAAAATCCTCGACGCGTAGGTTTAATATTAGCTAACTCCACCTGAAAGCTTACTTTGTCGCTCATTTCCCCACTTCTCGCTTCCAAAGTCCAGTTACCAGGACGCAAATTCCAAAATAAAGAATTAGCTGAGTTTGTATTTAACTTTTCACCATTCAGCCACCACTCCACAGGCGCAGATTTATTTCCTGCTAATTTAAATTCGAGTTTTTGCTTCGCTTCTTCACCAGGATAAAGTAAAAATAAATCGCCATGATGCGGAGATAAAATTCTCAAATTGGTAGAAGTAAAATTTGACTGCTGTTGTTTTGCTAACCATTCATCATACTCTGGTGGCAAATTGAATTGATTGTCACGTTCGTAATTACTTTTATCTTCTGGATAGAAATATTCCTGCACGACTGAGGTACAATCTGGTGTGGGTCGTAACCCCGAAACTGCACAAACAGGTAATTGTACTAAACCTTCTGGAGATGGAAAACCTGCTGGTTCTTGATGTTCGTGCAGATGTAACATAATTCGATTCCATAAGGGTGCTGCGCCTGTCACACCTGAAACCTGTCGCATCGGTTCACCGTTGAAATTGCCTACCCAAGTAGCGACGGTGTAATCTGTAGTGAAGCCAACAGTCCAAGTATCTCGAAAATTGGAAGAAGTGCCAGTTTTAACAGCTGAAGGAAAGGGTAAATTTAACACCGAGTCTACACCAAATGCTGTTGCACGAGCATAGCTATCACTGAGTATGTTGGTGATTAATTGCCATATTGTCGTCGAATTTTGGATTGTATATTTGGGATTTTGGATTGGGGAATTGGAAAATGTGCTTACTAAAGGGGTAGCATTTCCTTGTCGTGCTATGGTTAAGTATGCACGGGCTAATTCCCAAAGGCTGACTTCGCCACTACCTAGAGTCAAACCCAAACCATAATGTTCTGGAGTTTGATTGAGGTGTTCAAATCCCAGTTTATGCAGTCGTTCTAAGAAAGTTTCCACACCGACTTTTTCTAATACGCGCACTGCGGGTACATTTAAAGAATTTGCTAAAGCGATTCGCACCCGCACAGGGCCAAGAAATCTTTCGGTGTAATCTGTGGGGCTGTAAAGTTTCGCGCCGGGAATTGCATAATGGGCGGGTACATCTGCCAAAATGGTATTTGGACGAATTAAACCTTTTTCTAAAGCTAGTTCATAGACAAAAGGCTTAAGGGTAGAACCTGGTTGACGTAGTGCTTGCACTCCATCATTGCCTCCCAGTTTGGCTTCATTAAAGTAATCAGGTGAACCGACATAAGCCAAAACTTCACCAGTGTGGTTATCAATCACCAACGCGGCTGCATCATGGACATTGTTAGAGGCTAGAGAAGAAATTACTTGTTGTACCTGTGCTTCGACAAACTGCTGCAAAAGGCGATTTATAGTCGTGCGGATGGGCGAATTTTGTTCTGTTTGCTTCTTATCAAACTGATTGGCTAACCAAAATAAAAAGTGTGGTGCAGCGATAATTCCCCCTTGGCGAGAACTGAAACACAACCTTTTCGGTGTGTGTTCGGGCTGCGATCGCCTCACTAATATACTTTTCCTGTACCATCCGATTAAGGACGTATTTTTGTCGCTGCTTCAGCCGTTCCCAATGCTCATAAGGATTAAAGTATGTGGGATTATTAGGAATAGCAGCCAATAAACTAGCTTGAGCAAGATTCAACTCATTAGCTGGGATGGAAAAATAAGTCCGCGCGGCGGCTTCCACACCATATATATTCCCTCCCATTGGCAGCCGATTGATATATGCAGAAAGAATTTCATCTTTGTTCATCCCTGCTGCTAACCGCCAAGATAGCCAAATCTCACTCAGTTTACCAGAGAAGCTGCGCGGCACTGGATCTAACATCCGCGCCAACTGCATAGTAATTGTGGAAGCGCCGGAAACAATTCTTTTGGCGTGGATGGCTTCTTTGCTAGCGCGGATAACAGCTTTCACATCCAACGCCCCATGATGGTAAAAGCTGCCATCTTCGGCGGCTAAAATCGCCTGGGTAAAATGGAGCGAAACCTGATTGAGTGGTACTACTGATGTATGCTCTTGATCGCGGGTGAGTAGTGTTCCTAATGGTAAACCATTGCGATCGCTAAATTGCATTGCCAACTTATTTTGGGCAATATCTGCGGCCCGAATGGGCGCAAAATAAGGGAGTAAGCGTACCACCAGACAGATTAGCAGCACAGCCAGGATAATCTTACTAGTGTGCTTAAGTTTGAGTAGCGATCGTAAAATTAGTTTCATCAGGGAATTCCCTGTCTAAGAAAACCTACCTTAATCTTGACGCAGCGATTACATCTACATCAGTAAATATTTCAAATCCTTAATAATTAATTTTTACTAACTTAGCAGATGTAAATTAATGTTTGCAAAATTTAAATACTTATTTATAGTTAAGAATTGTAGTCATTTTTGGAACAATAACACTAGATTAGTTATCTATGTAAATAAACATACGTTACATCCAAAGCTTGTGTAAAAATAACTAGTTATACTGCGTCCTTTATTAGTGTTGGCATTTTCGACTTCATGAGGTAATGCAAGTTTTTATTTGCTATAGTGTGTGAATTTTTTATTTTTAATTACTAGAAAGATGATTGTTAGAGTTTTACTGCGTTTCCAGCATAAAATAACCTATTGCGTTCTTAGCATTATTGGCAGTTCCTTAAAAAAAATTAGGCGTTCTTCAAGCCGGAAAAGAACAATACAGTTTCTTCTGATATTTACATTTATACTAGGGATGGCAGGGTGTAATTTTTTTGGTATCAATTCAAGTAAAGAACAACTTCCAACAGTATCCCCACTCACACCACCAAAATTACCAGGCTGGATTGAACAAATAAGTCCCATTGGAGATGCAAAACCCCTCAACCAAATCCGCATCCGTTTTAAAGAAGCTTTAATCCCAGTTGAAAGTCTTGATAGTCCAGAACAGCAAAAAATATTACAAAAATTTGCCCTTTGGCCGCCTTTACCCGGTCAATTTCGCTTTTTAACACCGCGTATGGTGGGATTTCAAGCTGAGAAAGCATTACCAATAGCGACACGATTTCAAGTCACTCTCAAAGCAGGTTTAGCCGATTTAAAAAATCATCGACTAGACAAAGATTTACCTTGGACTTTCAACACTGAATCCATAAAATTAACTAATTTACCCGGTATCAATCCCATCGAGAAGGCTGATATCGAACCAATTGATTTACAACAAAAGTTACAGTTTACTTCTAATGTCGAATTGGATTTAGCTTCTGTACAAGAACATTTACAGTTAATTCCTGAAGGTAAAAATAAAGGTATAGGTTTTAAAGTTGAGTTAAACAAGGAAGAAAAATCATTAAAAAATGAAGAAGACCCTTTAGAAAAATTTGACCCTTCAGCACGCAATTGGATTTATAACCTCATCCCACAGCAAAATCTTGAAAAAGCGACTAGTTATCGCCTAGTATTTTCTCCAGGAATACGTCCTGCTTATGGTAATCTATCTACAGAGAAAGAATTTGCAACGAAGTTAGCAACTTATTCGCCTTTGGCATTTCAGAAAATTAACTTTTACGGACAACCAGATGCAGGAGGAACTTTTGGAAGATTTATAAAAGGTAGTCCACAGCTAGAATTTAATAATGTTTTATTGCCAGATTCAGCTAAAGAAAATATTACCATTAATCCAGCACCAAAAGAAATTTCGAGAATTATCCAAATAAATGATGAAGATAAAATAGTCGGTATCAATCCTTATGCACTAGAACCTGCCAAGACTTATACAATTACTATCAGTGGAAATCTCAAAGATAAATTTGGGCAAACTTTGGGTAAACCCGTCGCACTTAAATATGATACTGGAGATTTAGCTGGAGATATCTGGGTACCATCAGATTTGAATATTTTTCCTACAAGTAAAGATTTACAGTTAAATATTAGTACAGGAAATCTACCAGAATCTAAATATAAAGCAGCTTATCGAGTAGTTAAACCTACAGATTTAGTTTATTTTAATAATAGCAGTGATTTATTACCACAACCTTCTGAATGGCAAAGCTTTAAGGTATCGGGTAAGAAAAATCAATCAGTTGATATTGCTGTTCCTCTGCGGGAAAAAATCAATGCTGCTACGGGGATGTTAGCTTATGGAGTCCAAGCCCGCACTAATAAATATCAAGAGAATGGTAAGGAACTGTGGCGCGAACCTACGACTTATGGCATGGTTGAATTGACAAATTTGGGCGTATTTACTCAGTGGTTTCCTGAGTCAGGGTTAATTCGCGTCAATCATCTTACAGATGGTTCACCAGTTAAAAATGGCGCTATCGAAATTTATCAATCAAAATTACAAGCAAAATCTCGCCCCGAACCAGTACCTTGTGCAAGAGGTAAAACAGATGAAAATGGAATTTTTAGAATTGTTCGTGAAGGATTACAGCAATGTTATTCTGGGAATGAAAGCTCTAGTAAATCACCACAACTATTAGTAATTGCCCGTGAAAATCAAGATTGGGCCTTCGCTAGAACTGAAGAGTATAGCGGTGTTTATGGATATGGCATTGATGCAGGTTGGCAAGATAATAAGCCAGAATCACGTGGGGTAATTTTCTCGGATAGACAGTTATATCAACCAGGTGAAAAAGCTTGGTTAACTGGTTTTGCAGATTATTTACAAAATGGTGTAATTCAGCAAGATAAAAATGCTGCTTACCAATTAACTTTGGTAAATCCCGATGGGCAAAAAACCAGCATAGGTACGCAAACCACAAATGAATTTGGCAGTTTTTCTCTGGAATTACCAATCAAAACTACTCAGCGCTTAGGCTACTATACAATCCAGGCGAAAAGTAAAAATGGGCAAGAAATTTCTGGAGAATTTCGGGTAGCTGAGTTTAAGCCACCCAATTTTAAAGTCGAACTCAACTTAGATAAAGAATTTGCATACATTGACGAGAAAGTAAATATTAATGCTACAAGCAATTATTTGTTTGGTGCGCCTGTGGAAGGTGGAGAAGCAAAATATTTTATTACTCGTCAGCAGGCTGATTTCGTTCCTAAAGGTTGGGAGGGATTTACTTTTGGTAGGCAATGGTTATGGCCAGAGGAAACGCCTACTATATCTAGTGATGTATTGCAAACTAATGTCCAACTAGATGCTAATGGTAAAAGTAATCAAACTGTAAATGTGGCAAATGATTTACCATATCCGATGACTTACCAAGTGGATGTGCAAGTTGCAGATGTTTCTAATCTGTCTGTAGCTAATTCCAAAACATTTACAGCCTTACCGAGTAATCGCCTCATCGGCTTAAAAAGTAATTTCATCGCTGATGCTGGTAAGCCTTTTCCCATTGAAGTGATTGTTACTGACCCTAGAGGAAAACCAATTACAGGTCAACGGGTGCAGCTGGAATTACAACAGATTAAATACAGCAGCGTCACGCAGTTGGTGGAAGGTAGCCGAACACCAAAAAATCAAGTTGAATATAAAACAGTAGGACAAGCAGAAATTACATCTGCGAGTAATCCGCAATCGGTAAATTTGACAGCACCGGAATCCGCTTCATATCGAAATTAGAGTTAATTTTAGCGATGCTAAAGGTGAATTAAGTGCTACAGATTTACAAATTTGGGCAACTGGAGAAAATCCAGTATTTTGGGGTTCTAGAGAAGAAGATGTTTTAGAAGTTAAATTAGATAAAAAAGAATTCAAACCTGGTGAAACTGCTACTGCCCTAATTCAATCTCCCTATCCAGATGCAGAATTGTACTTTGCTGTGATTAAAGATAAACCCCTTTATCAGCAAATTACCAAAGTTCAGGGAGGCGCACCACAAATTCAGTTTCAAGTCACTCCAGAAATGTTACCAAACGCAGCCATTGAAGCTGTCTTAGTAAGACAAGGTAAACCCATAAATCAAGTGGAAGCGGGAAGTTTATAAAACTTGGTGAAGATTGGTTTTACACCTTTTAAAGTTAACTTGGAGGATAAGTATTTAAAACTGCAAGTGAAACCAGCGCAAGCATCATTAGAACCTGGTGCAGAGGAAACAGTACAGTTAGAATTAAAGGACAATCAAGGAAACCCCACCAAAGGACAGTTTACAGTCATGGTGGTAAATGAAGCGGTGTTACAACTTTCTGGTTATCGTCCGCCCAATTTGGTAGATACAGTTTACGCAGAACAGCCAATATCTACCCGCTTTAGCGATAATCGCCCAAATGTTATATTACAAGCACAAGATGTAGCTAAACCCAAAGGTTGGGGTTATGGCGGTGGTTTCTCAACTGGTGCAGCCAATACTCGCACTCGCACCGATTTTCAAGCCTTAGCTTACTACAACGGTTCTATCCTTACCGATGCAAATGGGAATGCACAGATAACCTTTAAACTCCCGGATGACTTAACTACATGGCGAGTGATGGCTGTCGCTACCGATGGAAATCTGCGTTTCGGGAATGGGGACGCGACGTTTATCAGCACCAAGCCACTGCTCACTAATGCCATCTTGCCACAGTTTGCCCGTCCAGGCGATCGCATCCTCGCCGGTTTATCCGTAACTAACAACACTGGAAATACAGGAAATCTCTCAATTAATGGCGAACTTAGCGGTAATGTAAAGTTCGCTGATAAAAACCCCATAGCAACTTCTTTGCAAACCAAAACTGAATCTGCAACTCATGCTTATCGCTTTCCCATGCTGGCGGATAGGGTGGGAGTTGGTAAAGTTCGCTTTACCACTCAGTTAAATGGTACAGCCGCAGATGCTTTTGAAGTACCTTTGGAAATTAAGCCAATTGAAATTACAGAACAAGTCGTTGAATCTGGTGTCACTGAAAAACAGGTGAAGATTCCCCTGAATGTTGATAAAAACACCTTCCCTGATGCAGGAGGTTTAGATATTCAGTTAGCGAGTACTTTGATACCAGAAATTAAAGCACCAGCAAAACAAGTTTTAGAAGATGATGATTTGCCGTTTACAGAACCGGCGGCGAGTCAGTTAATAATTGCGGCAAATCTGCAAACTCTTGCCAAGAAATATGACCAGAACTTTGGAGAATTTAATCCTAGCCAACAAGCTAATCAAGCAATTGAAAAATTACAAAAACTCCAAATAGCCGATGGTGGTTTTGCTACTTTCCCTGGACAAGAAAAATCCGACCCTTGGGTTTCTTCCTATACAGGAGAATCTTTGGCTAAAGCCAGTCAGGTATTTCCTAATTTCGTCGATTCTGCAATGGTATCTCGTCTGAAAACTTATTTACAAAAAGTTTTAGCAAACCCTGGAGAATACGACTTTTGTAAACAACTACTCTGTAAAAGGCAACTGCAACTTAATGCTTTAATCGCTTTAGCAGAATTGGGAGATAAACGCAATACTTTCCTTGCAGATATTTATGAACAGCGCAATAACTTTGATGTCGCAACTCAAATTAAACTAACGCGATACTTATCTCAATTTCCAGAATGGCAAGATGAATCTCAACAACTAGTGAATAAACTGCAACAGAATATCTATGAAACTGGCCGCACAGCAGTCGTAAGTTTACCAACTAGTTGGGGGTGGATAAGTTCAGCTACTACGACACAAGCGCAAGCTTTACGCTTATTTATTGCCAAACAAAGTAAACCCGAAGTTATAGATAAGTTATTCCAAAGTCTTCTGGCATTACGACGCGATGGTACATGGCAAACTAACTATAATAATGCCCAAGCTTTAACAGCTTTGGTAGATTATAGTCAACTGCAATCCACACCACCTAATTTTATTGCCACAGTGCAATTAGCTGGTAATAAATTAGGCGAAAATCGGTTTAATGGCTACCAAAATCCTAGCTTACAGCTAAATGTGCCGATGAATAAATTACCTCGTGGGCGTAATGATTTAACGCTGCAAAAATCAGGTAATGGCACTTTGCACTATCTGGTTGCTTATAATTATCGCTTGCAAGGTAATCAAGCAGGCAGGTTTAACGGACTACGCATAACACGAGAGATTAGTCAAGTAAATGAAGAAAAAGTTTTGCAAAAAACAGGTCTTTACGCTTTTGATAAACCCTTGACTTTAGCCTCTGGACAGGTGTTTGATATTGGTTTAGAAATTATCGCCGATCATCCTGTAGATCATTTGGTGATAAAAGATCCGCTACCATCAGGTTTTGAGGCGGTGGATGCAAGTTTTCAAACTACTACTGCTGCATTACAAGCAAAAGCCGATAGCTGGGAACTTGGTTTTAAGAATGTGTACCGCGATCGCATTATCGCCTACGCCGACCACCTGGAACCAGGAGTTTATAGCCTACATTACTTAGTCCGTTCTGTTACTCCTGGTACATTTTCTTGGCCTGGTGCCCAAGTTCACTTGCAATATGCGCCAGAAGAATTTGGGCGTACTGCTGAGTCTACATTAATATTGGAAGATGGGAAATAATAATTGTACTTTATTGCATTTCTGCAACTGCAATTAAAGTACAATCAAACAAATCACGGTAAAATTCAGTCTGTTTAGCTTGGATAAACCCCAAGAATTAGTATTAACTAAGTTAGGAGAAGGACTACCCGCTATAACTCCATCTTTTGGAGCAGCTTTAGCAGAAGCTTGTGCGGTGTGTTTGGAGGATCGAGGTCATTTACAGGGTGTAGAACTCACAGTTAATGGGGACTTTACTACCACCTTCAGACTATATTGGCAAGCCGTTACACAGCAAATGCTCCGCTGCTGGAATGATGAAGAGTTCACCACAGAACAAGCAGCCTATGGTATTGCCTTTATGCTTATCAGACAATTGACTGAGTTTACAGTGATTGAGCGATCGCGTAAAGGCACTGGATTTGATTATTGGTTAGGTAGCGAAAATGAAGCAGGTAAACTTCCATTTCAAAATCAAGTAAGACTGGAAGTTTCAGGTATACGTAAAGCAGATGATAACAGGATTAGAGCTAGAGTCAAACAAAAAATCGAGCAAACTAATCCTTCCGATGGCGAATTTCCTGCCTACGTTATTATTGTTGAATTTAGCAGACCCATATCTTTTATTGTGGAAAAATGAGTCAGATTCAGGAGTTGCATAAACAAGCGATGGATTTAGCCGAAGCAGCTTTTACTGCTAAACTCAGAGGAGACTTAAAGCAAGCTAGTCAAGTTTCTCGACAAGCTTTTGAAAAAGAATCTCAAGCTGCTGCACTGATTGCCAATCAACTAGATGCCGAACCGACTCGTTCAGTATTGCATCGTAGTGCTGCAACTCTTGCAATAGACTGTGGTGAATTTCAAGCAGCAGAACGTTTAATTGCGACCGCATTATCAGGAAATCCACCCCAAGAAATTGCCCAAGAACTAAAAGATTTATTCATTAAAATAAATTTGCGCCCATATTTAGAACGTCATGGGCTTACTTTTGATGAAGAAAAGTTGAGGAATCTGACGGTAGATTAACAGTCAAACTTAGCCAAAGAATTATTGCGTAGTATTGATGAAGATGGTACTGAATACTTTACTATCAAAACTACTGGACAATCAGGAATGTCTCAGTCTGGACTAGCTAGATTTGTGGATACAACTCCAGCAGCTATAAGTAGATTAATTGCTAAAGTCAGACTATCCAATCCGACAGTTAATAACCTACCTCCATGCCTTAAACCTTTTGCAGGCATGAGGTTGACCTTTGCAGAGTATTCAGATACACAAGGGCGAGTTATTGTAGAAGATGCATTTTGTGCTGCGGTCGTTGAGTATTATGCTAAGTGGTCAAAGCCAAGACAACCAGGAGGTAATATTAAGGCGCAAGAGGCTTTAAGGCTAATTCAATATCTTGGAATACGGGTTTTTATTCACCACAAGACTGGTTGGAATAAACCTGTTGCTGAATCTACAGTGATACTTAGTCATTCAGCTAACAGTCTAGACTTGTCTGATGAAGCTTTGCGCCGTGAGAATATCTATGATTGACTATATGAGCTTTTGTAACAAGAACGATGGCACTACCGCTACTGAGAGAAGCGATCGCTTTTTTCTTGTGGATTCTTGCAAGATATAAATATTGAGTTTTAAAGCTTATCATAGCTTAATCTCAGTTCCTGATAAATTTGATAAAATAATTTCTTGGAATTTTGCAAGAAACTCAAGAATATGTATAATAGTTGTCATTATGGACAACAATTTGCTTCTCTCATTGTTAAAAAATAAACTTGCCCAGACTGAGGAAGATGCTGTAAGACTCAGAGAAATTGCTGCAAAGGCTCAAATCGAGGCATCTATCATGGAGGCTTTAGCCAAGAAAATCCAGTCAACTATTGATAGCTTAATGGCTACTCATGGCGAGGAATTGAATGCTAAAGATTACCAGCAGTACATCAAAGGTTTATCTTGTGTCGATGTTTCAATCAGTGAGGTTCATTCAACCAAAAGTCAATCTGTACAAGACTTTCGTCTTCCAAAAGATATGAAACGTCCTCAGTACAAAAGAACTAGAGGATATGTCACAATTGCAAGACAGATTTTAGTTAATTATCCAAGCGGATTACATATTAATCAATTGACCGAGATAATTTTTGAAACTTGTTCACCTGACGAGTTAGCTAGAGCTAGAAACTCTCTGCTTGCAGAGTTAAATCGGGGTGTAAAGGAAGGAAGACTAGCAAAACTTGATGACTCGGAGCATTTTCTAGTAGAGATAAAATCACCTGAAGCAAGTGCAGAGTTACCCCTATCAATTGATACGCCTACCAAGTCAATTTCGCAACTCAACAGCAAACATCTTTCAGTAAACCCTTAATTATATTTCATCCAAAGGAGTGTTTTGTGGGACAACTATTGAAAAAGTCTGGTAATGAGCATAATTTTTCCAAAGACTTATTACGTGGTGTGGATGAAGATGGTGCTGAATACTTCACAGTAAAAAGCACGGGACAATCAGGAATGTCTCATGGTGGATTAGCTAGGTTTGTAGGTAAAGGTCAAACTGGTGTAAGTAAATTGATTAGAAAAGTCAGAGCATCTGACCCTAACAATAATAATCTATCTCCATGTTTGAAACCTTTCGCTGGCATGATGTTAACTCTTACAGAGTATTCAGATGGACAGGGGCGAGACATTGTAGAAGATAGATTTTGTGCTGCGGTGGTTGAGTATTATGCAAAGTGGTCAAAACCAAGACAACCAGGAGGTAATATTAAGGCACAACATGCATTAAAGCTAATTCAACATCTTGGAATGCGGGTTTTTATTCACCAGAAGACTGGTTGGAAGGCTAATTCTGGCTCTTCCATACCTAATGATTTTGAGCAAGAATTTGCTGTACATAAAGAGCGATTTACTGTTAGACAAATATTAAAAATTGAAAACCATCCAGAGCTTATATCGGCTGTACAACTGTGGCAGGAAAAACATAGTACTTCTAGAATGATTTTTGCGGATACCAATGATGCGTTAAATAAATGTCTCCAAGGACTAAAGTCTAGAGAAATTAAAAAACAGAATAATCTTTCTCAAAATGCTGCTATCAGAGACTATTACGATACACGTCCTTTAATGGATTATTCAGCTATGAGTAAATTAGCAGCTAACCAAATTCGTTATCACGATGTCCATCCCGTGGAAGCTGTTTGTAAAGCGTTGGATTTATATATGCCTAAGCATAAAGCTGAACTTATACCAGTTATAGAGAATATTTACAAAGCAGACAAAAGATTAAAAGCTGAAGCCAAGCAAAAAAGACTTGCTGCTGGGATTCAGTTATCATTATCTCTAGGTATCTAAATACTGGTAGCATCACCATATATCTGCCTTTATTGTAAAGGCGATCGCATTATCGCCTACGCCGACCACCTGGAACCAGGAGTTTATAGCCTACATTACTTAGTCCGTTCTGTTACTCCTGGTACATTTTCTTGGCCTGGTGCCCAAGTTCACTTGCAATATGCGCCAGAAGAATTTGGGCGTACTGCTGAGTCTACATTGGTGGTTGAGGATAAGTCGTGACAACTTAAGATGTAAGAAAGGGAATCTATAAATGTTCAAAGCCTATGGGAGATCGAGGCAGTGACACATATTCTCAAAGTCAACGAACATGGCGATTTGTATTTACCATCTGAGGTGCTGGGAAAACTACAACCTGGGACACTCTACAGCTTAGAATTTCAGGGAGATGTACTGATTTTGCGTCCTGAACGTTCACGCATATTGTCTCCAGAAGAGAAAGCAGCAAAGTGGAGGAGGTGGGCTGCAAGTCATTCAGCTAACAGTCCAGGCTTGCCTGATGAGGCTTTGCGCCGGGAGAATATCTACGATTGACTATTCATTACTTGCTGGATACCAACATTCTATTGCGTGCTTGCGATCCTGCTTCATCAAGCTATGTGCTGGCGTTGGAAGCAATTGCTAGACTTTTAGCACAAGGCGAGGAGTGTGTCATTACTCCTCAAGTGCTGATAGAGTTTTGGGCAGTTGCGACTCGCCCAATTGCTGTCAATGGTTTGGGATGGAATGCCGAACAGACACACACAGAGGTGGAACAAATTCTTGATCAATTTACGTTACTTGAAGACAATCCGCAGATATTCACCTATTGGTTGAGTTACGTCACCACTTATAAAGTTATGGGTAAGCGTGTCCACGATGCGCGATTAATTGCTGTGATATTGACACATGGAGTAACGCATTTGCTGACTTTCAATACAGATGATTTCACCAGCACAGCAGGTATTGTCATTGTGCATCCACAGACAGTGATTGATAGTCAATGAGGTTTGGAAACAACAGCTATGTCTACAACGGGCTACGCCTACGCACTATCGGTACTCAGAGAAGAGAAGGCGATCGCATTATCGCCTACGCCGACCACTTAGAACCAGGAGTTTATAGCCTCCATTACTTAGCTTAATTTGTAATTTTTAATACATTTTGTTTAAATAATTAAGTACATTTGCAATATGCACCAGAAAAATTTGGGCGTACTACTGAGTCTACAGTAGCAGTAGAGTATTGGAAGTAATTATTGATACTATATTTAGCTATAACAAATCTAAAAGCCTTTCCAAGTATATACGAGTCTGCTTTCAAATCTTAGCTAGGGTAGAACGCTTAACTGACTGATTTGGTTTTTCTGGGTAAAGGAAACGCTCAGGTAAGACCATTTCTTAACCAGTCTACTTAAGTAAAAGCTGCGTTTATTACATAGAGATATTGAAGTTAAAATAAAAACAAATAACAGTAAATTAGCTGGTTACAATTTAGCGCTAGCCTTAATACGATATAACAAAATACAGTTCAGATAAGCATAAAACCCTGATGTAGAGACGCGACTTATCACCTCTTAAAAGACTAATTATCTACCAACCCTTAACTAACCTGTATTACCATATAACAAATTTGATATTATTTGTTATTCAAATAGTGGGTTTTGTTCTAATGACTATCAAAAAAAGTTTGGGGATTTAACAACCAAAACTGGGGTAGATTATCCTGACTAAAACAAAGCAGAAAATTTAATTTTACTTTCATCTTAAACATTAAAAATCGGTATGATTAAAAATGCAACAATTACTAGCATTAATTGAACAAAAAAAACAAGAATATGCTCAACTACCCTTATTTCATTTTATGCAAAACAAAAGTATAAACCCTATACAAAGGTTAGCTTGGGCACCATCTGCTGCTCATTTTATTATGAATTTTGGAGAACTTAATAAGTATTTTTTGCGAGTAGAACCAACAAACGATCCAATTCAGACATTAATTAACAAACATACTTATGAAGATGACCATCATTGGTTGTGGTTTTTGGAAGATTTGAAAAACCTAGAACTTGATAAATCATTAAAATTTAGTGATGCATTAAAATTCCTTTGGAGTGAAGAAACTAAGAATGCTCGCTGGCTAAATTATCAGCTATATCAATATACTTCAAATGCTACTCCTCTTCAGAAAATCATAGTTATTGAGGTTCTCGAAGCGACGGGTAATATAATGTTTTCAACAGCGGCAGAGATTGGCAAAGAAATTAAAGCAATTACTCAAAAACCATGCCGATATTTTGCAGATTTTCATCTGAATGTTGAAACTGGTCACATCACGGGTACATCTGGAATAGAGCAATTTTTACAAGATATTCAACTATCAGAAGCAACTCGACAAGAAGCTTTTGAATTAGTTGAGAACTTATTTACAGGTTTTACACAATTTACAAATGAGCTTTTGGTATATGCTGAAACTCACAAAATTGAGCAGCAATTGAAACCTGCATAAGTTATTAAGCAAGTTTTTTGAAATTGACTTATATATTGAAAGAGGAATTTTAAGCATGTTAAATAATATACAAAATATTGTAATTGTTGGTGGTGGTTCAGCCGGTTGGATGACGGCAGCTTATTTAAGTAAAGCACTAGATAAAAATATTAAAATCACTCTGGTGGAATCATCTAATATCACAAAAATTGGTGTTGGAGAAGCAACTTTTAGTACCATCAAAGTATTCTTTGATTTTCTTGGACTACAAGAATATGAATGGATGCCAAAGTGTAATGCCACATATAAAATGGCAATTAAGTTTGTCAACTGGAATGCAAAAGAGCAACACTTCTACCATCCTTTCCAGAGATATGAAGTAATCGACGGCTTTGATATCTCTGAATGGTGGCTGAAAATGAAGAAAGACCAAGAAGCATTTGATTATGCCTGCTTTCTAATTCCCTGGCTGTGCGACCATCAACTATCGCCGAGATATTTAGATGGTAAAGTTTTTGATAACAAAGTTCAAAATGAATTTTCTCAAGAGCATATCGCCAAGAAAAATATCTTGGATAAGTTAAAGATTCAGTACCCCTATGCCTATCATTTTGATGCGAATCTACTCGCAAGATTCATGAAAGATTATGCAATGGAAAGGGGAGTGAAGCAAATTGTTGATGATGTGGTGGATATTAAGTTAACTGAGGATGGGAGCATAGATAGTCTTACAACCAAAGAGCATGGCATTCTCAGTGGCGACCTTTTTATTGACTGTACTGGTTTCCGTGGTCTTTTGATCAACAAAGCGCTTGGTGAGCCATTCATTTCTTATTCAGATTCACTATTGTGCGATCGCGCGATCGCAATGCAGATACCAACTGATATCAAAAAAGATGGCATCAACCCTTACACCACCTCAACTGCACTTTCCTCTGGTTGGGTCTGGAATATACCTTTGTATGGTAGAGATGGTACAGGGTATGTTTATTCAAGTGCATTCATTTCTGCTGAGGACGCAGAACAGGAATTTCGCCAGCATTTGGGAGCCGCTGCTAATAATCGTCAAGCCTCTCATATCCAGATGCGGATTGGACGTAACAGAAACTCATGGGTGAAAAACTGTGTAGCAATTGGGCTTTCCAGTGGATTTGTGGAACCACTAGAATCTACTGGCATCTTTTTCATTCAACATGGAATTGAAGAGTTAGTTAACCACTTTCCCAGCAAATCTTTCAATCAAGAACTAATTCACAGCTATAACAAAGTTGTCGCTGACTGCATAGATGGTGTGCGAGAATTTTTGACACTTCATTATTATGCTAGCGATCGCACCGACACAGAATTCTGGAAAGCAACTAAGAACAATATCAAAGTTCCAGAAGAACTACAGGAAAAATTAAGGTTATGGAAAAATAGACTGCCAAGTAATAAGACTATTAACCCGAAATACCACGGCTTTGAGTCTTACTCTTATTCGGTAATGTTGCTGGGGCTAAATTACATGCCTGAAAGCAGTCTTCCCATTTTAGAACATATCAGAAATCACAACGCCGAGGCTGCATTTATGGAAATTAGGGAAAGAGCCAATTACCTAACTTCAACTTTACCATCTCAGTATGAATACTTAACTTATGTAATGAAGTCACAAGAACAGTCGGAGTATCTGAGTGTGGTTAGCGATCGCTCATATCAGATTCCTGCACTAATTTCATAATTTAGGAGAATCCAAGATGACAGTGAAACAAGTATGCGTGATTGGGGCTGGAGTCAGCGGATTAGTCTCAGCAAAGACGTTTCTTGAGGAAGGTTACGAAGTGACATTGTTCGAGAAACGGCAGGGACTTGGTGGTGTCTGGGAAAGATCGAGAACTTACCCAGGACTATCGATCCAAAATCCCAGAGACACCTATGCTTTCTCAGACTTTCCTATGCCTGCCTCTTATCCAGAATGGCCTTCAGGAGAGCAAATATGCGCTTACCTTGAATCCTATGCCCAACACTTTGGTGTCACAGAAAAAATTCACTTCGGTGCAAAAGTAACTAAAGTGGAGCGCAAATCAGCAAATACTTCTGGATGGATAGTCAATGTTAGCTTTCAAGAAGATGGTAAGGAGATCGGAAAACAAAATTACGAGTTCGACTTTGTGATTGTGTGCAATGGCACTTATGATATTCCCTACATTCCTAACTTGCCGGGGATGGAAGAGTTCATTGCTGCCGGAGGTCAAGTAATACATACTAACGACTTTAATGACGGCTCTGTAATTGAGGGCAAGCGAGTGGTTGTTGTCGGTTTTGGCAAGTCAGCCACTGATTTGGCAAATCTCGCAGCTAGCAAGGCCAAGGAATGTACCCTTGTCTTCCGTCAAGCGCTGTGGAAAGTTCCCAACTTCTTTCTCGGTCTGTTGAACATCAAGTATATTTTTCTGACTCGGTTTGCAGAAATTTGGATGCCCTATCATAAACTTCAAGGATGGGAAAAGTGGCTGCATAGTTTTGGGAAGCCACTGGTGTGGGCATTCTGGCGGCTAAATGAGACTATCTTGCGCTTACAGTTTCCCCTTGATGCTTGTGGAATGGTGCCCAAACAACCGATGAACAAATTGATTGGTTGTAGTATCGGTTTAGTACCTAAAAACTTTTTTGAATATGTACGCGCGGGTAAAATTCGTGCTGTGAAGACAAAAATCAACAAGTTTTTTGCTAGTGGCGTCGAATTGGATAACGGCGAGAAAATACAGACAGATGTTGTTGTCTTTGGCACGGGTTTTCTTCAGGATATCCCTTTTTTAGAAGAGAAATACCACAGACACGTATTTGATCACGAAGGTACTATCCATCTTTACCGCCATCTCATTCACCCCCAGATTCCACAGATGGGTTTTGTTGGTTATAACTATACTTTCTGTGCCCAGTTATCAGCAGAAATTGGTGCTAGATGGTTATCAGAGTATGTCAAAGGGAATTTACCTTTACCATCCCCGCAACAGATGCTAGAGGATGTAACAGCAGAGTTGGAATGGAGGAAGAAAGATAGACCCTATGCTTTCGTCAGTGGCGCATGTGTAACTCCTTTTACATTCCATTACATTGATGAGTTGCTTCAGGATATGGGTCTGAGTAGCCGCCGTCAACCAGGGAACTTGGTTGGGGAGTTTCTGATGCCAATTGATCCATCTGCCTACAAGCATCTGGGCGAGGAATTACAAGCAAAACAAAAACAACATCCATCTCTCAATGATTTTGCGATCGCGGCAAGTGTAGAGGTCAGAAAGAAGCGTTCGTTGATATTTCCCTAATAGGGTTTGGTAAAGTTCTCAACTGAACCATATTTTAAATTTTTAAAGAATATCTACCTCTCAATCTCAAAATTTACATCCTTCAATGGTTCTTAACTGAGGAAACCGAATCTAGCAGGTTGAAAGTAATTGAAGTACCAGGTTGTAAATCCATCACATTACCCCAGCAAATAATTTGGACGGATGATGAGTTAATTGGGTTTACTCTGGATATACTACCAGAATCCATTCCACACATTACCCCAGCAAATAATTTGGACGGATGATGAGTTAATTGGCGATGCGATTAGATTCAGATGACTGTCAATGACTTCAATTTCTAAATCGTTCCCTTGATGCTGAAGGCTAACGCGAAATCGCTTTAGTGAAGTTGGCAGGGATGGATCGAGGCGAATATTACCGTCGTA
Source organism: Nostoc sp. LPT (assembly GCF_017115165.1). Classification (GTDB taxonomy): domain Bacteria; phylum Cyanobacteriota; class Cyanobacteriia; order Cyanobacteriales; family Nostocaceae; genus Nostoc. The sequence goes on along the minus strand of NZ_JABXKF010000003.1, from coordinate 31,212 downwards.
AGCGTGTAACCCAAGGTAGCGTTCGACAGAGCGTCCAGACTGCCATTAGGTTTGTGTAGGTATTATTGTTGATGCCGGGAGTTTTGGCATCTAGATAAGCAGTGTGATATTCATCAGACCCAACCACACCACAAATTTCGTAGTGATCGAGGTCAGGATTATAGGTGACAATACTCGCCCAAAAGCGGGTAATCTCAACCATCATCTCTGCCCCGTAGTCCATTAGGAAGGCAAGATCGTTCGTCAGGTTTCTGATTTAAGCCAAAAGGTAGGGTCATTCTTTAGGGTCTGCATTTACGCTAAAGAAATCTGTGAACTAAAAGAAACTGCCACTCAATATATTTTTTAATGAGTCCAAAAGGAATGATCGCCTTTGATATTCTTAATACTTGCTTTAGCCCTACTAAATTGGGTGGATTTAATGCTTGCTTTAAAATTTCAGGTTGACAGCGACACCTAGAAGACAAAGACAGATCCATCCGTAGATAAAAACAACGGGAACGAGTTTGGCAAACTTAAGGCTTTCTCTCTGTATTATGTCCGTTCTCTGTTCAACTTCTCTGTGAGAGCTAGACTTTACCTTTTCGTATGCCCTTTTGATCTTAAAATCTTTTAAATCTTCATTTTGCAGCACTTCATATTCCTTAACTCCCCATTTATTGATAATGGCGATCGCTCCATCAATAGAAGGCTTTATCAGTATGGAGGTAATAATGCCAAGTGTAGGAAGTATGAAACCTATGCCTAACCTAAAATAGACATTGGAATTACTCATCCCTGATGAAAAGGCAATGATTAGAAACGATTGACAAGTTACATACCAACTCACTCGTTGTCCTAATAGGCTAAACTCGTGTCTAGTCTCCGCACGGTAATACTCTAGTTTCGTCAAGTTATCCATTTGGGCTTTTATTACCTATCCGATACTCTAATTAAGAGACTTTATTTAACTATTTCCGTGGGTTTAAGTCCTCGGTTCTATAATCGGCAAGTTTTGTGTTAGGATTAAATACCCATTACAATTAATTACGAATTACAAATTATTTAATGCTTCATTTTAGTGATAGATAAAGCACAAAATCGCTCCAATAACTAAAAGCTGAATGAAACCATGTATATCTAGCTAAAGTTTTGTATCGAGGTCTTATTAAGCATTACTTTAGATAGATTTGCCATGAGATAAATTCTCAATTTATTTAAATACATTTGTATTCGGAAACACACAGCAATAATTTACAACTAATCTCATTCTAAAGTTAGAGGTTGGGTAAAAGGATACATAGTTTATTGTTAACTAGCAAGAACAAAGAATCAAACGTCCTCTAATCAGTGGAGCGAAATCCAAGTTAAGAAACCTAATATGGAACAAAAAAATATCTTCAAAAAAGCCTCACGCCGTCAAGTTCTCGGCGGGCTATCCATTGGCGTTGTCGCAGCGCAAACGGTACCAGTCTTCGCACAACAAACATCTACCCCAGTAAACGAACAAGTGACACCCAAACAGGAAACACCCAACCAGTCTGTCAAGCAGAACCCAGTTAAGCAATATCCGACTCCGCCCTTTTCGCAACAACCGCAGGAGCCACCTGGTCTTGCCAGCAAAATGACCCCGCGACCCGATCACGGTGAGACAAGTTATCAGGGTTCTGGACGGCTAGTGGGACGCAAGGCGCTCGTCACAGGCGGCGATTCTGGCATCGGTCGGGCAGCAGCGATCGCCTTTGCGCGTGAAGGCGCTGATGTTGCGATCAATTATCTCCCTGCCGAGGAGCCAGATGCCCGCGAGGTGATCCAACTGATTCGGGCAGCAGGACGCAAGGCGGTGGCGATTCCAGGCGATATTCGGAACGAAAACTTCTGCAATCAGCTCGTCGAATCCGCCGTGCGCGAACTCGGCGGACTCGATATTCTGGTCAACAACGCTGGTAAACAGCATTCTGTTAACTCAATTCTCGATCTCACGACCGAGCAGTTCGATTCAACATTCAAGACGAACGTCTACGCGATGTTCTGGATCACCAAAGCTGCTGTGCCGCACCTCAGTCCCGGTGCAAGCATCATCAATACCTCCTCAGTCCAAGCCTATGACCCTAGCGAGAACCTGCTTGACTATGCACAAACCAAGTCGGCGCAGGTAGCCTTTACCAAGTCACTGGCAAAACAGCTTGCTAAAAAGGGCATCCGTGTAAATGCGATCGCACCTGGGCCTTACTGGACACCGCTCCAGGTCAGCGGCGGTCAACCGCAGAGTAAAGTCGAGAAGTTCGGCGGTGACTCACCGATGGGACGTCCCGGACAGCCAGCGGAGCTTGCCCCCATCTACGTGCTCCTTGCCTCACAGGAGTCGAGCTATGCTACCGGGCAAGTGTACGGTGCGGCGGGTGGAAGCGGGAATCCTTAGGGACTAACAAGAAATAAATTATCCCATCGCTGTGTAAGCAGAGGGAGCAGAGGAGGAAGACTTTGAATCATCGTCTTCGCTGTTCATTATTGGATAATTTATTTTCTGGAAGTCCGTTTCTTCTATCCACCGGAGTGTTATTCTTAAGGTTTTCGAGTATCCACTCTATGCATATCTGAAAGTTGCAAGAATGAACTTGGATTGATTGGACTCTGACGGATGGGCCGGAACATGGCAAAGGTCGCTGGAGTGCGATCGCTGTGGTAGATTTTTAACAGTGCTGTCTGTTCGCCCCATCTCCTCAATATCCACACTATGAAAATCGACCGATTGCAGGAACTTAAGCAAAAACTGACGAATGACGCAGACTTGTCTTGCATCTGGTTATTTTATATGGATCATTTTGCGGATCTGCCGGAATTCACTGACCTGGGTGAGCCTGCCTATAATGAATACCTAGATGCTGTCCTCCAAAAAACTTGTCAGCAGATGTTTGGCAGGGCAATAAAGATTACTGACTTTTTCTCGATCTACATAGCTGCGTATCGTTTCTTTCATGGAGCTTTCCAAGTTGAAGGACGTATTGGGGGTGTGATTTATTTCGAGGATATAAAAATTGGGTTACTTGCAGTGTCGGCGGATTATCCCCCTAACGATGCGGTTAAATATTCACGTTTTTCTGAGATGATTCAACTGTCAGCACCTAATTATAACGATCGCAATTGAGATTCAAGGTTAATGTACAGTCAAAGGAATCCCATTATCTTTTGGTTTTAACTTGAGAATAAATGGCACAGCTTTCAACACCCAATCGGACACGGGTGTATAATTAGCGGCTTCTTCTCCAAAGCTAATAGAGAGCATATCTGTATGAATAATCCCTGGATTAAGAGGTATAGCTGCCATCCCAGTTGGCAATTCTTGTGCCAAAGAACGAGTTAATCCTTCTATTGCCCACTTGGAAGCACAGTATGGTGCAACTTGGGCTGAAGTAGAACGTCCCCAGCCAGAACTAAAGTTAACAATAATACCCCGTTTGTTTTTTACCATTGCTGGTACGAAATGGCGAATTATATTCACTACTCCTTTAATATTGATATCTATTAGATCGGAAAACTCTTCGGATGGTATTTCCCACAAAGGTGCTGGGTAATTAGTAATTGCCGCATTATTTATCACTATATCTGGCGGTGCATATTTTTGAAGTACGTGTTCTGCCCATTTTTTTACAACCTGTTCATTTGCCACATCTACAGATGTGAAATCGTTGGGTGCGCTAAACTTCTGGCGTATTTTATCGATAGCATCTGATGAACGAGCGCAACCAATAACAGTATGTCCCTCTTGAATAAAACCTTCGGTCATCGCATAACCTAGACCTTTGCTGATACCTGTAATTAAGATGAGCTTAGTCATATTTTTCTGCTATTCCTGCTCTTTTAGAAATAATTCGTGGGAAAAAATAACCACTACCTCTTGCTGTGACGATCTCGACGCCGAAAACTCTTAAACCTTCATTATCCGCTTATTAAGGCTCAAAAACGCAAAATAATCTTTACTTCTAGAGAATGATGAAGAAGCGATCGCTGTAAACCATCTATTTGGGATGTTCCAGTTTCGCAATGATTCATACCGTCATTATGCAACGCCAAATTTTTCAGTAACGGTAGCTTGTCTCACTGTTGCATTGGAATCTCAATCACAAACTCAGTTCCCTCTCCCGGAGTTGATTTGCAGCTTAACTGACCCTTGTGTTTGTCCACTACCACTTGATAGCTAATTGACAACCCCAACCCTGTACCACTTCCTACTGCCTTAGTGGTAAAAAATGGATCGAATATTTTCTGCTGCATTTGTGCAGTCATACCATAACCGTTATCAGCAATCCGAATCTTCAACGTGTTTACTTCTCCTAGTTCAGTACGAATACGAATCTGAGGATTTTTGCTGGGAGAATTTTCTCCATAGTTATAGTCCTCTAAAGCATCGATCGCATTACTTAAAATATTCATAAACACTTGGTTGAGTTGACCGGCATAGCAAATAACATTCGGCAGTTGTGCATATTCTTTAAAGACCTCAATTTCTGGGCGATGTCTATCGACAAGCCGCTTTGCGTCTACGCTTTTTTCTTTGAGTCGGTGCTGCAAAATCATTAAGGTACTGTCGATGCCTTCATGAATATTTACAGCCTTCATTTCCGATTCATCTAGACGAGAGAAATTACGTAAGCTCAGAATAATATTTCGGATACGGGAACTTCCTACCTTCATAGAATCGAGCACCTTTGGGAGGTCTTCTTTCAAGAATTGTACATCCATTTGCTCAATTTTTTGCTCCACTATTGCTGAGGGATGGGGATATTGTTGCTGATAGATATTAATTAAATCTAGCAATTGTTGAACATAATCACTTGCGTGAGTAATATTACCATGAATAAAATTGATCGGGTTATTAATTTCATGGGCAATTCCCGCCACCATTTGCCCTAAAGAAGACATTTTCTCACTTTGGATTAATTGACTTTGGGTACTTTGTAATTCTTCTAGAGCTGCTTGCAGATGCTGATTTTTTTCGTTAAGTTCTGCTGTTCTTACTACCACCCTTTCCTCTAGTACATGACTGTATTCCTCCAATTGCTCATTCGCTTCAGTCAAATTATTGTAGAGAATGGCATTTTCTAAAGAGATTGCAGCTTGGATAGTTAAGAGTTTGAGAACTTCTAGGCGATCGCGTGTAAATGCTCCTGTAGTTAAATTATTTTCTAGATAAATCAGCCCCAGCAATTTACCTTGATTAAGCATCGGAATACATAATATACTTTTTGGTTCCTCACGGTTAATATAACTATCTACTGCAAAAGCAGCTTTAGATTTAATGTCATCAATTACTAATATTTCTTGGGTTCGTTTGACATAATTAATCAAAGAGATAGGAACAAGATCGCTAGATTCTAAAGGAATATATAAAAACTCTGTATGAGTATCTCTAAAAGTAGAACCAGAACTAATTGCAGCAACAGTTAAGTCTAAGTTATTAGGTTCACTTAATATCAGCACACATTTAGAAGCTCCTACATTTTCCATCACAACTTCCATTAAAGTAGAAAGGAGTGCCTCCAATTCAATCTCTCCAGACACTGCTTGAGAAGCTTTTATGACAGTTTCCAAATCTAACATATCTGAAATGCTAGTGTTAGAGCCAATGACAGTTTCATTCGTCACTAGAGTAGATTTATTGCTAAGTGTAGATAGATGTAGGCTCAGTTCAGGTAGATTCTTTTCACTGTTAGAATAGCTAAGTTCTTCTTGCTGAATCATGGAAAGAAGTAATTGAGGATAGCGTTTTTGTAAGTCATAAACTTTGGCTAATGCTCCCCAGCGAACATAGCAATAGTAGGCATCAGTGAGGTATAGTTGGGCAATTCTTTGTTTGCCCCATTCAAGATAAAATTTAGCAGCTAATTCACAGGCAAGAGCTTCTTCGTTAATGTACTCATTTTTTTTACTAAGGGAAATAGCATATTCATAATTATCTATCGCTTCCAGATATTGACCAAGAACTCGATGCAGTTCTGCCTCTACTAAATAAAATTTATGCAAGTGATTCATGGGAGCCTGATCTGCCCAGTTTTGCATTTTTTTCTGATTTTCTGTCACTCTATGAAGGACTTCTTTTTGTTCAGGTTCATCGAAATCAGAATATACTGCTAGATGCGTCAATGAATCGTAGAAATAAAATTGAGCAGTTACGAACATGCCGACACCAGCATATAAGTACTTTTCTGCCATGACTGTATTTTTAAGAGCTTGAGAGTAATCAGCCAGCAGATAAGATATGTGAAGTTTACAGAAATATAGGAAAAAAAGTGCTACTCCATCTTGAGCTTTCAGATGAAGTGGTAGCATTTTATCTTCATCATAGACTTCACCGATTAAACTCTGCGGATTTTGAACATCTCCAAGAAGATTCAAAATTGTCTGCCGAAATATTTCATTCCAATAAAATACTCTTTCTTGCTTTATTTGCTTAATAGTATTGCTATATATTTCTATATCTTGTTCAAGTTTTATTAGTTCTTGTCCTGTAAAGTATGCATGTTGAGAGTAACCATAAAGAGCATAAGCTGCAAATTCCATATCTCCTACTTCAAGATTAGTCATATAAGCCTCAAGTAAAGGTTTCAATGTTTCCTTCAGATGCTCTTTCCAATGTCTGACAAGATGATTAAATGTTTCCACAACCTTCCCAGTTACTTCTCTTGTTTGGAAATTAGGCAACAAACTATCAGCTAGTTTCCCAAATTTATATCCAGAATCAATGTCTCCTATTACCCCACACAACATTACTCCATACATCACATACGCAAAAGCAGACAAAGGAGAATTACCAAATTTGATTGATAAATTGATCTGTTTTAGAATAATAAATAGTAATAATTCCGGCGCAACTGTATAAGCAAGACCAATTGTACTAGATAGAATACGCATGATTATCAGTGGTTGCGCTTCTGTAATTTCTGGCAGTTCAATTAAGTCTTGAATGGATTTATTAGCCAATTTTGCAGATGTTGTCTCTATTGCTAACTGAATATCTGATTGACTGGGATTTGTAGGAAACTCTACTCCCAAAGTTTTCAAAAATATTTTTGCAATATGGACAGCTTCCAGTTCTTTTCCTTGTGCACCATAAGACTGTATTTTAACTTCATAAGCTTTCACTCGATCTAGTGGAGTTTTCGCTTTTAGCAACACAACCTGGACACATTTTTCTGTATATTCAAAGTCACCACTGAGATATGCCGCTTCTGCTGCCGTATTATATAAAGCTAAGGTAATATTATATTTACTATCCCAACTATCATCTGCTAGTAGCTCAATTCCAGTAGTTAAATATTTAAGTGCTGAAGAATAAGCTGTTGATACTAAAGCTTTACGTCCAGCAATTAGACTCATTTCAGCCAACTCATTACGTTTAGCTTGATGGGTGATAAATTCAGCTGCAATATTGAAATGATTGACAAGCTCAAAAATATTTTCTTCCCGTTCGGTAACTGGGGTATTCTTCAAGAGAAGCAACCCAATTTTTAAGTGCATTTGCTTGATTTGGTCTTTGGAAATTAGAGAATAAGCTGCTTGCTGAACTCTGTCATGTACGAATTTATATTTAGGTATTTGGGAATTAGTAGTTGATAAATTTTCTGATTCTCTAGTTGAAAAGCTTAATAGTTGTCTATCATTTTCTGGTGCAAAACTATAACCATCTTTCTGAGGAACAATCAATCCTTCAAGTAATGCTTGCCATAAGTCAGATGCAGTATCTATTAAAGATTTTTCATTAACGAGTGACAATGTTTTTAAGTCAAACTCATTACCAATACAAGCAGATATTTTTAATACATTTTGTACATTTTTAGGCAATTTTTCTATTTGTATGCCCATAAATTCTACTACATCATCTGTAAGAGATAAAGTTTTAATTTTGGTAATATCATACTTCCAATGACCAGCATCAGAATTTAATTCAATTAATCCATCATCATACAATAACTTGAGAAATTGAGTTGCGAAGAAAGGGTTTCCTTTAGTTTTGAAAAACACTATTTGAGTCAGAGGCACAGCAATGGCTTCTGGACAACGCAGCATGTCAGCAATTAGATGATTTAAATCAATCTGACTTAAAGGTAAGAGTTTAATTGTATTAATTATTCCTCCTGTCTTAGCAATTTCTTGTAGTGTTAAATGTAGCGGATGTAGATTTGAAACTTCATTATCCCTATAGGCGCTAATGAGTAGTAAACTACCTTTACTTTCAGATATATTCTCTGTATCCTTAGCAAAGCGAGAAGAAGTTCCATCCATTAATAATTGAATAAACTTCAAGGAAGCCGTATCAGCCCATTGCAAATCATCTAAAAAGATCACCAGAGGATGATCTTTAGTAGAGAACACTTGGATAAATCTCTGAAACAATAAATTGAAGCGATTTTGAGCAGCGCTACCAGTAAGTTCAGCAGATACAGGTTGTTTGCCAATAATTATTTCAAGTTCAGGAATTACATTAATGATTACCTGAGATTGCGTACTCAATGCCGATAAGATTTTGGTTTTCCACTGTTGAATTTGGGCATCTGTTTCGGAGAGTATTTGCTCAATTAAATCCCGCAAAGCTTGTACCAATCCTGACAACGGGATATCACGTTGGAATTGGTCAAATTTTCCTTTGATGAAGTAACTACGCTGTTTAGCAATGGGTTTGTGGACTTCGTTCACCACAGCAGTTTTACCAATCCCTGAGTAACCAGAGACTAAAACCATTTCCGTGTTTCCCTTTGTCACCCGGTCAAAAGTAGTAAGTAGAATTTCAATCTCTCTTTGACGACCATAAAGTTTTTCAGGAATGGCAAAATAATTTGAAATATCCCGACTTCCTAATTCAAAGACTGTAAGATTTTGTTTCTCTAGCCATTGGTTTTGACATTTCTCTAAGTCATACCTGAGTCCATGAGCACTCTGATATCGGTCTTCGGCATTTTTTGCTATCAGCTTGCCGATCATATCAGATAAAATTGTGGGAATATTGGAGTTAATATAGCTGGCTTTTGGCGGTTCTTTGGCTATGTGAGAGTAGACTAACTCCATCGGTTCAGTTGTACTAAAGGGTAACTGCCCTGTTAAAAGTTCAAAGAAGGTGATACCCAAGGAATAAAAGTCGGTACGGTAGTCTATACCTCGATTCATGCGTCCTGTTTGTTCAGGGGAAATATAAGCTAGAGTTCCTTCTAGGACGTTGGGATTTGTGAGAAATTGAATTTCTTTTGGTAATAGAGTAGCAATACTAAAATCGATGATCTTGGTTTTACCTGTTATCGGATGAATCAAAATATTAGCAGGTTTAATATCTTTGTGAATGATCCGATGGTGATGTAGCCGTTCCAAAGTTGCACTAATTTCAATGGCAATATCAAAAAACTCACTCAAGGAAATAGAATTTTTTCCTTTTTTATGCTCTTCTTGCTGCCAGATATTAAGGGCAATACTCCCAAAATATTCCATTACTATAATATATCTATTGTCGTATTTTTCTAGGCTTATTGGTTTGACTATGCCTGGAATTTCAAGATTTTTGGTAATGGTGTATTGATTCTGAAACTGATTAATTTCAGCAAAACTAGGATTTTCATTACGCATCAATTTTAAAATAACTGATTGCTGATCTTTTTCTCTGATAGCCCGATAAACTAAGGTTTTTTTACCTGAATATAATTGCTTAATAATGCGATAGCCAAGTATTATAAATAGTTCGCTTGATTCTATTAACATTGCATCTAGTTATGATAATTTTCTTTCTATGGTTTAGTATACCCAGAACAGAGTTACTACTATCAGTGAGCACAGCGATTTTGTGATGTGCTAAAAATTAAGTGTATTAATCACCAATTTACAGCAGATTATAGGTATAGCAGATATTCATTTTGCTGTATTATGTAGAGGTAGAGAATATACTTATAATGCTTTATGGTCTTAGCAAAATACATTTTACAAACTATACCGCGTATAACAAGGCAAGAATTTACGTAAGTTATAACCAAATTACAAAAGCGATGTCTGCGATAAGACGAAGCGTCTACGCACTTATAACTTTAACTATTGAATTTTTAAGACTTCACTACTACCCATTGCGTCACAGCCGCCATTGCTCGCCAACCTAAAAATTTACCAATAGGTTCCGCTCGCTGAATGGCAATACGAGTTAAATTGCCTCCGACTCGTTCATGCCATTTAAATAAAGTTTGCTCACCTTCTACCGTGACAACATTTGCTACTAAACGTCCACCCGGCTGTAGTGCTTCCCAGCAAATATCAAAAAGTCCCGTTGCTGTCACCCCACCACCAATAAAAATGGCATTTGGTGCTGGCAAATCTTTCAGGGTATGGGGCGCTTTACCTTCAATGATTTGCAGATTTGGAGTTCCGAGAGTGGCGGCATTATCGGCAATATACAGTAGTCTAGAGGAGTTTTGTTCGATCGCGATCGCTCGACATCGAGCATTACTCCGCATCCATTCAATTGAAATTGAGCCGCAACCCGCGCCCACATCCCACAATAATTCTCCCGGTGTGGGAGCCAAAGCTGCTAGGGTAATTGCCCTAACTTCACGCTTCGTTAATTGGCCATCGTGGTGGTAGGCGTTATCTGGTAATCCTGGTAATCTTGGTAATCGGATAACTCCAGTATCAGCAATACAATCAACTGCGATCGCATTCAACACTGCAACTTCAGTTTCACCCCAAGATGCAGCCGTAGCTTCCACAATTCTTTCATGAGTGCCGCCCATACGCTCCAATACAGCGATCTTACTGCCACCATAGCCGCGATTTGTCAAAATTTGAGCAACAAGCGTTGGTGTGTCTTTCCCCTCACTCAAAATCAACAGCCGCGCTCCCGGATAAATGTAAGACTGGAGTAGGGAGGATGGACGACCATTCAAACTCAAGGTTTCCACCTCAGTTAAAGACCATCCCACCCTGGCACAGGCGAGGCTGAAGGCTGAAGGTGCGGGAATAATCGTCATTTCAGAGACGGGAATTCGCCGGATTAAGGTGACACCAATGCCATAACACATCGGATCGCCGCTTGCAAGTACGCAGATTGACTGACCCCGACGTTGGATGATTTCCTCTACCGAAGCACTAATGGGAGATGTCCAGACTAGTTTCTCACGTCGATCGTCTGTAGGGAGCATTGCTAAATGGCGATCGCCTCCTACAATTACTTTGGCTCGATCGAGTAAAGAAAGAGCGATCGCGCTTAACCCCTGTAATCCATCTTCCCCAATGCCAACAATAGAAAGCCATTTGTGTATCATGCTAATTCATGATTAATTACTTCATAACGTTGTTGGCAGGAACTTTTAACTAACAATTCCTAGATTGTTGTAGATTTCGATGAGATTGCCATCAGGATCGCGCAAATGAGCTGTGCGGATTCCCCAGCTTGGGCGATCTTGTGGTTGAGTCACAACGACCGCATTCTGAGCCTTTACTTGCTCATAGACTTCATCCACGTTATCGACTGCCAAAATCAAGACAATTTTATCTCGATTGACAACATACGAAGGCTGTTCAATTCTTGGGACTACTTCAGCCATTAATTCTTTTTTGAACAAACCCAGCTTGAGATATCCGGCATTAAACTCAGCATATCCGCTATCTTCATCGCCCCAATCGACATCAAATTTCAGCAGATCCCGGTAAAACAGAAAAGAATCTTTGTAGTTGGAGACAAGCAGTCTCAGGTGTGTTAGCTGAAGCTTCATATCTGTTGGGTTAGTCTACTAACTGTGAATTCTAGGTTCTGGGTGCAAAGTCGCTAGCAACTCGCTTTCGACAATTGCTAATTCATCAAGCCGTTGCATGACAATTTCTTTGTCGAAATAAGTAGCAGCTAAAACCCAATATATACCGTAGTGACGCGCTTCGGATGCCATTAGCCCACGATAAAATTTTGCTAACTCTGGCTCTGGACAGTGAGCAGCTAATAGTCCCAGGCGCTCGTGAGAGCGAGCTTCAATTAAACCAGTGACTAGTAAGGAATCCAGAAATCGCTCAGGTTCTTTGGGGCGTACTTGAGATTTTAAACCCGCGCCATATGGAGGCGGTGGTAGGGGAGCTAAGGGAATATTTCGGCGTTCTAACCATTGGTTAACTAACTCAAAGTGTTCTAGTTCTTCGCGGGCGATCGCAGTTAACTCCCGTACCATTTTAGTATTGGAAGGGTAGCGAAACATCATGTTCAAGGCCACGCCTGCTGCTTTGCGTTCACAGTGGGAGTGGTCAAGTAAGATAATATCTAAGTTAGCGATCGCTTGTTCAACCCAAGCAAAGCTAGTGGGCTGTTTCAGGACGTTGATAGTTGGTAACTGAGTAAGCACAGAGTTAAAAAACTCCAGAATTTAAATTTCGCTGAGTATCCTAGCAAATTGATTTTAACGGAATTATTTTTTGGACAAAGTTCAATAATTGATCAGTGGTGAAGGGTTTCGCTAAAAAGCCTTGGATACCAATAACCATAGATTGTACCAATGCCTCATATCATGTCCGGCTGAGGCTGCGATCGCCACTATATCAAAGGCAGCATTAGTAAAGTGAGGTAGATGCTTTTTGGCATTTTCTGCCATCTCAATCATAATTTTGCGCCTATAACTATCTGCGTAACTTCTTTAGTTACAAATAGCATTAATTAAGTTATAATTTTTTTATTCGTATTTACATATATTATACAGTATATTTTAACTATTTCGGTATTTTTTTGCCTTTACCTTTCAAATTCACAGGTTAATCTTCCTGCTCTAGAATACGTTTCGCCTCCAAAAGTTGCTGCTTATGTTCCTCACTAACTGTTGGGTATTGCAGATTTAGTTCCTCTAATTTTGTGCAGATAATATTGGCAACGGTCAGGCGGGTAAACCATTTGCGATCGGCAGGAATAATATACCACGGCGCCCATTTAGTACTAGTATTATTAAAAACCTCTTCATAAGCATTCATATAATCATCCCAAAAAGCTCGTTCTCGGACATCATTATCTGAAAACTTCCAATTTTTATCAGGAGAGTTAATCCGTGCTAAAAAGCGTTTTTTCTGCTCTGATTTAGAGACATTTAGAAAAAACTTCAGAATGATTACACCATTATCAACCAAATATTTTTCAAAGTTATTGATTTCTTCAAAACGCTGTTTCCATATCTTTTTTCCATTAGTCAAGTGAGGAAGTTGCTGTTTTTGAAGCATTTCTGGATGGACGCGAACCACTAGTACTTCTTCATAGTACGAACGGTTGAATATGCCAATTCTTCCTCTTTCTGGCAGAGCTTTCATTGAGCGCCACAAGTAGTCATGGTCTAATTCTTCCGCACTAGGGCCCTTAAAACTAAACACCTGAAATCCCTGCGGATTAACACCAGAAGTCACGTGTTTAATTGTGCTGTCTTTGCCAGCAGCATCCATTGCTTGAAAAATAATCAACAGAGCATAGGTATTTTGAGCATAGAGAATATTTTGGTAATTAGCTAGTCGTTCAACATCTACCTGTAATTTAGTTGCAGCATCAGTTTTTTCATGAAAATCAGTTTTATAAGCTGGGTCATAGTTTTTTTTCAGAGAAATCTTTGAACCTGGCGAAACAATGAAAGCATCATGATTCATGTATAAAATCTCCTAGCAGCTAATTATTAATACATAAGTATGTTTTCGAGCGTTAATTCATGAAAGTTATAATTTATTAATAGTAATACCAATTTGAAAAAAGAATGCGATAAATAGACCATTTGTAGAGAAGCGATGAATCGCGTCTTTACCCAAGGATGTGTTGCAATCATTAATTGAATTGGTATAAGAATTCAGTACCCAAGATTTAGGAGTCAGAATTGATCGGTAATTTAGAATAATTGGTATATTTATTCACCAAAGCTCATCCTGATTTTTTAACCATTATGCCTTATCCAGAAACCTTGTAGAGAGTTAGCACTGCTACCTCTCTACATTCTTTTTCACCAAAACAGTGCCTCAGCAAGCGAGTAACTCGGCTTAGAGTAAAAAGTAAAATTAATTGCACTCAGCATATAGGGTCTGAGAGCAACTAAATTTATTTATGAAAAAAATAAAAATATTTTTTTGAGACACGACATGCTGTGAAAAAGCGAAAAACGCGGTCTTGGGCAAAGCCCCAAGTGGAGCGATTTTTCAAGACAATATGTCCAAGTTTTCAATCCCCTAGTTTTAACTATGGGATTATACTCGCTTGCTGAGGCACTCAGTACTCACCACTACTGAATCATCTTTCTATGACAAAACTTAGTTACGAATTAGTTCCGTCGTTTTGGCATAGGACGCATTGTTTCACGTCCCAAGATAAACATCCCCGTGATACCTAAACAGACAAACCAAATATATTGATACCAATATTGCCGAATCTGCTCAACTGTACTGGTTTTTGGATGCAATGTATTTAAGTATAGCAACAGCACCAATATCATGAGCGCTCCAAAACCAACAAGGCTCAAGCCAACAAGAATTCGTGCCGGACGCAGTTCAAAATCACTAATAGTATTTAGGTCAATTTCTGCCAGTTCTTTAAAGGAGTCATCCGCCAAAGATGAGGTTGCTTGGAATCTATTGCTCAGTTTTGGTGGCAAAATCGGCAACAGTTTTGCAACAGTTGGGCGACGAAGCAAAGCCTCAGTATCTCGCAGCAGTTCCAGCGGCTTACGAGTATTAGTTGGTTGAGCAAACTCTATGTTGTCTGTAGGGGGTGAGGCATTAGCTTTGCTTTCAAAATCCATAGTATACTTCGGAAAAACCAGGATATATAGCCTAGCGAATCAAAAGACAAATGCGTGAAAATAATTCGTAATTTGTAATTAATTGATTTATGGGAAAAAATATATTTTTTACTCAAAGTAAATGAATTTGGGCGTTGGATAATTACAAATTACTCGTCCATCTCTTTTAATGTAGCTAATGCCGATGGAGATAAACGACTGAGATAGCGGAATATCCAGTATTTAAAGATAGTGTTTAAAATCACAGGAAATGTAGCAATAAATAAAAATATTACATTTCTAGTGGCTGGTAGACCTAAATGCTCTGCCAATCCCGCAAGAAGGACTTCCCACCCATCTGGTGAGTGAAATCCGACAAATATATCTGTAAACAGAATAATAAAAAAAGCCTTGGCACTATCGCTGAGACCAGAGACAATGGTATCCATAAAAGACTTAAGAATCACAATTTCTCTTTTGCTCATGGCGATAACTATACCAAAAGAAAAGAGTGATATTAAATCAGCAAGAGCATTACTAATACTACTATTACTTTTTCTAATAAATTCTTCATAAATTTCAATTGCTTTACTTTTGATTTTTTCTTGTGTTAGCTCTGAAGAAAGTGGTGGTGCTTGATTAATAAAATATTCAAATCTCAATTCTGCTTGAAAATTATGTAATTCATGGAGAGCTTCTTTTTCCATGTCAGAATTGATGAATATTTTAGTTGCATTATCTCCTCTAACCCTTTCTAATATTGGAGTTACTATAAATTCCTTAGATAAATATTGAGTTAAAAGCGGTACAAGAATGAGAACTATCAAAAATCGCAGTGCAATTATTGTTCTACCTTTAGAAATGCGATAATTCCTGACAAACTCTTCTTCTGTCTGCGGTGCAAAATCTGCTTGAATTTTATTAATTCTTCTGCCAATAGAACTTTTAGCCAGTCTAGGTTTTTGAGTTGGAGCGTTAACTTGAGTATCATTTATGTTAGATGAATTTAGCTGTTTTTTTATTTTGGTATCATTAATGTTTAAAGGCTGATAATTTGATCTTAACGGAGTATTGTTAATTAGTTCATCTTTGATAGCATACTTCTCCACTACTTCATCAATAACCTTCAACTTTTCTAATAAAACAGAATTCGAGATATTGACAATTCCCCGACTAAGGTGGAATTCTGCAAGCCTGATCTTAATAATAGTTAGGTTCTTATTAAGATATACTTGCCAATAAGACATTACATTTTCAGTATATTTTACTGATTGTAAAGATATTTTTTTCTGCTCAAAATGTTCGTTCTCAATATTTTTAATTCTCTGAGCTGCTTGGTAAGCTTCTAAAAGTGCCCTTTCTGGTGTATTTGAAAACCAACGGTTAAGCGATCGCAAATATTTTTGGAAATTTTGGCGGAGTAGTTCTGCTGTTCTGGTAAGTGAGTTTTTCATTACATATATGACTTTTAGATAATGTGTATTATAGTTATATAATCATAAAAAATGGGTAATAACAGCTAAATAGTTAGTACAATCCAGATTTAGTTAATATTCCCTGATGCGATGTATCCGACGGGCTACGCCTACGCTAGCAATTTTATCAAAATAGAATTCAGTAGTCAGGAGCCAGAATTCATGTTGGGTATTTTGTGCTAAAAAGCGGATGAATCAAGGGCGTTTTTACACCCCCACGCTTATCTTCTCTTTCAGAGACGCTCTTGCGTTCTATTTAGTGGTCAACTTTCGTAGTGGCGGGTTCCAATCCCCCACTGATAGCGCCGGCGGCAAGCGAGTCCGCGATAGCAAAGCGGTAGCGAGTATTTTCGAGTCGCGTCTTGATTCTGACCGGAATTTCGGAGTCTCCGGCTTTGCTCCTGAATTCAGAATAGCTGAATTCTTTTTCAAATTACCTGTAAACTCAGATAGATCAGCATAAATTGACACTGGTTATTTATATTGGCAGTTTATCGATTACACTGTCATAATTAATACCATTTGTTAGTATTTCTGCTTGATACAAAAGCCTTGATTGTAACATTTCATAATCGAGGCAAATCTTCCACTATGCAGAGTCTATCACTGTTAAAGAGAATAGAAAGTAAAGATGTTGCTTTCTCATTTCCCTTATCCCTCTATTCACTACTCCCCACTCCCAAGTTTTAAATTATGAGTTTGAGTCTATGCATGATTGTGAAAAACGAAGCAGCAACATTGCCTAAATGCCTGAGCAGTGTGAGAAAAGTAGTGGATGAAATGATAGTCTTGGATACAGGCTCAATTGATCGCACTCCCAACATTGCCCAACAACTCGGTGCAAAAGTCCATCATTTTAAATGGTGTAATGACTTCAGTGCTGCTCGCAATGCAGCTCTCAAATATGTCACTAGTGATTGGATTTTGGTATTAGATGCTGATGAAACTCTGACTACAGCAATTGTACCGCAGTTACGAGAGGCGATCGCAATAGATGAATATCTGCTCATCAACCTCGTCCGTCAGGAAGTTGGTGCAGAACAATCTCCCTACTCTCTGGTTTCCAGGCTATTCCGCAATCATCCAGATATTTATTTTGATCGTCCTTACCATGCTTTGGTAGATGATAGCGTCTCAGAAATTTTAACCAGAGAACCCCATTGGCAAATAGGTTATTTACCTGGGGTTGCCCTTGTACACACAGGATATCAAAAAAGTGCGATCGCTCAAAATAACAAATATGCCAAAGCCGCTACGGCGATGGAAGGGTTTTTTGCAACTCATCCTAACGATCCCTATGTTTGCAGTAAATTAGGGGCGTTGTATGTGCAAACTGGGAAAATTTCTCAAGGTATGGATTTACTGAGACGAGGAATCACCGTTGCTGAAGACAACTACGATATTTTATATGAACTCCACTATCATTTAGGAATAGCCTACAGTCGGTTGCAAAAATCCCCACAGGCAATTTCTCACTATCAAGCTGCCATTAAATTGCCAATTTATCCCATGCTCAAACTAGGAGCATACAACAACTTGGGTAACTTACTCAAAGCAGCAGGAGATTTCAACGGTGCGAAAACTGCTTATATCACAGCTTTGAAAATCGATCCTACTTTTGTTTTTGGACATTATAATTTGGCGATGACATTTAAGGCTTTGGGTTTATTTGCAGATGCGATCGTATATTATCAACACGCAATCACCTTAAATCCTAACTATGCCGAAGCATATCAAAATTTGGGGGTAGTGTTGCTGAAAATTGGCAATCATCAAGATAGTTTAACAGCTTTTAAAAAAGCGATCGCCCTTCATGAAAGGTATAATCCCGAAGAAGCGAAGAGACTACGCCAGGGGTTGCAGGAGATGGAGTTGATGTAGAGGTGAGGGGGCATGGGGGAGAATAACAAATGACAAATGACAAATGACAAATGACATTAGGATATTATTATCAATACTTCAGAGGTTTCGATGAGCCAAAGCATTGATGAACGGATACGCTGGACAAGTGCAGACTTAGAGTTATTGCCAGATAACGGTAATCGCTACGAAATTATCGATGGGGAATTATTTGTGACTAGGGCACTGCATTGGGGACATCAAAAAGCTACTGGTAATATTTGTGGAGAATTAAGAACTTGGTCACTCTCAACAGGTCTTGGTGAGGCTGTCCCAACACCAGGAATTATTTTTAGTGATGCAGATAACGTTATTCCCGATGTGGTTTGGGTAAGTAAAGAACGCCTCGCCATTTTACTTGATAATGAAGGACATTTAACGGGAGCGCCAGAACTGGTTGTAGAAGTACTTTCCCCTGGAGTCCAAAACGAGCGACGCGATTGCGAAATCAAGCTAAAATTATATGCTTCTAGAGGAGTTCAAGAATATTGGATTTTGAACTGGCAATTACAACAAGTTGAAGTGTATCGCCGAGAAAAAGCAGTTCTGAAATTAGTAGCAACATTATTCGCAACAGATGACCTCTCTTCACCTCTGTTACCAAATTTTGTTTGCAACGTGGGGCGATTGTTTGTGTGAATACCTGACAATTTAAGCTTGGTTCTCGAAAGTTCCAGTTCGGAACATGAAACTTCAGCTTCGCAAGCTGAAATTTTAGTCTCAGAACTCGGAACTTCAGGCTTAGAACTCGGAACTTCAGGCTTAGAACTCGGAACTTCAGGTTTAGAAGTTGGAACTTCAGGTTTAGAAGTTGGAACTTCAGCTTCAGAACTCGGAACTTCAGGCTTAGAAGTTGGAACTTCAGCTTTAGAACTCGGAACTTCAGCTTCAGGACAGAAAACATCAGGCTGAGAACCCTGAACATCAGGTTAAAAGACTTGCAATTAAAAAAATGCCCAGTAGCGTAATGCACGATCTTACATATTGTGGTGCTTAGAGACAAATCGCCGTAAAGTTCCTTAGTAAGCCTGTATTATTTTGTATAAACACTCAACAATAACATTTATTTTTTATGTTATTTATAAAACAATTCTTGTTAACTCAATTGTCGATAGGGGTTGCAAAAACCTTCGCCATAGCAACCTTGACTACATTTACCACTACTGCGACCATCAATCAGCCCAGTTATGCTAGCGACATAAATTTCTTGGGAATTCGTCTAACTGATGCTTCCAAAGTTGCAACACTCACGGCTAAAGACTTGTTTAATCAGGGTTTCGATAAGCAAAACAAAGGAGATTTGCAAGGAGCAGTTGCAGCTTATACTGAAGCAATTCGCCTCAATCCTAAGTATGCTGAAGCTTACAGCAACCGGGGTGTTGTCCGCGCTCGATTGGGAGATAACAACGGGGCAATCGAAGATTACAACCAAGCTTTGCGGATTAATCCCAACTATGCCTCAGCCTACATCAACCGGGGTGCTACCCGCGCTCGATTGGGAGATAACAACGGGGCAATCGAAGATTACAACCAAGCTTTGCAGATTAATCCCAACTCTGCCTCAGCTTACGGCAACCGGGGTAATGCCCGCTCTAAATTAGGAGATAAAAAAGGGGCAATTACTGACTTGCAGCAAGCCGCAGATATCTTTAAACAACAAGGACAAATAGAGAACTACCAAAAAGCGCTGGAAATCATTAACCAACTTCAGAAGTAGATCCTTGAGGCGTTGCATCTGTTTAGCCTTGCATCAAAATTCCCACTAAAATCTGCATCAAGATTTCCAAATCAGTTGGCACTCGATATAACATTAAATCTTGACTCACTTTCCTCTTTTGGCGATCAAAACTACCAAACTGCCAAATATCCCCAGTAGTCACAGCACCATACAAGATTGGCTCATCTGATTCTACCCACGTATCCAAGGCAATCAACTCTGTCGCTAACTGGGTAAACCCCCGTGTTAAATCTGCCTGTTTTGCTTCTACCACTAAAATATTGTGTTCTGACTGAAGATAGTAGTCTAAGTCACCTCTGAGATACTGGTTAACTTCAATGGGGTACTCAATATTAACTATTGCTTTTGTGATATGGGCTACTTCTAATAAAATGGGTGCGATTAATACTTCGCGTCTAGCCGCTTCACTAGTTAGACTAACACGAGCGATCGCTTCTTCTAGGCGTTGGTGTAAGTCTGATAGTCGAGTCAGTAATTCTGAAGCAGCGACAGGTAAATTAATTGAAGATTTAGTTAAAGTTACTCCTAATTCTCGCAAAATATCGGCGGGAGCAAATTTCATTAGAAAATAACTGCGAAATGTATAGAATTCATTTGGTTTAAGTATCGGCGGACGCTGACGTTCAGTCATGATAAAACCCACAAACTAGCAAACGATAAAAGGAGGTAGGAGTAGGATAACGTAGATGCAACAAGTATTTGAGACAATAATATCTATGCTTGAAACCCGTCCAATCCGCACCGAAGCTGATTATCGAGCTGCGCTTGATGAAATTGAAAAATTGATTCAACCATACCCTTTGATGCAAAATTCAGCTTGATGGTGCTGGAATTAATTGACATTAACTAAGCCCAAAACCCTTTTGACGTTTTTGCTCCCACCATTCATCTGAAACTTCAAGCTTAGAACTCGGAACTTGAGCTTCGGAACATGAAACTTCAAGCTTAGAACTCGGAACTTGAGCTTCGGAACATGAAACTTCAAGCTTAGAACTCGGAACTTGAGCTTCGGAACATGAAACTTCAAGCTTGGAACTCGAAATTTGAGCTTCGGAATATGAAACTTCAAGCTTGGAACTCACAACTTCGAGCTTAGAACTCGGAACTTCAAGCTTAGAACTCGGAACTTGAGCTTCGGAACTCGGAACTTCGAGCTTGGGACAGAAAACATAAGGCTGAGAACCCTGAACATCAGGTTAAAAGACTTACTAAAAAAATGTTCACTAGCGTAATGCAGTATCTTACATATTGTGGTGCTTAAAGATAAATCGCCGTAAAGTTCCTTAGTAAGCCTGTATTATTTTCTATAAACACTCAATAATAACATTTATTTTTTATGTTATTTATAAGACAATTCCTCTTTCCTCAATTGTCGATAGGGGTTGCAAAAACCTTGGTCATAGCAACCTTGACTACATTTACCACTACTGCAACCATCAATCAGCCCAGTTATGCTAGCGACATAAATTTCTTGGGAATTCGTCTTTCTCAAGCCCCCAAAGTTACAACGCCTACGGCTGAAGACTTCTATAATCAGGGTTTGGATAAGCTAAAGAAAGAAGATTTGCAAGGAGCAGTTGCAGCTTTTACCCAAGCTATTCGCCTCAATCCCAACTATTTCAACGCTTACTACAATCTGGGTGTTGCCCGGATAGGATTGGGAGATAACAAGGCGGCAATCGAAGATTTCAACCAAGCTGTGCGGATTAATTCCAACGATGCGAATTCTTACTACAGTCGGGGTGTTGCCCGGATGGGATTGAGAGATTACAAGGGGGTAATCGAAGATTGCAACCAAGCTATTCGCCTCAATCCCAAGAATGCCTATACCTACAGCATCCGGGGTTTTGCCCGAATGTTATTGCAAGATAACAAGGGGGCAATTGAAGATTACAACCAAGCTTTGGGGATTAATCCCAAGGATGCCGATACCTACAGCAACCGGGGTTTTGCCCGAATGTTATTGCAAGATAACAAGGGGGCAATTGAAGATTTCAACCAAGTTTTACGGATTAATCCCAAAGATGCCCAAGCATACAAGCTCCGGGGTTTGGCCCGCATTAAATTGGGAGATAACAAGGGGGGAATAGAAGATTTCAACCAAGCTTTGCGGATTAATCCCAACGATGCCGATACCTACAACAACCGAGGTTTAGCCCGCATTGAATTGGGAGATAACAAGGGGGGAATAGAAGATTACAACCAAGCTTTGCGGATTAATCCCAATTTTGCTCAAGCATACAGCAACCGAGGTTTAGCCCGCATTAAATTGGGAGATAAGCAAGGGGCAATTACTGACTTGCAGCAAGCCGCAGATATCTATAAACAACAAGGAAGAATACAGGATGCCCAAGAAGCGCTAGAAAGAATCAGCAAACTTCAGAAATAGGTACTTGAAGTTTTGTATTTGTGCAGGTGATTACAGAAAGCGATCGCTTTTGATTGTGGAGTGTCAGCATTAAAACACGAAGCTTCAGCATTGAAACACGAAACTTGAGGTTTAAAACTCAAAACTTCAAGCTTGAAACACGAAACTTGAGGTTTGGAACTCAAAACTTCAAGCTTGGAACACGAAACTTCAGCTTCGGAACACGAAACTTCAGCTTCAAAACTCGGAACTTCAGCTTCAGAACTCGGAACTTGAGGTTTAAAAATGAACTCCACCCCTTCTGAGTCGAAAAGGTGGAGTTAAGAAGTTGGAGAGTTGGTAAATTCTCCTCACAAATGACAAATGACAAATGACAACTGACAACTAACTAAATACGCGACTTGACAAATTTCTCTAATCTATCCATTCCCTTTTCAATCGTCGCCATATCTGTGGCGTAGGAAAGGCGAATGTTGTCATCAGCGCCAAAAGCAATTCCGGGAATGACTGCAACTTGATGTTCTTCCAACAAAGCGTCACAAAATTCTAGAGATTTTAGACCGGTTTTGCTGATATCAGGGAACAGATAAAAAGCGCCATCTGGTGAGGCGGTACTCAATCCGGGAATGGCGTTGAGTCTGTCTAGCATTACCTGTCGGCGTTTGGCGAAGGCTTGGCGCATTTCTTCGACACAATCTTGAGAACTTTGTAGTGCCGCGATCGCACCATATTGAGCAAAGGTACACACGTTAGATGTACTATGTCCTTGAATGGTACTCGCTGCTTTAATAATTTCCACTGGCCCCGCTAAATAGCCGAGACGCCACCCAGTCATGGAATAAGCTTTCGCAAACCCATTACTAATCAAAGTCCGGTCAAAAATTTCCTTCCCCACAGAACCGATGCTGATATGTTCTGCACCGTCGTAGAGAATCTTTTCATAAATCTCATCTGAGACGACAAAGATATCTGCATCAACTACTACCTGCGCCAGTGCTTTGATTTCGTCTGGCGTGTAAACCATCCCTGTGGGATTAGATGGAGAGTTGAGGATAAATAACTTGGTCTTTGGCGTGATTGCTTTACGGAGTTGTTCGGGAGTAATTTTATAACCCGTTGTGGCATCTGTAGTGACAATTACCGAAACTCCACCAACCAAAGTCACCATTTCGGGATAACTTAGCCAGTAGGGTGCAGGGATAATTACTTCATCACCTGGATCGATCAATGCCACAATTAAGTTGTACAGAGAATGCTTACCGCCATTGGTGACAATCACATTCTCTGACTTGTAATCAAGACCGTTGTCGGTTTTAAGCTTGTGGGCGATCGCTTCCCTTAACTTTGGTTCTCCGGCTGCTGCACCATACTTGGTTTTGCCTTCATCCAAAGCTTTGACTGCTGCGGCTTTAATATGCGCTGGGGTATCAAAATCTGGTTCTCCAGCGCTAAAACTACAAACGTCTATTCCTTCCGCCTTCAGTGCCTTAGCCTTGGCTGCGATCGCTAAGGTTAATGAAGGTGTTACCTGACTTACTCTTGCTGCCAGCTTCATTCTTACTATTTTTGGCAAATCTTTCACTTATCTAAGGATATCCCAGAATCCCTACCAAGATTTGCTTTTTCTGAATTCGTTGATAATCGGGGAGATGAGGGAGCAGGGGAAACAGGGGGGGCAGGGGGAGCAGGGGAGAATAATAATTTCTGACAAATGACTTTGCAAAGCAGTTTGATTCTTGACTCTTAACAATGTATCGTATATAACTTTATTTGTAGTGGAAACTAACTGTTTTTATGCAGATTAAGAAACTTTTAATTGCATCTTCTCTGCTAATTACTGGTATTTTTATACCTAATGCTGCCATTGCTCAAAATCGCGGTACTCCGGGTAAATTTGATTTTTATGTCCTGACACTCTCTTGGTCGCCGGATTATTGTGCGACAAATGGTAATCGTGACCAGCAGCAATGCGGTTCTGGAAGGAAACTTGGTTTTGTACTACATGGTTTGTGGCCGCAATATCAAACTGGTTATCCTGCTAATTGTTCCACGCAAAAATTACCGTCGGAAGTAAAGCGACGGTTTCCTAATTTGTTTCCTAGCAATAAACTTTATGATCATGAATGGGAAAAACATGGTACTTGTTCGGGGAAAACTCCTGCGGAATACTTGGGATTGAGTAAACAATTAAAAGATGCGATCGCTATTCCCGCAGCTTATAATCGCCCTAATCAACCCGTGCGTACCACAATTACAAATTTTAAAAATTCATTTGTGAGTGCGAATAATCAAATTACTGCTGATGGTGTAGCACCTTTTTGTTCAGGTTCGGGAAGATTTTTGCAAAAAGTCTTCTTTTGTTATTCCAAAAACGGTGAACCTGGTATTTGTAGCGCTGAGATTTTGAAGCGATCGCAAAAAAGTTGTGGTCAGCCTGATTTCTTATTAAGAAACGTTAGATAGCAATGGGGCATTGGGCATTGGGGAAATAATTGTTGTTATAACTGCTAACTCCCCAGTCCCCAGTCCCCAATCCCTAAGCTATCGTCACATCTGGCGACAAATAAACATCTTGAATGGTGTGAAACAGTTTTACACCTTCCTCAAAGGGACGTTGGAAGGTTTTTCGCCCAGAAATTAATCCTGAACCACCAGCGCGTTTGTTGATTACGGCGGTGCGTATTGCTTCGGCGAAATCATTTTTACCAGTCGCGCCACCAGAATTAATCAACCCCACACGCCCAGAGTAGCAATTCAGTACTTGGTAACGAGTTAAATCAATTGGGTGGTCGGTTGTCAATTCTGTGTAAACCCGCTCATCAGTTTTGCCGTAACTCTTACCAGTGGCTTTAGCAACTCCTCCGTAACCATTGTTATTTTCGGGTAACTTTTGTTTAATAATGTCGGCTTCAATGGTTACACCCAAATGATTCGCCTGTCCGGTGAGGTCAGCCGCAAGGTGGTAATCTTTGTCTTGTTTAAAAGCGTTATTCCGCAGATAACACCAAAGTATAGTCACTAAACCAAGTTCATGGGCGCGTTTAAAAGCTCGGCTGATTTCTTGGATTTGTCTGGTAGACTGCTCTGAACCAAAGTAAATTGTCGCACCGACGGCGGCGGCCCCTAAATTCCAAGCTTGTTCGACATCAGCAAACAATACTTGGTCAAATTGATTGGGGAAAGTCAGCAATTCGTTGTGATTGATTTTGGCAATAAAGGGAATTTTATGGGCATATTTGCGCGAAACTATACCTAATGTTCCCAAAGTGGTAGCAACAGCATTGCAACCAGCGGCGATCGCTAATTTGACAATATTTTCTGGATCGAAGTAAATCGGGTTGGGTGCAAAAGACGCGCCTGCTGAGTGTTCAATCCCTTGGTCTACCGGTAGAATCGAGAGATAGCCTGTGTTTGCCAGACGACCAGTAGAATAAAGTAACTGGAGATTACGCAATACTTGAGGATTGCGATCGCTGTTGAGCCAGATTCGATCTACAAAGTCTGGGCCCGGCAAATGTATTAAATCACGAGAAACTTTTGCTTTGTGGGTAAGCAGGTCTTCTGCCTCTTTACCTAGCAATGACTCAATAGAATTAGCCTCTTTGAGCGTTGTAGTCATAGTATTATCCTCAAAGTTTGAGCAAATGACCTTGTTTTTAAGATAGCATTTCTAATATTGCTAACTGGTTGTACGGAGATTAGTAATATGTCTTCTTTCTAAAGATATAGTAATTTTATTATATAAGTGAAAATCAAAAGGCTCCGATTACCCAGTTACTATTAAGAAGTCGGGAATCTTGTTGTGAATGATTAAGTAGGGCTATACTACCGGAAGTATTCAATCAACTTTCGGAATTAATGTTTTCAACTCAGTTATCAATTTCAAACAGTACAATCATACTATATTGGGGTTGTGGCTGAAATTTGAAAACCCATCTTCCCCCAATTGTGGTAATAATTTTGAACAGAATAAATACAATTATATGAGTAACTTTGAAATCGATATCGACTTCAGCAATATAGATTTAGCTTCCCTTGAGACAGAAGAAGATTTTCAACGAGAGGCAAAAATGTTACTCCCAAAGGCACTGGTCAAACTAGGTGAAAGTGTGGGTGAAAAGACTTGGGAAGAATTACAGCAAAAACTGCAAGGAACTGGAGGTAAACTCAAATCTTCTCCCAGCGAGAAACGTAGGTTTATTCAAGAAACCGGGAGAACTTATCAACGAAATGCTAGTAACAAAGAAAAACGAGAACTAGAAGACTATATAGTAGAGCAATTACGCCAGCACAAGTAGTATTTGTCATAATTTAACTTACCGGACATGATTCAAATAAACCAGCGGCGAATTAACTCCACTTGGAAGCGATAGCCGGCGTCAACTTCCTCAATTAACTCACGTTGCAACAGCAAGTTGAAAGTAATATCAGCATGAGGGAACTGTTGCAATAGAGTTTGGCGGCTAACTATAGCCCCTTCCCCTTGAGCGGCGATAAAACGTAGAATAGCTTGTCCGGTGGCGTCTACTTGGTTGTTTTGAATGTCAGCGAAGAAAAAGCCCCCACTTTGCAAAGCTTCTGGTATCGCGGCTTCCACATCCGCTAAAGTTGCCAATCGCCGGATAGAGGGGTGTTGTTCGTTCTTAAGAACGATAATTTCTGCACATAGTAGTTGTACTAGAAATGGGTGACAGCGGGTGAGTTGTAGCACTCGCTCAACAGCGTTGGGTTCATAGCGGAGAGTCAAATCTTTGACAGGACGTTCAATTAATTGTCGTGCTTCCGCTTCTTTGAGATAGGAGATATGCACTACTTGGACATTAATTAGATAACTAGCCCAGCGCTGATATTCTTCGATAGTATGAGAGCCAGCGAGTAAAACCTTGAAGCGGGGATGATGTTGGATGAGGTGACGTAACATACCCAAAACATCCTGTTCATCAAATCGACCTTTGGCTATAGCTTTGTCTAGCACCTCGAATTCATCTAGCGCTAGTAAAGCAGTATTTTGTTCTAGAGCTTGTTCTACTTTATCTAGCCATTCATAGAAATAGGTGAAAGGGTCAGATTGTAGCACTTCGCGGGCTAGGGACGGTAGAGTTAGACCTTGCTTTTTCGCTGACTTTTCCATCTCTCTAGCCAGGTTGTAGAGAAAACCTGCATGGTCACTAGCTGATGAAGGTGCGCCTTGCAAGTCCACAAACATGGGGATGATGGTATTAGGTAGTAACTTTCCGATGTTATTGAGGAGAGAAGTTTTACCCATACGTCGCTGACCATACAGTAGCAGAGGTGGACGACGGCGATCTAAAAGTAACTGCTCTATGCGTAAGCCAATGTCATCACGCCCTGTGAAAATTTCTTGCTCTAGTGTGAGCGGTACACCAATAATATAAGGGTTGTCAATTTCTTTATTTTGTTCAACTTTGATAGCTAGTTCTTCTATATATCTATTGATTACATTCAGCCATATTTTCGCAAAAGGTAGAAAAAAAGAAGCGTATTTATTATTAATGCGGTTGAAATTTTCCAGTTGTCCATTTAACTTTTCTGCTACAGCTTTAAGAGCTATACGCTTGTTGTAATTATTTTTTTGTTCTAATGCTGCGTTTACATCCTGACTGATGCGAGTAAAGATACGTAGAACAGAATTAATTGAGTTCCCTAATTCCTCAATTTCTATAGTGCGATGAAGCTGACGTATAGCTTCTATATCACCACATTTTCTTAGGCTAAGTGCATCTTTGCAAATTTGAACAGCCCAATTTTGGTGACTTTTATTGATATAATCAATGGCAGCTTCACCCTCGTTTGGGTTATGTTCTATGACTAAAAGTAAGTACTTATCTAAGCCATATAAAGGTATGCGTTGAAATTGATCCCAAAAGGCTGAATGATAACGCAACGAACTTGAATACTCATCTTTATTTTTATCAATAAATTCATAAGGCAAACGTAAGATTGACTCTATAAATGTCTCATTGGTGCGTCTTTGGTTAATTCGATTTCGAGAAGGAAATATATTAGACAATCTTAATAAAATAGAAGGCTGGTTGATGCGATTTTTTTCCAACCGATAAAGTGCTAAATTCCATAATTGGAGTGATGGGTATAAAACTATTGGTCGCCATAAGTTGATAGTTATACCCAGAAATAACAGCACAGCAAACGCCACGCCTTCTGCCACTCCAAACGTCACACCTTCCGCCACGCCAAACGCCACGCCAAACGCCACGCCAAACGCCACGCCAAACGCCACGCCTTCCGCTATACCAAATGCCATACCAAACGCTACGCTAAACGCCATGTCAAATGCCACGCCTAACGCCATGCCAAACGTTACACCTTCTGTAACGCCTACCGCCACGCCTAACGCCACGCCTAACGCTACGCCAAACGCCACGCCTAACGTTACGCCAAACGCTACGCCAAATGCCATGCCTTCTGCCATGCCTTCTGCCATGCCTTCTGCCATGCCTTCTGCCATGCCTTCCATGCCTACTGCCACGCCAAATGCCACGCCTAACGCCACGCCAAATACCACGCCTAACGCCACGCCAAATGCCACACCTAACGCCACACCTAACGCTACGCCAAATGCCACACCTAACGCTACGCCAAATGCCACGCCAAACGCTACGCCTTCTGCCACACCAAACGCCACGCCTTCCGCCACACCAAACGCCACGTTTAATGCTACACAACACCCTAAGCTTGAGGCCACAATAGACAAAATATTTGGTAATGGCTGACCTAATCCCCAAAGTACTAAACCAAGGATAAAATTAGCCCAGAGAGGTACAATTAAATACCCTTGTAGCACTGGCTGCCATACAGATGGTTTGTTCAAGTCTGCTAAAGAGGTAATCTCGTTTTTAATATGTAAAGTGTGCTGATACCAAGCTACAGGACGAAAAAATAGCCAAAACAATAGTTGCAAACCACCTACAATCAAATTAGAGTGTGGTTTAGGTGCATCAGTGTAGATTTCAGCATAATTAGTGGGTGAGTTTTGAGAAGGCATAATTTGCCTGCTTAGCTTAATAGTAGAGATATTGAAGATATTGTTGTCATTGCAAACGCAGTCATTACAGCACTTCCCAATCTTCTATGGAACAGGCTCAATTGGTTCATTGTAATGAATAACCTTTCCTTGTAAAGGATAAGGGTTAGAGTCTGAAGCTTGGGAAGAACGTTCTAAGATTAGAATTTCTACTGCTTCACTTGCTTGAAATGGTAAATCCTCAAGAATCAAGGTTCCGTTTTTAGTTAACTTTGTTTCAGTTCGGTGTGCTTTCATAGTTACTCTGCTAGTTATGAATTTAATAAATGAGTAAATGATTTCATTTGTCGTAATCCTTCCTCACGCCAATTATCATCATTCTCCCCTTCTTCTAAGTTAAATAATTTTTCTCTACACAGAATTTGTAACAACAGTGGCCAGCAGCAACTTTGTGTCAAAATCCACTCTACATCTTCATCAGTGAAGGCAATGGGCGAACTAGCTATCAATTCCCGCGCTTCTGTCTCAGTCAATGCTCCCAGATATGCGGTGTAGCCGAAAATATTGAAAAAGGGTGAACTGTGTCCTGTGTTTCGCGCTAGTTCCATCGGTGATTCAGGGGTAGCCAAGACAAATGCTAGATTGCCCCCTGTATGGTTAGTCGCCAAAGACCGCAAACATTCCCAAAAGCCATCATCTAATTCTGGACAGCGTTGCAATCCAACACTAATTTCATCCAATAAGATGACTGTGGGAGAATGCAAATTATCGCTGACTACATCCATGAAACGATCTAAATCGCAAGGTGTAGGCATTTGCATCTTCAGTGATTCTAGGATGTACTTTAGTAGTCCGTCTCGACTTTGCATTCGTGCGTCTTGCAAGTCTACAAAAATCCAACAGTAATTTTCTGGATGCGGTAGCCAGTCATATTTTTGAGTAGGACGCAGCTGTTCTGCTGGGGTGGTGGTGATATTTTTTAGGTAGTGCAGCAAGGATGTTTTACCACTGCGCTTTTTACCGATAATGGCGGCGTTTTGTAGGGGATGGCGTTTGAGTAAGTTGAAGAGGCGTTTTAATTCTTTCTCTCGTCCAAAAAAGTAACGCGGCTGGGTGATGGGTGTGCCAATGATGAAGGGTGATGCTTCCCCGTTAGTTGGCTGAGGTTTAGGCGGTTGAGTTTCTGGTTCTTTGTATGCAATGTCTTGCCAGTCTAAACCCAGTTTTTTGCTAAGTTCTACAAAATTTAGATAGTCAACAGGTTTACCAGTGAGAAAGCTTTTGACTGTGGAGAGAGAAAATCCTGTGTCAGTAGCCAAAGACTGCTGGCTAGGATAGCCGTTACGCTGAGGTGCTGACTTGACTTTTTCAATATACTCTGGGGCTACTCGGAGCGATCGCGCCATCATTCCTCATGGAGAATCTGCTGTGAGTATATCAGGTTTTTATACTAGCTAAATAACCTTGCTGTTGAGCGATCGCCTCTTGCACTCTACTAAATTAGAGTCATCCTGAACTTAACCGATAATCAACTAATAACTCGTCTATGGATGACTATTTCTCAACTCCTTTCTCAGCCAGCACCAAGTTGTAATGGGAATGTAAGGAATTAAGGGCTTTAAAAATGAAACGAGAATTGGGAATTCTGCAAATTACCTTATCGCTTTGCGGAGTGATGATGTTTGGTACAGTCACTTACACTGCGATTAATATGGTAAATGGTCAATACCAAGTTGAAATGGCGCTCAATACTAAGGGACTCATCATTAAGTCAGATATTGACAAAAGGCAATGCGAAGCAGTAAAAAATATTGCCCAAAAGCAGGAAAGCACAAATTCCAACCAGAAGACGATTAGGTAAGAGTAAAAATCAGTGATGAGTTAGAATCAATAACTTCTAATTTATTGTAAATGAGTCTTTAATACTCGCGGACGAGTCTTTAATACTCGCGGACGAGTCTTTGATACTCGTGGACGAGTCTTTGATACTCGTGGACGAGTCTTTG
>NZ_JABXKF010000098.1 GCF_017115165.1 Nostoc sp. LPT | reverse complement strand
ACCTTGGACAAGTCTATTGCGATCGCTCAAATTCATACTTCAATTATGCAACGCCGAATGTTGCATTGTCGATCGAACGTAACCCTGTAGCTCGTTACATCGCCGATCGTCATACTCCGGTTCACGAAGGATTAGTCGCCTTCCCGAAAGCTTGGGCAATCCTTTGTCCCCGCCCTAATCATTCTATTAATACTAAATAACTAGCTGATTAGGTACTTAAAAGTATGTTCTCTTGGAGAGAAAGAGAAACTTTTATGTAAAATATTAAATTAGAGTTTTGATAGCCTGATTTAGCCTAACCCGAAAACTCTTGCTAAATAGTTATTATCCATTGCTGCGAGAAACTGTTTATTTTTTATCCCAAGTTTAACGCGCTTTTCTTTACCTAAAACATTGACTGCAATCTGTCTAAGAACCGCAAAATTTTCTGGGGCATTGTCTTTTTTAACGTGATTACATAATCTGCATTTTGCTGTGTAATTAACTTGAAAATCTCTTTTTGACAACCGATTGCATCAATTGTCAGATACACCCAGACAGTTCTAATACCTTTAATAACTCAGGAATTGCTTTAATCTCATTCGATTTTTCATCCACCTTCACTTGTCCCAATACTAATCTATTGGTAGTTGCCCATGCACTTACTATTTGAATCGCACTTTTATCATTATTATTATCATAAGAGTTACAGAGAGTTTTCCCATCAATTGCAACCACTTCACCTTCAGTTATCTTCTGTATTGATTTCATCCAACAAAGAAAACATTCTTGAAACTGTTGAGGCTTTATTTGTGCAAAGAAGGAGCGCAAATGTATCATGAGACGGAATGCCATTTGGCAACTCTAAAAATGTTTGTAACCACTCATACTTCGCACAACCATAAGTCTCTATTGCTACCCATCCATCTGCTCCACAAATCACCACACATACGGCAATGGTTATGATATCGATTAACTTGTGTCTTTTGCTTCGATCTATTCGTGGGTCTTCTATCACTGCAAAGTGGTCAGCAATCGTGATTTTCGGCTTGAGTTTCACAGGCTCTGGCTTCATTCTACTTTGAGAATGACAATATCATTATTTAGCGATCGCTCTGTTCACAACTTCTATATAGTTCATGCGTACTAGTATAGCCCACCTCTACTTAGGACTTTTTTCCAATTTAGATGCGTTTGCCCTGGAGTACTAGCTGAAACCGTTACTTTTGAAATCGAAGACAAAAGTTTGTGGTTGATTGACTTTTTTAGTTGATTACTTTGTCCTGGTGTCACAGACTCGATTGCGAGATTGATGGTACTTTATGTTTGCACAAACTCCTTTATCCTAATCGCGATACAAGCTATGACACTCAATTTATATTTACTGCGACATGGAGAAACTACTTTTAGTCAAAGTGGTAATTTCTGCGGTGAAACTGATGCGGAGTTGACAACAGAGGGGATGCAGATGGCATCCGGTTTTGCTGATGTTTATCAAAGCTTGTTGTGGGAGGCTGTTTATGTTAGCCCGATGAAGCGCACAATTGCAACTGCCAAGCCATTTTGTGATGCTATCGGTATGGATATGCAGTTGCGTGAGGGACTTAGAGAAGGTAGTTACGGCGAATGGGAAAGGAAGAGTAAATCGTTTGCCCAAGAGAATTACGCCCAAAACTATGTAAAATGGTTGACAGAACCCGCTTGGAATGCACCATTAGGTGGAGAAACTGCGGTAGATATTGCTAACCGTTCTATGCCTGTAATTGCTGAAATACAAGAAAAACATCCCCAAGGTAATGTTTTAGTAGTTTCCCATAAAGCCACGATTCGGATTATGCTTTGCAGTTTACTGGGAATTGATTTGGGACGCTATCGCTATCGGGTGAATATTTTGGTCGCGTCGGTAAGTATGGTTAAATTTGACGTTAATGGTCCTTTGTTAGAAATATTAGGCGATCGCCATCATATACCTGATCATATTCGCTCTCGTCCAGGAACATAATAGGCATTTTTCAATTAGTTCTGTGAGTCAAGATTTTGTGGGCTGGGCGATCTGGGGTTTCCTCTCTACGAGACGCTACTTGCGTTCGCTTGTAAAAGCTGAAGTTAAAAGGTTTTGGCAATTTGGCATCACAAGTCTCTGAATTGCCGTTTAAATAAGATATCAACACAACAGAACAGTCACAAATCGCCAGTTGTTGACCCAACGCTGTAGAACTCAGCAGCCAACTCATAGCGCTCGGTCATCGCAACTCTTGGAGACGCTGCGCGAACGCTACAACTGGCTAGTAATGTACTAGAAAATACATATTCAATCTGCGTAGGCGCAGCCCCTTAAAGTAGACATCGCCCACTTTCCCCCGAACTAAAGAGGCAAGTACAACCCCCTACTATCGCTACTATCGCGCTTGGCTTGGCGTGGGCATAACGGCTGGTGGTGTGCAAGCTGGTGTGCCTCAAAGTCTGCCGTACCAATTGCCCAGGTGCGCTTCGGTCTAAACTATGGCTAGCGTAGGCGTAGCCCGCCAACTCTTGGAGACGCTTTGCGTAGCTTGCTTCCACGAAGTGGTACGGCATCGCCCTATAAAGGTTTCCTCTAAGAAACCTTTATAGTTGGTACAAGTAATTCTAAAACTGTCTTGAGAGAAAACTTATGGTTGTTACACAAAGACGTAAACTTGGACGTTCAGAACTAGAAGTATCACCACTATCTTTTGGTGGAAACGTGTTTGGGTGGACTATTGATGAAAATAATTCATTTGAGATTTTAGATAACTTTATAGCGGCTGGAGGTAATTTTATTGACACAGCTGATGTTTATTCCAAATGGGTTGCGGGAAATATTGGTGGAGAGTCTGAGACAATACTGGGAAAATGGCTCAAGCAGCGTGGTCATCGTGACCAAGTAGTGATTGCAACTAAGGTTGGCAACGATATGGGTGTTAAAGGCAAAGGGCTTTCTCGTAAACACATTCAACAAGCTGTTGAAGACTCGTTGCAGAGGTTACAAACTGATTATATTGATCTATATCAATCGCATATCGACGATGAAACTATTCCACTTGAAGAAACTCTTGAAACCTACGGGGAATTGATTCGTCAGGGAAAAGTACGTGCGATTGGTGCTTCCAACTATAGTGCAGAGCGTTTGCTACAGGCATTAGAAATTAGCCGTCAGTATGGCTATCCTCGCTACGAAAGCCTTCAGCCCCGTTATAACTTGTATGACCGAGATGGTTATGAGCAGGATTTACAACAAATTTCCCAAGAACACGAAATTGGTGTGATTAGCTATTCTTCTCTGTGCAGTGGCTTTCTCTCTGGTAAATATCGCTCAGAAGAAGATTTGTCTATTAGTCTTCGTGGTAATTCTGTAAAAAGATATTTAAACCCTCGTGGTTTGCGAATTCTAAAGGCAATTGATCGGGTGGCAAAGATTTATAATTCTACTCCCACCCAAGTTTCTCTGGCGTGGCTCATTGCTAATCCTACCATTACCGCACCTATTGTTAGTGCAACAAAGGTTGAGCAACTCAACGATATCATCAAAGCTGTTAATCTTCATCTCGACCAACATGCTATTGACCTTCTTAATCAAGCCAGTTCCTCAAACAGCTAGTACCGCTACCTTGGAAGTCAATAGTCAACAGTTATTCCCCCCATCCCCCTATATAAAGAGCTTTCCTTTTTGAAAAAGGGCGGCACATTCCGATGGTTGGCTTGGGCTATCGGCTGGGGGGTGAGGGCGATCGCGCCACTAGATTACATGGCGTTGCATATTTTGGTACATCTGGAAGTTTTTCTCCCAGTTGTTTGACCCAATAAATAATAGTGGTGTGATGCACGCCTTTAACCTTTTCAATCCCACGAAAACCCATGCCGTTCAGGTACATTTTTAAGCATTCTTATTTTATCTCCTGTGAATATCCTTTCGGAGGGTCGTACACGTCGATAAATTGGCGTTAGCGAAGCGGGGCGGAACGCACATCGCATTTTATACAAATGTGATAAGAGTTTACCTCTTTGCTTACCATTTTTCCGAACTTCCGTAGACTTACAGTATGGACATTGCACAGTAGATGGCCTCAATTCATCCCTCTATTATGCAACGCCCTGCTGTAATTTATTTGACGCAGAGGCGCAGAGAGTAGGAGTTTGAGAGAAGTTTTTGCGATCTATGCGGGGTAAAAGACGAATGTCCTTAGTTCAATGCTTTCTCG
>NZ_JABXKF010000151.1 GCF_017115165.1 Nostoc sp. LPT | reverse complement strand
AAACTTTAAACTCTTGAGAGGTTGTTCAAATCCCTCAATAGTTTAGAGTGAAAGATTAAATTGGGAATTTCTCAAATATATCTGGTCATACCCAATTATTCGCCGTCCTGGAATTCTAGAAAAACTTAGTCAAGTAACACCAAACCAGCAAGTTATTATTCTACGCGAACCAACACAAGTCAGAGATTTTTTGCAAAAAATTCCCCACTATTAAGATTTACTCAATTGATTTTTATTAAAAGGATCTAAAAAAATTGATAAAATAGATATTGTTATTTATATATTAATAACTACTAGTAATTAAGGTTAAATTACTATAAAAAAGTGTGAAATTAGCAAATTAGGTTAGAGAGTAACTAAAATTATGATTGATGTCAAAACAGCAGTAAATGCTGCATATCAATACATAAAATCCATACAAAACATAATGGGTTCTTCATTAGAAGATTTGAGACTTTAAGAAGTAGAACTTTCTGAGGATAAAAGCTTTTGGTTGATTACTTTAGGGTTTGATATTCCTCAAAAACCTCCTAAAAGCCGATTGGAAGTCTTAATCCCTCCCTCTGTTGCTTCTACCCCTGTGTTGTATGAACGAGAATATAAACTTTTTAAAGTAAATTCTCAAACAGGCAAAGTAAAAGCAATGAAAATTAGACAAGTATGAAAGATGTGATTAATTCCCTAATTCGTCGTTATTGCTAAAAAGGAGTTTTAGTTGATACAAACATCCTGCTTCTCTTGCTAGTTGGGAGCGTCAATCAAGAACGAATAACTAAATTTAATCGAACCCAGCAATTTCTACCAGAAGATTATGAACTTCTACTAGCATTTCTTGCAAAATTTCAAAAGCTTGTAACAACTCCAAATATTCTGACAGAAGTTAATAGCCTCGCAAATCAACTTGGGGAACCCGAACGTTCTCAGTGCTTTGAAATATTTGCTCAATTTACTATAAATGTTGCTCTTTTGGATGAATACTACATAAAGAGTTTAGATGCTGTTAATACTGAAAAGTTTGTCAAATTTGGACTTACTGACAGTGGAATCCTAACTTTATCTAAAAGTAATTATCTTGTACTAACTGATGACCTCAAATTAGCAAATTATCTTCAGAGTGTAGAAGTTAACGTGATTAACTTTAACAATATTCGTGTCTTTAACTGGAAGTAAAAATATACAATTATTTTGGAAGTGTTAATTTCTATAATTTCTATACAGAAATTAAAAAACACCTGGGAGTGTTGCCGTGTTTCCACCCCAGGCATTTTTTATTCTTAACTTGCTCCTCACACACAAATCAACCATATCACTACTTCCCTCAAATGGCAAGTATATTGAGTGACATTTTCAAAACTGTACAAGCAATCCAATTTCTGACAAATTAAAAAGCGCCTGGGAGTGTTGCCGTGTTTCTACCCCAAACGCTTTTTATTTCTAACTTACTCCTCACACACGAATCAACAATATCACTACCTCTATCCAAGGTCAAGTATATTGAGTGAGACTTTCAAAACTGTAGAAGCGATCTAATTTGTGCCCAATTAAAAAGCGCTTGGGAGTGTTGCCGTGTTTCCACCCCAGGCGCTTTTTATTTTTAACTTGCTCCTCACACACAAATAAACGATATCACTGCTTCTATCAAAGGGCAAGTATATTGAGTGACACTTTTAAAAGTGTACACATTATGAGCACTAACTTAGTGTAAAAAGTGACGTACACCAGTTAAGACCATCAGCAAACCCAGTTCATTAGCAGCTTTGATTGAATCTTTATCGCGTAAACTTCCCCCTGGTTGGACAATGGCTGCAATTCCTGCGGCTGCCGCTGTTTTGACTGAATCATCAAAGGGGAAAAATCCATCGCTGGCGAGAGTTGCACCTTTGGCTTTTTCTTGAGCTTGTTCTAGAGCTATTTTAACTGAGCCGACGCGATTCATTTGACCAGCACCTATTCCTAGTGTAGTGCGATCGCTTGTCACAACAATGGCATTCGATTTAACGTGTTTGCAAACTTTCCACGCAAACAGCAATTCGGCTAATTCGTCGGATGTCGGTTGACGTTCAGTTACAACTTGCCATTGACTGGTGTCAGCAATCACGTCATCGCTAGCTTGAACAAGTAAACCACCTGCGATCGCTTTCACTGTATCCTTAGGGCCACTGCTCAAATTTGGTAGAGTCAAAACCCGCACGTTAGATTTTTTGCCCAGGATTTCTTCAGCTTCTGGATCACAACTTGGTGCAACCACACATTCTAAAAATGTTTTAGTTAACTCGCTAGCTGTAGCCGCATCAATCGGACGGTTGAGTGCAACAATCCCACCAAAGGCAGAAACAGAGTCAGCGTTGAACGCTTTTTGGTACGCTTCGAAAATAGTATTTCCCAGTGCCGTACCACAGGGATTTGTATGTTTGATAATCGTTGCGGCTGGGGTATCAGTGAACTCAACAATAATTCTGCGTGCGGCTTCTAAATCAACTAAATTATTGTAACTAAGTTCTTTGCCTTGGAGTTTTGTCGCAGTTGCCCATCCCGTTGGGGTAGTACCAGTTTGATACCAGGCGGCGGGTTGAT
The DNA here is from genome assembly GCF_017115165.1 of Nostoc sp. LPT. Classification (GTDB taxonomy): domain Bacteria; phylum Cyanobacteriota; class Cyanobacteriia; order Cyanobacteriales; family Nostocaceae; genus Nostoc. Next base: position 1,668 of record NZ_JABXKF010000151.1, on the reverse strand, counting down.
GGGGGTTTTCGCCGTAACGCAGAGATTGTAATTGTGTGCCGCTAAGAGTGTACTGCTGTGCTTCTGAGAGGTAAGATGCGATCGCGCGATCGTAACTAGCAGTGTGCAAAAATCCTTTTAATGCCGCCTTTTGCCGAAACTCTAGGGATGCTTCGCCGTTATTTTGCCGTAATTCCTGCAAATACTCGTCATATTGTGCTGGATCGCATAATACAGTAAGATGGGCGAAGTTTTTCGATGATGCTCGCAGCATAGCAGGGCCACCGATATCAATTTGCTCAACCGCTTGGGATAATGTCACGCCTGGTTTAGCGATCGTTTCCTCGAAAGGATATAGATTCACCACCACTAAATCAATCGGGCGAATTTGGTTATTTTCTAAATCTGTAATATCTTCAAGAACATCTCGCCTCGCCAAAATTCCGCCATGAATCCGGGGATGTAAGGTTTTGACTCGACCACCTAAAATTTCTGGTGAACCTGTGTAATCTGCAACTTTGGTAACAGGGAGTCCCGCATCTTTGAGGGTTTGGGCTGTTCCCCCACTGCTGATTAAATCAAAGTCGAATTCTTCAACCAAGCTACGGGCGAGGTCAATTAAACCAGTTTTGTTAGATACACTCAGCAGGGCTAGACGCGCCATTGATCAATTCCTTAAAAGTAGGCCGGAAGTGAAGGATCTCAAGTTTTGCATAAGGCTTGGTTCACTTCAAGAGTATTAGGAATTATTCTGAGATCGGGTAGTGGCGTGACAACAAAAGGAGTTGGACAGGTTCTCCGTATCTCGATTAATATTGAAAAGTTTAGGCTAGCAAAGAGAAGAAGGTGGATAACTACTTAGCGATGCTACATTTCGCTTGTTTGGATTAATTTTAAACCCGTTTTGGTTTTCGGATAGGCTCTCAATGTATACATTTATTAGCAAATAATATGAAGAGTATGCAAAGATTTTTATTGAAATATAGACATCTAAGTAAATCTATGGTATACTTTTATTATAGTTTTATACTAAATATTTCCTATTTTCAAGCTAAACATCCACGAGCAATAACCCAAAAGAGGACATAAAAATTCTCTATCCTCTACTCTGTCAAGTGTTCCCTATTTTTCAAGCTATTTAAGACTTACGCATTGACAAACCAACTAAATTATCACCTGTGGTTTTCAGGCATTCAAGCTTGATTTTTATACTGATTTTCAGAGGTACTTACGGTTTTTACCGTCCTACGCTACTGATAGAAGATCATTGAAATACTCTTGAAACTAGTTTTATTCTGAATCCACACGCTCATGAATTTGTACAATGCCTAAGACTGAGATAGTCCGAGATGGTTAGATAAGTGCTACGTAAAAGCCACTCAAAGGAGAATCTTCAAAGAAAAATTCGTAATCCTCAAGGGTGACATGAAAAAATGTCGAAACGTCAACATTTGGCGGATTTTTGTGCGCTCACACAGCACTAACTACAACTTAAGAACTTAGTTTACTCAAAAAATCAATTCAGGTAGGAAAAAGTTATGGCTAATATCATTGGAACCAACGGGAATGATACCCTACTAGGGACTAACAGCGACGATACAATTAACGGTAATGGTAGCGATGATACTACTACCCCCTAGCTATCTAATTGGTATACAAAGCAGGTAAGCTGAAAACTTGCATCTAGCA
>NZ_JABXKF010000055.1 GCF_017115165.1 Nostoc sp. LPT | reverse complement strand
GTTACTTGGCTAATTTAGAGAGTCGTCTTCTCTAGTAAGTTTTACCACACTAGGTATTTTTTAATCCCCAACTGTGAAACCGCTGATTTAATTTTGCCTTACCACCCAAACGGTCAATAATCATGTTTGTGGCGGTATTATCGCTGATACTAATCATTTTGTTTATGGTTTGCAGCACAGTTAACTTGGTTCCCACACGTTTATACTGCAAGTCTCCAGAGCCACTTGCAATTAAGTCTCGCCGCATTACCAGAGTGTCATTTAGTTTGACTCTGCCAGCGTCTATTCTCTCAAATAAAGCAATTAGAATTGGGAACTTAATCGTACTCGCAGCGGGAAATACTTTGTCGCCACTAATATCCAAATAGTTACCCGTCTCTAAATCCACAAAAAACATACCCGGCTTGAGGAAGCTGTAGCGAACCATCAATGCATTAATTTGAGATTTTAATTGTAGTATTTCCTCAGCTAAAGGAACTACCCCAGCAAACATAGAAGCATTGATTGGTTTAGTGAGTATATCTGGTGGACTCAGTTTATTAATAGTTGCAATATCTTGTAAAGGCGCTTTACTTTGGAATAAGAGAACTTGGCGTTTTTGCTGGAGATTAGGGGTAATAGAAATTGGTGTTTGTGAGGATTGTTTCTCAGCCCCTATTCCCCATTCCAAAATTCCCGTCGCAGGCATTTTTTCAATTGATGATAGTTTTACGACCCAATGAGAGTCAGAATCTCCTCGGACTATTACACTTTGTGGAGAGACATTATAACCAGGTGCTAATTCAATTACGAGTCGGGTTGTCTGGGGGTCAAGTTGTGCTACCCGAATTTCTCGAATTGCCCAACCAAAGTTTTGTTTGGTTGTTGGGTAGCCCAAAGTAGTTCCCGATAAGTCAATCACAAGCCTTTTGGGGTTATCAATTAAAAAAACTCTCGGTTGAATACCTGAGTCAGTGGTTAGGTCAAGCTGATTGTGAATGGGGTCAAAGTGCCAGGATTCTAATTGAGTTGCTTTTGTAGGAGAAGATAACAGCAAAATACTAATTAAGTTCAGGAATAACCAGCGTAATTTCATACAGTATAGTGAGGATAATATTGAATTTACTGACACAGATTTTCGGGAAGTAAACCAAATCATAACTGATTGAAAATCATAAGCAAGAAAATATGTAATGTCAATAATTTCGGATAGTAAATAAAAACTTATGGAGTAAATATAGATTCGGTTTGATAAAAATCAGTATAATTTCATTCACACCCGTTAAAAAAAATGGGTGGACAAAGTTTTCTCAAATTACTCTAGAAGCAAGCACCCATTAATATCATGTCCGGTTAAAGACTTATCATTAAGAAGGCAGTTATTGCTGGGGGAGAAAGAGTTTTCAGATTTTTGCACAGATGCAAGAATCATAACTAATCAGCCGGACATGATATAACTTGGGATTTTACTATTGAGTATTAGTTGATTGAGAATCATTCTGTATTTTTTGATCTGTACAGGGTGTGATTTTTTCTGCTGGTAAAAGATATTCACCTTCAACTCCAACAGTGATTCCCCGTGTCTGACGCAGCGCATTTACAGCTTTTGGACAGTCAGTCACAGCCAAATTTAGCGATCGCAGCATCACTTTCTTCATCTGTCATATTTAGTTCTATCACTTTTTGATTATCAGGCTGAAGATTATCGGCTTTTGGCATAAAGAGGCGATTGAAAGTTGCCAGATGACCATTTTCACTACAGTTTTGAGGTTGACAATTTAAAGTGGCTATATGAGCATTATTTGTGGAAATATTCTCAGGTAATTTTTGCTGATTAGAATTATCTGCTTTTGCGGATTTATCTAAGAATAAATTCAGTAGCAACGAACTAGCAAATGTTGAGCTTGCAAATAATATTAGAGGTAGTTTTTTCACTACTTTCTCCATAATATGCTATTGGACTGCACAACCTTAACACCTGACAATTTCCATGTCAGTCTATTTTTAGCATCAAAATTAAATTTTAATTATTTCCTCAATAAATATCAATATATCCAGCAATAATCATGAGATTTGGTTAATGATTTTTTACATTTAATCAAGAACATTCATTAATTATAAATACATTGAAATTGGGTAAATAGATAAAATCTTTTTACCCACTATTGAGATAAATAATTTTGAAGTTTTTAAAACTGAGGTTTTTGAGGCTTTAACTGTGCTATTAAAGCTCTATACATCTCAATTTGTACAAATCGTTCATTAGGGGTGTAAGGGTTTAAGAGTTTAAGGGTGTAAGGTGTTGGACAGGGTTTCAATCCCCGTCCAACACGGTTGCCCCAAGGGGCAGGGCTTTTGACCCAAGGGTGGTTGGGGCTAGTTTTTCCCCCCTACCACCATGCAACCCCCACACCCGCCCCAACGGGGCTTGGTAAAACTAGAAAGTTGCTTTTTTATTTTGCAGTTATTGTGTTTTTGCTCCTATTAATAGGGGATGCTGAGGTTGGAATTCTGACCATTCTTTGCATACAGTTTGGTAACATTGGGGTGGTGTAATTGGTAATTTAGTTAAATAGAAAAACCCAGCTTGATGACCGTATTCTAATAAAAAAACAACATCTTTTTGGGGATTATATTTATCTACAGTTTCAAGAATATGAGCATTCATGAAGTGTCTTTGTAACAGTACGGTATCAGGTGCTGCTAACCAAGCATTTAAGAAAGCTGCAAGATTTTTACGCGGGATAAAATGCGCTTTAAATGTTTCGCCAGCCATACCTAAATGTGGAGAATTGGTACTGCAAATTACGACACCACGTTCTCCTCCTAAATAACCGATCCAAGCATTGTAACCAATTGCTAATATATTGATGGCGATAAAAGCTTGTTGCCAATCTTGGGTGTTTTCTGGGGTCATCTTGATTAAACTCCTTGTGATAACTGCCAGAGTTGGATTTCATAACATAAATGGCTCTCAAAAATTGTGCGTGCTGCTAACCCCTCGACAACCAACTTTTCCAGCCAGCGCTTAAATGCCCAACGACCGAGTGAGTATAATGGTGGAAGTGCGATCGCTACAACATCAGCAATATATTTAACTGTACTCAGCCCAAAAGTACGAAAGTTATCAACACACAAGTCAATCGTTGGCGCAATATGGGTTGAAATGTCTTCAGTTTTGATTAACTTGAATCCAGCCTGCACTAAAGTCGCCTGGAGCTCACTGGCGATATGACAATTAGAAAAAATACCTTCTCGGTATTCGGCATTAGAACGCATCATATCGGCAACCAGCAGGTAGCCACCATTACTTAATAAATCAGCTGCACCTTGAGCTAAATCGTCAACAGCAATATATTGACTGCTTTCGCTGAACAGAACTAAATCGTAGGAGTTTGAGGAGTGAAAATCTTCAAATCTCGTTAAGTAGAAAGGTACTTGACCATTGGTATTTTGAAAAAACCTCTCTTGCTGGAGTGCATCGGGTGCTAATCCCTCAACAGTGAAACCGCGATCGCCCAAATATGCTGCATTACCACCAATCCCACAGCCTACGTCAAGCACAGTTTTTGTCCCCTCTGGGATAAAACTCAAAAGTTTGGCTGCATAGCTTTCCTGCGCCACACGCAGGCAAGTTAGAGTTAATTCTTCACCCGGAGTAGGTAGTGGTTCCCAATACCCGTAATGGAGATAGGAGGAATTTGTGAGTCCCATGTAATAATCTATCGCTGCATTTTGGTAGCGAGTTGCTTTGGGAATATTGCTTGATTTTGGCTTGAGCATTAAAGAATAAAGTAAGTGTTAGGGCATTAAGCTTGGTTTAAATTCTGACCATCGGTTGCAAACTTGTTCGTAGCAATCGGGTGGAGTAATTTTTAGTTGGTGTAAAAAATTTACCTCAATCTGAGGATCAGCTTTTAGCACCAGAAGAATATCTTGATGGGGATTGTATGTTGCGACTGCTGGGAAAATTGATGAAATCATGGATGAACAGATTGATTGTGATATAAACCCGCCATCCTGAAACGATCGCAAGTAAAACCTAATCAGATCGGAGGGGAGAAATTGCAGGGTGAAGGGAACTATATCAAGACTTGTATTTGTAGGGTGAGTAACTTTAGTATCCACATCACAAATAACAACTCCCCGCCCAAATGACTGAAATCCTTTCCATCCTGTGTAACCGATTACCAGTATATTGTTATGGATAAAGCTGTTTTGCCAGTAGCCGAAATTTCCTTGCCAAACACTATTGGATGGTCGCATTGACTTCCTCCCCCAACACAATTGACTCAATGCGAACCTGCTCAAGCTCCCGTCCAATCAATACTAATCGCGTTTGACGGGGTTCTTGGGGTTGCCAAGGACGGTCATAAAAGTAGTCAAATCGATTACCGACACCCTGTAATACCAGACGCATAGCTTTGTTTGGAACTGCTACAAACCCCTTGATTCGATAAATTTCTTGCTGTTGCACCAATGTTTGCAAGCGTTTGACTAAGACAGTCGGCTCAAATGCCTGGTTTAGGAGTAGTTGTACTGCATTAATCCCTTCATCATGTTCGTGTTCGGCTTCGTTGTCGTGGTGGCTAGGGCGACTATCTAAGTTGTCTTCTACCGCAGCGTTGAAACCGAGTAACAAATCGCCACTGATTTTACCGTCCTGACAAGGAATGACTTTTACACCAGGAGACAAGTTCTGTTTAAGCCAATCCTGTACCCTAACTTGCGTTGGAAAATCAACGCGATCGCTCTTAGTAAGCAATACTAGATCAGCACAAGCAAGCTGATCTTCAAACAGTTCCTCAATGGGTGTTTCGTGTTCTAGACTAGAGTCGGCTTGTCGCTGTGCTAAGAGGGCTGCTAAATCGCCTACATATTGATTAGTTGCCAACGCTTCACAGTCCACCACAGTAATTACGCTGTCTACTGTAGCGCCTGTGCGAATTTCCGGCCAGCGAAATGCTTGTACCAATGGTTTTGGTAGTGCTAGTCCAGAGGTTTCAATTAACATACAGTCAAGGCTGGCGCGTCGCTGAAGTAATTCTTGCATTGCTGGGAGGAATTCTTCTTGCACCGTACAGCACAGACAACCGTTGGTGAGTTCAACAATATTACTGTTGGGGTCTTCTTCATCGTCACAAACTCGGCAGTCACGCAAAAGTTCCCCATCAATTCCGATTTCCCCAAATTCATTTACTAAAACAGCAATGCGTCGTCCCTGATTGTTTTGCAGTAAATGGCGAATTAACGTCGTTTTGCCTGCACCTAGAAATCCTGTAATCACTGTGACGGGAATTTTTTGCATATAAAGCTATGTTGTTTGTTGATTAATTTTGCGATGTGTAAAAGCAAGTTATAACCGCAGATATCACACAGGATGCCAGCGTTGAAATCCAACTTTGCTGACTGTGCAGTACATCTCTTGCAAACTATTAAAAATAACTGACTAGTAAGGGTTCAGATTATAAAAAAATTAGCCATTACCAAATCGCTCTTGATGTCCTTTTGGAAAAAGACTGACTAATTTTCTACCTGGGGCAATGAATGTGCCAAATGACCCAATACTACAGACAATTATGCCTAGAAAAATTACATTAACAGGCGCAATTTATACCGTAAATTAAGCGTCTATCGTCTTCGAGCAAACCGTAACCTGAAATGCATCTTTGGCGCTATGAAGAAAAAGAACTGATCGATTGTGAAAATATTTATAGTGGCGTTCATCTATAACCTCGTAGATTGAAGCAGAAGTTAACTATTCGGCGGGCATTCTGACTCACAAGGCAAGCCTTGATTACAGCTGCGGGACAGCGCCGGGTTCACACCGGACTTTCCCCGTTTCCTCTAGTGGCTGTTCCCCACTAGAACCGAGATCCATTTGCATATTAACACACTGTGATTTGCTTGCGTAAAAATCAATGGCCGATCTGTACTGGCATTCGTCATCAGTCGGAGCAAGTTTCATCCTTTACCAAAACTTGCTCTAAATTTTTGTTGGACAATTATTCTGGCAATTTTTAAACCTAACAAATTGTTTACCAGCATTTGATTATGTAGCACTGGCACTGCCCCAAAAAAATATTGCACATAGCGATCGCACTAGTTGCGGCTTGTGCTGTCAGAGTTGGATTCAGCAGCAAGCAACTCAATATCGCAACAAGAGTTATTATAAAGTGGAGAAAATTTAACATTTGGCTATGACCGATCTGGATATTTATAAGCAGCAACTAAAAGAATTTTATGGTAGTAGAACAACTTATGACCATGAGAAAGATACTCGTCATCCTTTAGAAGCCAAGATTTTACTTGAATTTGTTGGACTACATTCGGGACAGAAAATCCTTGATGTGGCAACCGGAACGGGTTTAGTTGCGATACCCGCAGCTGAAAAAGTTGGTTCAGATGGCTATGTGATTGGGATTGACATCACCCCTGGAATGTTGCATCAAGCAAGACTTAAGATTGCAACAGCAAGATTACAAAATATCGAGTTGATTGAGGCGGATGCAGAGTATTTCAACTTTAGCGATCGTAGTTTTGATGTTGTTTTTTGCTGTGAGGCACTTGTACTTTTTCCTGATATAATCGCTATTTTAAAAAAGTGGTATCGCATCTTGAAACCCGGAGGATTAGTGGCATTTACCTGTCCTCCCGAAACTGCTTTTATGGCATCTCTTCAGCAGAGGATCTGCGCTAGGGTTTTAGGTGTATCGCTACCACATATCCTTGAACCACTGGGAACTCCAGAAAAATGTCGTAATTTGCTTAATCAGGCAGGTTTTAGAGATATCGAAATTAAGATTGAGCCATCAGGACGTTATCGCCCTCTTAGGGATAACAAATTATCAGAAATAGCAATTAAGATAAATTTTAAAGGTAATCCCCTGTTGTCAACATTATCACCAGAACAATTAAATCAGTTGCAAGTTGAATACAAAGCAGAAATTGAGCAACTAGCAACCGATCGAGGTATTTGGGAAGACACTACAAAGTTCTTTGTTCGCGCTCGAAAATAAGTTGATGAGCAAAGCTTTGTTCCTGAACTTACAGCTTCGGGCGATCGCACATGATAATCTTGCCAATGACAGTTTAATCTCCTAGACCGATGTAGAAGTAAACGTTTTCAGATTTACTTAAAGCAGCTCCTTGAAAAATTTGTAATCCAACCTTTGGACGCTTATATGCAAAACCTGTCCCTGATATTAGTGCCTGTACTCGCTGCACAGAAAGTAGCAGGTGACGGTGTAATTAAACCTCTCGGTCATCATGAACTGCTGTTGGTGCTAGTACAATTGTCACTGTTGCTTTTGGTAGCGCGGGGATTAGGTGAGTTGATGCGCCGGATTAACCTACCGCCTGTTGTTGGGGAATTACTGGCGGGTGTGTTGCTTGGCCCTTCTCTATTTGGTTTGCTCCTTCCAGACTTACAGGCGCACATCTTTCCCCAAAGTCAAGAACAGTCTAATTTACTTTCGGTGATTTCTTGGTTAGGCGTGTTATTTTTGCTGATTGTAACTGGGCTGGAGACGGATCTCAAGCTGATTCTTCGTAAGGGTAAAACGGCTCTTTTGATTTCACTAGGCGGAATTATTGTCCCGTTTATCACCGGATTTGGACTGGGCTGGCTATTGCCAGATAGTTTTTTAGCCGACCCAGAAAAGCGATTGGTATTTAGTCTGTTTATCGCCACAGCAATGAGTATTTCGGCAGTACCAGTGATTGCGAAAGTGCTGATGGACTTGAACCTGATTCGCCGTGACATTGGTCAAGTCACCTTAGCTGCTGGGATGACTGACGACACCATCGGCTGGATTTTACTTTCTGTGGTTTCAGGTCTAGCTAGTAGTGGCAAATTTGACCTTGGGACAATTTTCCATTCTGTAAGCGCTGCCATATTATTTCTAGCGATCGCCTTCACAATTGGGCGTACCATTGTAGACCAGATATTGCGGTGGGTTGATGACTATGTTGGTGGCATCGCCGCTAGTATATCGGTTGTGCTGATTCTTTCGCTCTCGGCAGCAGCACTTACCCACGCATTAGGTCTGGAAGCTGCATTAGGTGCTTTCGTGCTGGGGATTCTATCCGGTCAATCCCGTCGCTTTAGCAATGAAGCTGGACACATGTTAGAAGTCTTCACAGCAGCCTTTCTCGCGCCAATTTTCTTTGCTTCAGCGGGTTTGAAAGTTAACTTGCTAGCTCTGTTAGTCCCTCAAACGTTGATATTTGGCTTGATTGTTCTCGCTGTCGCCTGTGTTGGTAAATTTACAGGTGCTTACCTTGGTTCTCGCGTCGGTGGCTTGAGTCATTGGGAAGGTTTGGCAATGGGTTCCGGGATGAATGCTCGCGGGGCGATGGAAATTGTCGTTGCCACGATTGGTTTATCTTTGGGAGTGCTGAATCCCCAGATGTACTCGATTATTGTCATGGTGGCGATCGTCACTTCCCTAATGGCTCCACCCCTGCTGCGCTGGACTTTATCAAAAGTGGTTATAGGTGAAGAGGAAGCTCGACGTTTGGAACAAGAAGAACAGGATAGCCGCAGCTTTATCAAGCAGATCCAGCGTGTCTTAATACCTACTAGTGGTGGCCCCAACATCCAGCTTGCAGCGCAACTAGTCGGTTACATGGCTCACCAAAATTCGATAGAAGTTACATCTCTATATGCCCTGAGTGATAAACAACCTCAAAGCAGAGGACGCCGGATGGCGGCAACCCAGGTTAAAGATACCGCCGCAGACCTTGCTCTAGCTGCTGTTACTGAGGAAATGCAGTTACCTGCTGATACCACCCTGCAAACAAAAACGGAGTCTGGGCGTAATAAAGCGGAGGTAATTTTGAATGAAGCGAACAAAAACTATGACTTGATTGTACTGGGAGCTTCTGAACAGATAAGTCCCCAGAAAGCATTGTTTAATTTGCTTGTCGATCGGGTTGTCCAAGAAGCGCCTTGTGCAACGATGGTGGTGAAGTCGCACCTACACCATCCCAAAGGTGAGATATGCAAAATCGCTCAACAACAGCTCAACAAGATTCTGGTGCCAACGGTGGGGACAGAATATAGCAAAAATGCTGTAGAGATGGCAAGTACGATCGCAGCTCAAACCGGGGCATTAGTGATGATCGTTAACGTAATTAATTTGCCACAGGTTGAGTATATTCTTTACGAACAGCGATCGCTAGCTCCAGTGAAGGAAATTGCCCATGATCTGCTCGAACAGCAAGCAGAAATGGGCCGCAATCTGGGTGCTGATGTCAAAACCTATATTCTTCAAGGAAGCAGCCCAGAAAGGGAAATCCTCAAGTTTGCCCAAACCCAGGAAGTTGACTTAATTCTTCTAGGGAGTAGTATCCGAATGGTTACGGGTCGCGTTTTCTTCGGTCACAGAGTGGATGCAATTCTGAGTAAGGCCCATTGCCCAGTAGCGGTAATTACTGTGCCATAGTCGTTCTAATTAGATGCATTTAGGCAACTTTATCGTTTGTGCATAATGCTCGAAGACGAAGTAAAGCTTTGCTTTGAAGCCTCCTTGAGTCTTTTCAAAAGCTAGATCCCTGGAATCTTGGTTGAGCGTTTCCTGAATCTCTGTTTTGTGAATCATCGTTATCTTTAGGCGATCGCGCCAGTGAGTTAGTTTGCCATTGCTTTGTGTACTTGCTGTGAAACGCTAAGAGCGGCTTTAATTAAATCGGCTCCTTTTTCACCGATCATAATGGTGGGCGCGTTCGTATTTCCCCCAACTAGAGTTGGCATGATCGATGCATCAACAACCCGCAACCCCGTAACACCGCGTACCCGGAGTTCGGGATCGACAACCGCCATTGGGTCAGTTCCCATTTTGCAGGTGCCGACAGGATGATAGCCCGTAACGCAAAATTCCCGGATGTAAGCTTCGAGTGCTTCATCGCTAATCACGTCAGCACCGGGACTGATTTCCTCACCTCGAAACCGATCAAAAGCACTTGTATGAAACAATTTACGCATTATTTTAATCCCAGCAACTAGCTTTTGCACATCGGATTGACTTTGTAGAAAGTTCATCCGAATAATCGGTGGGTTTTTGGGGTCAGGCGAGGGCAAACTGACACTGCCAATGTTTTGGGGATGAGTCAAACTGACTGTAACAGTGAATCCCAAACCAGAGAGGGTTTTGCCAGGAGATATCCACAGAATGGGACCGAAGAAAAACTGTAAATCTGGCGTGGCATCCAGATTACCTTCGGTATGCAAAAATAATCCGGCTTCAGCGTTACCATTACTGCTAATTGCCGGGTCTAACCCAGCAATTACTTCGTGTGCCACAGAACTGGTAATTATCTCGTGTGCCACAGGAACGAGAGAGTGGTCTTGGAGGTTTTGACCGACACCTGGCAAATCAACGACGACAGGAATCCCCATTGCTTGCAGTTGTTCTGCATCACCAATGCCGGAAAGCATCAGCAGCTTGGGCGAATCGAATGCACCAGCACTTAAAATCACTTCTTTGTTAACCTTGGCTTGGTGCAGCGTTCCCTCGTGCATATATTCCACCCCAACGGTGCGGGTTCCCTCAAACAATAACCGAGTCACTAACGCTCCTGTTGTTATTGTTAAATTGGGACGGTTGAGAATTGGCAAGAGGAATGCAGCAGCAGCGCTGTGACGTTTACCATCCTTGACCGTCAACTGATAAATTCCCGCACCTGATTGCTGTATCCCATTGAAATCAGGATTGTGGTTATATCCGATCGCCACGGCTGCTTCTACAAATCGTTGGGATGCTACAGTAGGGGCTTGAATATCGGTCACGCTCAACTCCCCATCAACCCCGTGGTATGCATCGGCACCGCGTTGCTGGTTCTCAGATTTCTTGAAATAGGGCAATACATCTTGGTAACTCCAACCAGGATTCCCCAATGACTGCCAGTGGTCATAATCGTGATCATTGCCCCGGATATAAATCATGGAATTAATCGAACTGCTGCCACCCAAGACTTTGCCACGGGGACAAAAGATTTTGCGGTTATTCAGGTACGGTTCTGGTTCAGAGAAATATCCCCAGTCCAGCTCCGAGCGAGGTAGGTTGGGGGATTCTAACGGGATTTGAATCTCTGGTTTAGTATCTGGGTTGCCAGCTTCGAGTAATAACACGGTTGTTTCACTATCTTGTGTCATCCGGTTGGCAACAACGCAGCCTGCCGAACCCGCACCAATCACAATATAGTCATATTGAGTCATCACATCCTCGCTTGTAAATTCAACTACTTCAAGAACTGCAACTTAAAGATTGGTTAAAGCTTGAAGTTTAAGAATCTGACTGTTGCATTACGACCAACACAGAGATTCAGCATGAATCTCTAACGCTAATTTTTCTACTTCTTGTGCAAAATTTGGGTCAGATTTCATTATCTCTTGTAAGTAACCAACTACCCGATCTAAATTAGCCCTTGACCCTTTTTCTGCCTCTTGTTTACCTCGAAGCTTGTCCAAATCTTGTCACGTAGCGCTTTTATCTTTGCTAGAGTTGCTTGTGTCAGCTTCTCATATTATGTCCGGTTAAAGACTTATCATGAAGGCAGCAGGGGTGCTCCAGGTGCAGAGAATCAGAGGAGAGAGGCTTTTGGGCTTTCTGCATAAATTTGGGAATTAAAACTAATTAGCCAGACTTGACATCAATTGTTTTTCCAAAAGCTATTTTCAAAGGCTTTGTTACGATTGCCTTTGGCACTGCCCCGATTGCGATCGCTAACTGCTGGCTGGCTGTCGGCAGTAATCTTTTATGTGTTTGTATTTAATCTTTTTAAGTAATAAATGTATTTTTGTACTGAAGATAGTCATTAGTAATTGGCTGTATGGTTACGTTTTTTGCCCAACCTCACTTGCATCGCCTTGTTCCCTCCCCAGCGGGGTCGCTAGATTGTCTTTGCGAATGCAAGCCGACGCATTAACAATGCATCCCAATACATTGGCATTGCAGGGTATTGCCTTTCTTTAATTTGCTACCAATTCATGAAATGCTGTACTAAGCAAACTTTTCTTTAATGATTTGACCTTAGCGCGAAGCCCTAGATGTTACCGATCTTTGCAAATTAGCTAGAGCGCGATTGTAATCCAAAATAGCTTCAACTCGATTACCTTCTGCTCTTGTCAGGTCATTTTCAGCATCAATCACCTCTGTTTGAGTGCCCACACCAGCTTGGAACCTCAACCTTGCTAAATTCAGAGCTTCCCTGGCTTGATTTAAAGCCACACTAGAAGTCTGCACATTATTTAAATTGGATTGCAATTGAGCATAGTACTGTTCTACATCAAAGCGAATTTGGTCGCGCTGGGTAGCAAATTGAGTCTCTGCGATCGCAATATCAGCTTTCGATTGATCTGCACGCGCTTTTGCTGCTCCCCCTTCAAATAAAGTTAGATTTCCTTGAATTCCTGCGGAATAGCCATCAGTAATGCTAACGCCATCGTTATACCGATCTAGCAGATTGTAGTTGCCGACCAAACTAACTTGCGGCCCTAGCTGTGAAAGTGCCTGTCGTCGCTGTTGCTCGGAAATATTACGTTGTCCCAAATACTGTTGCAACTCTGGACGATTTTGAAACGCTTGGACAATACTTTGTTCTACCGTCTGCGGCCAAAGACCCGCTAATTGTACAGGGTCAGAGGCACTGATATCAACTGACTGCGATAAACTTAACAACGTGGCAAGCTGACGACGGGCAATTCGCTGCTGTGAGATCGCATTAGTCAGTTGTTGTTGGGCGTTTGCTAAATTCACCTGAGCTTGCAGCACATCGAACCGCGTACCTACTCCAGCCTGTTCTCTGGCTTGAGTATCCCGTAAACTAGCCTGGGCATTTGTCACAGCAGACTGATTAATTCTGACTAGTTGATCTGCTTGTTGCAAATTGTAGTATTGAGTTGTGGCATTCAAGCTAATTGTTAAAGACTGACTTTCAACATTTAATTGATCTACCCGTAACTGTTCCTCTGCGGCTCGGATAGTCGCTTGTCGGTTCCCAGAATTATAGAGATTATAATTCAGTTGTGCTGAACCATTAAAAGAGGTAGAAGAGGTGCTGACTTGAGATGAATTGTTACTAAAACCATTACCGTTATTAGTCACGTTACTGTTAATCCCAAGAGTAGGAAACAAGGCAGCTTGAGCCTCGCGGACTACCGAGCGACTGCGTTCTAGCTGTAATATAGCTACCTGTAAATCTCGATTGTTGCGTTTTGCTAGTTCCAAAGCTTGTGCCAAACTGATTGGCACAGTTCCCTGAATCTTTACTTCCTCTGGTTTAGTCGGAAATTGGAGAGGATTGGGATTGGGATTGAGGCGATCGGGAACTTGTACAGAGCTTGAAGAATTCTGTGCTTTTGGCTCAGTTGCTGCACTTGCTGCATTTGGAAGAAGAATCGCGAATGCGACAGTAAACCAGGTAAAATGCACGAAGAATAAGCTGAAATTCATAATCTAGATATAGTCAAAAACTAGGGGTGTAAGGGTGTAAGGGTATGGGGGTGTAAGGGAAATAATTAGTATTGGCTCTGAACCCACTACTTGATTATTGACCACAAAACAAGTAAATTTGGTGTTGGCTCTGAACCCAAATAGCTGCCTTGTAGGAGTGTACAACAAAGAATGATCCTCTGTTTGACCCTACACCCTTACACCCCTATACCCCTACACCCCTTTCTTGGTCATTAATTAGGTTTTTTGAGGATATAATCAGAAGTTTTCATCCTGATTGACCTGACAATGGTTTAAATCTTAAATTCCTCCTCAGAAGGTTTATCTTAACAAATTAGCCGACAATCAAACCATCCTGAACTCGAATAATCCTTTGGGTTTGAGCAGCGATATCTGGTTCATGAGTGACAATCACAATTGTGATCCCTTGGTTATTAAGTTCAGTCAGTAAACTCATCACTTCGTGGGAAGTTTCAGTATCTAAAGCTCCTGTTGGCTCATCTGCTAAGACTAATGCAGGTCGGTTGACCAAAGCACGAGCGATCGCTACTCGTTGTTGTTGTCCGCCAGAGAGTTGACTAGGACGGTTAGCGATGCGTCCCCCTAATCCTACCTTTTCTAAGGCTTCTAATGCCCTTTCCCGGCGTTTTGGCTTGGGCAAGTTAGCGTAAACCATTGGCAACATGACGTTTTCTAACGCTGTCGCCCGCGCCAATAGGTTAAATTGTTGAAACACAAAACCTATTCTTTGGTTGCGGATATAGGCTAATTCATCATCATCAAAAGTCGTCAGGTTTCTACCTTCAAAAATATAGTCTCCAGTTGTAGGACGATCCAGACATCCTAAAATATTCATCAGCGTGGATTTACCCGAACCTGACGCACCCATAATCGAGACGTATTCCCCTTCCTCAATAGAGAGTTCAATTCCCTTGAGTATGGGAACACTAACTTCTCCCAAGTGATAGGTCTTAGTAATAGATTCCATCCAAATCATTGTTGGCATAAGTGAGTGCTCAGTAGTGAGTGCTGAGTGCTGAGTAGTGAGTAGTGAGTCATGAGTAATGAGTGATGAGAGTTCATTTAGTGATGGTGACTGAGTTTTTTTGATGTTTTTGTTTACTAACTGAGATGTGAAGACCGCCAATAATTTTGCCCACTTCTTCTGCTTGATTTAAAAGTTAGTTGAATTTGACTTGATCGAGGTAGCCAACATTTAGAGCTACATAAAGTTGAGAACGCAATTCTGCACAAGATGACTTGGCTATGGAAAGAAACTGATGAAATTCTCCTAAATAACTTCTTTTAAAACCCTCAGCAATGTTAGACATGATAGATACTGCTGCCCTTTGTATTTGTCCTGATAGTCCAAAGTCTCTAGCAAATGAACCCTGCTGAGTAACCTGATAAATATCTTTAGTAAGAATTCTTGCTTTTTGCCAAGCAATCAAATCTTCAAAACGCTCAACTTTACTCATTCTACTGACTACTCAAATTTAAAAATTGACACTAAAGAACTCAGCACTCAGCACTCAGCACTCTTAGTCACTTCTGACTACTCAAATTTAAAAATTGACACTAAAGAACTCAGCACTCAGCACTCTTAGTCACTACGTAAAGCATTGATTGGATCTAATTTAGATGCGTTCCGTGCTGGAATCACCCCAGCGATTAAGCCAACGGTTAACGAGAGTACAAAGCCAGCAACGATCGACAATAAAGAAATTACAAACGGAAACTTGAAAACGTTTGCAGCCACAAAGGCTAATAAAACGCCAGTCACCATCCCAATACCTCCGCCAACAATGGAAATCACGATCGCTTCCGCTAAAAATTGATTAAGTATTGCTGAATTGGTTGCTCCTACGGCTTTGCGAATCCCGATTTCTCGCGTCCGCTCGACCACAGAAACTAGCATAATGTTAGCAATACCAATGCCACCAACTACCAGAGAAATTCCAGCGATCGCTACCACCATGACTGTAAATAAACCCACAATACTAGTAAAGGTACTAACAATATCAGCTTGATTAGTCAACCGAAAATCATCAGCTTGTGGCGGATAAATGTTATGACGCAGCCGTAAGAGATTGGTAACTTGAAACTGAGCGGCTTCTAACTGTTCCTGATTAGCGCCTTTGACTAAAATTCCACTTACAGAAACGCCTACCAGAGCATTGTTCCCAACTAGTCTCTTCGACATACTAGTTAGAGAAATAAAAATCTGGTCATCTCGATCCATCGGCCCCTGAGCGCCTTTAGGTTCCATCACCCCAATTACTTCATAAGCCTCTCCCTGAATCCGAATTTTCTCACCGATCGGATTTACACCCTGTCCAAAGAGTGTTTTTTGAACTGTAGGGCCAAGAATGGCAAGCTGTGCAGCAGTATCTAGTTCTTCTTGAGTAAAATATCTCCCTTGTTGGGGGTGAGTATTTCTGACTTCTGGGTAGTTCAAATCTGTGCCATAAATGGTTGTTGAGGTGTTCTGTCCTGCATATACAACTTGAGCGCTGCGTTGAAGATAAGCAGAAACCATCTGTGCTGATGGCGCTTCTGTAGCGATCGCTTTCGCATCTTCCCAGGTCAAGGTACTGCTAGAACCTACTCCTTGACGGACATTCCCGCTTCTTGCCGCACCGGCTAAGATTTGGATCACATCTGTACCCAATGCTTGTATCTGTTGCTCAACTCCCTTTTGTACTCCCTGACCGACAGAAGTAATGGCAATAACTGAAGAAATCCCAATAATCACGCCCAACATAGTTAGACCTGTGCGTAATTTGTTACTCCACAGAGTCTCTGCCGCCATTGTCAAGATTTCTAGCAACGGCACTGTGCGAGTATTCTTAGTTTTGTAAAAGCCCTTAAATATCTTAAACATAAAGTTTTATTTGAAACTCAATACAATTCAATTAAGCATTTCTTCCTTCTCTTCCTTTGCGTCTTTTGCGTCCTTCTCTAACGAGACGCTGCGCGAACGCGGTTCGTTAAAAAAGTTGAGCCTTTTTACTCGACAGTTGAGCCTTTTTACTCGACAGTTGAGCCTTTTTACTCGACAGTTGAGCCTTTTTACTCGACAGTTGAGCCTTTTTACTCGACAGTTGAGCCTTTTTACTCGACAGTTGAGCCTTTTTGCTCGGTAGTTGAGCCTTTTTACTCGGCAGTTGAACCTTTTTACTCCCCTTTCTGTTCCATCCCCTTGCTCCCTTGCCTCTTTTTAACTAAACCGTATTGATTTAAAACTCACTTTAAGGGGAACCACCAGCAGAACCACCGCCTGAACGACCTCCGCCGCCACCTGTTCCTCTTCCGCCTCCTCCTCCGCCTCCTCCACCACCTAGACCAGGGAAAACTCCTCCTCTTGGTGTTGATTGCGGACGCGATCCTGGTGGGAAACTGAGCAACACCCTTTCGTCTCCTGTCAATCCAGACTTAACTTCGGTAAAGTTATTCGCGGTGACGCCAGTCTCAATGCGAGTGAACACAGGTCTGTTATTTTTTTCTTGCACAAACACGCCTGTGGCATTTTCTTGGCGAACCACCGAAGCTGTTGGCACTACTAAAACATTTTGAACTTGACCGACTTGAAAATCTACTTCCGCATTCATCCCAGACCGCAGTAGTCTTTGAGGGTCTGAGAGTGATACTCTCACTTCAAAACTGGTGACGTTTTGCTCTACTATTGCTTGGGCAGCAATTTGGCTGACTTTACCTTCAAAGGTCTTTCCTGGGTAGGCATCTGCTTTAATCGAGACTTTTTGACCAAGGCTGATTTTGGAAATATTTGTTTCCGCTAAATTGGCGACAACTTCATTTGTGGAAGCTAAAGACAAGATTGAAGAAGAAGAAGAAGAAGCTACTTCACTACTGGCAGTTGTAGGTGTCACGAAAGCGCCGGGATCGGCATATTTCTTTGTCACCACACCATCAAAGGGTGCGCGAATGATCGTGTCATTGATTTCGGCTTGGATGTTTTGCAGCGAACCACGAGCCGATGTTACCTGGGCACGAGCGGCATTAATATCTTCTTGGCGCGTTCCGGCTTTCAAAAGTGCCAAAGCTTGCTGTCTTTGCTTCACCACAGCTCGTGCTTGCTCAACATCCTCTGGACGCGACCCGGCTTTTTGCAACCCCAGTGCTTGCTGTGCTTCATTTACATTAGCTTGGGCGCTGTCACGATTGGAGCGGTTTTGGTTAAGAGTTTGAAGGGAAATACCACCTGCATTGTAAAGTTGCTGATTGCGAACAAAATCATCTTCTGCTTGGCGGAGCGCAGCTTGAGCGCTTTGCAAGCGTGCCTGTGCTTGGGCAATCTCTTGAGAGCGATTACCTGCGATCGCTTTTTGCAGATTCGCTTCGGCTTCGTCTAATGCTCCCTGTGATTGGGCAATATCTTGAGGACGATTACCTGCGATCGCTTTTTGCAAATTCGCCTCGGCTTGTGCCAATTGTCCTTGAGCGGAGGTAAGTTGCCCGCGGAGGTTGGAATCATCCATGTAAGCAACAATCTGTCCTTGTTTGACAATATCTCCTTCTTTCGCCAGCAGGCTTTTCAAAATGCCGGAATTTTTTGGGCTGAGGTTGATTGACCGCTCAGGCTTTACCGTTCCGTTCGCTGAAACTGTGATTGTTAAACTCTGCCTTTCTACAGGTCTTGTCAGCACTCGGCGGCTGGCTTGTTGACGGGGAGCAACCGTTACTTGGTAATAAACGGCATAGCCAATTCCACCCAAAAGGCAAAGAGCAATTAGCCAAGAGAGCCAATTACGTCTGCCTTTTTTTTTCTTTACCTCTGGAACTAAAACGGAGGAATCTACGGTATTTGATGTATCAATTTTCATATCCATTTTGTCTATAAGGAACGGCTACCGAGCTACTTATTCACGGCTAAAACTATAGCCTGGTAGCCTAATACTGACAATAATTTTGAGTTTTTAGTGTTTTAAAGGTTTATTTGCAGTACTAATCCACTAGGAAGTCTGAAGTAATCATCACGCACTCTCACTAATCTCCCAGCAGGAACAATTTCCTGATTGGGAAGAAGAATATCCCCGTTAGGAAGTCTGAAGTAACCTTGATCGCGCAGTCTGACTACGGATCTAGCAGGAATAATTTGCCCATTGGGATATCTGATATCACCATTACCAAGTCTGACTACCCTGCCATTAAATTGGTTGTCACGATTCCAATTATTCCGATCTCTAAGGTTTCTGACTTCTCTAGAATTGGATCTGCGATCGCGGTTCCAATTATCCCTGTCTCTAGAGTTTCTGACTTCTCTAGAATTGGATCTGCCGTCACGATCCCAATTTTGATTGCGATCGCCAACAACGTAGACTTTCGTCTGGGCACTTGCAGGTGCAGTCAAGAGAGTAGGAACAATTATCAGGGCAGCAGCAGCTAAGACTATCGATATACGGTTTGGTTTCAACATGGAATTGACTCCTTATTTGTATTAAAGTTCTATTTTGCTGAAGTTTGAATTCAGCAATCTTTAGACAGTTGTTTTTGTTTTGGCATTAAGGTGTTTAATATTTACCTCGTCGTATAAATTCATACATAATAATTATTGATCAAAAAGTTGAAACCGATGTATGACGAAAGTCACTAGTAATTCCAGGCTGATGTATGACCAAAGTCATCAGTTTTTTAATGAGCATTGGGCATGAAGAAGAGACAAAGGAGATAAGGGAAGATTTATTCAATAATTCCCCCTCATCTCCCTTATTCCCCTCATCTCCCCCTGCTCCCCCTGCCCCTGCCTCCTGCCTTTCTTTGTAAGATTTTGCTGCCGTCAAGAGCGCAGATCGTTTAAGCTAGCTGAAAGATTCTTTGATTAGTGGCTTAAAGGCGGTAGTGTGCCTAAACATGTTCATTTGATTTCTCTTTTAATGGTCTGTAGTTTATGGAGTATGCCAAAAGCCGCTAACGCGCAGGCATTAATACCCCATACGCTGCAACTAGATGCGACAAAGTTAGAAAAGCAAGGGTTGAGCTTGGCACAAGAGGCAGCTCAACTAGCTCAGTTTCAACAGGTTGAATTAGCTTTGCCACGAGCGCGGCTGGCAAGTCAACTGGCTCCTGGGAATGATAAAGTGTGGTTGCTGTTAGGTGGATTGCAACTGCAATCCAAAGAGTTTGATGGGGCGATCGCTAGTCTGAAAAAAGCGCAATCTCTCAACCCCAAAAATGGTGATATTTTGTTTGCTTTGGGTTCAGCGAATTTTCAGCAGAAAAATTACCAGGCTGCTGTTGTCAATTATCAAGATGGTTTGAAATTAAAACCCAACGATCCAGAGGGGTTATTTGATTTGGGTAATGCTTATTATTTGCTGGGTAAATTGCCAGATGCGATCGCACAGTACGATAAAGCTGTCTCTCAAGATAAAAAATTCTGGCCGGCGCTCAACAACATTGGCTTAATCAACTACGAACAGGGTAATATCCCTGAAGCAATTAAGCGATGGCAATCTGCTGTAACCCTTGAGAAACAAGCGGCAGAACCTTTATTGGCCTTAGCCGTGGCACTCTATACTAAAGGCGATCGCCAACAAGGACTAACCTTGGGAGAAGCTGCACTCCGTATCGATTCGCGCTATGCTAATTTGAATTTCCTCAAAGAAAATCTCTGGGGCGATCGTCTACTGTCTGATACGAAAAAATTCCTAGAATTACCCCGTATTCAAGCAGCTATACAGCAACGAGAAAACTCATCATCAGCGCCTACGCCTAGAAAACAGCCTACTCAATAGGCAGTGCTGAGTAAAGAGTTTGGAGTTAGAAGTTTGGAATTAACAGTTAAATATTTGAACTCGTAAATTCATAACTCCTCACTCCTCACTCAGCACTCCTCCTTACCACTTGCCTAACAGTACCTTTTCGTAGTACATCTATACTAGATAAATACAGGAATTAGTTGCCCAAAAACATTGGCGGGCAAGTATTCCTGAAATTAAGTCGTTAATTCTCAGTGTTAGTCTGTGGGTAGAAGTGCAATGATTTGGTCAACGAACTGTTGATGGTCAACAACTGGCTTAGAAATGTAGCCATCAGCACCGCTTTGCTTGAGAAAGTTCTCGCGATCGCCTTCCATAGCATGTGCTGTCACCAGAATCACAGGTAAATTTGCTGTTTTTGGATCGGATTTTAACATTTGTGTAATCTTGATTCCATCAACAGACTTGCCTTGGTAAACACTTCTGGAGAGAGAAACATCCATCAAAATCAGGTCGGCTTCTCCTGATTGGGCAATTTTTATGACTTCTTCGACATTTTCAGTGTGTTTCACACCCAAGCCACCACGCTTGGACAAAATTTTGGAAAAAACACGAGCATTAATTAGATCGTCTTCGACAATTAAAACAGTTTTCA
Organism: Nostoc sp. LPT; assembly: GCF_017115165.1. GTDB lineage: Bacteria > Cyanobacteriota > Cyanobacteriia > Cyanobacteriales > Nostocaceae > Nostoc. Next base: position 36,988 of record NZ_JABXKF010000055.1, on the reverse strand, counting down.
TGAGAATTTTAGTTATAGAGGTGAGGAGATTCAAGAATTCCAGAATACAAAATTAAGAAATGCAATCATGGTAAGTATCATGGCTACTCAAGTTTATGTAGATTATACTCGTGTGCATCCTTTTTAATAGTCAATGTGCATCTTCGTCATCAAGGATGATACTACTGCTTTTTCTTCTGTGACTATCAAAATTTTGTTATGAATCTCATTTCATCCGTTATGCTGTGGTTGCCGCAGTGTTGAGTTGCATCGGCTTTTGTGTAGTTAAACTTCAGGGAAAAAACTCATGGCAAAACAGTTAAACCTTCTCTCAACGGGACAGGTAATTCCAACAGCCCTGCACACCGAGATGCAACGGTCTTATCTAGAATATGCCATGAGCGTGATTGTCGGGCGAGCGCTACCAGACGTGCGTGATGGCTTAAAACCAGTGCATCGGCGCATTTTGTATGCAATGCACGAACTTGGTTTAGTACCAGATAGACCTTATCGAAAATGTGCCCGTGTAGTGGGTGATGTGTTGGGTAAATACCATCCTCACGGCGATCAATCAGTTTACGATGCTTTAGTCAGGCTGGTGCAGGATTTTTCTAGCCGCTATCCCTTGCTGGCAGGACATGGTAACTTTGGCAGCGTCGATAATGACCCGCCAGCAGCAATGCGTTACACAGAAACGCGCCTCGCACCCATCAGCCATGAAGGAATGCTGACAGAAATTGGTGAAGAAACTGTGGAATTTGTCGGGAACTTTGATAATTCCCAGCAAGAACCAACAGTGTTACCTGCTCAGTTGCCGTTTCTGCTACTTAATGGTTGTTCTGGTATTGCCGTAGGAATGGCGACAAATGTACCACCTCACAATTTGGGGGAAGTTATCGATGGGTTAATTGCTTTAATCGACAACCCAGATTTGCCAGATGAAAAATTATTTGAGCTAATTCCAGGGCCAGATTTTCCCACTGGTGGGGAAATAGTTGGTGAAGCGGGAATTCGGGAAGCATATACCACAGGTAAAGGTGGAATTTTGCTCCGGGGAGTCGCGACTCTAGAGGAAATTCCAGCCGCTAGGGGAAGCAAGCGCCGGACGGCAATTATCATTACAGAATTGCCTTATCAAGTGAATAAAGCTGCCTGGATCGAGAAGGTAGCGGACTTAGTAAATCAAGGACGCTTGCAGGGAATTTCCGATCTTCGGGATGAAAGCGATCGCGAAGGGATGCGGGTGGTAATTGAACTCAAACGCGATACCAATCCCCAAGAAGTTCTCCAGAATTTATATCACCAAACTGCTTTACAAATGACTTTTGGGGCGATTCTCCTGGCAATAGTCGATGGACAACCTCGCCAGTTAAGTTTGCGTCAACTGTTGCAGGAGTTTTTGAGATTCCGAGAAGAGACGCTGAACCGTCGCTACAATTACGAGTTGGGTAAGGCCCAAAGTCGCGTGCATTTGGTAGAAGGTTTGCTGAAAGCGCTGTCTAATTTGGATGAGGTAATTAGAATTTTGCGCCAAGCTCCCGATGGGAGTACGGCAAAAATTAATCTTTGTAGTCAACTGGATTTGACTGAGGTACAAGGAGATGCAATTCTAGCTATGCCGTTGCGTCGCCTCACTAGTTTAGAACAGCAAAATTTGCAGCAGGAATTTGAGCAGATAAACGAACAAATTAGATTGTTGGAGCTATTACTGAGCGATCGCCGTGAATTATTGAAGGCGCTGAAAAAAGATTTGCGATCGCTCAAGCGCAAGTACAACGATCCCCGGCGAACGAAAATCAAAGAGGAGCAGAAGTCTAGGGCAGAGGAGCAAAAGTCTAGGGCAGAGGGGCACAGAAGCAGAGGGGCAGAGAAGGAAGAACTTAAATCTTCTGAACCAGTAGAGGAAGCGATTTTAGAATTTACCCAACGGGGTTATGTCCGCCGCACGCAGCCATCTGGGAGAAAGTCAAAAGCTGAAAATGGTCTGCACGATAATGACTTCATTATCCAAACTGTTTTAACTGACACAGAAAAAGACTTGCTAATACTAACTGGTGGCGGCAAAGTCTATCCGGTGAATGTGGGAGAAATTCCGCCAACTACTGGGCGTTCTCCACGGGGAAAACCTTTAATCACTATGCTCAGTAGTACTGCTCAAGGCACTCAAGAAGCTGTGGTCAGCCGCTTTTTGCTGCCGGAAAATCTTGAAACTAGGCAGATGATTCTTTTAACAAAACAGGGAAGAATTAAGCGTCTGTCTCTGGAAGAATTCACTAACCTGACTCGGCGCGGCATCACGATTTTGAAGCTCAAAGACGATGATGAATTGTCATTTACCCAGTTCATCGCTCCAGGGGAGCATCTGATTTTAGCTAGTTCCGGTGGGCGAATGTTGCGCTTTGCAGTTAATGATGAACAATTGCCGGTCATGGGACGCACAGCAATGGGTTTACAAGCATTTCGACTATTGAGAAATCAGCAAATGGTTGGCTGTGTCACTGTCGGTAAAGATGACCAATTACTGCTAGTTACTCAAGAAGGATATGCCAAGCGGATGGCTGCGAGTCAGTTAAGAGCGGCTAATCGCGGCGATTTAGGCACGCAAGCACTGAAATTTGCTAGCAAAACTGACAACTTAGCTGGTATGGTGATGGCGATGCCTTCGGCGGGCTACGCCAACGCATCTGGCGAAGTGGCTTTAGTAACGAATAAAGAGCGGGTGGTGCGGATACCTGTGGAAACAGTGCCGATTTTAGGTAGAGATGTCAAAGGTGAAAGCATCCTCCAACTCAACCGCGATGAAAAAATCATCACCGTCGCCGAAGTGCGATCGTAAATCAAGGTGATGTTCAACTTGCGACAAGCCAACTTGCAGGATTTAGAGGCGCTAATCCAACTGCGTCTCGAACTCCTGCGGGAGGCTGGCGAGATTAAAGGTAATTCTGACATCGCAAATTTAGCAGAAGCGACTCGAAAATATCTTGGCGAAAAAATGCCGTCGGGTGAGTTTTTAGCTTGGGTAGCTGAAGTGGATAGTCAAATTGTTGCCACTAGCGGCTTGGTATTTTTTCAACGACCCCCTTACAACGGTAATCTCTCAGGCTTAGAAGCCTACATTCTGAACGTTTATACAATTCCGATGTGGCGAGGTCAGGGAATTGCAACAGCATTATTAAAGCAAATTATTAGCTCTGTGAGAGCAACTGAGGCAAAACGCCTCTGGCTTCACACCACTGAGGATGGTAAACGTATCTACGAGAAGCTTGGTTTTGTCTCGACTTCAAAAGAAATGGAAATTTTTTGGCACTAAGGAAAAATCAAGCAGCATCTAGAGTAAGCACAAAGACAGATTGAGCAGCAAGCATTCTCCTTGCCGCTTCTGGATCAATACCCAAAATTTCTAAGCAGCTTAACTCGTCTATTACGTTCAACATACTATGTTCTGTCACACGAAAACCTTGTTTATAAACAAACTGCCGTGCTTGATCGAGTGTGCCAAAATTATTATTTACTAAAGACCTGCCTGTGAGGTTAGTAACTGTTTGTAATAGCTTTTGTAAATCTGAGTCATCTTGTTGCGATCGCACTAAACTAGCTGTGTCAATGAAATCAGGAGTAATCCAAACACCACCATAAGAGTGAAGAATCTTGCGGACATTGGCACACACAAGTTGTTTTTCTAACAAAGTCAGATGTGTCAGCAATCCTTCACACAAAATCATGACTGGTTGTCCAGCTTTGAGTAGAGGAGTACTCTTCCAAAACTCACTGGGACGCTTAATAGCATCAATTTCTATAAAATGCAGGTTAGGACGTTCCCGAACAAGTTGCTGAATTAGTTGCTGTTTACAACTAATCATCTTAGGCAAGTCACTTTCAATAAAGACGATATTCGGATTGCTAGACATGAAAAGCCCACGCGGCAACAAACCAGATGCTAGTTCTAGAATTTGTGTTATTTGATATTGAGCTATTACCTGGTTGATGGCTTTATAACGAGCTTCTATACGTGCGGTAAGTAAAAAACTTTTATCTTGATTTTGTGGTTGAGATAACTTTACCAACCCTTGCATCTCTAATAATTGTGCCAACTCCCTAGCATAAGGAATATCTGTGAACTGTCTAGCTAGACTAACCATGAAGGCGGTAAGGATAATTTTGTCAAAGTCATTAGTTTGCTGTTTGTTCATAAGTTTTTTCGATCTATTATCAAACAGTTTAAGTATCAATTTATCAAATGTAAATTGTCCAAACTTATAAATTATTTTTATTTTTAATAACTCTAACTTAACTATCTGGATGAGAAAGCTAAATTAATAATTTTAGTGAGTGCGTAGACATTAAACAGTCTTAATCACTTAACTCTTCACCCACAAGACTGGTAAACAAGGTACTTTCAACCTTGAAGTGTAAGCATTTTGTACTCTAGATTCCTAGATTAATACTAAAAAATACTAATTAACTCATAACTAATACACATCTATCTGTAATTTAAATTCTTGTTTTTCAACGAGTGTAGCTTGAAAAAACTACTTACATGATAAAATAATTGCAAATTACTCTCAATAACTTAAGATGCTCTCCTAAAAGTCTTGAGTAGTTCAGGACTTACGTACAAGCAACGAAAAATCGAACCGCATTTGCGCAGCGTCTCGTTAGAGAAGGACACGGAGGAATAAGAGTTTAAGGGGTTTTTGCGTAAGTCCTATATATCCAAAGATAGATGTTTTAGCTCTTATTAATTCCTATTTTTTATGTCAAGGTATGGAAACAAAAATATAAAAAATGTTGCCTTTATGAAAATATTTGTTATATTAGTTTACATAAGGCAATAAACCTTAAAAATTAAGTTTGGAGTCCTAACCATGACAAATGCAAGCACAACAAAAGTCACTACTCCCGTAATTGAAGATCGTAACGCTTGGCGTTGGGGCTTTACCCCACAAGCAGAAATTTGGAACGGTCGCTTGGCAATGATTGGCTTTTTAGCAGCCGTTTTGGTTGAGCTTTTTTCTGGTCAAGGCTTTCTACATTTTTGGGGCATCCTATAAGTGTTTAATATTTAAGATAACCTATAAATAAAAAAACCTGGAGTGTTAATTCACTACCAGGTTTTTTATTTGTTTTGTCATTTGTCATTTGTTTATTCACTAATGACCCTCCGGGTTCGCCAGTTACTCATGGGGGAAACCCCCAAGACCGCACTGGCTCACCAATGACTAATGACTATTGACTAATTACTACCGAATATACTCTTTGAGAACGCTGTTACGATTTGGGTGGCGTAACTTGCGGAGTGCCTTCGCCTCAATTTGACGAATTCGTTCGCGGGTGACGTTGAAAATCTGTCCGATTTCCTCAAGGGTTTTCATCCGACCATCATCCAAGCCGTAACGCAGTCTGAGAACATCGCGTTCGCGTGGGCTGAGACTGTCGAGGACTTTTTCAAGGTCTTCGCGCAGAAGATTTTTGGAAACTTGGTCTTCTGGTGTCTCACCATCGGATTCAATAAAATCGCCCAATCGAGAATCTTCTTCTTTACCAATTGGCGTTTCTAGTGAAATAGGTAACTGGGCGGATTTAGCAATGAATCGCAACTTCTCAATGGTCATTTCCATGCGAGTAGCGATTTCTTCTTCAGTGGGTTTGCGACCCATTTCTTGAGATAGTAACTTGGTAGTTTTCTTAATCCGAGAAATGGTTTCGTAAAGGTGAACTGGAAGACGAATTGTGCGGGATTGATCTGCGATCGCGCGGGTAATTGCTTGACGAATCCACCATGTAGCATAAGTAGAAAACTTATAACCTTTTTCGTGGTCAAACTTTTCAGCGGCACGAATCAAACCGAGACTGCCTTCCTGAATTAAGTCTTGGAACGACAAACCACGATTCATGTACTTCTTAGCAATTGAAACTACAAGACGCAGGTTAGATTGCACCATCTTGTCTTTCGCCCTGCGACCAACATGGAGGCGATAACGAAAGGCTGGTAGTGGCAGTTGTACTGCTTCTGCCCATTCACTATCTCGAGGATCGCGATCTAATTGCTCACAGAGTCTTTCGCGTACCCTCTCTAATTCCAGCAAATCGGCTATCTTCCGCGCCAATTCAATTTCTTCGTCTGCCCGCAACAGACGAATTCTACCAATTTCTTGCAAGTAAAGCCGAATTGAATCTTCGGTATAGTGCTTTTTCTTGCTTTGTGTCCGACGACGCGATTTAGCGGCTTTTCCAGACTTTGCGTCGTCCTCATCAGACTGAGGCTCTAAAAATTCCTCGTCACCTTCATCGATGATCAGCAAGTCCTCTTCATCGTCTATTAAGAGTTCTTCTAACTCGAGCTCAGGCTGATTAATTATTTCTAGGTCAGGCTGATATATGCTTTCGAGTACGTTGTTAGCCTGGTTCATGCCGCGTTCCTCATGCTCCTTGCAGAATCAATTACTCAAGATGTGTTTAGCGCTCTTTTAAACGAGCCAATTGCCAACCGAAAATAAGCTTTTTGGCAGATTTGCCAGAGATATTTTCGGACGTTTTACACCTCCGGTAGGAGGGTTTTTACTTTAGTTTAAGCAAATACTAAAGGTGACTTGCTCACTTTAGTAAATGTTATATGTGTTACTATCACATATTGCTTTCAACTAACTGATCAAAAAAAATACTTGCCTTTATCAAAAAAATTGCCACTCTATACAAATGAGTTCATACTGTTGGCAAATTTTCGTATAAAGACTCTTCCGATTGTAGCCTGTTTCACAGAAATTGCACTCTTTTTGTGTATTAATCATGAATTCATTAAGCAACTGTTAGCTATTTTCACCAAAAAGACATTGAAAACGGGATTTATACCCGGAAATTTTTTCTCCACTTTTCGGAATTGCAGTGACGCTCTTATTACATTACGAAGTAAGTACGCTTGCTTCTGCCGAATTTCATGTATTTTACACAACATTAATTACTGAGAAAGAGTGCATTTTATGTTAACTCAGACTATTCGTCTTAACCTACTCATTTTTACATTTCCTTCATAAATTAAGCATCCCTTAGACTAAAACGGGTATTGTCCTTGGGTAAATACAACAACGGTGGTGGTACTTGCCTGAAAGCAGTTAACCTTCTGCGTACTAACTACCTTAACTGAGGAGTTGAGGCGGTGGCAGATCGATCCGATTGGAGATCGATTTAGGTTTACTAATTCGGTCTTATTCACACGTTAGCGCACTGTGGCGATTTCAGCCCTATGAAACTTGACAAACTTTTTTTATTGTATACAAGGATATTTTAATCAATTCAAAAACAATTTGTCCTGCGAACTTGCCAATATCGTCTTATCTTGGGCAAAAGTACATTAGATACATACGATACAATAGTGATCGCCACGACACTATATGAAGATATTAACAAGTTTTCAGCCTTCTGGCGTGTACTTACAACAGCTATTACCTCGAACATAGAGAACCCAGCAAATTACCTGATGATTTGGTTACAAAACTTTTTTGCGTAAATTAATGGTAAATTTCAATACTTTTATTTCGGTAAGTTTCTGTCATCTTAAGATCAGAAATCCTCAAAATACTTATTAATTGCTGTTTGATAGATGATATTTAGTTATTTTCTTAAAGCATAACAAATGTGTTTTTCGCTGGTAGTCCAAATTAATCAACGAGTCAGAGCAAAGAGTATTATCTGGACTAATTTTCCAATAAAGTTAGTAGTTGTGTTAACAATCGAGCATTGATTGTTTGGAAAGTATTGACAATAAGCAAATTATATGGTTCCCTATAACCGATAAATTGGGAATATTTGTAGTTTTTGTAGTGCCAAATCATCACTTGTGTGACAAGTGAATCTAAATTTTTAATTAATTGTTAGCAATTAGTTCAAAGTCATGGTGGCTTTCAAAACTACCCCTATGAAAACTGGAGACTATGAACTTTGCTGAACTACCGTGGTGTTGGGGTAGTGTTTAGACTTGCAGGCAAATTAGGTGGGAGAAGTATCTGGTCAACTACATGAACGATGCCATTGCTAGCTGGGATATCTGGCTGAGTCACCTTAGCGTTGTTAACTGTGATTGAGTTACTGGCACGATCAACTGTGATTTTAACGGGACTACCCTCAATTGTTTTAACTTCTCCAGATGTCAATTGCTGGGAGGTAATTCCCCCAGGTATAACGTGGTAGGACAGAAGCTTGACTAATTGTTGTTTGTTTGCTGGCTGTAAGAGTTGGTCTAGAGTAGCTTTTGGTAAAGCAGAGAACGCGGCGTCAGTAGGTGCAAATATTGTGTAAGGGCCTGGTGTAGCCAATTGTTCAGTTAAGCCAGCAGCTTGCACTGCTTGAATGAGAGTTTTAAATTGTCCTTGACTAGCTGCTGACTTTGCCAATTCGGCTAAATTTTGGGTGGCAATAGTTGCAGTAGGAGTTGGCGTGACGAGCGGGACAGTTGTTGGAGAGACAGTTACTGTAGGGGCTTCTGCGACAGGTTGAGCGCAGGCAGACAGAGCAACTAAGCTACCTATGCCAATAATATTGAACAATGCTTTTCCTAGTATGCCTTTGCTCGCTTTCATAGCTTTGTGTAGAATCCAGGTGAATAGGGAATTATTAACAATAGTTTATGAATTTATGGATATAGTCACTCATCTAACGACATACTTTGTAGTAAAAAAATATGAATCTAAAACTTTTATAAAATACATAATTTGTCATCAACCAAAAGAGGTAGTTTTTATAAGATTTTGGATATAAAGTCTTTACCAAAATCTGTTGCAGTAATGTTAAGCAATGCTTGAAAGCTAAAGATCCCCGATTTATTTAAGAAATCGGGGATCTTATTTTTTACGAATGATTTAAGACTGCTGGTATTTAGATATCTAGGTCAGTGAAGTTGAGTTTAGAGCCATAGGTTTCGATAAATTCTCGTCTGGGTGCGACGCGATCGCCCATTAAAATTGTGAAGATGCGATCGGCTTCGGCGGCATCCTCAATTTCGACTTGCTTCATTTTACGGGTTTCTGGGTTCATGGTGGTGTCCCAGAGTTGTTGTGGCATCATTTCACCCAAACCTTTGAAGCGTTGGATGGTATAGTTGGCGTTAGCCGGAAATTTGGCGATTGTTTGATCTTTTTCGCGATCGCTATAGCAATACTCATGATTACGTCCCCGTTCTACTTTATACAGTGGGGGACAAGCAATATAAATAAAACCTTGTTCAATGAGCGATCGCTGATATCGATAGAAGAATGTTAACAACAAAGTACGGATGTGCGCTCCATCTACGTCAGCATCCGTCATAATGACTATGCGGTGATAACGCAGTTGGGTGGAATCGAATTCATCACCTTTAACACCTAAACCAAGTGCTGTAATTAACGATTGAACTTCGTTATTTTTATAGATTTTAGCGTCGTCAGTTTTTTCAATGTTAAGAATTTTACCACGTAGAGGCAAGATTGCTTGAGTGCGGCGATCGCGTCCTTGTTTTGCACTTCCACCTGCTGAGTCCCCTTCCACGATGAATATCTCAGATTCGCTGGGGTCACGAGAACTACAATCGGCCAATTTACCAGGTAATGGCGAAGATTCTAGTACGGATTTGCGCCGAACTAATTCCCGTGCATGACGCGCGGCTTCTGCGGCTTTGAAAGCTTGGATAGCTTTATCTAAAATTGCATCAGCAATGCTGGGATGAAATTCTAGATACTCGGTAAGGACTTCTCCTACCAAAGAATCGACAATTCCCCGTACTTCAGTGTTACCGAGTTTGGTTTTGGTTTGTCCTTCAAATTCTGGATCGGGGACCTTAACGGAAATTACCGCAGTCAAACCTTCGCGGACGTGTTCGCCACTGAGGTTAGGTTCATTCTCTTTAATTTTATTGCGTTTGCGGGCGATCGCATTTAATGTCCGCGTCAGAACCGCCTTCAAGCCTTCTAAGTGCGTACCACCATCCACCGTACGAATATTGTTAGCAAAACCTAGCACATTATCCGTGTAAGCATCAGTACACCACTGTAAAGAGACTTCCACTTGTACATTGTTCCGTTCTCCCTGCACATAGATAATTTCTTCATGCAGCGGTTGCTTCTCACGGTTCATGTACGCAATGTACTCTTTGATCCCACCCTTGTACTCGTAGGTTTCTACCTTAGCTGTATCGCTTTTTAGTAGTTCTAAACGGTGGTCAGTAAAAGTAATTTTGACACCTGCATTCAGATACGCCAATTCTCGTAGGCGACCTGATAAAGTGATGTAATCAAACTCAATGCTAGTAGTGAATATTTGAGTATCTGGCTTAAAAGTAACAGAAGTTCCAGTTCTAGCTTCTTTATAAGGCTTGACTTGCAGATCGCTAACTGGGATACCGCGTTCGTAGCGTTGAAGATGAACCTTTTTATCTCGCCAAACCGTAACTTCTACAACCTCAGATAGGGCATTAACAACAGAAATACCAACCCCGTGCAATCCTCCAGAAACTTTGTAGCCACCGCCGCCAAACTTACCACCGGCGTGCAGTACCGTCATTACGGTTTCCAAAGCCGATTTTCCAGTGCGCGAGTGAGTATCGACGGGAATACCACGACCATCATCTGTTACAGTCACGGAACCATCAGCGTTGATATCCACTTCTATATGAGTGCAATGACCCGCCAAAGCCTCATCAATTGAATTGTCCACCACCTCGTAAACTAAATGGTGGAGTCCTCGCGGCCCAGTGGTACCGATGTACATTCCTGGTCTTTTGCGGACGGCTTCCAGACCTTCCAGAACTTGAATCTGATCGGCACTGTAACTGCTCGTCATGTAAACTCTCCTGATGCGTGGGGTTGAAATCGCCGAAAGGCAAATAAAAGTAAAAACACTCCAAGATTGTAACACAAAAGCCTTGCTGGCGTCTGTAGGGCATTTTCAAGAGAAGTTTATACTGGGGTTGCAGTACCGTGCAAGAGGGGCAGAGGAGCGGAGGGGGCAGGGGGAGCAGGGGGAGAAGAACTATTAATTATTGTCTAATGCCCGATGCTCAATGCCCAATGCCCCATAACAAATGACAAATGACAAATGACAAATGACTAAATTAATTGTGATTTGTGGGGCGACGGCAACGGGTAAATCGGGTTTGGCTTTGGCTTTGGCAAGGCGGTTGAGTTCTGTAATTCTTAGTGCTGATTCTCGTCAAGTTTACCGTGAGTTTGATGTTGGGACGGCGAAACCAACTGTGGCTGAACAAAAATTGGTGCGGCACTATTTAATAGATATCTGCGAGCCAACAGACATGATGACAGTAGCAGATTATCAGGAGCAAACACAAGCCTTAATTGCTTCTGTTGGTGTTACACCGCTTTTTCTAGTTGGTGGTACTGGTTTATACATTCGTTCGATTATCCAAGGTATGAAAATTCCGAAAGTTGCACCGCAAACAGAATTGCGATCGCAGCTTGAATCTTTAGGTCAACCACAACTCTACGCGATTTTACAACAAGTTGATCCAGTTGCCGCACAAAAGATTCATGGCAACGATTACGTAAGAACTTTACGAGCATTAGAGGTATTTTATGTAACTGGATATCCAATTTCAGAACAGCAAGGGGAGAATCCACCAAATTATCCGATTTTGCAAATTGGTTTAGATTGCGATGTTGAAAAGTTGGGTACTCGAATTAAACAACGTACTGAGCAAATGATCGCAAATGGTTTGGTTCCTGAGGTGGAGTATCTTTGTCAAAAATATGGCGCTGATTTGTCTTTGTTGAATACTTTGGGATATCAAGAAATTAAGCAATATTTGGTTGGGGATATTTCCTTAGATGAAGCGAAAAAATTAATAATTTTGCATACACGACAATTTGCCAAGCGACAACGCACTTGGTTTCGAGCATATCCGCAAATTGAATGGTTTGATGCGAATGATCCTGATTTATTAGAGAAAGTTTGGCTGCGTATAAATGAGTTTATCAGTTGCACGAGTTCGTGAGATTTTTTTGCTCATTCATGCAAAGACGCAAAGATTTTTTTGCGTCTTTACAGCAAGTGTCCTAGAGAGCGTCGGGATCTACGCCCATAGCCCGTAGCCTTTCTGCTAGTAATTGGGTGCGTTGTTCGGCTTGGGAAGCTCGTTCATCTCCAGTCGATAAAACATTCCCATCTTGGTAACACCAGCGTAACCAATGATCCCTATTGTTTTACCTACACCAATTGAGCCTGTATATATAATGGAGTGTTCAAGGGATGCAAGATATTCAGCCTCTTCCTGAACTCTATTTTGATGCAAATCATATATATTGCTAGACATAGACTTAAATTAATATATACATGCCTCAAGAAATATACTTACAAATATATTTATAAAAATGACAAGCTTATTTTATATATATGCAAATTTAACCGCTCTGATATCTCAAGATACTCAGGATTAGATTTTGTAGGCAGTTGGTTGGTTGAAGAGCAAAACTTAAGACCATACAGGATATTAGGTTCTATTATTCTTCAAGCCCAGTAACTTTTTCCTCTCCATCAAATGTGATCGCACCTTCGGTACTCAAATCATGCGATCGCTTTTACTCACTTTTGACTGCTATTCTTGCAACAATAGTAATTAATACGTCCCAAAAAAGCCAGCAATCCTCTATACATCTACCTTGAACTTTAAAAAACTATGCTTACCCAAGATAAAAAACAACTCAACTGGAAACCTATTATCAAAGCATTCGAGGCTGTCCTTGGCAAAAATGGTGTGGTGCAACGCCGCGAAGAACTCATTACCTATGAATGCGATGGTTTAACTGGCTATCGCCAACGTCCGGCTATAGTAGTGTTACCCAGAACTACAGAACAAGTTGCCCAAGTTGTAAAGATATGTAATCAATATTCTATACCTTTCATAGCACGCGGTTCTGGCACTGGTCTATCTGGCGGCGCTTTGCCAGTGAAAGACTCTGTTTTAATTGTAACCTCGCTAATGCGGCAAATCCTCAGCATTGATTTAGAAAATCAAAGAACAGTTGTACAACCAGGGGTGATTAATAGTTGGGTAACACAGGCTGTCAGTGGTGCTGGATTTTACTACGCTCCTGACCCTTCCAGTCAAATTATCTGCTCTATTGGAGGCAACATTGCTGAAAATTCTGGTGGCGTACATTGTCTCAAATACGGTGTTACTACTAACCATGTTTTAGGATTAAAAATTGTCACGCCAGAAGGGGAAATTGTTGATTTAGGCGGACAAATTCCAGAAATGCCTGGTTATGATTTAACAGGTGTGTTTGTTGGTTCCGAAGGTACTTTAGGAATTGCCACAGAAATTACTTTGCGAATTCTCAAAAGTGCAGAATCAATTTGTGTACTGTTGGCAGATTTTACTAGCATTGAAGCTGCAGGAGCAACTGTTTCTGACATCATTAGCGCCGGAATTATTCCTGGTGGTATGGAAATGATGGATAACTTCAGCATTAATGCAGTTGAAGATGTGGTAGCAACTAATTGTTATCCCCGCGATGCTACTGCTATTTTACTAATAGAAATTGATGGTTTAGAAGTGGAAGTTGCAGGGAATAAGCAGCGAGTTACCGAAATTTGTAAAAAGAATGGGGCGCGGAATGTCACTTCTGCTACTGACCCAGAAACCCGATTGAAATTATGGAAAGGACGCAAAGCGGCTTTTGCTGCGGCTGGGCATTTAAGTCCAGACTATTATGTACAAGATGGTGTAATTCCTCGGACTCAGTTGCCTTATGTTTTACATGAAATTGAGACATTAAGTAAACAATATGGTTATCGTGTTGCTAATGTGTTTCACGCTGGCGATGGGAATCTTCATCCACTAATTCTTTATGATAATTCTGTATCTGGAGCATTAGAGCAAGTAGAAGAAATGGGTGGAAAAATTCTCAAACTTTGTGTGCAAGTCGGTGGTAGTATTTCTGGTGAACATGGCATTGGTGCAGAGAAAAAGTGCTATATGCCACAGATGTTTAGCGAAGTTGATTTAGAAACTATGCAATGGGTGCGGCAAGTTTTTAATCCTAAAGGGTTAGCAAATCCTGAAAAGATATTCCCTACACCACGAACTTGTGGTGAAGCAGCAAATGCATCGGCACTCAAACAATTTGAAGGTGTGGAAAGATTTTAAGAAGAAAGAATTCAGGAGTTAGAATTAAGGAGTTAGGAATTAGCAGTTTGGAGTCATAAGTTATTATGTTTTGGTATCGTTAAGTATATTCATTACCAAAACTGGCTCCGTATTATTTCAACTATTCTGACTCCTGACTTCTGAATTCTGAATTCTGAATCATCATTTCTTTACATCATCCGGAGGATTACAACTTTATTTTGTAGTTATATATATTCCGATCGCACTAGGTAACGCTTACAAATGAATCGGTTTGCTCGACGTTGTGTTTCTTGCTTGCTGTGTTTGGGATTAGTAGTCACTTTAACAGTTTTTTTACCCTCTTCACTGCCAGTTTATTCCCAAAAAACCAGTCCTTTAACTACAGAAATTCGCGGCGTTTGGCTAACTAATGTTGGTAGTGGTGTACTATTTCTCCCTTGGGGTATTAACCGTGCTATAAATCAATTATCGGCTCTCAACTTTAATACAATTTATCCTGTAGTTTGGAACCGAGGACATACTTTTTATAAAAGTGCAGTAGCCAAAATAACTACAGGCTCAGAAACTCAACCTTTGCTTAACTTCATGCATGGTGGACAGGATGTTTTAACAAAGATAGTAACACTTGGTAAAAATAAAGATTTGAGAGTCATTCCTTGGTTTGAATACGGATTCATGACACCGCATTATTCACAATTAGCAAGGCGTTATCCCGACTGGTTGACAATTGGGCAAGAAGGTATAAAGTCTACTCAAGATGCCCCCCCAGAAGAAATCGACAATATTTTAGTAACTAAGCTGGCCTGGTTGAATCCTTTACATCCGCAAGTGCAAGAGTTTATTCAAGAGCTAATTTTGGAAGTAGTGAGGAATTACGATGTAGACGGTATTCAGCTTGACGACCATTTTGGGATGCCTGTACAGTTCGGGTACGATCGCTTCACTATAGAACTCTATCAACAAGAGCATCAAGGTAAAAGTCCCCCAACTGACCCTTTTAACTCAGAATGGATGCGGTGGCGGGCAGATAAAATTACTGATTTTATGGCAGAAATCTACCAAGCTGTCAAGGCGGTTAAACCCAAAGTTAGAATATCTTTATCTCCTAACAATCAAGCTTTTGCCTACAAATACTATTTGCAAGATTGGGAAAATTGGGTAAAAAAAGGTTTAGTTAATGAGTTAATTTTGCAGGTATATCGAAATGACAAAAAGTCTTTTATCGCTCAACTAGAACTTCCATCTATAAAATTGGCTCAAAGTATAATTCCTGTAGGTATTGGGATATCAACAGGAACTTTCAGAAATCCGGTGAAAATGGCACAAGTTAGAGAACAGGTTCAGGTAGTGCGCGATCGCAATTTTGATGGTATCTCCTTTTTTTACTGGGAGAGTCTGTGGGGTTACATCGTACCAGAATCACCCCAACAGCGACGCAAAGGTTTTTTTGAAATGTTTAATGCAAAAACTGTCAGACTATTAAAAACAAAGAAACTTTGATGCCATTCGCGCCTAAAAATACTAGATTTGGCTTTACATTCCTGTGGACTTTAGCTACTTTTGGTGGATTTTTATTGAGTTTACTCTTAATTGAAGTCGGCGAAAAGCCAGATGTTGGGGTGGTAGAGGCTGCTATTGGCGGATTTGCGATCGCACTTCCTCAAGGTTGTCTTCTCAAAAAACCTATATCTTGTATCAGGTGGATTTTGTCAAGTATTTTGGGTTGGAGTATTATCACCGCGATCGGTATTGGTGCAGTGGGTTGGATAGTACCTAGCACTCAGATTCTTCCCCTGAGAATTTTGTCAGGGACGGTTTATGGTGCCCTTGGCGGCTTGGGGATTGGATTGGCACAATGGTTAGCAATTCCCCAGCCTGTAGCGTGGCGATGGATATTTGTCTCTGCGGCAAGTTGGGCTGTTGTTGTCCCCGTAGGTTCTTTTGTAGGAACGATTTGCCGCTACTTAAGCCAGTTATTTTTAGGCGAAGTCATCGGATTAGGCATCACTTGGCTGCTGGTTGGTATCCTCACAGGAATCAATGCTCACAAATTGCGATTGTAACTCCCCTTATTAAGAATTATAAATTTAATTGATATATACTTAGGTTTGCACTTAGATATATGCAAAAATCTTAAAAAACTGTTAAAAACAAATTGCAGAAAGTTTGCCCTCACCTGCAAATGTATTTTCACCTTCAAAAAGCAGGATTTTGTTAAGCTGACTCCTATTAGCTTTCCTAGATTTCTGACAAGAAGTAGAGAAAGATCAAAAATTCGATGAGCAACAGCTGACAATACTTTGCTATAGGCGCTAAAGTGCATCTACTACAAGCTTAACGACAAGAGAGCGCCTAGAAGAGTCAGTAATACAAGAGTGGGACTCTCGCATGAATATAAATCCAGTAGAATCAACTATGGAGTTGACAAAATTATCACCACCTCAAATTCTTTTCGGCACAGAAGTAGATGAAAAAAGTAGTAGCGAGCAGTTTCTACTAAGTATGTACGATTCTGTGCAGGCATCAATATTTGTAGTTGATGTTTTGGAGGATGGGGATTTTCAATATGTGGCCCTTAATCCTACTCATGAGCGGTGGATAGGAATTCGCTCAGACGATCTCCGAGGCAAAAAACCAGAGGATATTCTTTGTACCCTTGATGCTGGCAAGGTGCGTCAGCATTATACTGACTGCGTGCGATTCGGCACAACTATTTCTTACGAACAATGTTTGCAATTCCAGGGAGTTCCTACTTGGTGGAGTACGACTCTCACCCCACTAAAGGATGCTAACTCTAAGGTTTATCGACTGATTGGTACTAGTAGTAATATTACCCCTGTTAAGCAAGCAGAACAAGCAGTTATCCAGGTCGAACGGGAGCAACTGCTAGAAGCGATCGCCGCACGGATTCACCAATCTGTAAAATTAGAGACAATTCTGCATCAGACAACAATTGAGCTGCGGCAGTTTTTGAATTGCGATCGCGTGTTAATTTATCGTTTCGAGGCTGATGGTAGTGGAGTAATCATTGCCGAATCAACTGTAGCTGCCAGCGATCCCCTATTGGGAAAAAACATCACCGATCCCTGTTTCAGTGGCAAACATCCAGAACACTATGGACGAGGTTGCATTCAAGTTATCGAAGATATTTATGCAGCCGACTTGCATCCTTGCCATCTAGATTTACTGGCATCTTTGCAGATAAGAGCCAATCTCGTTGTGCCAATTTTCCAAGAGCAAGATATGTGGGGGCTATTGATTGCCCAGCATTGCTGTGAATCGCGTCAATGGCAGCAAACGGAAACTGACTTACTCAAGCAGTTGGCAACTCAAATCGGCATTGCAGTCCAACAGGCAGAACTTGATCAGCAACTCCAGGATCTCAAAGCCAAGATGGAGTTACACAAGCAGAAACACATCAGTCAGTTGCAGCAGGTGCGAAACTTTGAAGCCTTGGTGCGACGTATGACAGAACAAATCCGCGACAGTCTGGATCAAACTCAGGTGTTGCAGACACTTACCCAGGAATTAGCAAAGTTACTAAACCTTGAGCGTTGCCAAATTGAACTCTACAGTACCTGCCAAACTCTAGTTACCATTACTTACGAGTACAGTATTAATTTGCCTAAGCTTCAAGGATTAACTAAACAGATTGCAGACCATCTTGAAGTTTATCAGCCACTGTTGCAAAAACAACCATTGCAATTTTTGGAAATTGTACCGGGATGGGAACCAAAGTTGCTAGTTATGTCCCAGATGGCTTGTCCAATTTTTGATCCTCAAGGGATTTTGGGAAATATTTGGTTGACAAGACCATCACAAGAGGCTTTTGATGAATTTGAAATTGAGCTAATGCAGCAGATAGCAAATGAATGTGCGATCGCCATTCGTCAAGCCCAGCTTTACAAACAAAACCAGGCACAGGTAAAAGAATTAGAAAAATGCAATCAGCTCAAAAACCAATTTCTCAGAACTCTATCCCAAGAACTGCGGACACCAATAACAAGCATTAGCCTTGCAGTCCAAACTCTCGAAAGTGTGCTCACACCAGCAGAAATATCAGAAATAGAAATAGTGCCGCAACTCTTGCAGATTCTGCATAACGAGTGTGGGCGAGAAAGCAAGTTAATTAACGACCTACTCACACTCACATATCTCGAAGCCGAACCCGATCCCCCAACCTTGATTGCCATTGACTTTCAAAGCTGGCTTCACCCCATTATCGAGTCTTTTCGAGACCTCACCAACTGCCAGCGACAGCAGTTAAACCTGACTGTAGATCGTGCGCTGCCGCCTTTGGAGACAGATATCACTGATTTGGAGCGGATTGTCACCGAACTGCTCAACCATGCCTGCAAATACACCCCAGCCGGGGAAGCGATCGCAGTCTCTGCTCAGTTGATCGGGGATACAGTCGAGCTTAATATTACCAATTCGGGAATAGAGCTTACCAGCAATGAACTTTCACGGATTTTTGAACCTTTCTATCACCTTTCCAAACACGATCCTTGGAAACATAGCGGCACGGGGCTGGAATT
The DNA here is from genome assembly GCF_017115165.1 of Nostoc sp. LPT. GTDB lineage: Bacteria > Cyanobacteriota > Cyanobacteriia > Cyanobacteriales > Nostocaceae > Nostoc. The sequence goes on along the minus strand of NZ_JABXKF010000055.1, from coordinate 18,361 downwards.
GGCATTAGTGCAGAAAATGGTCAGACATTTAGGCGGCTCAATTTATGTAGAGAGTGCAGCAGGTCAAACCACCTTCACGATCAAATTTCCCTACTAGCTATCTCAGAAGTTGTGCTATGATTGTTATTCGTGCGGGTGACTAGCTCAACGGTAGAGCAGTAGACTCTTAATCTATTGGTTGCGGGTTCAAATCCCTCGTCACCCATCAACAAAATCTTATGTTGTCAGTTGCCAAAGGGCGATACTGATCTAACTCTGATTCTCCAAACTGATTTAGTGCAGCAAGCGTTTGATCTATTTGGCGTTGGTGGAATAAGGAATGCTTTTGCAGTCGCTGTCGATTTAACTAGTTCCGTGGGTTGAAGTCCCCCGGTTCAAAAATCACGCAAGTTTTGTGTTGGGGTTAAATCCCCAGACGCGACTCGAAAATACTCGCTCTCCGTGGCGAAGAGAGCGGACTCGTTGGCGGAGCCTCTCGTAGAGAAGAGAGCATCTCTAAAACAAGGTCAACCTGTGATTTCTGTGTGGTTAGATATCATTTATCAACAATTAGCCGAGAAACTGCAAAAATAGGGATTCTCTTTCATAAGATAGAAGCGATACCTACAGGTCTGCTTCGCTAACGCAGGAGTTAAGTATAGTGCCGCGTGGAATAAGGAAAAACAGCAAAAAGCTAACAGAGAAAAACGGTTCTGGAGATTTACCACTTCTACAGTTAGCGCAAGCTGGCGATCGCTTGGATATTCCGGCAATGGAACAATGGCTGTGGGATGCTGCTTGTAAGATACGCGGTGCGACGGATGCACCAAAATTCAAGGATTTTATTCTGCCGCTAATTTTCTACAAACGGCTGTCTGATGTCTTTGATGATGAGTATGAAAAGTGCGCCGAGAAGTTTGGGGGTGGAGACTTAGCCCGTGCTTTCATTGAAGCAGATCACAAAGATGCAATTAAAAACAATCGTCAGCCGATTGTGCGTTACTATGTCCCCCATGAATACCGTTGGGAGGCGATTCGCTTTCATCCTAAAGATGGCTTAGGAGAGTTTGTCACAACAGCGATGCGGGAGGTGGCAAAGCGCAATCCTGGGTTATCGGGAACGCTGACGCTGAAGGATTATAACGAGAAGCAAAGCAATCAGCGCGTTTTAGATGATGACCATTTAAAGGACTTGATTGAAGTCATCAGTCGGCATCGGTTGGGGTTAAAGAATACCAATGCGGATGTTTTGGGGGAAGCTTATGAGTATTTGCTGCGGAAGTTTGCTGAAGGACAGGGGCAAAGTGCGGGGGAGTTTCTCACACCATCAGAGGTGGGTTGGTTGATTGCGGAAATTATTGACCCGGAACCTTACACGAAGATTTATGATCCCACTTGTGGATCGGGTAGGTTGTTGACTAAGCCGCGTCTGGTGTTCAATCGTAAGCATCCAGGGGAAGAGAGTAAAGCACCTCGGTTATTTGGGCAAGAGTTGAACTGGACAACTTTCGCGATCGCTAAAATGAATATGTTTTTGCAGGATTTTACTGATACACAAATTGAGATTGGCGATACATTTAGGCAACCTAAATTTACGGTTGACAAGAAGGTGATGCGCTTTGATTATGTGGTTGCTAATCCGATGTGGAATCAGGACAACTACGGCGCAGATGCTTACGAAGAAGATTCTTTTGAACGGTTCAAAGACGGAATTGCCTCCAAATCTTCCGCAGATTGGGGATGGGTGCAGCATATTTGGGCATCGCTGAAAGATAACGGACGGGCGGCGGTTGTTTTGGATACAGGTGCGGTATCTCGCGGTTCCGGGAGTCAGAACAAAAATCAAGAAAGGGACATCCGTAAGGAATTTGTGGAAAAAGACAGAGTTGAAGGGGTGATTTTGCTACCTGAAAATTTGTTTTATAACACGACTGCGCCAGGAGTGGTAATTTTGTTAAATCGCCTGAAACCTCTGAATCGTAAGGGCGAGTTTTTACTGATTAATGCTGCTGATTATTTTGTTAAGGGCGATCCCAAGAATATTTTGACAAAGGAAGGGATTAAGGCGGTTGATGAGGTTTATCGCAATTGGGAAACGCGGGAGAAGCTGAGTAAAGTTATTAAGTTAGAGGAATTGAGGGAAGCGGATTATAATCTTAGTCCGTCGCAGTTTGTGGATGTTAGCGATAAAGTTGTGCATCGGGCGATCGCAGATATTTTGACAGATTTGGCGGTAGCAAGACAAGACAGGGAATGGGCGGATAAAGATTTAGCTGAGGTGTTAGCAAAGTTGAATTTATAGCGTTTTTCATTATATATCCTTGGACTCCATAAACCTGTCAGTTCACAGATAAGGGCACTCTACTGCCGAGGCAAGGTCGGATCAAGTTATGCGGAAACTTCTCAACGTCTCCCCTCTATCAGGTTTCTGCGATGCGATCTGCTTTGCAGCAACGCTAGGCTAACGCCTCGCTTCGCTAACGTGATCGCTTTCAGCCCCGAATCATCCCTACTCAATCTTCCAATTAGGCGTATAACCAGAAGTAACTTGGCTATACATTTGCAAGACCGATGCAGAAATACGTCCTGAGAGTTTTGCGATCGCCCATAGCGCTCTTGTAAAATCATTTTCAATTGTTGAGAATTCGCCCAGGAAAAAGTTTATGGCAGATAAGTCCGGTCAAGACCCCTCGGAAATCACAGTGGCAACGGTTGATGAAGAACGAAAAGGCACAACTTTCAGCGGTACGGTCATCCTTGGTATAGATCCTGAGGGTGGGGCAGTCGTTTTCTTTAGAGACTTTTTAATTGAAGATTATAAAGGAGAACTTACCGCTTATCTGGCAACAGATGGCGATATAACGAAAAGCATTGATTTAGGCGAACTCGATCATAAAAGCCCCAGTTTTAAGCTGCCAATTCCGCTGGGAACGGATACATTACCCTACAATACAGTCGTGTTGAGCGACAAAAAAAGCAAGAAAAAAATCCTGACGATCAATCTATAAAATTTGTAACTTAGCTCGTAGTTCAGCCAAATTCGATTGCCCTCCTGTATAGATCTCAAATGGGTGCTATAAAACGATGTTTGAAAAGTCCTTTTGTTGGTAGCAAAACGTTTTAGATCCCCCTAAATCCCCCTTAAAAAGGGGGACTTTGATTCCGGTTCCCCCCTTAAAAAGGGGGGCTAGGGGGGATCAACAAGTGCCTAAAATCACAGCCAACCACTTTTCAAACAACCTCTAAGGCGTACGCATTTGTTGATTTGGGGTTCGCATTTGTTGATTCGGTGTTCGCATTTGTTGATTCGGTGTTCGCATTTGTTGATTTGGCGTTCGCATTTGTTGATTCGGTGTTCGCATTTGTTGATTTAGCGTTCGCATTTGTTGATTTGGCGTTCGCATTTGTTGATTTGGCGTACGCATTTGTTGATTTGGCGTGTCCATACCGCACCCTACGAAACTACTATAAGAGTTGAAACCTATGCTGGTCATACTTGTGTGTATACCCCAAGCTTACAAGCAGAGAGGCTTTAAGGCTTACTCCCCAACGCTAGTAGGGAAGGGGTTGGGGGTTAGAATATTCGTAGGTTGGGTTGAGGCTTTCCTCAAACCTACCTACACATTTTACGCTAGCTGATCTCTGAGTATTTAAGTTTGTCTGCAATGAGTAGTAAAGTTTAAATTGCTAAAGTTTCAATCAGCTACAAATATCTTATTATTTCATCCAGGATACAGCAATGACTCAAGCAATTGATAAGCAACAAATGATAATTGATGAATTGAAAAAGTTATCTCCTGAGAAGCAACAGGAGGTATTAAATTTTATTGAGTTTTTGCAGTTTAATGAGATGCAAAAGCAGGATGTACAGCATAAAGAAAAGAAAGAATCTATTTCCGCCTATGAAGTAGCCAAAGAGTTTGCTGGCTGCGTTGATGGAGGCCCTGGCGATTTAGCTACCAACAAGAAGTATTTAGAAGGCTACAGTTGGAAATGAGGAAAAAGGTACTTCTAGATACAGGCCCCTTAGTCGCATTTATCAATAATCGATAAAAATCGCATGATTGGGCAGTTAATGAGTGGAAAAAGATTGAGCCGCACTTATTAATTTGTGAAGTAGTAATTAATGAGACGTGTTTTATATTGCGAGATTTTTATGGAGGACAGGATGCGGTTATGTCTTTATTAGATACTGGGATAATTCAAATCTCTTTTCGTCTCAGTGATGAAATAGGAACGGTTAGAGAGTTGCTGAAGCAGTATCAGAATGTGCCAATGTCTTTAGCTGATGCGTGTTTGGTAAGAATGAGTGAGTTGATTAATGGTAGTAGTGTGTTAACTCTAGATAGTGATTTTCGGGTTTATCGTAAGAATAAGAATGAGATGATAGATTTGATTATTGCTGATGGAATATGAGAGGGGTAGGGATGGGTGAGATTCAATTACCTTATCATTGGAAAGTTGTTAAATTAAATGATATTTCTTTAGAAACCTTTGGAGGTGGTACACCATCCACTAAACAAGATGATTTCTGGGATGGTTGCATTCCGTGGACAACTACCGCAGTATTTACTAGTAAAGATATATATTTAACTAACTATCAGCGTAGTATAACTGAAAAAGGTTTAGAAAATTCTTCCTCAAAAATAGCTCTTAAAGGAAGTGTACTAATAGGAACTCGCGTAGGTTTAGGTAAAGCTGTTATTGCAACATTTGATGTAGCTGTAAATCAAGATATTACTGTAGTTACTTTAAAACCAGATATATTAAGTGATTTCTTTGTTCTATATTTTAAATCTTTTAAAGTTCAATCATGGATATCCGATAGGAAAAGAGGAACAACTATTCAAGGAATTCCTAGAGGTGACGTTATAAAGTTACCCGTTCCTCTCCCCCCACTCCCCGAACAAAAAACGATCGCCCACACTCTGCGAACCATCCAGAAAGCCAAAGAACCCCGCCAGCGAGAGTTAGAACTGGAACGGGAACGCAAAGCAGCACTGATGCAGTATCTCTTTACTCATGGCACTGGCAACGAACCGCGCAAGCAGACGGAAATAGGCGAAATTCCGCAGAGTTGGGAATTAGTTAGACTTGATTCACTTGTTGAGTTTTTTAGCGGAGGAACTCCTGCAAAAAATCATCCAGAATGGTGGCAAGGTAATATTCCTTGGGTAAGTACTAAAGATTTAAAACAAGCGAGACTATCAGATACTATCGACCATATTTCAAAAGAAGGCTTAGAAAATGGTTCGCGTCTGGTTTCTGAGAAAACGCTTTTAGTCGCTGTTCGTGGTATGTGTCTTGCCAAAAATATTCCAGTGGCAATAACAGAAGTATCTATGGCTTTTAATCAAGATATTAAGGCGCTTGTTCCATCTTCTAAGGTTGAGGCTGAATACCTACTGTGTGCAATTCAATATCTCAAAGACTATCTTTTGCGATTTGTTGGAACTTCAGCACATGGAACGAAACGATTGCCTACATCTTCTCTAAAAACTCTTCAAATACCTTTGCCAAAAATAAAAGAACAGCAACTAATTGCTATTACCTTAAAAGCTTGCGATCGCAAAATTCAAGCCCTAGAAAAAGAAATCGCCCTTACTGACGAACTATTCCACGCCATGCTAGAACAACTGATGACAGGTAAAATTTCCACCCAACCCTTAACCGAGACTTACGTATGAGCGAAGCTTCCGCCGTGCAAAGACCGATGCTGAAATATGCCTATGATATAGGCTGGGAATACCTAACTTCAAAAGAGGCATTACAACGGCGGGAAGGCAAGGAAGACGACAAGCGAAAAGAACGCTACTTTGCCGATGTTCTTCGCAGTCAACTAATTAAACTAAATCCTGGCGTTGTCACCGCCAACAATATAGATGAAATTCTTCGCCGCCTGCGAAACATTGACAGCACCATCGAAGGCAACCGCGAAGCTTTAAACTGGTTGCAAGGCAAACAATCTATTTTTGTTGCCGAAGAAAACCGCGACAGAAACATTACCCTCATCGACTTTAACAACCCGGAAAATAACATCTTCCAAGTCACTGATGAATGGTCGCAAAAAGGCGTAAAGTTTCCCAACCGCGCCGATATTATTTTTCTGATTAACGGTATTCCCGTTGCCATTGCTGAAACCAAAGGAGAAAAGAAAACTGATGGTTTAGCACTAGGCATTGACCAAATTCGCCGCTACCACAACCAAACCCCCGAATTGCTTGCCTTTCCCCAAATCTTTGAAGTTACAGAACTGTGGAATTTCTGGTATGGCTTAACCTGGAATACCAACCGCAAAAACTTGTTTGAATGGAAACTGACCTCTCCCCTAACCCCTCCCCTGCAAGGGGAGGGGAACAACAATATTACTCCCCCTTCCCTTGTAGGGAAGGGGGCTGGGGGGTTAGGTTCGATTATCCAAGAAGGCGACTACGAAGAGAAAATCAAAACCTTCTTCGACCATCAACGCTTTTTAGAAATTCTCAGATATTACATTGTTTTCCTCGAACGCGATGACGGCTTAACCAAAGTCGTTTTACGCCAACACCAAACCCGTGCAGTCAAAAAAGTCCTGCAACGCATCCAAGACCCGAATAAAAAACGCGGACTAGTTTGGCATACCCAAGGCAGTGGTAAAACCCTCACCATGATTACAGTTGCCGCCCAACTCCGCAATATTAGCGGCGATAATACCGTAATCATGATTGTTGACCGCAACGAACTAGAAAACCAACTAGACAAAAACCTCAAAGCTTATGGCATCAAAAGCTATGAAGTCGCAACCAGTAAAGCAGACTTAGAAAAACTCATCCAAGATGATTATCGCGGCTTAATCGTTGCCATGATTCACAAATTCGACAAGATGAAAGTAGAAAATAAGCGTTCTACGATTACCGTCTTAGTCGATGAGGCACACCGCAGCACAGGCGGTAATTTCGGCATATATTTGATGGCTGCCCTCCCCAACGCTACATTTATCGGTTTCACAGGTACACCCGTCAGTAAAGCAGCTAAAGGACAAAGTACCTTCCAAACCTTCGGCGAACCTAGTGACCCGAAATACAGCCTAGATTTGTATTCAACCGCCGACTCGGTACGAGATGGCACAACCCTGAAGCTAAATTATGCCCTGGCGAAATCAGAGTTTCGCGTTCCCCAAGAAATTTTAGAAAAAGAATTTCTCCAACTCCAAGCCGCAGAAGGCATTAACGATATAGAGGAACTTGATGGCATTCTCGATCGCGCTGTTAAATTAAAAGAGTTTCTCAAAAGCAGCGATAGAGTAGATAAAGTAGCGAAATTTGTCGCCGCCCACTTCCAGGACTACGTTGAACCAATGGGCTTTAAAGCTTTTATGGTTGGTGTAGACCGGGAAGCTTGTAGACTTTATAAACAAGCCTTAGATAAATATCTCCCTAGCGAATACTCAACCGTCGTCTATTCCCGGACTACAGCCGCAGGACTGCGGGAGTATAACCTGAGTGATGCCGAAGAGAAAGAAGTCCGCAAAGCTTTTATTAAAAAATCCGTCGTTTCTGCCAAAATATCCTTACCAAATGCAGTCATCGACTTTATCGAATCTCGCCCGAAAGATTTTAACTACGACACCACCAAAACCCTAACTTTTACAGGTTATTGTTCTGCTGAAGATGCCCAAACTTTAGAAAGCCTTTGCGGTGGCGATGCTGATGCTGTGACCAAAATTCGCCAACTTTACGAAGACTACCGCAAAGCCTTACCGAAAATTCTCATCGTCACCGAGAAACTACTGACGGGGTTTGATGCGCCGATACTTTACTGTATGTATCTCGATAAACCGATGCGCGACCACGTTCTCTTGCAGGGAATCGCCCGTGTGAATCGCCCCTATGAAGACGCACAAGGTTTAGTTAAACCCTACGGCTTTGTTCTAGATTTTATCGGTATCTTTGGCGACAAACTAGAGCAAGCCTTGGCCTTTGAGTCGGGAGAAATTAACGACATCATCCAAAATGTAGATGTGATCAAAAACCTCCTACAAACGATGATGGAAAATACTGCACCTGAGTATTTACCGCTAGCTAAGGGATGGGACGACAAAGCAAAAGAACGGGCTGCGGCTTATTTTGCAGACAAAGATTTGCGCGAGAAATTCTTTAAATTTGTCCGCCAACTCCAATCAATTTACGAAATCCTCTCTCCTGACCCTGATCTGCGCCCCTTCATGGAAAATTATCAAGCGATCGCCAGGCTTTACGGAACGATCCGCGCTGCTTACAATACTAGTCCCTACATTGATATTGAACTCACCGCCAAAACCAAAGAGCTGGTACGCCGCAACGTCACAATCGGCGAGTTGGAAATGCCCGGAACTATCCACGAACTCAATGCCCAACAATTAGAACAACTCCGTAAAAATAGCACCACAGATACAGTAAAAGTTCTAAACTTGAGTAAGGCATTGTTGAAAGCAGTACACGAGCAAAGTCAGCGATCGCCTTTTTTGATTTCCATTGGCGAACGTGCCGAAATTGTCCGCACCAGCTTTGAAAACCGCCAAATAGAGGCTCACATTGCTTTAGCGAGACTAGATGAAATTGCCAATGAATGCGTAGAAGCAGAAGTCTTACGGCAACGGCTCAAGGTTGATGAAAACACCTTTGCGATTTACACTGTCATCAAGCAAGCAGTTACTCAGCTGGATATCAACCAAGCTGAAATTATCAATACCATTTATGCTAACTTCCCTGATTACTGGTGGGATGCACGTCAAGAAATTGATTTAAGAACCGAACTTTACGCTACTATTTATCCTATTACAAGCTCAGTTGAGCAAACAATAGAAGTCACCAACAACCTGCTGAAACTCGAACGAGTCGAATCATGATTGCTAGCTGCGACAATCCAAAATCTAAAATCCAAAATCCAAAATGGAAAGACGCGCAAGCACTTAAGGATGCTGTGGGAGAATGGAGCGATCGGATTAAAGTTCAAGTCAAACAAATTCAACTGCGTCCCATGAAGCGCAAATGGGCATCTATTTCTACCACAGGACGCTTAACTTTAAATACTGAACTGCTAGACTTACCAAAAGAATTGGGCGAATTTGTCATTGTTCACGAACTCGTACATCTCCTCGTTCCTAACCACGGTAAACTGTTTAAGTGTTTTATGTTTGCTTATCTGCCTGACTGGGAAGAGTTAGAGATAAAGTTACAGAAAAATTGTCAGCAATGACTACTGATTTACGAGCGGCCTAAATTGTTTATTAATTCTTCTATGGCTCTATTTTTTGTATTTTCGTCAGGCAGAAAATAAAAAACTTTTTGTAAAAGCTCTATAGTTGCATTTTGAGCAAACCAGTCATCACTAGGATTGTCTAGAATATTTAAAAAATACTTTAAACGCTGCTCTATAGCATCTTTATCTGCTTTAGCTAGTTGTCCCATACGTTCCAACCAATTTCCTGCTGAGTCTTTAAAGCAATTAGCATCAACAGTACACAGTTGATGAACCAGGACATAAGAATTTTTGTCAAGACCGTTTTGGCTAGTAGGGTTAATTGGATACGTTGTTGGTAAACCGTTAGATGTTGTTTGTGAGGTTAGAGGAATAACAGAAAAAGTTGCTATATAACCTGACTCATCCTGAAACTCATCACCTGTCCAAACTACATAAGGATGCGTTCCTCTAAAAACTCTACTAGAATTGATGTTTTCAGTGCAAGAGATAGTCTGACATTGTACTTCACCTGGCTCATCCAAATCATAAATATGAGTGTGTCCAACTCTGCAACGTAGAGATACCCTATAGGGATTAATAAAATAGATCCAACCTTGTCTAGGTTTTTGTCCAGCCACCTGATAATCCTAATTGCCTAACTCATTGATTAATCTATCTCTTTCTGCTTGTAAGTTAAGTTTAACTTTTTCTTCAGGTCTGTAGGTATCTTTTACTTCCATCATGGGAGCAGTGTTATATACATACTCTAGTAACTGAGTAAGTTTATCTTGTCCTGCACCAGCCCATTCTCTCCTAATATTATCCAGTACTAACGTCAAACTTACAGGCAATTCTAAATCATCTACATTACCTGCTTGGGCACCAAGTTTGATAAGTATTGTATCTCCCTGAGATTCTTGAGATATTTCTTTACCATCCATTTGATTTAAAGTATTATCTATATCCTCATTCCAAGGGCCATAGTAATAATAACGCCAATCTAGATGTGTCAGCTGCTTTGCTGTCCATTTGACAGAGTAAAGATCAGCTAAATACAAAAACTTGATTAGCTGTGTTTTTGTAATATAACCTTTTGTCGCGTAGACAAAATATTTTATGAGCTTCTCCAACATCGTTCTCTCTCTTTGCTAACCATAAGACTTTTTTAGGAATTTAATAAATATTAATAGGTAAAATCATTCCATTGACAACTCTACTGTTTGAGAGCTTTTCATGGATTGATATCGCTTTATTATAATGAGTTGTATTCAGCTCTTGACACTTTCAGGTTTAGATGCCAATCGGAATAGTTCATGTGTACTATCTATTTTAGTACATGATGCAGTTTATGTAATCACAAAATTTGTAACTAGCATTTAATCTGTTGGTGACAGTTAATAAGCGTTGTGGGTAGTTAGACAGCCTTCTGCAACTTTATCATTTCCTTGACGGGCAAAAACACTACAGACATAATCTATCTTTCAACCTTACCCACGGTTAGGACACTTTGCTCGCAAGTGTAATTTCTGGCGATGTCTGCGACGGGCTTCTCTACAAGACGCTACGCGAACGCCTACGCATCCCAGTGTCACCTTCAACTGCCATTCAATCTTGTGACATAGTAACTTGGTATAACAAGCAGCGCATAACCGAATCGGCTCCATTTTCATTCCCACCCCAGCAGGTGCTTGATTTGCACGAACCTATCGACATCAACCCCCACTACAACAGCCAATGCTTCCAACTGCTGGCGAGACGGTGGAGGATTAAAGCGAAACTTTTCCCATTGGGTGATCGCGAACACAAAATTACTATCAGACTCTGGTAGCTGCGTATGCTCGGGAAAGGGAGTGAGGGCAGTTGATGGGTTGGTTGCAGAGGTTATAGGTATAGCCTCGCGCTGGGGTGTAAGTTGATTTTTTAGTTTAGCTTGTATAGTTAACCAAGTTTTATTCACAGCTTGGTCTGTATAAGATGGAGATTGTAATCCTTTGGAGTAATTAGAAATTGGAGCAAGAGCGACTTGACGAGCCTCACTCCCGACTCAATACGGTTCGGTTAAAGTTTTTTGATGAAAATTATTGATTGCCAAAGATGCGAGAAATCGCCGTCAAGACGAAAGACTGATTATTGTAGAGACGGCGATTGATCGCGTCTCTACTTTAACCAAACAGTATTAACTCCCAACTAATCTCAAAGTACACGCAGTAAGCTGGGAATGCTTTCGATCGCAGAGAAATTCCGAATTTCTGCCAAAGCTTGCCGAAAGTTGCCTTCTGGCACATCATGGGTAACAACTACAATCTCTGCTAGTTCCCCTTGAAAGCCTGTTTGGACAATTGACTCTAAGCTAACGCCATAATTGCCAAAGCAAGTACCCAATTTACCGATAACTCCGGGTTGGTCATTGGTGAGAAAACGGGCGTAAAATCGAGTTATCAAGTCTGCCATCGGTGCAATTTGGCAGTATTCCTGATGCCCACAAGTTAATAATGGATTTGTAACTGCTGTATTAGTTTTGAGGACAGCAACTAAATTCAAAATATCTGACGTGACAGCACTGGCAGTTGCACCAGCACCAGCACCAGGGCCAAAAAACATTACTTGCCCAATAGGTTCTCCTTCGACAAGAATCGCATTGTAAACGCCGTTAATGCTAGCCAAAGGGTGGGCTTGAGGCACTAAGGTAGGATGAACTCTGACGGAAAGGGGGGATGAGGGAGTATCACGTTTAGCGATCGCTAACAATTTAATCACAAATCCCAATTTTTCGGCGTAGGCAATATCTGTTTTGCTCACTTGCCGAATCCCCTCAGTATAAACATCTTGGAGGTTGATGCGTCCCCCGAAGCCTAATGATGCGAGGATGGCAATTTTATCTGCTGCGTCTAAGCCATCGATATCAGCGGTGGGGTCAGCCTCAGCATAACCTAATCGCTGGGCATCAGCTAAAACATCATTGAAGTTGCTGCCTTCTGTTTGCATCCGTGTCAGGATGTAGTTTGTTGTACCGTTAATGATGCCTGTTACAGTGTGAATTCGGTTAACACTTAAAGATTGCTTTAAAGGTTGAATCACTGGAATACCACCACCCACAGCGGCTTCTAACATCACGTATACGCCAGCTTGATTGGCAGTGGTGAAAATTTCTGCTCCGAAGCGGGCGATCGCTGCTTTATTGGCTGTGACAACATGCTTACCATTACTTAAAGCTTTGAGAATGAGCGATCGCGCCGGCTCCAGTCCTCCCATGACCTCAACAACTATATCTACTGCCGGGTCGTTGACAATAGATTCTAAATCTGTAGTTAAGACTTCCGTAGACAATTCTACTGCACGGGGTTTATCTAGTGATCGCACTCCCACCCGATAAATTTCTATCTCTTGCAACAATGGATGACGCCCAGTGCTATCTTGCAACAACTGCACTGTTCCCGTTCCCACGGTGCCTAATCCCAGTATTCCTAGTTTCACACCCATTATGCACCCAATTCATTTTTAAGTGCTGAGTGCTGAGTGCTGAGTGCTGAGTAGTAACAAGTATTTAATACTTTACCCGCCCAGAACTGAGAACTCTTTTCTCAGCCATCTATACATCTATATAAAACAATTGTAGGGTAGGCACTGCCCACCCTACTCATTCATAACTCAGAACTCAGCACTCAGCACTTAGTAAGTTTCTACGTGCCAGCGACCAGCTTTTTTGAGTTGCTTCTGGTAATCACTCCAGGTTACGTCTTCTTTTGCAGCAGCAGTAGTCAAGGCTGCATCAATACCTTCTTCCATACCTCGCAAACCGCAAATGTATGTGTGGGTTTTTTCATTTTTAATCAACTGCCACAACTCATCAGCATATTCTGCTACGCGGTCTTGGATGTACATTCTACCACCTTGAGGATTTTTTTGTTCCCGGCTGATGGCAGGAGTGAGGCGGAAGTTATCAGGATATTTTTGTTGAATTTCTTCCAGTTCTTCCTTATATAAAAGGTTTGGAGTTGTCGGTACGCCAAATATTAGCCAAGAGAATCCTTTAAATTCGTATTCTGGGTTAGCTGCTTTTTCCGCATCTTTAAACTGACGCCACAGATAAGCTCGCATCGGGGCAATACCTGTTCCGGTTGCCATCATGATCACATTAGCATCAGGGTCACTGGGTAACAACATTTCCTTACCCACAGGCCCTGTAATTTTTACATCTGCCCCTGGTTCTAGGAAACACAGGTGTGTGGAGCAAACACCATAGACTGTTTCACCACTTTCCGGGTGCTTGTACTCCAACTGACGGACGCACAATGATACTGTCTTATCATCCACATCATCGCCATGACGAGTTGAGGCGATGGAATAGAGTCTAAGTTTTTCTGGCTTGCCGTTCTTGTCTAATCCTGGTGGAATAATCCCAATACTTTGACCTTCTATATACTTCAAATCCCCGGCGGAAATATCAAATTTAAGGTGTTGAACAATACCAATACCACCTTCTTTGACTAGCGGTTCATTAGATACTACCTTGCCAATAAACGGAGCATTGGGACGGTAAGTGTTAACAGGAACGTCACCGTGGTCTTTTTTGGCTTTCGCTTGAGTCATGGTGTTGCCTTTCTTGTCCTTGTTCTTTAGCTGTTCTTGTGCTGGTGGTTTAGTGAACTCTTTGGCTTCACTATCAGCATTTACAGGTGTGGCTTTACCATTCCCTTCACTGTTAGCAGTTTCCCCAGATGTAGCTAACTCACTGACTTCACTGTTAGCATTCCCAAGTGAGGCTTTACCATTAACTGGCTCTAGAGCAGTTACAGGCTGGATGCTAACAATTGTGCCGCCTAGACGAGTGATACGTCGCATTTCTTGATTCATGCGGTTGTAAGGCACTCTGATGAACACACTGCCACTTTTCCGAATTGGGTAGTTAGTTTGATCGGTTTCTTCACTCTGACGCAAACCTACTACTTCATAAAGAAAGACGCGGCTACCTAATTCTGTGTTGGCAGCACCCTCAACAGCACCTTGATTGTACATTCGTTCTACCACTCCGATAATTTACTTAACCGTTTTTCAAAAAAACTATTCCCTTACCTTGCCAGCTTTAGTTTACCGGATTTTCGTTTCACAAAACTGGCTTTGAAGGAAAAAGGCATCATTAAATTAATGCCTTGCTAAGTACACTCACCAAAGACATGCAGGCATAGCAAAAAACACACCTGTTCACCTTCTAAGGTAAAGGATAAGTCTTGTGGAGAATGTTAATAATGAATCAATTTAATCTTTTTTTCGTTAACTACCACCCCCATCAGGGAGATAGCTTTTTACCTTAGCACCCAATGAGCAGCTCACAATAGGAGATATTCTTGGAGAACTGCTTTGATTCGGTGGAAGCTACCGCTCAGTTTTCCTCCAAAATTTGTCTTTAGTGCTTGCTTACTCTAGGGGTTTAAATCGGAGAATGCCAAGAGAGGAAGGTTTTCTTCACGATCGGTTTTACTTCTCCAAATCTACTACTCTTCTGGAATGTTGTTAGCTATCTTCATTACCTGTCTATAAATAATTACATAACTAGGACAACTTTAGCTACAAACATAACAAGATAGAGAATCGTAATTCAAGCAACTGAAATTAGTTTCACTTGATGCGAAAAATCTGCCAACCTTTTATCAGTACTTTGCCATAACGTCAACGCTTCTATATGAGCATATCCATAAATTTACAGCCAATAATTTGAGTAATGCAAGTTGTTTCCTCATTCGTTGGATAGATTTTTGCTTTGAATAGATTAAGTATTGTCGAGCAGGAATTACAATTTAGGAACATTAGAAATTTGCGGCAATAATAAATTATACCTTATAGTCTTGATTCTATAGAGTCACAAGTAGCAGAGTGATAAAGGTGCAACGCTGATGGGCGGTACTGATCCCCATTTTAAATTAACAACTAAATTAACAAAAAAATGATTGATAAACCATATTAATTCTTCTTGACAGCAATCTTGTATGGGATACCCCCTTCTGTTAAAATCAAATATATCACTAGGATTAAATACTTACCGGCACCAACATTCAGGCTAGTCCGACGAGTAGCAACTTAAAAGAGAAGGCAGGAGGCAAAGGGCAGATCGCGCAGCGTGTCGTAGACAAGGCAGGAAAAAAGAAGTATGAATGAATTTTTTTTTATTTCTGGGTCAAAAGCCCAGTTTAAAAATAAGAATTGTATTGAGCGAAAAGTGCCGCGAGATTCGAGGCATCTACAGCCTAAGTCCCACGCTTTTAAACGTGGGTTACTCCTGTTTCCTACCTCCTGCCTCCTGCCCCCTGCCTCCTGATTACTTTGTTGCCTACCCGCTTGGTGTCTTATAGATGTGCTAGGTAGCAAGAACGCAGGATAAACCAAAGGGGTAAACTCCTGGCTTCAGAATCTGCTGTGTGAAAAATTATTGACACAACTTTAGTATTTTAGAGGAGATTTATGACAAGAAAGCCAGAACGCGTGGTACTGATTGGAGTAGCCGGAGACTCTGGGTGCGGTAAATCTACGTTTTTGCGTCGTTTGATAGATTTGTTTGGTGAAGATTTAATGACAGTCATCTGCTTGGATGACTATCATTCCTTGGATCGCAAACAGCGCAAAGAAACGGGGATAACGGCACTGGACCCCAGGGCAAACAATTTTGATCTGATGTATGAGCAAATTAAAGCGCTCAAAAGTGGTGAAGCGATTGATAAGCCGATTTACAACCACGAAACCGGCTTGCTCGATCCGCCAGAGCGGATCGAGTCGAATCACATTATAGTTATTGAGGGACTGCATCCTTTATATGATGAGCGGGTGCGATCGCTAATCGACTTCAGTGTTTATTTTGACATTAGCGATGAGGTCAAAATTGCCTGGAAAATCCAGCGAGATATGGCTGAACGCGGTCATCGCTACGAAGATGTGTTAGCGCAAATCAATTCCCGCAAACCTGACTTTGATAAATTTATCGAACCGCAAAGAGAATTTGCTGATGTGGTTCTCCAGGTATTGCCCACAAACTTGATCAAAAACGACACCGAACGTAGAGTCTTACGGGTACGTATGCTCCAACGGGAAGGTAAGGAAGGCTTCGAT
This sequence comes from Nostoc sp. LPT, assembly GCF_017115165.1. Lineage (GTDB taxonomy): Bacteria > Cyanobacteriota > Cyanobacteriia > Cyanobacteriales > Nostocaceae > Nostoc. The sequence continues at coordinate 2,083 of NZ_JABXKF010000055.1, read as the reverse complement.
CCAACCTACCTATTTGATGAAGGGTCAACAATCAATTGGACTCCCTGTGGACGTAAGCTGACCTGTTCTTATCCTGGTATGCAACTATACTATGGTTCAGATGTTTACTACGGCCGCTATGTCTCAGTACTAGAGGTGGATGGTCAATTTGACAACTTGGAAGAAGTCATTTACATCGAAACTCATCTCAGCAATACATCCACAAAATATCAGGGTGAATTGACTCACTTGTTACTCCAGCACCGCGAGTATCCAGGTTCCAATAATGGAACTGGTTTCTTCCAAGTGCTTACAGGTTTGAAGATGCGTGCTGCTTATGAGCGGTTGACAGCTACGGAAGCAAAGTTAGCGGTTCAGGTTTAAAGCAGCAGTGTTTGTGTCAAAGCTTGTGGGGGCGCTTCCGGGTGTCCCCCTTTTTTTTTGTGTTATTAAATACATTTTAACTAAAAAATAATTAGCATACATTTATCTGACTTACGGATATTTACCTTATAGTTAGTGGTTTTTATCAATATCAAGAAGATACTAACGACTGAAGTATAAATATTGTTATGATTTCATAGATTAGTAGTTGAACTAAATGCTTACATTTTAGTCAACGAAAAAACTCTCGATGGAGGAATTTCCTTTGTCTCGTCGATATCTATTTACCTCTGAGTCAGTCACCGAAGGTCATCCAGATAAAATCTGCGATCAGATTTCTGATACTATTCTGGATGCCCTATTGACACAAGACCCTAGCAGTCGTGTCGCCGCTGAAGTCGTAGTTAATACTGGTTTGGTGCTAATCACTGGTGAAATAACCACCAAAGCCAATGTGAATTTCGTCAATCTCGCCCGGAAAAAAATTGCCGAAATTGGTTATACCAATGCTGACAATGGCTTTTCTGCTAACAGTACCAGCGTTCTGCTGGCTTTAGACGAACAATCACCCGATATTGCCCAAGGCGTTAACACCGCCCAAGAAACCCGCGAACAAGATAGTGATGAACAATTCGACAAAATTGGCGCGGGCGATCAAGGTATAATGTTCGGCTTTGCCAGCAACGAAACACCAGAACTGATGCCTTTACCCATCAGTCTCGCCCACCGCATTGCTCGCCGATTGGCAGCAGTCCGCAAAACAGGTGAATTGTCATACCTGCGTCCTGACGGTAAAACCCAAGTAACTGTGGTCTACGAAGATGGACGCCCAGTTGGTATTGATACGATTCTAATTTCCACCCAGCATACAGCTAGTATTGGGGAAATTACGGATGAGGCGGCGGTACAAGCCAAAATTAAACAAGACCTCTGGTCAGCAGTGGTCGAACCTGTTTTTGGCGACATTGACGTTAAGCCTAATCAGGAAACACGTTTTTTAGTCAACCCCACTGGCAAATTTGTCGTTGGTGGCCCTCAAGGAGACTCTGGTCTGACAGGACGGAAAATAATCGTTGATACCTACGGTGGCTATTCACGACATGGTGGCGGCGCTTTTTCTGGCAAAGACCCCACGAAAGTTGACCGTTCTGCTGCTTATGCGGCTCGTTATGTCGCGAAAAATATTGTCGCTGCCGGGTTAGCAGAAAAAGTTGAAATTCAGCTATCTTATGCTATTGGTGTAGCGCGACCAACAAGTATCCTAGTGGATACCTTTGGCACTGGCAAAGTGGATGAAGAAACCTTACTGGAATTAATCAACAAACACTTTGAACTCCGTCCAGCAGGGATTATCCATACCTTCAACTTACGCACCTTACCAAGTGAACGAGGCGGACGTTTTTATCAGGACGTCGCGGCTTACGGTCATTTTGGGCGGGCTGATTTAGACTTGCCTTGGGAACAGACCGATAAAGCCGAATTGTTGAAGCAAGCAGCGAATGAGTCACTTTCGGCAGTAGTTGCTCAGGCAGTAACTTAGACTTATACGCTACTGTAAAAACTTAGTTTATCTATGTAAGGGTATTAGTAACTTGACAAGTTACTAATACCCTTATTTTTAGTAACTACCTGAATTTATACTAATTCTCTAAAAGCTGGCTACAGATGAGATAATAAGATTTAATGAGAAGAGGGATATCCAATGTCAGGGGTCTATCAA
>NZ_JABXKF010000001.1 GCF_017115165.1 Nostoc sp. LPT | reverse complement strand
AGGCAATATATTTTGGTAGCTTTATCTGTAGCCAGCTTTTAGAGAATTGGTATTAAATCCAATTGAGCAGGTTTGGCAATATATTAAGCGGCGACTTCGTTGGTTATTACCAAAAAACCTCGATGAATTACGTGCTGCTCTCTATGCTGAAATTGGGAAATTAAGCAAACCAATTATTGCATCTATTGCTCGAAGGCAATATATTTTGGTAGCTTTATCTGTAGCCAGCTTTTAGAGAATTGGTATTAGCTATACTTCCTTGAAGCAGTGAAGCTAGTTGTGGGAAGAGATACCCCAAAAAAAATGAATCTAAACGTCAATTTCTTTTTTTATAAACTAATCGTGTCTTGAAGCGTTAGGCATTATTGTTTCTTGAAGATTTACGCCGCTGAAGTTAGCTCCTTGAATGTCGGCTCCTCTAAGGTTAGTTCCTCTGAGATTTGCCCCTGCCAAATTCGCGTTTCTCAGGTTAGTCCAACTTAAATCAGCTTGACTCAAATCAGCTTCACTTAGGTTAGCCCGCAACAGGTATGCACCACTTAGGTGAGCCTTGGTCAGATTAGCTTTGTATAGGTCAGCTTTGTAAAGATAAGCCCCTAAAACTTCTGCTTCGTATAAACTCGCCTCGCTGAGATCGGCCGCAATCAAGTTAGCTTCAATGAGGTTGGCAAAAGTGAGGTTAGCCCGAATCAACTTTGCTGCACCTAAATCGGCATTTCTCAAGTTAGCGTCTTTTAAGTCAGTGCCAATTAGATTAGCAGATGCGATCGCAGCGCCTCTAAGATCCACCTGACTCAAGTCAGCTCCAATCAAATTGGCATGACTCAAATCTGCCTGCGTAAGTATAGCACCACTCAAGTTAGCAACACTGAAGTTAGCTGCACTCAGGTTAGCTTCATTCAGGAAGGCTTTGGAGAGGTTGGCACTACTGAGGTCAGCACCACTAAGGTTTGCTCGCACAAGTAAAGCATTACCCAAATCGACTCTTCTCAAGTTTACCCCTTGGAGGTTTGCGCCTCTGAGGTTATCGCCTTGCAGATTCGCAGCGCTGAGGTCTGGTTCAATCTGGGGATTTTTCTTTCTCCACTCAATCCATTTAACTGCACCTGCTTTGAGTAAAGTTAGATGCTCTCGATTTGCCATTTTCTCTCCTTTACTCCTGACGCCCACCCAGAGAATTTACCCGACCAGCGACACTTTCAATGGCCGTTAATGCTCCCGCTGCTCCTGCTAGAATATCCTGTTCTTGCCCACCTAAGTAAAGCCGTCCAAAACTACCTACAGCTTGAACTTCAAGAATGTTAATCCTTGCTGCTTTCTCTGCTTCATTAGCAGCCAGTGCAGCGTAAGCAGCAGGCTCCACTTCTAATACATATAGCGTTTGTCCTGCTAGTAGTAGCTGTCCCCGGCGCGTGCGATTAATGAGTTGTGTTTGATAAGCATCGATGTTGCGGATAATCTGACTAGAAATAACACGCGGTTTCAGACATTCCTCTCTTCGGACTCCCAGTGCCGCCAAAATAGCTTGACCAGCAGCTCTGGTTTCGCCTTGGGAGCTAGAATGAACTTCTAATAGTCCGTATAGTCGTTCAACTACCTGTACTCCCGGACGGACAGAGGCAGATTTTAGGGCTATATCCGTAATTTTATTAATTTCGATACCAGGAGAGATTTCAATCCACAGTGATGTATCTCCTGGTAATGGTAAGAAGCCTTGGGCTACTGTTCCCATATATGCTGCATGTTGAGGTTGCAGGCTGTCGAGAAATACGAAACTGCGTAATTCTATGCCCAAGATTTTGCTCTCCAGTCGTGAGGGTAAAAGTTATCTATATGCAAGATATAAGCGCCTAACTTGACAATATAGGGTATAAAGGAGCGCAAAATCCGTTAAACGGATCTACACCCGTGTGTCAAATCGCAATTATAGAAGCTAATGCTTATTTAGAAGACCATCGTCGTCTTGGGATAAAATCTACTTCGATCGGACGACATAATTTTTGTTTAACACAGCTGCTTTGTAAACATTTTGACCCTTTTACATTACCCCAGTTTTACCCCAAATATTTCCCCAACATCTCCCAACCGCAACCACAAGGATTAGATACCAATGAATATGGCTCTTTCTAGCTCAACTTGTTTTTCCTAAAGTATTTTCATCCCTATCCTCTTAATCAGGCAAATAAGCGGATACAAAGCGCTTAAACACCTTGTCGTGGTTTGGGATTTCGGCGCGATCGCCAATGTTCGGGAAAAGAGGCGATCGCGATTTTCCTGGTTGATTTATCAGGTACTGGGCAATACTACAACACTAAGTAGTCTATCAGGGCAATAAATACTGAAGATGGGGGAGATGAGGGAGTAGGGGGAGAGGCAGAGGGGCACAAAGCTTTGAGCACAAGGGAAAGTCTTTCCTCCTCATCCCCCTCATCGCCGTCAACGCCGTCAACGCCGTCAACGCCGTCAGTTACAACATGTGATGTTGGAGAATCACTTTTACTTTGGTTACAAGCGAGTTTCTTTGGCGCTAGAACCAGATTTACTTTGGTCAACAGTTGCTTTTTTGCGATCGCTAGGAGTTGAGATTCACTCAGCAGTGACAACAACACGCTTTCCTCTGCTCGAAAAACTGCCGATTAAGAGCGTCACTATCGGCGATTTGGAAGACTTTGAGCAATTGGCGGTTGGGTCTGATTTACTAATTACCAACTCTCATGGAGTAGCGATCGCCCAACGCTTAAAAATTCCTCTCTATCGTCAAGGGATTCCCATTTTTGACCGCTTAGATTATGGTCAGTTCACCAAGGTTGGCTATCGAGGTACTATGCAACTTTTATTTGATATTGGCAATCTCTTTTTAGAGCAGTAAATAAAGGTTAAGCATTAATATTAGTTATCATGCCGATGTTTCCTTCAGTGACACAGACATTTTAAATAATGATGAAAAGGTTTGTAAAGTGGTGTGTTGAGTTTTCTTCTTGGTGGAATATTCGCCAAAGTAGAAAGTCTCTTTTGTTTGTCGTTATGCTGACCTTAAGTGCAATCGCTACGTTGATATTGTCGTTTCCATTGAACGCTCAAATAAATCTGCCGCGAGCGTCAGCATCTGAGTTAAGGGGAGTGTGGTTAACAAATATTGATAGTGATGTGTTATTTGAGCGCGATCGCCTCAAGGGATCTTTGCAACGCCTTGATGAACTCAATTTTAACACGATATATCTGGCGGTTTGGAATTGGGGGTATACATTGTATCCTAGCAAAGTTGCCCAAAAAGTTATCGGGCGATCGCTCGATCCCACACCCGGACTCAAAGGGCGAGATATCCTCAAAGAAATTGTTGATGTGGGACATCAAAAAGGGTTAACAGTGATTCCCTGGTTTGAATTTGGCTTCATGGCACCAGCAGATTCTCTATTAGCTAAAAATCGTCCCCAATGGCTCACAAGTCGCAGTGATGGGACTCGGATTCTCAAAGAAGGCAGACATAATCGCGTTTGGCTAAATCCCTTTCGCCCAGAAGTACAACGGTTTATCCAAAATTTAATCGTTGAAATTGTTAGAAACTACAAGATCGATGGTATTCAATTTGACGATCATTTTGGTTTACCATCAGAATTAGGCTACGATGCTTATACAGTAGCACTTTACAAAAAAGAACACCGGGGAAAAGCTCCTTCTAAAAACTCCCAAGATCCAGAATGGGTACGTTGGAGAGCTAATAAAATCACTGAGTTTATGAAGCAGGTATTTACAGCCATCAAAGCTACTAAAAAAGATTGCCTGGTTTCCGTTGCTCCTAATCCTCAACGTTTTTCTTATGACTTCTTTTTAGCAGACTGGCAGAAGTGGGAACGCCTGGGAATCATTGAAGATTTAGTTTTACAGATATATCGGGATGATTTGAATGTCTTTATCAGCGAATTAGAGTATCCAGAAGTGAAAGCGGCCAAGAGCCATATTCCCGTGAGTGTGGGCATTTTGGCTGGGTTGAAAAATAAATCTGTACCGATACAGCAGATTCAGACACAAGTGCAAAAAGTACGCGGTCGCAACTTTGCTGGAGTCTCCTTCTTTTTCTATGAAACCCTATGGAACCTAAGCCAAGAAAAGCCCCAAGAACGCCAGATTGGCTTACAGAAACTCTTCCCGACACCAGTAGCTTACCCCAATTTACTAGCAGGCTGGAAACCCTCCAGTTGATTTTTCTAACAACTTGAACTTACGCACAGCGATCAAATCGCGCCATTGCGATTGAAATCAAAGCCGATCAAAAGTTGATGCGAAATCGAGCCTGTATTAAATTTGCCAAGCAAGTCGGCCTGTCCAGAATAGTTGTCTGTTGCGTAATCACGATTTAGACCTACTATGTTTATGAAGCGATCGTTCACTAGACCAGGAGTGAATGCTGCTGGTGAAGTATTTTCGTCTATAACTCTACTAAAAACCACAGAAAGATTGTTACGAATCTGCCAATTGTCGCTAAACTGTTGTTTAAAGGCTTGGGGGTCTATGTCGATGAGCAGGACGCGATGACCTAGTTGTGCTATGTGGTAGCCCAGGTTTTGGGTAAGGGTGGTTTTGGCAACACCTCCCGCCTGATTAAAAACTGCGATGATTCGGCTCATAACTGACTTTGTTTACCTGCCCCATTACAACTTAAGATATTAGAATCGAGTATTTTCAATAATTACCGATTCGATTAATTCAGTCAGTTGAAAGCCGAAAATACGTGAATAAAAGTAGAGTTCCGCTTCTAGTGATTTTTTGATGTTTTCGGCTTTGCGGAAGCCATGTTGTTCACCTTCAAAGGGAACATAAGCCACTGGCAGACCTTTAGCCTGCAAGGCTGTAACCATTGCTTGTGTTTGGTTTGGTGGAACAACTTGATCTTCTAGTCCCTGAAAAAAAATTACAGGGCAGGCAAGACGGTCAGTAAAATTGATTGGCGAGCGTTGTTGATAAATCTGACGCTGTTGTGGGTAAGCACCAATTAAACGCTCCAAGTATCGCGATTCAAATTTGTGTGTATCCCGTGCTAAAGCTTCTAGGTCACTGACTCCGTAGTAGCTGGCACCAGCTTTGAAGGTATTACGGAAAGTCAAGGCACAAAGCGTTGTATAACCACCAGCACTGCCACCGGAAATTGCCAAACGCTCGCCGTCAACTATCCCTTGTTCTACTAGGTAACGCGCACCAAAGACGCAATCATCTACATCAACAATTCCCCACTGACCATCTAATCTTTGACGATACTCTCGTCCATAACCTGTGCTACCACCATAATTTACATCTAGAACCGCTATACCCCGGCTAGTCCAGTACTGAATACTAAAGCTCAGGTTACTAGAAGCAGCTGCGGTTGGCCCACCGTGGCTTTTGACAATCAGAGGAGGTTTCTCAGTTTCAGGAGCAGTGTAATCAAGGTTTTGAGGTGGGTAAAATATAGCATAGGCGGTTTGACCGTTAGCTGTCAGGTACTCAATTGGCTGAGGGAGGGAAAGATAACCAGGATCAATTGTTACATCATTAGAACGGCGTAACACTTCCAGTTTTTCGGTAGCCAAATCAAGTTGCACAATAGCGGATAACTCAGTCGGAGAACTTGCTCGGAAAACAACTCGTCCTAAGGTTGCCTGAATACCACTAATTTCCGTATATGGTGTCGGCAGCGGTTTCAATTGAGTTGTTGTTGTGTCAAGACTCGCTAAGTGCCAAGTACCTTGTTGGGTATATGTGCAGATAATGCGGTTAGCTGACTCGAAAGCATAAGTTGACATACCTAAAAGCCACTGGGGACGACCAAACTCTGCCTTCATTTGTATCAAAGCTTGTATTTCTCCATCTTGCCAACGGTAGAGATTCCACCAACCAGTACGGTCACTGATAAAGTACAATTTGCCCTCACTAGACCACTCCGGCTGAAATATGGATTCATTGAAACCACCAGCAATTTGTTGAGTATTACCTAAACAGCCATCTGCTAGAAGTTCCCCCACCCATAGTTGAGTACCATCCCAAGGCATATTTGGATGGTTCCAAACCAGCCAAGCCAAGCGAGAGCCATCAGGGCTAAGACGGGGTGAGGCGTAAAAGTCGTTTCCAGATACTAACGGTTTGCTATCTCCTTCTAATCCCAGACTCACCAGTGTGTTGATTGGCTCACGGTCAGGAATGGTGTGATCCTCAGATACACAAATAATTCGGTGGCGTTGACGGTCAAAAATTCCGTCTGCATAGCGCACAGCAACTAGGGGTGTGATGGCTTGCGGTTCAGTATTAATCTCCTGACGATAGAGGCGTTGGTCGGCAAAGTTGCTAAAGTAGACAGTGCTATCAACAACGAAAAAAGAGTTACCGCCATATTCATGAACACGGGTACGCACATTGAAGGGCGCAGGAGTGACATCCTGAATTTGATTATTGGCACTCCGTCTTACTACCACAGTTCTGCCTTGCTCGGACGGTCGTAACTCACTCCAATAAATGTCTTCGCCATCAATAGCAATTTGCCCCAATCCAATTGTACGTGCAGTAATTAAGTCTGTTGTGATGGGTGATCTCCAAGAACCGTAAGATGCTACCTCTGGTTGAATCACACGCTATAAACTCCCTAATTTCAATAATTAATATCATTATCGAACTTCTCATTCCCCATTATTTGACTTAAATAGCTTAGATAAGAAAGAGTTGCACCTTTATCGAATCACTAATTGGGTATGAAAAGCAAGCGCGATCACACCTGATGCTCGCCCTCCATTCCCCTCACTTACCTTAAAACAGTGAACAGTGACCAGTGACCAGTGACCAAGCGTATGGTGGGGGATTTAAACCCGCCACCAACGCTTTCCACTCTTCCTTTTGTGTGGGACTTAAACCCAATTGATTTAACTGATAACTGATAACTGATAACTGATAACTGGTAACTGGTAACTGTTAAAACTCCCACGAAATCGTACCCTGCACGGTGAATGGCTGGCCGGGGAAAACACGGAGGTCGTCACGGACAGCCTCAAAGTAGTCCACATTAAACAGATTTTTAAAATTGATCTGTGTGCGTAACTGCCCTCGTTTATAGAAAATAGCAGCATCATTAGTGACATAGCTGGGCACCTTAAAGGTATTTTCCAAATCGCCCTGCCTGTCTCCTACAAAGAAAAATCCCACACCAAACCCTAAGCCTTGCAAAGAACCTTTTTGAATTTCATAGCTTGTCCACAGGTTAAAGGCATTCTCCGGCGTATTGTACAATTGATTACCCACAGTTGGGGTGTTGTCCTCTGTAACTCGGGCATCGGTGTAGGCATAGCCCGCATAGATGTTCCATCCCGGCAATATCTCACCTGCCATATTGAGTTCAATGCCCCGGCTACGCTGTTCCCCAATCTGAATAAATTGACCTGGTGGTACACCGGGTCTAGTGTCCTCCGTTGAAATATTGGTACGGGTCAGGTCATAAAAGGCAAGGGTTACTGAAAGTCGGTCATTCAAATCTGCCTTGACTCCATCTTCATACTGAGTACCGCGTTCGGGTTGGAATAGATTGCCATCAAAATCCGTTCCACCTACAGGGGTAAAGGAGCGGCTGTAGCTAGCATACAGTGAAATTGGTGGGATGGGCTGATAGACAATGCCAAAACGAGGGCTAAAGGCATCATCCGATTGGCTGCTTTCGGTGTTGGCAAGCTGATCTCGATTTGTGGAGGTGGAGGTGTCAAACCGTCCACCCAGCAGCAACTTCAGACTAGGAGCCAACGTGACCTGATCCTGAACATAAACCCCTAGTGTATCGCTTACAGAGTCAGCACTATATTCAAATTCAACCGGACTGAACGGCAGACCATACACCGGATTGTATAGGTTAAGCGACGATGCCGTACCCCCAGCCCCACTCTGTCTAATGACATCGAATCGACTTAGATCGACTCCGACTAATAATTGATGTTGAATCGAGCCAGTTAAGAATTTACCAATTATGTCTGTTGTCAAGTTATAGGCATTGTAATAATATTTGTTGTTGATACCATAACCACGATCCAAGGTTTGATTATCAGACTCAAGACCACTAGCAGACGCACCTTGAGCATCGTCTCGAACAAAGCCTACTTGAAAGGCGTTTCGGAATGACCAGTTGTCACTAAACTGATGTTCGAGCCTGTATCCTACTCTAGCCGTCCTCGTTTCTTGATAAGCGTCAGGCTCATTAATATTGCGGTTGCGCGGTATTTCACCGTTGGGATTGGGAAGTACCGTGCCAAAAGCAGGTAGACCGTACAAAGGTAAGCTTTTTGCATCAGTGTAATCTGCCTCTAAAGTCAAATTGGTTTTCTTGTTAATGTCCCAACGGATGACAGGCGCAATCAAAAACACTCTCTTATTGAAGAAATCAGTGAACCCCTGTTTATCCAGGTAAGATGCATTAAATCGATACGAAACTGTCTTTTCGTCATTCAAGGGGCCAGATAGATCCACAGCACCTCGGTAGAAATCATAACTGCCAACGGTTGCTTCAATCGTGTAAAAAGGATCGCGTAGAGGTTGTTTGGTAATGAAATTAATCGTGCCACCTGGACTGCCCTGACCAAACAGAACTGAAGCTGGACCACTGAGGAATTCAATTCGCTCCAGATTGGAAAACTCACTCGAATTAGAGCCTGATGGATCTGGTAATCCATTTCTGAGGGTTGTGGCACTACTAAACCCTCGAACCGTAAAATCGAAATTGTTGCGGTCAGATTGTTGGGTCGGACTCACACCAGTAATGTTTCTGAGCGCCTCATTTACAGTGTTAACTTGTTGATCTTTGAGTACCTGTTGAGGAATTACCTGAATTGATTGGGGAATGTCACGCAGGGGCGTATCGGTTCTGGTGGCGGCAGAGGTATTCGGTACGCGATATCCGTCTTGCTCCCCTGTCACCACCAACTCTATTGGCTCATCCTGCTGCGGTGCAGGGAGTGCTGGCTTTTCTTCGGCTTGCGGTGTTTGGGGTTGCTGTGGTGGCTGCGTTGCCGTTGCCGTAGAAGTTATACCAAAAACCAGCCCGACATTATCATCAAATAACTCAACTGTGGGCAAGGCTTTCTCACCCACCACCGTCACTCGCACAGTCTTCGCATCAATATTAGTAACTGTTATTTCACGAAGATCCGCTATTGGCTTGTCAGAGCGGAATGTGTATGACTTACCATTAGGCAAGCGCAATTGCGCGTTGGGAATATCAACAATAAAATTATTGCCAGTACTGCGATTTACCAGTTGCAACTGTTGCCCAAGGGAAGTTTGTAAAATCACCTCCACACCCTTATTGGTGGGATTTGCCTTGACTCCCGTAACTTGAACTATCTCTGCTGGTTGATTATTTCTAGATCCACTCTGAGACAGCCATTCTTTAACCGTCATCGCCGGACGTTGAAGGTCATGCACACGACGAATCGTAGCAATTGGTAACTCATTGCTTGCTGTTGAAACCTGATTAACGACTTCTGCCAATGTGGGTGGAACACTAAAAACGGAAACCACGCCTACGAGAAAGGATACTGATCGCCGCCACAATTTCAACATCACTCACACCAGAACTGAGAAGAATTCTCAAAAAGATTACAGGATAATCTGGTGTGATTTCAAGGCGTTTTAGCGGCTAGACGGATTTTTTTTGAACGCTAGACGGATTTTTTCTGCTGGATCTGATATTCCTTTGGAGGTAAACCAAATTTTTTTCTAAAGGCTGCGGCAAAGTAACTCTGGTTAACAAACCCAACGGCTTTAGCGACCTCTGATACTTTCATGTTTTTTGTCTTTAAGAGGTGATGTGCTTGTTCTAGGCGATAGTGATGCAAATAGTTAAATGCTGTTGTGCCAAAACAGGCACGAAATCCCTGCTTGAGGAGATAGTCATTTAAACTTACCTGTCGTGCTAATTCTATTAACGAAGGTGGATTATCCAACCGTTGCAATAAAATTTCTCTGGCAAGGTGAATTCTGTCAACCACATCTGGTTTCAGGGGGAGAGGGTTGCTGTTGCTATTTTGGATTTCAACTTCCTGTGCAACCAAGATTCCCATTAACTCCAAAACTTTGCCTTCTAGATACATCCGTTTAGCAATACCTTGATAGGGACATTGCAAGATTTGTCTTGCTACAATCTGCATGGCTTGTGTAGCAATTCCAGAACGGCAGCAATACTCCTGATCAGACTGTCGAATCAACGATTGTAATTCTGGCGGTAATTCCCCGTCTGGGTCGCCAACAAAGGAGCGTAGTAGTTGATTTGATACTTCGGGTTCCATTTCAAAACCCACCCCTAGAGCGGGCTGTATACCACAATTTATTGTCTCTTTAGGAGCTAAACCACTCCCATAAAAAATGTATCGTCCATCACTGATCGCAGCAAGTTTATTCTGGGATTGTCCGGTAAAATTAAAGTTCCACTCAAAACCATGTTCGCGTTCAGGGGCTTGGATGATTAGGCGATCGCTCAGTTGTAAGTTGAGGATACTCAATACCAAGCCCTCTCGCAACTCAATTTGTCGCAAATAACCCTGTCCTAAAGCTTGCGGGTATTTATAAACCACATCTATTGCATCATCAGGATCTGGGTGTTGAGAACGTTCGATAGTCTCCTGAAATAGTTCCCAATAGGCTTGCCATGAAATAGTGATAGTCATGCTGGCACTTCAATTCAGATAAAAAGCTTCAACTGTTAATAAAAAATTATTTCATTAAGCTCTCTTCATCTGATTTTAGTGCCATTCGACTCAGAGTACTATCCTATTCCCAACCGCCCAGCCAAGGCGGGAGTTAGGGGTAAAAGGGTAGTAATCATCAAAAATAGAGCCAAAAGACCCAAAGCGGCTCTGGCATCATCTGGTTCAGTGATTTCATTTAAGCTGGGGCGTTCTTGATCCCGTTGCAAAAAGAAAATGACGATCGCCCAGTACATGGCAATCATATTACCGAGAGATACTACTGCCAGTAAAATTAAAGTTGCGATCGTTGCCCGTCCTGCGGTTTTACGTCCATAAATCGCCTGCACAATGCGCCCACCATCTAGTTGTCCTGCGGGCATCAAGTTCAAAGCGGTGATAATTAACCCCAGCCAACCAATCACTACTAGAGGATGAACACTTACCAGGGATGACTGCAACGCCGAACCAAGGACAACTCGCGCTAAACTTCCCACCAAAATCGACCCTTGGAAAAACTGATTTGGCAATTGAAATAAACTACCTGGGTGCGAAAGCAGCAAGCCCGTTACCAGCATTAACAAAGAGACAATACCACCTGCGGCTGGCCCGGCTAAGGCAATATCAAATAATACCTTGCGGTTGGGCAATAGAGACTCAAAGCGAGTAATTGCACCAAAGGAGCCAATTTGCACTGCGGGTAGAAAAAAGGGCCAGCTAAGACGAATTTGGTGACGCTGGGCAAGTAACCAATGACCAATTTCGTGAGCTACTAAAATCGAAAATATCCCAGCGCCTATGGGCAAAGCTTCTTGAAACCGCTCTGGATTACCAAAAAAATCAAAATTCAGCAGTAATCCCGCAGCTTCTAGATTAGTAGCAATGGTTGCTATCAATAGAATACCTGCAAAAGCTTTTTGCGATAACAACATCGGCCGGGGATCGTTGCGGCTCGGTAGGACAATCACCACTGGTCTACCGTCTGTGTTTTCCACTAAAAACAGGCGATATCGATCGCCTTGGCGTTGCCGTAAACTTGCAGTTAGACAGTTGTGAGTTTCTTCTGGTTCTCCCCGCAAATTGCCTTTGAAAATGGCTCCATCTTGGTAGGCGATGGTTTCTGTAGCAAAAAATGTATCGATACCAAAAATGCCTTTAATTGCATTCAAGTCATCTTCCGGTATTGGTGGGATCTCCGCTTTCAGTTCTGCGACTGCTAATTGTGGGGAATTTGCTTCAAGTGAGTTAGCAGCAGCTAGTCTCTCGGTTGCGCGTTGCTTGAGGATGGCATCTTGCCCAGCTGCGCGTAACTGTCTGCCCAAATAGACGTACAATCCGGCGGATGTCACCACTAAGAACAATATACCCGCTATATTAATGTAAATCCCTGCGGCAAACAATCCGAAAAACAAGAGCCAAGGAGTCATCAACACCACCGACTGTAACCAGGCTAAGATTCCCAGCTTACCAAAAGGTCTGGCGCGATAAAAGCCCCAGCCCAAAATGCCTAAAGCTACCAGTAGGATTGCCGCCAGGATAGAAGTTTCTGATAAAGTGAACATCTCCAAACCTTTGCTATTGAGACTAAGCCAGAACAAGTCCGGTATTGCAGATACACTTATTAATTTATAACGCCGCCTGTCGTCTGCCCAAATTATCTCGCTTGGGGTAGTGATAAAACTTCATAGAGGTTAATGCCAAATCTTCCCAGTCCCTAGTTCATCTAAGCACAAAGTTTTGTAACAATTGTGGCTGGTTTGTGTAAAAGTCGCGATCAATACATGAGATATAGATGAATTCGCAACTTGGTGCGTTCTGATTCGAGGTCTTTTATGAGTAATGACTGGAGAAAACAACTAGATGAACAACTTAAAGACTTAGCGATCGCAGCCCAACAATACACACACCTAACTAAGGAAAAGCGGATAGCCTTAACACGTTTGATTAATGCTATTTGGCAGTCAGGTAAGCTTGTTCGTCCTTATAAAGGTCAATTTCAACTACTTTATCAAGATATCTATGATGAAGCAGTACAAAATTTATTTTTCTATCTTTGTCAAGATAACAATATTAATAAGTATAACCCAGAACGCGGCGAAGTGATGACTTGGATAAATATGCTATTAACTAAACGTTTTTTCCCAGAGGCTATCCCCAAAATTATCGGCAAAGAAAATGAAATAAATCTCGAAAACTCTCATCTGGAAAATCTACCCTCATTTCAACCTATGTCTTTATTTGAGCAAGTAAGAGAATGTATAGAAACTGACCCAGAATTAATTTTTTGCAAGGAACATATCAAAGGTCATCCAGAAGCAAATTTTCAAGCTATAGCTAAAAGAAGATGTTCTGGCATTTCCTGGAAAGAGATTTCGGCAGAATGGGGTATTGGAATCACATCTCTCCATAGTTTTTACCAACGTTGTTTGAAAAAATTTGCTACTAAATTCCATGAATATTTATATGTTTAATGTTTAATATCATCTAATCAGCTAGGCAAAAATATGAGCAAAAGCATCAACGTTTTAACATTTTCAGCCCCGATACCTGTGGATGGAAGACATCGAGCAGAAGAGTTACGCAGACAACAAGCCACGCCAGCAAAAGGCGAACAAGTTTATCTCAATACTTTGTCTGTGTCGTTCGTAAATTATTATCTATGTTGCATGGGATTTGAGACAGACTTGCATAAAAGTGATAGTTGGAATGTCATACAACAGACACTTATGGATATTGCTGATTTGTCGCTCAAAAACTTGGGCTTATTAGAATGTCGCCCAGTATTAGAAGATGCACAATTTGTTTATGTGCCGCCGGAAGTACAGTCAAATCGAATTGGCTATGTAGCTGTGCAAATTGGCAAATCATTTAGAGAAGCAACACTGCTGGGATTTGTCAAGCAAGTACAAACTGATTTATTACCCATTAACCAATTGCAACCTTTAGACAATCTCTTAGAGTATTTAGAAGAACTTTCTCAATTCCATGTTGCTGAAATAGCTGATAATTCGCTGGAGGCTAATCAGAATTTAGTTAATTTGAAGCAATGGTTAGAGAATATTTTTGAAGCTGGGTGGCAAGAGATTGAAACTCTTTTAGGCACTCAAGGTGTCAATCCAGCTTGGAGTCTAAGAAGTGGCAATGGTGCTTTTCTTAGTAGGGGTAAGTTGATTGATTTAGGAAAGCTTTTGAGCGATCGCGCAGTGGTTTTAGTCGTTACCTTACCTCCAGATAACGAGCAAGAAATGGACATTATCGTAGAATTACATCCGACAAATGGACAAGATTATCTGCCACCAAATCTCCATCTAATGGTGCTGGATTTTGAGGGAGCATCTGTGATGGAGGCTCAAACAAGAAACAGCAATAAGAATATTCAATTGGAATTTAGTTGTGAAGTGGGAGAACGTTTCAGCGTTAAACTTGTTCTAGGAGATATCAGCATCACAGAAAATTTTGTCATTTGTTAAGAACAACAGCAGGGTACTGCCAATGAGAAAGTTAGTTGTGCTGAAGCTAGATGGCGATTTGCATTTAGGCGTGCAGGTAACGCTGGAGATTGGAGAAGAGGGCAAACGCCCGACTACAGAAATTACTGGCAAGCTACCCTCTAATCTAGATATGGAAATAGCAATTGACCAATGGCAGTCCACATATCGCAGCTTGTGGAAATTTACCCGCATCAAAGCCAAAAAAATTATTTACGATGGTTCTATTTCCCAGCGACGTCAAGAGTGCAATACAAAAGCTAGTGAGGTGCGGGAGCATCTGAATAACTGGTTGCTATCAGAGTCATTTCGTCCCGTGCGGGAAAAATGGCTCAAACACTTGATGCCAGATGAAGAAGTGCGGGTGTTGATTCGCACTCATTGTTTGCAACTCAAAAAACTTCCCTGGCATTTGTGGGATTTGATCGATCGAGATTACCTCAACGCTGAAGTTGTTCTGAGTGTTCCAGAATCAGAACCAGTAACAGCCGCATTGCAGACATCCATAAGCAGAAATAAAATTAGAATTTTGGCAATTTTAGGCAATAGTGACGGTATTGATGTAGAGCAAGACCGCCAGTTATTAGAGAAATTACCTGGTGTCACTACAACTTTTTTAGTAGAACCTGAATATTCAAACATCGACGACAAATTGTGGAAACAACCTTGGAATATCTTATTTTTCGCAGGTCATAGCACGAGTGAGGGTGAAGCTAGTTGCATCTATATTAATAAAACAGATAAATTAACAATTGATGAACTCAGATATGCCCTGAGAAATGCTGTTGCCAATGGGTTACAATTGGCGATTTTCAACTCTTGCGATGGATTAGGATTAGCGCGAGAACTACAAGATTTACAGATTCCGCAAATTATTGTCATGCGGGAACCAGTGCCAGATAAAGTAGCCCAAAAATTTTTAAAGCATTTTCTAGAGGTTTTTTCAGCAGGACAATCTATATATGCTGCGGTTCGTACTGCTAGACAAAGGCTTAAAGGAATAGAAAAGGAATATCCAGGTGCAAGTTGGTTGCCAGTAATTAGCGAACATCATGCTGTAGTGCCAATGACTTGGGCAAAGCCCCGAATTCCCAACATTCGCCGCCTTGGAACCTTGCTACTGTTGAGCTTGCTGATAACTGTTGGTGTACTGGGGGTAAGACATCAAGGAGGATTGCAAACATGGGAGTTGCTGTTATATGACAAATTTATGCGATCGCGTCCACAGGAAAAGCAAGATTCGCGCCTATTGATCGTCACTGTAACTGAAGACGATCTTTACCTCCCACAGCAGAAGCAAAGAAGTGGCTCACTGTCAAATCTTGCACTGGCGCGACTGTTAGATAAACTTGCACAGTTCCAAGCGCGAACCATTGGCTTGGATATTTATCGGGCTGAACCAGTACAACCCAATCAGGCCGCTTTAACCACTCGTTGGAAAACCGATGACAATTTCTTTGCAATTTGCAAAGTTAGCGATCGCACCCAAAACTATCCCGGAGTTTCACCTCCAAAAGGAGTTCCACCAGAACGCCAAGGATTTAGTGATATTGTTCCCGACTCAGACAATGTTTTGCGTCGTCATTTATTAGCAATGCAGCCAGCTAACCCAACATCTCCTTGTACTGCACGCTACGCCCTTAATGCCCAACTGGCATTCCACTATTTGGAGAAAAAAGGGATTTTTGCGAAATACACCCCCCAAGGAGATTTACAGCTAGGTAACATCGTTTTCAAACGGTTGCGATCGCGAAATGGCTCCAAAACAGAAGCGCAGATGGGCGGCTATCAAAAAGTGGATATCGGGGGCTATCAAATATTGCTTAATTACCGCTCTTTCCAAGGTTCTCCTTTAGAAATTGCACCTATTGTCACACTCACAGATGTTCTTAGAGGAAAGGTCAACCCCGATCAAGTCAAAGACCGAATTGTCCTCATTGGTACCACTGCCCAAAGCTTCCGTGATTATAGTCTTACCCCCTACATGACTGAACAGGGTTTTTCTCAGGAAGTACCAGGAGTGATTCTGCAAGCGCAAATGGTGAGTCAGCTGGTGAGTGCTGCGATCGATGGCCGACCTTTGATATCAGTTTTGCCTGTTTGGGTTGAAGTCTTATGGGTTTGGAGTTGGTCTGTGGTTGGAGGTGCGATCGGCTACGCTGTGTCGCAGACACTCACTTGGCGCTATCGTTCGAGACTATATCTATTGCTAACGGCAGGAGGCGTACTTGGAGGCTTATACATTCTTTGCTTAATTCTCTTTTACCACGGTATTTGGGTTCCCCTAGTTCCGTCAACCTTAGTTTTAGTGCTTACTGGTGGCACAGTAGCGATTTACCTATCTACACAACAAGGTCAGCGACAACTGATTTCTACAACTTGAGGTATAAAACAAATGAAATTATTTGTGCAAAAGATTCAACTTTTCCTCGCCATTAGTTTAACACTCCTGAGCTGTATCCAAGTGCAGGCACAGCCTGAAAACCCCAAAGGACAATTAAATCAATCACTGATTTTCGCTGCGCCGCCCCCACCATCAGACATCGGGGAACCAGGTAAGCGAGGGGAAGCAGGTAGCCGTGGCTGTAGTCAAAATGTGACCAAGCCTCTAAGTTCTTCTCAAAAGCGGCTCACAGCTTTAGTACCTATTTATTCAAACTCAGAATTGGTGTTTGGAACAACGATCGCAGAGCATCCTAGTTTCTTATTTTATGTTCCTTACGCATCGGACTTTGCATTTGGAGAGTTTGTGCTAGAAGATGAGGCACAAAATCAGACTATTTATAAAACTTCTTTAACGGGGACACCAGGAGTAGTAAACCTTCGCTTACCATCAAAAACAACACCTTTGGAGATAGGCAAGCAATACCGATGGTATTTTAACATCTATTGTCAGAAGGATAACCAAATTATTGCTAATGTTGAAGGCTATGTAAAACGAGAGCAACTAAAGCCTGCTTTAAAAACTCAATTGGAAAAAGCAACACCGCGCCAGCAAGTAAACCTTTATGCGGCTAATGGTATTTGGTATGAAGCGCTGAGTGCTGCTAGTGAATTGCGTCGCCCCAAATTGGAAGATCCTTCTTGGACGGCGCTGTTGCAAGCTGTGGGTTTGAGTGATTTTGCAACTGAACCAAGGGTGGAGTGCTGCAACTTAGAGAGTGAGTAGTGAAGAAGGGATATGTAGGAAAGCAGGGGGCAGGGGGCAGGGAGCAGGGGGAGAGATGAGGTAAGCTCTATTTATACAGGTTGATGCAATGGGGTTGTAAGTTGATGCGATCGCATTGTCAGCCGAAACAATCGTATTGTTAGTCGATACAATCGTATTGTCAGCCAAAACAATCGCATTGTTAGTCGATACAATCGTATTGTCAGCCAAAACAATCGCATTGTCAGTCGATGCAATCGCATTGCAGCTCGATGAAAAAACCAGATTGCAATCTGACAAATCTGAAATTACGAATTATATGATGTCCGGGTAATTAACCATAATAACCGGAACTCGACCCCGCAAAAGCTGCGCTTTAGCTCCCCTCCCAAAAAGCGGGGAGGGGTTGGGGGTGGGGTTCTTTTATTATGGGTGATTTGGCGGACATGATATTACGAATTACAAATTACGAATTGCTCTGCAAGATGCAGGCTTCAACCAAGGACTATGAGGCGTAGTGGTGGGAAGATTTGCTGTCAGAACGACTTCCCCTTTTTCGTTTAGTGCCAAACCAGTAGCTTCTATGATCGGTTCTGGTGCGGGGGTAGTTATTTTGCTGGGAACAAAGGAGCGATTGGGGCGATCGCCATTTGGATTGAGAGTCACCAAATCTACCTGCACTGCATCAGTGTTAAGAGCTTCACCTGGATTAGGGGGCAAGCCGCCGCGTCCAGTGATTGTAAAACTGCTTTTAGCTAAATTTCCACCAGCTTGACAAGTCTGTGCTACTTCGGTATCAACTGGTACGGTTGGCAAATTGACTAAGCCACTGTTAGGGTCAATATCCGGCGTGTTAAGTTCTACAGTACCGTTTACACCAAACTCAGAACTAGCGGTGATATCCGAAAGAGAAGTTGGGTTAGAGCGGGGTTGAATGCCATAGATACCAAAGGCTTGAATATCTACTCTCCCACCGTTGCCTCTAAAAGCATCGGCAGTAATGTCGCTATTTTCGTTTGGGACAGCAACAATGAAGCCCGACGGGGCATTGATGGTGATGTTGCCACCATTACCACCAGCTTCTGCTGTGCCTGCGGAGGTGGAAATGGAAGCGCCACGACGCAGAAGGAGTAAATCAGTTTGTATGTTGATGTCGCCACCGTTACCCGATGCAGATTGGGCGTTGAGTCTACCACCATTGTCTAAGGTAACTTTGGGTGAGGTGACGAGAATATCTTCAGCACTACCGGTCGTACTTTGGGAGTTTACGAACAAACCAGTGCTAATGTTTGAACTCTTGCTAGAAATGGTGAAAAAATCAGCAGCATTCACTTTAATTGTGCCTGCATTCCCTTGTCCAAATGTTGAGGCAGCAAGTTGAGCGCCATCTTGTAACGAGAAGGAACCAGAATCGATAGTAATGTTACCCCCATTGCCAACTGTCCCCGTATCCACAAAGCTGAAAATCCTACTTTTCTCTCCAGCAATATTAACAGCACCAGCAACATTAACATTGACATTCCCTGCATCGCCCCGTCCTGCTGGCTGGCTATTAGATGCTTCATTAGTAGAGGTTAGCAGTTGAGCGCCATCAATTAGTGATAGTGTTGTAGCATTGATGTCAATATTGCCACCTTTACCTACACCCCCTGACTCCACCGTGCTGAGGATGCCAGCACCTGCAAGGTCAATAGTATCTTTTGCACTCACTGTCACATTCCCTGCATTCCCTTGTCCAAATGTTGAGGCAGAAAGTAGAGCGCCATCAATTAGTGACACTTTTGCAGCATTGATGTCGATATTACCTCCCTTACCTACACCTTCTGCTTCCACCGTGCTGAAGATGTAAGCATTACCAGCGAAGGAAACAGCATTTTTTGCACTCACTGTCACATTCCCCGCATTCCCTTGTCCAAATGTTGAGGCAGTAAGTTGAGCGCGATCGCGTAATGAGAATGAACCAGAATTGATAGTAATGTTACCCCCATTGCCAACTGTCCCCGTATTCACCAGGCTGCTAATCCCACTAAAAAAACGATTTTTCTGTCCAGCAATATCAACTGACCCAGTAACATTAATATTGACATTCCCTCCATCCCCCTGTCCTGGTGGTTGGGTATCAAATGCAGCACGAGTTAGGGTTAGCAGTTGAGCGCCATCTTTTAGCGAGAGGGTTGCAGCATTGATGTTGATATTGCCACCTTTACCTACACCTCCTGCTTCTACGGTACTGAGGATGGCAGCATCTGCAAGGTCAACAGCATTTTTTGCACTCACTGTTACATTCCCCGCATTGCCTTGTCCAGCAGTTGAGGCAGTAAGTTGAGCGCCGTCTCGTAACGACAAGGAACCAGAATCGATAGTAATGTTACCCCCATTGCCAACTGTCCCGGTTTCCACCGCGCTGCCAATCCCACTGCCTAAACCTAAACCCTTTTTCCTCCCAGCAATATCAACTGACCCAGTAACATTAATATTAACATTCCCCGCATCCCCCCGTCCTGCTGGTTGGGTATTAAATGCACCACTAGTAATAGTTAGCAATTGAGCACCATCAGTAAGTGATAAAGAAGCAGCATTGATGTTGATATTGCCACCTTTACCTACACCCCCTGCTGACACCGTGCTGAAGATGTCACTACCTGCAAGAGAAATAGTATCTTTTGCACTCACTGTCACATTCCCCGCATTCCCTTGTCCAGAGGTTGAGGTTTGAAGTTGAGCGTCACCAGTTAGTGATAGTGTTGCAGCATTGATGTCGATATTGCCACCTTTACCTATAGCTCTTGCTGACACTGTGCTGAAGATATTAGCATCTGCAAGAGAAACAGCATCTTTTGCATTCACTGTCACATTCCCGGCATTCCCTCGTCCAGCAGTTGAGGCAGCAAGTTCAGCGCGATCGCGTAATGAGAAAGAACCAGAATCGATAGTAATGTTACCCCCATTGCCAAGTGATCCTAAATACACAAGATTAAAAACTATGCTCCCAGCAGCAACTTTGATTTCCTCGGTAGCATTCAGCGTAATATCTCCCGCGACAGTTTCAGGTGTCCCCAAACCTTGCCCAATACCACCGCTTAAAATACTTCCTCCCAATATCTCTAGATTCTTAGCATTGACTGCAATATTACCGCCACCAGCAGCTTCTACAAAAACACCAGCCCTATTAGTAAAAGATATATCTACTCGCGTCACATTCTCAGGAAATCTCAAGCTGAGATTATCGCCATCTACACCAAGCAAGACAGTCCCAGGTTCGCTCAATCCTCCTAACTCAACTCGTCCACCATTAGCATTTAATCCTCCTTTATCCATGTTGATATTCCCACCTACCAGTAGTAAACTCTTACCATTTGGTACTCGTAAACCAAATCCGTCAAAGCCTGCTGGATCTTTTCCTGCGGGTGCAATTGAGTTATTTTGAATCGCTGCGTTTTGATTAATCTGATTAAACAGCAATGCTGAAGGATTAATAGTCAACAACGGTGAAGGGATATTTTTCGCAGTAGCGCTAAAAAATCCGATATTTCCAAATTGCAGTGCATTCGCACTAGTCGCAACAAAGGAACCACCAATATTTAATTGAGCATTTTGACCAAATACAATTCCATTAGGATTTATCAAAAATAAATTAGCTGTGCCATTAGCGTAAATTAAGCCATCAATCTCAGATACTGATCCACCCGTTACCCGACTGATAATATTTTGAATATCCACTCTATTATTAAACAAAGCAGCGCCGTTAGTCGGAACAGAAAACTCCCGAAAGCTGTGGAACAAGTTGCCACCTGCTTGGGTTCCTCCTTCAATGATGCTGTTGTTCCCCTCTAATTTGACACTAGAGTTATTAGGCAAAGTGCCATCGGGGATAATTTGGGCAAAAGCGCAATTTGTACTCAAAATGCTTGAACTAGATATTGCAATTCCGATAAACCAGCCCCAACGAATATTTATCTTGAACATTGCACCCCTTTAAGCAAACAGCAGTTGCTAAACTTCTGGTTATCTCACACCACTAATGTGGGTTTACGGTGGTTGCAGTCACCTCTGGATAATTCTCAGTTGCGATCGCCTTAGTTTTACGCAAAACTTGCTAATTTCTTTACATAAATTTATACAACATAATTCATCAGTCGATAACAATGGCATTGTCAGCCGATACAATCGCATTGTCAGCCGATACAATCGCATTGTCAGTCGATACAATCGCATTGCAGATCGATGAAAAAAACCAGATTGCAATCTGACGAATCTGAAATTACGAATTACGAATTACGAATTATGAATTGCTCTACAAGATGCAGGCTTCAACCAAGGACTATGAGGCGTAGTGGTGGGAAGATTTGCTGTCAGAACGACTTCCCCTTTTTCGTTTAGTGCCAAACCAGTAGCTTCTATGATCGGTTCTGGTGCGGGGGTAGTTATTTTGCTGGGAACAAAGGAGCGATTGGGGCGATCGCCATTTGGATTGAGAGTCACCAAATCTACCTGCACTGCATCAGTGTTAAGAGCTTCACCTGGATTAGGTGGTAAGCCGCCGCGTCCAGTGATTGTAAAACTGCTCTTAGCTAAACTTCTACCAGCTTCACAAGTCTGTGCTACTTCAGTGTCAGCGGCTATTGTTGGCAAGTTGACTAAGCCACTGCTGGGGTCAACATCAGGTGTGTTAAGTTCTACAGTGCCGTTTACACCAAACTCAGAACTAGCCCTGATATCCGAAAGAGAAGTTGGGTTAGAGCGGGGTTGAATGCCATAGATACCAAAGGCTTGAATATCTACTCTCCCACCGTTGCCTCTAAAAGCATCGGCAGTAATGTCGCTATTTTCGTTTGGGACAGCAACAATGAAGCCCGACGGGGCATTGATGGTGATGTTGCCACCATTACCACCAGCTTCTGCTGTGCCTGCGGAGGTGGAAATGGAAGCGCCACGACGCAGAAGCAGTAAATCAGTTTGTAAGTTGATGTTGCCACCGTTACCCGATGCAGATTGGGCGTTGAGTCTGCCACCATTGTCTAAGGTAACTCTAGGTGAGGTGACGATAATATCTCCACTAGTACCCGTGGTACTTTGGGAGTTAACGAACAAGCCACTGTTAAAATCAGAATTATTGCTAGAAATAGTGAAAAAATCAGCAGCATTCACTTTAATTGTACCTGCATTTGCTTGTCCACGGGTTTCAGCAGTAAGTCGAGCGCCATCACTTAGAGAGAAAGAACCAGAATCGATAGTAATGTTACCTCCATTGCCTTCTGTCCCCGTTTCCACCAAGCTACGAATCTCACTGGCAGAACCGTTTTTCTCCCCAGCAATCTCAACAGCGCCAGTAACTTTAACATTGACATTCCCCGCATCGCCCTGTCCTGCTGGTGCTGTTGCAGATGCTTTACGAGTAAAGGTTTGCAGTTGAGCGCCATCTTTTAGCGAGAGGGTTGCAGCATTAATATCGATATTGCCACCCTTACCTATACCTCCTGCTGACACTGTGCTGTCGATGTTACTGTTTGCAAGGGAAACAGCATCAAGTGCCCGCACTGTCACATTCCCCGCATCCCCTTGTCCACGGGTTGAGGCAGTAAGTCGAGCGCCATCACTTAGAGAGAAAGAACCAGAATCGATAGTAATGTTACCTCCATTGCCAACTGTTTCAGTTTCCACTGAGGTGCGAATCCCACTGGCAGAATTGTTTTTCACCCCAGCAATATCAACAATACCTGTAACATTCACATTCACATTCCCCGCATCCCCCTGTCCACGGGTTGAGGCAGTAAGTAGAGCGCCATCGCGTAATGACAAGGAACCAGAATCGATAGTAATGTTACCCCCATTGCCAGTCCCAGCTTCCACCAAGGTGCGAATCCCACTGGCAAAATCGTTTTTCTCCCCAGCAATATCAACAATACCTGTAACATTCACATTCACATTTCCTGCATCCCCCTGTCCACGGGTTGAGGCAGTAAGTTGAGCGCCATCTTGTAACGACAAGGAACCAGAATCGATAGTAATATTACCCGCATTGCCAACTGTCCCAGCTTCCACCAAAGTGCGAATTCCACTGGCAGAATCGTTTTTCTCCCCAGCAATATCAACAATACCTGTAACTTTCACATTCACATTCCCCGCATCCCCCTGTCCTGCTGGCTGGGTATCAGACTGGGTATCAGATGCATCACGAGTACTGGTTGCTAATTGAGCGCCATCTTTTAGCGAGAGGGTTGCAGCATTAATATCGATATTGCCACCTTTACCTACACCCCCAGCTGACACCGTGCTGTCGATGTTACCGTTTGCAAGGGAAACAGCATCAAGTGCCTGCACTGTCACATTTCCTGCATTCCCTCGTCCACGGGTTTCAGCAGTAAGTCGAGCGCCATCTTGTAACGACAAGGAACCAGAATCGATAGTAATATTACCCGCATTGCCAACTGTCTCAGCTTCCACCAAGGTGCGAATCCCACCGCCAGCACCAATATCAACAATACCTGTAACTTTCATATTCACATTCCCCGCATCCCCCTGTCCTGCTGGCTGGGTACCAAATGCTTTACGAGTACTGGTTGCTAATTGAGCGCCATCTTTTAGCGAGAGGGTTGCAGCTAAGATATCGATATTGCCACCTTTACCTACACCTCCTGGTGACACCGTGCTGTCGATGTCACCGTTTGCAAGGGAAACAGCATCAAGTGCCCGCACTGTAACATTCCCTGCATTCCCTCGTCCACGGGTTTCGGCAGTAAGTCGAGCGCCATCTTGTAATGACAAGGAACCAGAATTGATAGTAATATTACCTGCATTGCCAACTGTCTCAGTTTCCACCAAAGTGCGAATTCCACTGCCAGCACCAATATCAACAGCGCCAGTAACATTCACATTCACATTCCCCGCATCCCCTTGTCCTGCTAGCTGGTGGGTATCAGGTGCTTTACGAGTAAAGGTTTGCAGTTGAGCGCCATCTTTTAGCGAGAGGGTTGCAGCTAAGATATCGATATTGCCACCCTTACCTACACCTCCTGGTGACACCGTGCTGTCGATATCACCGTTTGCAAGGGAAACAGCATTAAGTGCCCGCACTGTAACATTCCCTGCATTCCCTCGTCCACGGGTTTCAGCAGTAAGTCGAGCGCCATCTTGTAATGACAAGGAACCAGAATCGATAGTAATATTACCCGCATTGCCTTTTGACCTCAAACCCACAATATTGCGAACACTACTCCCAATGCCTGCAACTTTGATTGACCCGGTAGCATTAAGCGTAATATCTCCTGCAACAGTTTCAGATGTCCCCAAATCTTGCCCAATACCGCCGCTTAAAATACTTCCTCCCAAAATCTCTAGATTCTTAGCATTGACTGCAATATTACCGCCACCAGCCTTAGTTACAAGTATACGAGAACCATTAGTAAGGGATACCGAAGTTCGCCCAACATTCTCAGGAAATTTCAAGCTGAGATTATCGCCATTTACACCCAGCAAGACAGTACCAGGTTCCGCCAACCCTCCTAATTCAACTCGTCCACCATAAGCATTTAATTTTCCCCCATCCATGCTGACATTCCCACCTACCAGCAGTAAACTCTTACCATCTGGTACTCGTAAACCAAATGCATCAAAAAAGCCTGTTGGATCTTTTCCTACAAATGCAACTGAGTTATTTTGAATTGCTGCGTTTTGATTAATCTGATTAAACAGCAATGCTGAAGGATTAATAGTTAACAACGGTGAAGGGATATTTTTCGCAGTAGCGCTAAAAAATCCGATATTTCCAAATTGCAGTGCATTCGCTGTACTTGCCACAAAGGAACCATTAACATTTAATTGAGCATTCTGACCAAATATAATTCCATTGGGATTAATCAAAAATAAATTAGCTGTGCCCTTAGTGCCAATTAACCCATCAATCTTAGAGACTGATCCACCCGTTACGCGACTGATAATATTTTGAATATCCACTTTATTATTAAACAAAGCAGCGCCGTTAGTCGGAACAGAAAACTCCCGAAAGCTGTGGAACAAGTTGCCACCTGCTTGGGTTCCTCCTTCAATGATGCTGTTGTTCCCCTCTAATTTGACACTAGAGTTATTAGGCAAAGTGCCATCGGGGATAATTTGGGCAAAAGCGCAATTTGTACTCAAAATGCTTGAACTAGATATTGCAATTCCGATAAACCAGCCCCAACGAATATTTATCTTGAACATTGCACCCCTTTAAGCAAACAGCAGTTGCTAAACTTCTGGTTATCTCACACCACTAATGTGGGTTTACGGTGGTTGCAGTCACCTCTGGATAATTCTCAGTTGCGATCGCCTTAGTTTTACGCAAAACTTGCTAATTTCTTTACATAAGTTTATACACCATAATTCATTAGTCGATGCAATGGCGTTGTCAATCGATGCAATGGCGTTGTCACCCAATACAATGGCATTGTCAGTCGATGCAATGGCATTGTCAGTCGAAACAATGGCATTGTCAGTCGATGCGATCACATTGTTAGTCGAAACAATGGCATTGTCAGTCGATGTAATAGCATTGTTAGTCGAAACAATCGCATTGTTAGTCGAAACAATCGCATTGTCAGCCGAAACAATCGCATTGTCAGCCGATACAATCGCATTGTCAGTCGATACAATCGCATTGTCAGTCGATACAATCGAATTGTGAGTCGATACAATCGCATTGCACATCCATGAAAAAAACCAGATTGCAATCAGACTTTCTGAAATTACGAATTACGAATTACGAATTGCTCTGCAAGATGCAGGCTTCAACCAAGGACTATGGGGCGTAGTGGTGGGAAGATTTGCTGTCAGGACGACTTCCCCTTTTTCGTTTAGCGCCAAACCAGTAGCTTCTATGATGGGTTCTGGTGCGGGGGTAGTTATTTTGCTGGGAACAAAAGAGCGATTGGGGCGATTGCCATTTGGATTGAGAGTCACCAAATCTACCTGCACTGCATCAGTGTTAAGAGCATCACCTGGGTTAGGTGGTAAGCCGCCGCGTCCAGTGATTGTAAAACTGCTTTTAGCTAAAGTTCCACCAGCTTGACAGGTCTGTGCTACTTCAGTTTCAGCTGCTAGTGTTGGCAGGTTGACCAATCCAATGTTAGGGTCTACATCAGGCGTGACACCAAATTCAGAACTAGCGGTGATATCCGAAAGAGAAGTTGGGTTAGAGCGGGGTTGAATGCCATAGATACCAAAGGCTTGAATATCTACTCTCCCACCGTTGCCTCTAAAAGCATCGGCAGTAATGTCGCTATTTTCGTTTGGGACAGCAACAATGAAGCCCGACGGGGCATTGATGGTGATGTTGCCACCATTACCACCAGCTTCTGCTGTGCCTGCGGAGGTGGAAATGGAAGCGCCACGACGCAGAAGCAGTAAATCAGTTTGTAAGTTGATGTTGCCACCGTTACCTGATGCAGATTGGGCGCTGAGTACGCCACTGTTGTCTAGAGTAACTCTAGGTGAGGTGACGATAATATCTCCAGCGGTACCCGTCGTACTTTGGGAGTTAACGAATAAGCCACTGTTAATATTTGAACTGCTACCAGAAATAGTGACTTGAGTAACAGAATCGATAATAATATTGCCGCCATTACCTTGTGACCCCAAGCACACAAGGTTGCGAACTATGCTCCCAGTGCCTGCAACTTTGATTGACCCGGTAGCATTAAGTGTAATATCTCCTGCAACAGTTTCAGGTGTCCCCAAACCTGGCCCAATACCACCGCTTAAAATACTTCCTCCTAAAATTTCTAGATTCTTAGCATTAACTGCAATATTACCTCCACCAGCCCCAGTTACAAATACACCTGAACTATTAGTGAGGGATATATCTGTTCGCGCAACATTAGAAGGAAATCTCAAGCTGAGATTATCGCCATCTACACCCAACGCTACAGTACCAGGTTCACCCAACCCTCCTAACTCAACTCGTCCACCATAAGCATTTAATTTTCCCCCATCCATGCTGACATTACCACCCACCAGCAGTAAACTTCTTCCATCTGGTACTCGTAAACCAAATGCATCTATGCCTGCTGGATCTTGTCCTGCAAATGCAACTGAATTATTTTGAATCACTGCGTTTTGATTAATCTGATTAAACAGCAATGCTGAAGGATTAATAGTCAACAACGGTGAAGGGATATTTTTCGCAGTAGCGCTAAAAAATCCGATATTTCCAAATTGCAGTGCATTCGCACTAGTCGCCACAAAGGAACCACCAACATTTAATTGAGCATTCTGACCAAATACAATTCCATTAGGATTTATCAAAAACAAATTAGCTGTGCCCTTAGTGCCAATTATCCCATCAATATTAGAGACTGAACCACCCGTTACGCGACTGATAATATTTTGAATATCCACTTTATTATTAAACAAAGCAGCGCCGTTAGTCGGAACAGAAAACTCCCGAAAGCTGTGGAACAAGTTGCCACCTGCTTGGGTTCCTCCTTCAATGATGCTGTTGTTCCCCTCTAATTTGACACTAGAGTTATTAGGCAAAGTGCCATCGGGGATAATTTGGGCAAAAGCGCAATTTGTACTCAAAATGCTTGAACTAGATATTGCAATTCCGATAAACCAGCCCCAACGAATATTTATCTTGAACATTGCACCCCTTTAAGCAAACAGCAGTTGCTAAACTTCTGGTTATCTCACACCACTAATGTGGGTTTACGGTGGTTGCAGTCACCTCTGGATAATTCTCAGTTGCGATCGCCTTAGTTTTACGCAAAACTTGCTAATTTCTTTACATAAGTTTATACACCATAATTCATCAGTCGATGCAATGGCATTGTCAATCGAAACAATGGCATTGTCACCCAATACAATCGCATTGTCAGTCAAAACAATGGCATTGTCAGCCGAAACAATCGCATTGTCACCCAATACAATCGCATTGTCACCCAATACAATCGCATTGTCACCCAATACAATCGAATTGTCAGGCGAAACAATGGCATTGTCAGTTGATGCGATCGCATCTGCATAACTAAATGGACAAAAAGTTAACTCCAACTTTTAGCTTGAATCCCACCACTTCAAGTGGTGAGAGTGGCTTAAAGCCAATTGCCTAGCAGAACATAAGGGGCCCAAAACATGGGACGTTTGTATTTGGGATTTTGCAAAAGAGCGAGCTGGGCGTGACGAAGTACTTCAGCTTTAGTCAGGTTTTTGTTGGCTAACTCTTGGTAAAATTTACTCATCAACACAGCAGTAGACTCATCATCTAAGTTCCACAAAGAAGCGATGGTACTGCGTGCTCCTGCCTGAAAAGCGACACCAGCAATTCCTAGTGCAGCTTGTTCGTCCCCGGCAGCTGTTTGACAGGCACTAAGAATGAGCAATTCAATTGCTTCGGGTCTATTTTGCTCTAGTGTTCGCACTAACTCATTTAACTTTTTGACATAAATACGCTCATCCCAAGCAACAATAAATGTCTCCTCAGCCTTGGAGCTAAACTGACCATGAGTTGCAAGATGAACAATCGGGAAAGATAGAGAATTAATCCGGTTTTGCAAAGTTTTGCTGGTAAATTCTTGATTCAAAAGGATGCTGCTAGGGACTTGAGAGCGGATTTGTTCTAATTCAAGTTTGACGTTAGGTAGTGCAGAAAATCCCGAACTTGCTTCACTCAATCCTGCGGCTATTGCTTTTAATTCCTTCTTTGATGATTTGGGTTCAATCAGTTGCAGACTGGGGGTGAGTGCAATGTTATACTTCTCAACTAAATACTGGTTGCCATCGTAAAGAGCTGCCATCGGAATATTTCGCAACCAACCATCCAGCACAAACACCAAGGTAGGAATCTTGCTTTCAGCCAAGGCAGCTTCAGCAGGTTGAATCAGCCATTTGTAAACCTTCTGGGATAAAGACTGAACCTGTCGCAGCGTGTGTGGTTTAAGTAGATTTTCCTGTAGTTGCGCTAAAGTAGTTTCTAATTCTGTTTCAACTATAGGGGTAGTGTAGTGCAACCAAGGGTGTTGAGGCAACTCGATGATCACCTCTAGTCGGTCTGGCAAAATAAATGGATAAATAATTGCTGCCGTTGGATCTTTTTTTGGATTACGGATTTGAGCATTCAAACAGTTGTTGCGAAAGAAGTTTTCTAGTTCTCCTATTTGGAGTAATTCGATTGTATTGCTGGCTTTTACAAGATTTTCGGAGCTAAGTTGGGATTTACCCTGAGATTGCAAAATTAAATCAACCAACTGCCGATAAACTGGTTCAACTTCTTCTCGAAAGGAAAATTTCACCGCAGAATTGACAGCAACTAAATCACTGCGGAGGGCTTGGAGGTTATTAACTGCTTCTGTATAAGCTGCTACTGCTCCTTTGATATCTCCCTTAGCTTTAAGTAAACGTCCCAGTTGCCATTGCCATTGATAGCCAATGTCTTTAGCATCGATAGCTTGAGCGATGAGCAAGGCTTGTTGGGTGAGGTTTTGGGCATCAGACCACTGTTGAGTTTGTTCATACACTTGACCTAAAACACCAAGAGCATAAGATTGTGTGCGTTTATCTTGCAAACTTTTTGCTTGCTCAATAGCAGTTGCTAGTAATTGGGCAATGTCCAACCATGAGGGAGTGTCTGCGGCGGTTTTTTTTCGGAATTGCATTAGACTTTGGGCAAAGTTAATCCGGGCAGAGATTGCTGTGCGACTAATGGGTAAGTCGTTAAGCTGAGTTTTAATTTGGGAGGACAATGTTTGGAAAGCTGCCAATTGGTCAGTTTTCAGCAGCAGTCTTAGTTGATTAGCTTGAGCTTGGATGCGTGTAGTAGGTGAGGTTGCAGTTTTGATAGTTTGTTGATAATATTTTATAGCTGTTTGCGTGTCTTGTTGAACACGGGCTGTATTACCCAGACTGAGGAGAATATCAGCGATCGCTTCTTTATCTTGCAACGATGAAGCTACTTCTAAACTTTGCTGCAATATCTGCCGAGATGTTTCTAAATCACCTGTGACTTGCACGACATTACCGAGACTATGCAGGGCTGCGACTTTAACAGGTGAGTTGGGTTGGCTTTGGAGAATCTGGGTACTTTCTCTTAAGGTCTTCTCGGCTTGACGATAAAACCCTAAAGCTTGCAAAGCTTGCGCTTGATTAATCCGATTTTGAATAACTGCCCTTTCATCACCAATTTTGGCATAAATGTCAAGTGATACTCGCCAAGTATCCAGGGCATCTTCAGCTTTGCTTTGAGCTAATTGCAGGCGACCTTTGATATCTAAAACTTGGGCTAGAATTTGCTCTTTAGTATCTATATTTTGAGCAGTTTGTAATAAGTTGAGACTTTGAGCGATCGCACCTTCTGCCTGTGACCACTGTCCCAATTGCTGATAAGCTAATGAGAGATTACCCAGTGCGATCGCAAGCCTTTGTTCATCCTCATTGCCTTGTAATGCAGAGATAGCCTGTTGCCAAGAAGTAGCAGCTTCAGCAAACCGTTCAGCTTGATAAAATTTACTGCCCTGTTCCAGCAAGTTTTTGGCATCAGGCAAGCTTTGAACACTAGAGTTTTCCGCAGTTACATGTGCGAAAGTGGGGGGCAAAAAAAGAGCGCCTAAGAAGATAGACAAAAGCAGCACTACACTTAAAAAGCGTTTGATTTTCCGTAATCTAGATTTTCTTCTTGCCATGTTTTTGCCCCCACTCGCACTGCGTTTTTACTAAAAATACCGAACGACTGGAAGTCGCACGCCAGTTGCAAGGCTTTCGGCAAAGCCGGACGTTAGACAAGAGCGACAGGAAACCCGTCTGAGCGTGCTAGCTCCCTAACGCACTGGCTTAACTACACAAACGAATGCCGACGCAGACTAAGGTTAAATCAAGGGTTTTAAAGCCTGCGTCGGCAGGCTTTGTTCTCTTAGCCGCGACTTCCAGTCGTTAAGTGCAAGATATCAGTATATTAACCTCCCTGCTGTTGATTTAACGCACGGCAATCGGCTGTCTTTTGCCAGGAAGAATGAGGCGTGAGAGTGGGTGCAGAGCTAGTGAGAATTACATCGCCATTAGCAGCAATTACCCAACCAGTAGCTTCTACTATGCGAGTTGGTGTTGGGCTAGTGGGATTTGTGGAAACAGCTGTAGTATAAGGTTTACCTACTTCTGGGTTGAGAGTCACCAAATCTACCTGCACTGCATCAGTGTTGAGGGCATCACTTGGGTTAGGCGGTAAGCCGCCGCGTCCAGTTATAGTAAAACTGCTTTTAACTACAGCGCTACCTGCGGTACAAGTCTGTGCTAATTTGATATTCTGAATATCCAGAGCATTGTTAAAAAAAGCAGTGCCAACATTTAGAACAGAAAACTGTTGGAAGCTGTGGAACAAGTTACCACCAGCTTGGGTTCCTCCTGTGATATTGAGGGTGCTGCCATTTGGTGTGACGATGGAATTATTCGGGAGAGTGCTATCGGGGGTAATTTGGGCTAAAGCGCAATGGAGAGAGGAAGCGATCGCGATCGCCCCACCCATCCCTATGCAATCTAGCATCCATTTCCAGCCCCAATTCCTGCTAGTACTCATCTGGTAAACTTGCCTTCAGAAACAAACAGTCTTTGAGTAATACAGTCCATCACAAATCAAGATAGAGGAGGAGTAAACCTTAGGTACTTACGACAATGCGATCGCACTCACCTTTGCTCACTTTTTTTTGAAATTGGGCGTTGCCTCTATAAAACATTACAACTAATCGCTACTCTTTCCAAGAGCCTAATTCATCGATAACTTACAAGTCTGCAATCAACCTTGCCTTCCTCAAAAAGAATTGCATCACAGTCTCTTCTCTAGAAATAATATCAACCGTACCTTCCATTCCCAATTGCAGCGCACACAGGTGTTTGTCCCTACCTAGAGAAAGGCTTTCTGGCTCAATTGTTACCCCATAAAAGCTACCAGCGGCTGCCATCTTTTGGTTGGCAGATGTTGTGGCGGTGGCATTAGCAGCATTCCCTTGAGGTGCAATCGCATCCGGGGAAATCGTCTTAACCTGGCCTTTGAGAGTACCATAATCTGGATAAGGACAGGCAGAAACCCGCATTTGTACCTTTTGGCCTTGTTTCAACTTATTTTTATCCTGAAGCGCGATCGCTGCTTTAATCTCTAAGGGAACATCACTGGGGACAATTTGGGCAATCTCCTCTCCAGCAGGCACTGTTTGACCAGAGTTTCGCAGGTTTAATTTAGAAACGATCCCGTCTGCTGTGGCAGTAATCACAGTTTGGCTGAGGTCAATATTTACTTGTTGAAGTTCGCGGGTGTCACGCTCTAGCTGTTTTTGGATTTCAATTCGTTGCTGGATTAGGGCAAGACGTTCTTTATCTAAAGTCGCAATGCTGGCTTGACCTGTAGCCTTTTCTTGGGCAATGCGATTATAAGCGATCGCTACTTGTGCATTACTGGGATTGAGGGCAGTTTGGACATTTTGCAATTTGGCTTTAGCTGCCTGAAAAGCTTGTTCTTGCTGGCGAACAGCTAGTTGTGCTTCCTCAAATTGATCTTGAGACAAGGCTCCGGCTTTGGCTACAGTTTCATAACGATTTCGCTTTGACTGGGCAGCTTTCAGACCAGCATCCGCAGCTTTGACATTGGCATCCGCTTCTTGGACATCAGTAGCGGTAGTAATAAGTTTATCTTGATAGTCCCGGCTGCTGCTGCTTAATTCAGATTCAGCAGCAGCAATAACCCGGTTGATGCGCTCAGTTTCAGCTAAAACCTGGCTATTAATCGCATTAATCTGGGCGTTGAGTTGAAACAGTTGTAAACGACTTTGCCCAATGCTACTTTGCAGTTGGCTCTTTTTGGTTTGCAGCTTCGAGTTGTCAATAGTGGCAATCACATCCCCTTTTTTGACAACTTGATTTTCTGCAACAAAAACCCGCGTCACCTGACCTTCGGTAGCAGCTTGAACGAGCCGCAATTCCCTAGCAGGGCGGACAAGTGCTTGTCCTTTAACTGTTACTTTATATTTGGTAATAGAGGCGAGTGGAACGCCTAACCCCACAGCACAGACAAGCACTAGTCCGCCCCAAGTAGTCCAACGACCAAGTGGCGGGAGAAACTCGTTGTCTTGAATGGGGGGCAAGTAGTCTGAGTTGGAATGGCTAATCATGATGATTGAACTTACGTATTGACAAATTAGATAGAGAATGTTGTGAGATAATGGAAGATTTATAGTCTAAAATCTAGACATTCCAGCATCGGGTTTAATAGTTTATCTGACTGCCCTCTGCCTCTTTTTTAATAAATTTACATACTGGTAAAAAAGCTGAAAGCCTCTGCGAATTAGGGACTTCCAAATAAAAAAATATACAATTATTTCTTGTGGCGTGGGCGTCTCGCCCGCCCTTGACTACGGGTGGGCAAGATGCCCACCCCAGAAGATTGGATAATTTCTTTCTTGGAAATCCCTTAGCGTAGAGTAATTTTGCGTACTTCTATTTCCGCGTAAGCGTAAGGGTCAGTCTCGTATTTATTAGCAGATAAGTTTTTGTTCGCACACACAGTGTTGGTGTTGTTATAAATATCAGTCTTTGAACAAGCTTGAATATACATACCGGCCTTGAAGTAGCAGGAACCGATAATACCCGTCATCTTCACTGTACCAGTACTACTCCTTACACCTGAACGCAGGTTTTTATAGTTGACGGTAACATTGCCACCGGATGTAACAGCAGTGTCGATAGTCATCGGATCGCCGATCTTATAGGTGCTGTCGAGAAGCTTGGTAATATTGTCGTTGTTGAAGCGGGCCTCAAGCTTGCCAATGTCCGTCGAGCCGTTCGCAAAGGACGGGCCGACGTACTTCACCATCACAAGATCGTTTTTTGAGTCATGGATCTGCCCGATGGTGGCTTCCGGCTTCTTCGTGGTGGTGTGCAACAGGGTCTGTTCCAGGTACATGCCATGATCGGTATTCGTACAGCTCCAGGCAGCGGACTCCGTACCATCACCCTGCATTTCACGCAGTTCAGAACGGGGGTAAGCAGTATTTGTGCTGGTACGTGCGCCCCCAGCGATCGCTTTCAAAAGCACACCATTCTTCGCAGCATTTAGACGAAAATATTCTGAATTAGTATAGGTCTTGAGTTGCGGCTGCTTAATTTCCGTTGCCTTGTTTGAGTTGGGCGGGGAATTCAAGCTGATTGGCAAGGTGAGCTTCCACTTGCTTAAGTCAAGCACATCGGCCGGGTACTGAGCGTTACCACCTGAGACCTCACCAGTTGAGGGATTTGAAGTACCACTATTCTCACCATTTGAGGTATTGGAAGTACCACTGCTCGTACAGCCATTGGTTGAACCCAGCGAATTAACCTTCAATTCGTCGATACGCAATCTAGAATCGGTATCACCCACGACCTTGATCGCGTTGGCGGCTTGGTCGGTGACGTTTTGCGCGTTTTTATTACCCTTGCCAGAAGTTTTACTGACCACAGTAGTCCAGGTTGCACCATTGTTCTTGGAAAGCTGTACGCTGTAGGTATACTTGTTCGTGCCGTACCAGTTAAGCACCAGATCATCTACGCGCTGGCAGCTACCGAATCTCGCAGTTATGGAAGCACCATCGGTGTCAGCCTCCCAGTGGGTATTCTTATTTTTGTCAATAGCGTTGTCCGCAACAAACGAACCACTAGTAGATGTAGCAGTTGCATCGCTGAACGACACAACGGTAGGCGACGCTAGAGAAGCGCTAGCTATCATTGCAGTCGAGACAGCTATCGTAAAAGACAGCTTTGAAAATTTTGTATTCATTCTTTAACCTCTGTTGAATGTTCAACAATGAGTTCTTACTTAGAATGCATGGATGATATTTTTTGTCAATGCGTAAGTCACGTCGCTTCGCTCCGAATTCAAAATTCAAAATTTAAAATTAATACCCATAAATAAATTTAGGGGCTTGTATCATGAGTGTTCTTCGGTCATAGATGATTTTATTTGCTGATTGCGCTGAATTTGCCGTTAGAGTGATTGGAGGATTTAGCTACTAAACCTTTTGTGAATGGGTCAACACTGTCTAAGAAGTCTAAGTGTTCACCAGCTTGATGGCGTAGAGCCTCTGGAGTGCCTTGGATTTTTAAACGCCCTTCTTCCAGCAGTACAATCCAATCAGCCCGCCCAATCACTTTGGGGCGATGGCTAATCATAATTGTGGTTTTGCCCTGCCGATGAGACAGGAGTCTATCTAGCAGTTTGGCCTCACTTACTGGGTCGAGAGCGCCAGTGGATTCATCTAAAATTAATATCGGCGGGTCAGTAACTATAGCTCTAGCGATCGCTAATCTCTGTCGTTGTCCACCAGAAAGATTCGCGCCAAATTCGCCTAAAACAGTTTGATATTTATCGGGCAGTTTACTAATAAACTCATCTGCACCAGCAATCTCGCAAGCTTGCACAATTTGTTCAAAGCCTATTTGAGGATAGCTGAAGCGGAAGTTTTCAATAATTGAGCGACTCCAGAAGTGAGGTTCTTGAGGTACTAGCACCACCTGTTGCCGCAGACATTCCATTGAGAGGTCTTGCTGATTATAGATGCCATAGCGGATATTGCCAGATTGGAGGAAATACAAACCTGCAAGCAGTTTGGCGAGGGTGCTTTTACCACAACCGGATTTACCAATCAAGCCAATGACTTGACCGCCAGGGATAATCAGCGAGAAATCTTGCAGCAAGTCAACTCTACCTGCGTGGTGGAAATTAAGGTTAGTGCAAGTAATACCTATATTGCCCTTCAGTTCTGCCCAAGGCTTTTTCTCGTCTTTGTTGTCTTCTGGGGTAGCATCAATCACCTCCGTCAGGCGTTGGATGACAATCTGGGCAGTGATAAACTCATCAACTAAGCCAATGACTGAACCCAAAAAGCCCAGAAAGTTGCCACTCATTCCACTAAACGCCAGCAACTGACCGATGCTTAAGGTGCGATTAATTACTAAATAGGAGCCTAACCACAGTAAGGCAATATTCGTGCAAGTAGAAAAAATATTAGTGATTGTGCCACTGTAAAGCCCCAGCTTCATCGTACTCCAGCCCAAGTTAGCAAGCCGACCATAATTTGCCTGATACTCTTGCCAAGCTTGGGGAGTGGCTTGAGTAGTTTTTAGCACCTGCACACCGCGAAAAGTTTCAACGAGAAAGCCTTGGTTTTCTGTACCCAAGACGATCGCGTTGCGGGTTTTTTGGCGCAGAGCTGGGAGAAAAAGCAGGTTGACGAGGGTGACAATCATAAAGGCAGCCAGGGATGCCAAAGTCAATGCCCAACTGTAAAAGAGCATGAAGCCCAAAGAAACCAAGGCAATAAAAAATTGGCTGGGTAAACCGAGGACAATTTGGGAAACTAGCTTATTGATATGATTCACATCGGCAATCCGGCTGACTACTTCCCCACTGCGTCGTCCTTCAAAGTACGAGAGGGGCAAGCGCAACAGTTGTCGTCCGTATTCTAGAATCAGTCCTAATTGCAAGCGTTGACCAAAGTGACCAATTAGGTGAGATTGTACCAAACCGATCGCACTGCTAAATAGATTCATAGCGATCGCTCCAATTGCCACCACGGTTAACAGTTGGGTATCTCCCCGTACTAACACGTCGTCGGTGAGCAATTGCATCATTAAGGGAGAGACAAGGGAGAGCAGCCCGATGACAATGTTGATTGCGATCGCTTGAATCAGAATAGCGCGATAAGGTAAAACCCGCATCAGATAACGCCCAAAGCCGCCAATTTTATCATCTGATTGCTGATAAAAGCGGCTGTCGTCTGGCGTTAGCAGCAGCATGATGCCATTGCCCCACCCTTCAAGCAACTCCTCGCGGGTGAGATAGCGGATGCCTACACCTGGGTCAGCAATTACATATTTTTTCCCCTTTTGCCCGTATAGAACTACCCAGTGGTAGCCTTTCCAGTGAATGATGGCGGGTAGAGGGGCTTTATGCAATTGGTCAAGCAGTTGCTCTGAGGCTTTAACTTGACGCGTATTAAATCCTAGAGTTTCTGCACCCCGGTTTAACCCTAGCAGACTAGTTCCCCGCGATCCTGTACCAACTGCTTCCCGCATTCGACTAATGGTAAGGTTGCGCCCGTAGTGTTTGGCAACAGTGGCTAGACTTGCAGCACCGCAGTCTTCTTCACTGTGTTGAAGTACAATTTGGTATCGCATCTTCAAGACCTGTACCTATAAATGGTTTGCTATTCGGACAGAGTGTAAATTTTTCTATTACAAGCAAACAAAAAATAGGGGCGAAACATATCTCGCCCCTACCAGTTAAGAGCTTAAAAGTAAGTGTTTAGCCCCGAGTTATCCTATAGAAAGACTGGAAACTAAGATATCCAACTTCCAGTTACTTTGTGAGATCACCCCAACTGGAACCGGAGCGTTCAAAATGGTGACTTAATAGGTTCGTCAGGGATTCTCGTGAGAGATGAGACTTGGTCATTTTAAGATGTATTAGAGTCCAAGGGAAAGTCAGTAAGGTTGTGGATTCCCGGTTTAAGAATCAGGATCTTACCCAAGTAATCAGCGTTCTGCAAAAATGCCCATTCACCTTCGTTAATTTTAACCGAGCTAATCTGGTCGTTTTCCTTCACCTGACGAGTGCCAACGTTGAAACTGCCTATGCGATCTTTAAGATTGATGTCTCTGTAGACTTCCAATGCCCAACCACCTTGAATAGCAGCAGCAGTCTCATTGTCAAGTTCTGTTACTGCAATTGCATCAAGTTGATTAAAATGTTCTTTGGTGTTTAACATTGCCACTTTCCTTCATTTCAGATTGATGTTGATGGGGAATTATAGCAATTTTAAATGAGATTGTGAAAATTTCTGTTATGGTCGTCAAGAGTCATTTGTCCTAAATCATTTGCAATTTACTTAGGACAAATGACTAATGACAGCTAACTCCAAAAATATTTCACAAATGATTTAGGACTGCTATATTTGCCAATCAGATGGCTAAAGCATCTTAATATCGACCTTTTACAAGCTACTTTGTTTGAAAAGTAAGCTGTATTAATAGGAATCAGGTTTGATTAATGAAAGCTTTCCAAGATATGAGCATTGTCGGATAAAGCTCTTAGTCTTAGTCTGCTTTGAACAATCAAGTTGCATTCCTATATTTAGTAGTGTAGGAAATAAAAATTTGAGTGACAATGCACATTTTGTTGTTAAAACTATTAATTATGTTGCTATTGATTGACACTAACATTAGAACGCTGAGTCTTACGCCAAACTTGAGGTGTAGTCCCATGAAACTGGCGAAATTGACGAAAGAAATATCCTTCATATTGATAGCCGATTGTACAAGCAATCTGATTAACTGGTTGGTCGGTTTCCAGAAGCAAAGCACGCGCAGCTAGCATCCGGCGTTCAAAAATCCAATCATTTACTGTTTTTCCCGTTTTGCGTCGCACTAGATTGGTTAGATAAGCTGCAGAATAACCAACTGCAACAGCTACTTTGCTTAAACCAATCGATTGATGATAATTAGCTTCGATATAATCAAAAACTTTTTTTAATTGAGGGCAAGTAGGAAAGAGCCGTTGTGGTTCTGATATCCACTGCTTTGAGCCAACGTGTTTTTCCAGTCGAGGAGCGATCGCTTCCAATAATTCTTCTGTGGAATCTAAAGTTGCCTGAAGCAAAGAAAGGGACTTTTCTAATTCTGTCTGTGTCTGCCGATCGGAAGCTTTCTCACGACAAAATTGCTCTTTAGCAGTGGTTAATTCAGCTAAAAGCTCTTGCACTTTTGACTCTAACGCTCTATTGGTTCTCTGTAAAGCTAAGAAACTCTGCTGGCGTAAGGGTACCCCTACGGGGAAGCAAGCTACACGTAGCGTCTCCAAGAGTTGCTCATCGTAGACATCGCTTAGATCATGATCCCAGATATGCGGCAGTGTGACTTCAAGAAAATTGCGTTGTTCTAAAATCCTATTGCTAGAAACCATACTTCCACAAAATTTATTATTTTGAGTTGCTAGCTATTACTCAGAGAGTTATGTCTGTGTTTTACGCAAGGCATTAGTTTTTGTAAAATTACTTTACAAAACTAATGCCAAAGGTGGGTTACATACTTTCTAGGTGTGATAAATATCAAAACCTTATCAGGTCTATAGGTTTGAGCAAAACCCTCATAGTCAGCATCCGCGTACAATATCCAAGACTCTGTGGTGTTTTCAAGAGACTGCACGCTACTAGATTACGATCGCACAAACAGAGACAGACTCACAAATGGAGCGATCGCTTCAAAGAATTGGTAAGCCATAGTCCGCGCCTTGTTGGCTATTTATTTGAACGCTGGACAGCACAATGGTTAAGCA
Organism: Nostoc sp. LPT; assembly: GCF_017115165.1. GTDB lineage: Bacteria > Cyanobacteriota > Cyanobacteriia > Cyanobacteriales > Nostocaceae > Nostoc. The sequence continues at coordinate 18,337 of NZ_JABXKF010000001.1, read as the reverse complement.
AGCATTTGGCAAAAGAATTGGGAACTAAAGTACTAAAGTTTTGGAATAGGCGATAACTACGGTGAGCTACGCTAACGCACTTGATAAAGCGATCGCAATTTGAGGATATCTTGCCATTCGAGATTGGTGAATGGTTGGGTAACTAGTTCTATGCCAAAGTACTGTTTTGCCGTTTCTGTCAATGTATCCACAATCTTTGCAATCCATCCGTCCTCTTGGTGTGTGTTGCAAAGTGAGGTATTCCACGGAGCCGATTGTTCAAAGATTTCCTGAAATAAACCTTTGTCTGTAGACAAAATCATCGAGCCGTGTTGAAGAATCGTATTTCTTCCCTTACGTTGGGCGCTACCAATAAATTTACTTCCATCGGCAGTAACTAAGTCAGCTGCTGTTGCTGTGTTGAAGCAACTAGGATTGTGAATATAACCCCGTCCAGCAGAACCATAATTTAACTCAATACCCAAGGTTTGCCAGCCTTGGATCAAAAAGTTACAGATTTTTTCATAAGTACCCCAGCTTTTTTCAGTACTAGCTGAGGTGATTAGAGCGTAGGTTAAGTTCCCTTGGTGCAGAACAGCTCTACCTCCCGTTGGACGACGAACTAGATCGAGTGGCTGTCCCTGGTAAATCAGATTATGCCACTCGACAGGCCATTGTTTTTGCAGATATCCCAAGGAAAGAGCATAGGGATACCAAGTATAAAAACGCAAGGTAGGCGGATGTTGTCCGTTTTCACATTGGTTGAACAACCAAGCATCGATCGCCATTTGCACTGCGCCTGATGTCTGAAGCGTTGGGATGAAACGCCAGGTGGGTGATGATTCGGTTGCTAGTTGTTTCATCAGTTTCGGACTGTGGAAATATATTGATATTCTAATATCAGTATTTAATGATACTTTTGTTTCAGATTATCAGGAAAAAAAAACAATCTTTCAGTACGCGATCCGTTCTGCGTTCGCTCTGTTACTAGCTATGGTTTTGTTTGTTACCAACTTATTCTGACTAGCCGCGAGTGAAGAATCGCTCATTGCAAAGAAAGTAGGATGTTTTGCTAGTTTTTTAGGATGGGCTTTTCGGCCTATCCCTTGTATTTTTGGGCGCTCTGGATGCCCACCCCACAAAAATCATCCCTATTTTATTTCAATCCAAAATTTAAAATCTAAAATTCCGTAATCACAAAATCAAATAATTGATGTGCCATTTCTAATTTAGAACAAGGTGCAATTTCCAATTGATTTCTTTGGCTATCTAAAAATATCGCTTGATTATTATCGCTACCAAAACCACTATCAGCTCGATCGATGGGATTGGCAACAATAGCATCGAGTTTTTTACTGTGTAACTTTTCTAATGCAGGTTTGACAATATCTCCAGTTTGTGCTGCAAAACCAATTAATATTTGATGTGGTTGTTTCTGTTGTGCTAATTGGGCGACTATATCTGGTACGGGTTCTAAAGGTAAAGCTTGGGGGAGCGATCGCTTGGGCAATTTCTCTGTACTATAATCTCGTGGTTTCACATCTGCCACGGCTGCTGACATCACAATTACATCAGCGTTGGGTAAACATTCCACCATGACGTGTTGCATTTCGTCGGCACTAACAACGGGAATTGCTTGTACTCCCAATGGCACATCCCAATTAGCCGGGCCATGTACTAGGGTGACACTTGCACCTCGGTGAAATGCTGCTTGAGATAGCGCCAATCCCATTTTACCTGTGGAAGGATTACCAATAAACCTCACTGGGTCAAGATACTCTCGCGTTCCCCCAGCGCTAATTAAGACTCGTTTACCTACTAAATCTCGTTTGCCTTGAGTGTGTAACAACGATTGGATGTGAGCCAAAATTTCTGGAGGTTCTGCTAATCTACCAGCACCGATGCGATCGCACGCTAATAACCCTGATGCTGTATTCATTCCATGATATCGGCTATCTGTCAATAACTGTTGCCAATTCCGTTGCACCGATCGCTGTTCCCACATATCAGTATTCATTGCCGGTGCTAACAGCACGGGACAAGTAGAAGCCAGCACGGTATTTGTGAGTAAATTATCCGCCATTCCGTAGGCTAACTTTGCTAATGTATTAGCTGTCAAAGGGGCAATTACCATGACATCTGCCCATTCACCCAACTCAATATGCAACGGACGAGAGTGAGTTGGTTGCCAAAAATCATCATCTGTATAGGCGGGATGACGAGATAGAGTGGCTAAAGTCAGAGGCGTGATAAATTCTTGCGCCGAACGGGTGAGGATGACTCGGACTTGCACCCCGGTTTTAAACAGCGTCGAAACTAGTTCGCAGATTTTGTAGGCGGCGATACCGCCACCTACACCAATGAGAACCCTGTTCAATTTTGGATTAGTCATGGTAAAAAGTTAGGAGTAAGTAGTAACTTAGGAGCAAGTAGTTACGAATATTAATTTCCAACTCCTAATTCTTCTACAGACGCGATTAATCGCGTCTTTCCTAACTCTCAACCTCAACTACGCTTCATCGTAGGGTTCCAAGTCTAAGAGGTAGATATAAGGTTCAACTAACTCTGGACGCTGAAATGCGATCGCTCGCAATAGATGCCAATCATTTAAACCCTCAAAAGCATTACTATAATTATCCAGTTCCAGACGTGTAGCTAATTCTTCTACTTCTACTGCACTCATGGCAGCAATTTCTTTTTGGGAAATGCTTAGAGTTGTCATAATACTTGCCCCTCCCTTATCCAGCACTTGCCTTCAGCATGGGTTAAGTTGCGCTCTTTCGCAGCCACCCAATATATATTACTCATTAGAAGTCATTAAGTTCGTGAAAATTGTCAGAATTTGTACCAGAATTTATGAAAAATTCGTAATCCTGACTAAGCAATTGTATTTACAACGAAATTTCGTAGTACCTCTAACGTTTTTGGATCTATTTCATGCCCCATATCAAATTCGTGGTATTCTACTGCCACTCCTAGAGACTTTAGAGTTTCTTGTGCCTTCAAAGCAGCTTGTAAGGGCACAACTTCATCATATCTACCGTGAGTGATTAAAGTCGGTGGAATCCCACTTTTAGCTGCCGTTAGTGCGTCAGGATGTAAATACCCGCTCATGACAACTAAACCTGCTAAGGGCAATTTTGAGCCGACATCTAAAGTCATTGCTCCGCCTTGAGAAAATCCACTCAAAATGGTACGTGACAAAGGTATGCCAGTAGTACTTTCTAAAGATTTCAAGAAATCTGTTAGCAGTTGCCGACTTTCTGCCAACCCTTGATACATATTTTCTACCCGCAGGTCATACCATGCCCTCCCTATAGGGGAATAGGGATAAGGATAAGGTGCGTTGGGTAATACAAACTGGTAATCGGGTAAGTTGAGCAAAGGTAACAAAGATGCTACATCCTCAGCATTAGCACCCCAACCATGTAAAGTGACAATTAAGCCTGCTGGGGGTTGAGAAGTTGCTGTGGGAACAGTAATAAATTGTAAAGACAGAGGTCTACTCCTAAAATCCTACTCTTTTAGTAGATCCTATCTCTTGAAGTAGACTTAGTATTAGGAATAGGAAGCGGATGCCACTTTGATAGAGACACCCACCTTATTGGCTAAACTTTTTACCAAGGTACTGGTTCACCAAGATGAAAAAAGCCACCACTCGGCCCATCGTCAGGGAGGATCGCTAACTCAACGCCCGTTTTCGCCCCTTCTGCAATATCCATCATTGCGCCTTCACCGCCCAATTCAGTTTTCACCCAACCTGGATGAGCGCTATTAATTTTCACAGGAGTATTGCGTAACTCATGGGCTAAATGGATGGTGAATGCGTTGACTGCTGCTTTAGAAGCATTGTAAGCAAATGGTTTAGAGTCATAAATTGGTGAATTAGGAGTAGCATGAAGTGTCAATGAGGCTTCAATACTAGACATATTGACAATTCGACCACTAGGACTGTTTAAAATTAACGGTAGCAGTATTTGAGTCAGTTCAACCAAGCCAAAAAAGTTGGTGTTGAATGTCTGTCAAATAATGTTTATTGAAACAGAAGTGGCATTACTGATTAACCAGTCGCCATCTAGAAACACACCTGCATTATTAATCAAGATATCCAATTTACCAAAAGAGTCACTAATCTCTTGAAAAGCAGACTGAATTTGAGTACTGTCAGTTATGTCAAGAGCGATCGCTACAGCCGAGACTCCTTCATTATGCAAGTTAGTAGCTGCCGTTTTTGCTGCTTCTAAATTTCGGGCTGCGATCAGAATTGTCAATCCATGTTGTCCCAGTTGACGACTCATCTCCAGTCCAAGACCCTTATTTGCGCCAGTAATCAAGGCTACTTTATTTTTCAGTTCGCTATTTACCACTGTTAGCCACTCCTATTGAATTTGGGATCTACGATGTATTTAAAAACAGTATGCTTAAGCTTTGTTTAAATACTGGGTCAATCCTCTCACAAAGTCACAGGCAAGAAAACCTAGAAAAAAGGCTAGTACCGCAAGGCGGAAATCAAAAGCCAAAAGTCAAAAGTCAAAAGTATTATGGAATGGGATTTTTAGAGTTTTTAAATGGTTACTCTATTTACGTTACGCCGTGACTTACTAGGCCTTGTCTATAGCGTACATTAACTATTTGTTATCTGCTTTATCTTCCAGCAGAATGGTGTTCAAAAGATTCAGTTCACTGGATGCCATAAAGTAGCGATCACTAAAAACTGTTTCTAATTCTATAAAAATCCGTCTACCTGCCACAGCTATCCAAGGAACCGTTCAATAGTGAGGTACTACAGGTATAATTAAACCTTGAGGAGTTAGAGAACGTTCTAGCGCGCTTCTCCAAGCTTACGGATCTTCTAATACCTGTTGGCGGATGTCATCTTCTGATTGTTCATTCCAGAAATGGGGATAGTCTAGAGGTAAGGCAATAACTATGTTTTTAGTTTTCAATGCTTGACGTGTGGAAGATTCAATCACAAATCCCTCTTGTTCTCGACTCAATAGTTTATACAGTTCGTTAGCAGAACATTTGAGTTTTGAGGGAAAATTGAAAATGTCCCGACATTCTTCGTTGCGCCCTAGCGTGAAAATGACCACCAGTCTTTGGGTTTCCCCAAAATATAAATGCAAGTGAGCTTCATCTGATGCTGTAATCTGTATTTAGAAGTAGAGCAATCAATATAGACATAACCATACCTTGCTCAAAGGCGATTACTTAAATTTGAACAACAGCAACCGCAAGGGATAATATCGGATAACTAAGATGACCTCAGATAAAACGTTCCAACAAAAGGTATTAAACAAAGTAAGTCGGCGGCTTATTCCCTTATTGTTTGTACTTTATGTCATTGCTTATTTAGATCGGGTTAATGTCGGGTTTGCAGCCTTGCAAATGAATCAGGATTTGGGCTTTAGTTCCACAGTTTATGGTTTAGGCTCAGGGGTCTTTTTTCTGGGCTACTTTTTGTTTGAAATTCCTAGTAACCTGATCTTAGAAAGAATTGGTGCTAGGGTTTGGATTGCCCGGATTGTCATCACTTGGGGAGTAATTGCCGTCGGGATGATGTTTGTCAAAAGCCCTTTGAGCTTTTACTTGTTGCGTTTTTTCTTGGGAATTGCAGAAGCTGGTTTTTTCCCTGGGATTATTCTTTACCTCACATATTGGTTTCCCACAATTCAACGCGCTAAAACCATAGCTTCGTTTATGGCAGCAACTGCTATAGCTGGGGTTGTAGGAGCGCCCCTTTCTGGTCTGCTACTCACTCTACATGGAATTGCCGGATTAAGGGGTTGGCAGTGGTTATTTCTAGTAGAGGGTTTACCCGCCATCGTTATGGGTTTTGTAGTGCTGAGTTATCTATGCGAACGTCCAGAGCAAGCTCAATGGTTGGAACCAGAGGAGCGTTTCTGGCTCTAGGAGAGATTGCGCTTAGAATACGAGCGTAAAACTAGTCACAACAATTACACCTTACTCCAAGCTCTTGTCAATCCTAAAGTTTGGCTACTGAGTCTAATTTATTTCACTCTAGTAATTGGTCTTTATGGTATTAGTTTCTGGCTACCACAAATTATTAAAAGTTTTTCTGGATTAAGCGACCTGTGGGTAGGATTTACCTCAGCTATTCCCTATTTAGTAGGTGCGCTGGGAATGGTCTTTATTAGTAATCACTCAGACCAAACTAAAGAACGCCGCGCTCATGTTGCTATCTGTGCTTTCATTGGGGCATTTGGATTAGTTCTTAGTGCTTACTTTCATCAGCCTGTGACTGCTCTAGCATCCCTTTCGTTGGCAGCATTAGGAATTTGGGGAGCTTTAGGGCCATTTTGGGCTTTACCCACCGCCTTTTTAAGCGGTACTGCTGCTGCTGGCTCCTTAGCTTTGATTAACTCTGTGGGCAATTTGAGAGGATTTGTAGCTCCCTACGTTATCGGCTTAGTTAAAGATGCCACTAATAGTTTTACTGGAGGGTTGCTTGTAATGGCAGCAACACTACTAGTTGGTGGAATTCTCACTCTGTTAGTTCCGAATGACTCTTTTCTAGAGTGACTAGATACTCTGCGAAGCTGAACAATGCAATAGGTATCAACTACCTAAACACGAGAAACATCAGCTTTCAGATAATCAGTCGCTTTTTCGGCAATTTCACCAAAAGTTTGACCAGCTGAAATGATTTCGATGACCAATTCAGGTGCGACAGGACAAGCTTCGTCTAATAGCCAATCAGCAGGAAGACGGTTATGACAAATATAGCTTACATTAACTATTTGTTATCTGCTTCATCTTCAAGCAAGATGGTATTGAGAAGATTTAATTCACTGGATGCCATAAAGTAGCGATCGCTAAAAACTGTTTCTAATTGTGTAAAAATCCGTCTACCTGCCACAGCTACCCAAGGAACTGTTCGATAGTGAGGTACTACAGGTATGATTAAGCCTTGAGGAGTTAAAGAACGTCCTAGCGCACTTCTCCAAGCTTGCGGATCTTCTAATACCTGTTGGCGAATGTCGTCTTCTGATTGCTCATTCCAGAAATGGGGATAGTCTAGAGGTAATCCAATAACTATATTTTTAGTTCTCAATGCTTGACGTGTGGAAGATTCAATCACAAATCCTTCTTGTTCCCGACTCAATAGTTTATATAGTTCGTTGGCAGGACGTTTGAGTTTTGAAGGGAATTTGAATTTCTTGCTTTCAGCAATTTCTTTTAGCGATCCTAAAAGACGACTACTATTTTGTTTAATATCAGCTTTCCATGCTTCAAAGCTAAATATTTCTTCAGTTTGGCGATCGCACCAATCTTCTATCCAGAAAGGGCCTATACAAGTTAGACTATCAGGTATCTCTAGCGCATCATTATCTAAAGATGGCAATAAAGAACTCTGAATCCTAGAGACAGCTTTAACCAAAGCTTGTAAGGTTTGATAATTTGCATACGACTTGGCATTTCTCTTTAATGATTGACCTCTCAAGTCAAAATGTTTAAAAATGTTTGTACTTAACTGCTCCGCCCTTTTCACAATTGCTTTTGCTTCTTGATGGTGACTATCACTGATAAAAACTTTGGCTTCACGCAAGAAATCTAATAAATCATCAGACATCAAACGCAACAATTCTTCATCCCCAACAGAGCCAACGGGTACAAATGCAATTCGGTTTTTATTAAGTCCTGCATCACCTTTAATGCGAGTATAAATTGTAGAGCGCAACATTACCAGCAGAGTCAATAGATCACTTGACTGACGCAACCATAGTCTTTTAGGGTCAATGTCCTCTCTTTCAATGATGAAATCATTGATTAGCATAACTAACCGTCTAGCTTTGTTATCTCCAGAAACTTCCATTCCGGTTTCTGGATGTGTATACATTCCTCGACCCCGATAAATTAATTGTGCGACTTCCATTAAAGCGGCTTCAATATTAAATCGGGGAATTGCAGCTATAATGCAATCTGTTTTCGGGAAAGAAACACCTCTTGCGCCTGAAGAAGTCATCAGGAAAACTCGAACTTCATCTCGTCGTGGCGGTTTGACTAATTTCAATCGCTGATCGGGTGATATACTTTGATCCAAAACTTCCACCTCTCCCCTTTTTAGAAGAGCTTCTTTACCAGTGGTCAATTTTTCCTGTAACTGACGTAGAAAAGCTTTATCCTGAGCAAAGAAAATTAACTGTTCTGCTCCCTTGTGTAACCCATCCTTAATTTCTAAGTAAGCATTTGTTAGAGTTTCTTCTTCTGATTTTTCTCGAATTGCTTGTCTAATTGTCTGCTCTGTGCCGTCACTATTTTGACCTGGTTTAATGGGAGACAGCCGAATACTGTAATCAATGGTTAGTTTACTGGCGGGGTAGCTATTTGTCATGATGTGTAGCGTTGGGTGCTTTTTGGGGCCAATTTTTGTCCAAGTGCCTGTTACCCGAAAAGGTGCTTCACCTTGACTTTGACTAATTAATACTTTATCAGGGGCGCGATCGCCTGATACCAATTTAATATGAAGCTGCATATAATAGAGAGAAGCCAACTCCTAAGTTTAAATAGCCATGAGCCGCCCGTTTAAGATTGAAATTGCAGAGAGCGAAGAGGAACTAAAAAAACGCCTACAAACAGCTAACTTGGGAAACCAGAAAGAAAAACTTATTATGTTGTGGTGGCTCAAAAGCGGACAAGTAAAGGAACAGCAAGAAATCGGAAAACGTTTGGCAAGAGATAGTTCAACGGTCACGAGATGGTTGCACAAGTACAGAACTGATGGGCTGTCAGGCTTATTAGAAATTAAGAAAGCACCAGGAGCAAAACGGAAAATCGATGATGCTGCGATCGCAGCACTCTTAGAGGAGTTAAAAGCAGGAAAAGGCTTTAGTAGCTATGGTGCAATAGTTGAGTGGTTAAAAAAAGAACATGGACAAGGTATAGAGTATGCAACGGTTTATGCCTGGGTTCGATATCGATTAGGGGCAAAACTAAAAGTGCCTCGCCCTCAAAGCCATAACCAAGATGAGAAATTGGTATCTGAATTTAAAAAAAACTCGGAATCATTCTTAATTGTCTAGAAAAACATCTAGCACCCGGCAAGTGTGTTCGCTACCTGTGCCAGGATGAAACTAGGGTTGGACTCAAAACTCTTACAGGAAAAGTGATTACAGCTTCCGGAGTTAAGCCCACTGTTAAGGTGATATGGCCAAGAGATAACTTTTGGATTTATGGTGCAATTGAACCATTAACTGGAGACCACTTTCTTTATGAGTATCCGAAACTGAATGGCGAGTGTTTTCAACAGTTCTTGGACTGGCTATCTGTGCAATTAGGTAGTGATTACGCTATTTTACAGATTGATCAAGCACCTGCTCATACAAGTTCAAATATCTGTTGGCCGGAGAATATTATTCCTCTGTTTCAACCAGCATCAGCCCCTGAACTCAACCCGATTGAGAGACTTTGGCAATTTCTCAAAAAACCCCTTAAAAATCAACTCTTCTCTTCTTTACAGGCTTTACGCGAATGCATCCAAGAGATATTCGACCAACTTACATTTGAGCAAGTAATTTCTGTCTCTTCTTATAACTTTATCCTAGAAGCTCTTTTCTATGCAGCTTCATATTAAATTGGTATGAGTTCAAAAAGCTATCTAAAACAACTTCATTGCTGAGTGAGGCATCAGCCAGAATCAGCACAATTTTAAACGGAGATTGATTTGTATCAAACGGTTTAATAAATTGCTGTTCCAACCATTCTGCTAACTTACGGACAAAGGGCGCACCTGCACCATCACCAGCGAGTTCATCTACCATGACAACTATAGTGGGAATCCGCGCTGCAAATGCTGAACGTTCATTCTTTCCAGCTTGAGTATCGGCTTTTTTTAGAAATAAGTTGTTGAAGGCATTAACTGTGGTTGATTGATTGTTGAGCGTCCGATAACCTTGAATAGCAGCAGTCATCACTAGTTGATTAAGCTGCGGGTTGGCTTCTAGCAATTTGCGGGCTGACTTTGCTATCGTACCCAATACACCAGGACTGTAAAGAGATTCTATGCTGTAATCTCTTTCGTTGAGACGACGTTTAAACCGAGTCGAGCCGACTATATTGCAATCAATGTCAAGTTCTTGCTCTGGGGTTAGGAAGAAGATACTGCCAACAGGACGTGTGAGGTTTCCAATACCATCAACAACAACAGCACTATCGATACTGTGAGATGGAAAATTGTTTTGCTGAACCTGTTTTTTATACCATTCGGGAGCTGCATCAATCAAATTTTTATTGCTGGTGATGGTTAATATTCCAGTGGGATGATCGTTTTCTTTAGCAAGTTTGTCGGTGACATCCCGATTAATTACAACTCGCGGACTGAGATACAAAAATGAGAAACCTTGAGACTGCTGCTTTTGCTGTTTAAGAAATTTCATTACAGCAGTAGTTTTACCAATACCTGGATTTCCTTCCAAAGCTAGGACGTTAATTTTACCGACTTGAGCAGCAGTTATACCAGCAAATACTGCTGCCTCGTGTACTTGTCGCAGAGAAATTGTTGCCTTATCGGGATTAATTTCATTGATACAATCGGCAATTCGTGTAACAGGATTGCCTCCAAAGAACTCAAGTAATGCGTCGTTGTCTTCAATAGATGCGATCGCCTCAGCCTTGCTAATTTCACTCATTGGGTTGTAGAAGTCCGTCACATTCTCCTGAAATAGAAAGTGAGAGTATTGACCTAGAGTTGGTTTTTCAGCTAGATGTTGTGCTTGTTCTTTAAAAGCAGACGGTAGCCCTTTCAAGACCTTCTTGAACACCAACTGGATTTCCGCATCTAGATCGAGTGGCTCATCATTGTCTGAATGTTTAGCTTTGCAATATGCTTGTCCCAATGATTTCATTAACTTGGCTCTAGTATCTGGTTCTGGTTCCACCCCCCAGAATTGAGCAGCAAGACTTTCAATACCATTAGATGTGACAGCGATCGCTCTAGCATGACAACTTCCTTCTAAACGCTTACGTGCGCGTAACACTTTAATCAGCTGATCGGTATAAGATGATGCCTGACAGAGCTTGAATAATGGTTTATCTTGACCGCTAAATGCTGAAAGAAAATTTTCCAGCCTTTTAGAAAGTGAAAACTCTTCACCTTCAACCTCTGCACAAACTCTAGAGAAGACTCCCCGTGATTCAATGTAACGAGCATAGCGACTCATTTCTTCTCTATGAGGCGTTTCATTTTGAAAATCTGCAAATTTGATAGGTGCGTTATACGAAAATTCCAGACAGATAATTAAGTTTTCAACTTTTTTGCGTTTTAGATCTTTTGGCTGGGAGAAGGCACTCTTAAAGTCTTTAAAGAGTATTACTTCCTCCTGCTGTGTGTTTCTGTGGGGGCTAAATTCGTTAGACAGCCATAAAATAAAATCGGCTCTGGCTGGTTGTCCTCGGTTGACTAAGTTCTCGTCTGGTTTTCCTGGTAGGTTGAAAGCTTCTTGAAATGCTTTTGCGGTCTCTTCTTTTTCTTCATCCCGTAGCATTTGCTGTCCTGGCAATGTCAACGGACACCAAATTGCTTCTAGTTTAGGTTGTCTAATTTGACTGTGATTGAGACACTCACGCATTGCTGTCCAACCTAAACCATAGCCGAGTACCAGCAGATGACGCAGCATTGTCTCTACCCATTCTTTGTGATTGGGATCTGTGATTTTGAATGCTTTCACTAGTTGTTGAGAGACATGTGTATTTTTATGAGATTGCCAAAGCTGGAAAACAGTATTCTCTTTCAAGAGTAAGTTTTGGTGAATCAACTGTTGTAAAACACCGCGTTTAACAGCAATTTCAAATACCTGCCCCCAAATAGAGGCTTGTTGTAGAAAAGATAATTCCATTACTTCCTGTGCAGAACTTGAGAAACGTGGGTAAGTACAGCGCGATAATTAAGTAATACCTGTCCTTTGCGACGGGAGTGAAGAACTTTTACTTCACCAGCCTCTTCAACTGTATTTGGCGATATCCAACTAAATGGATCTAGTACTGGGCTAAGTTGACTTTTGTACATACCTCGTTCAGCTTCAATAAAATGCAAGCCCCGTAGTACAGCTAGTAAGCAAGGATGAATACGAGAGTCTGAATCAGGATTAATCAAATGCTGACGAGCGCGTTCAGTCCAGTTAATATTGCTAACTTTTCCATCCGATACCAAGAAATAAATGCAGAAACCAGATTGTAAGCGCTCTTCTGCTTGAATAGCATAAAGTGTAGCAAAAGTATAAACCGGAATTAAATCACGAAAGTAGTCTGCCTTAACAGATCGCGGAAAACCTGAATGGTCTCCTGCTTGCAAAATTTCAAATGCCCCTTCACTGTTACCGCGATCGCGCAAGCGTGTAGCAGGAAATACATCCCGCATCATTGGGTAAATATTGATATCAGGAAAAGTTTGAAAAACTTCTTCTAAAAATTCTGTAGGTATTAAAGAAGAATTGTAATTTGCGGCTCGATTAATGCGCCGATCGCCATAGGCATGAGCTAATAAAATAATGTGTTGACATCCTTGGGCTTTAAGGTAACGAATTTCTTCTTGAACTAGGCGTTGCGTTTTCAGCTGTTCTGGAGAATCAAGCACATCAGACTGCATCCGTTCTCTTTTCAGTTCATAACCTTTAAACGGTTCATTAACGGCTGTAGCAATATAACTTTGAGTGAGAAAAAGATAAGCCTTTTCAGCATCATTAGGAAAATTTCCCTCGTTACAGGGACGGCTGGCGTATGAAATTAAACCAATCTTGGGGGCTGAATGAGAATCTGGGCTACTAATGCAAAGTGGAAACGCACTTAAAAATGCCTTAAAAGTACCGGATTTAATAAAACCTTGCGTTGTTTGGGGTTGTTTCACCAGATTATCTAGAATAAGTCCCTGCATTCGGATAGGGGTATCTTCACCTAGTATGGCTTCTAAGGTTTGGGCGGCTGCGTAAACGTAAGCATCGCCGCTCTTGTCTTTATCTTCATCTATTTGTTTTCCTGTTTCTTGCAGTCGCAGCATTAAGGTTGTAAAATCAACCGATTTTTCCTTCTGGCCACGTTTTTGCAATCGTGTAATAATCCGCCACAAACAACAGTAAATTAGCACAGCAAAGGCGGTAACTGCCGCTGCATGATACTGCTTATTTTCCTCAGATTCTCTTGTATTTGCTCGCCGCCTCACAGTTTCAACATCGTATTCCACTATAATTGCAGCTGATAATGCCCACCCAGCAAATTGAGAAGCATTTGTAGATAGCTCATAAGTCCATTGACGATCTTCTCCTCTGTGCCAAGAACGAGGAACCCAACAAACTTGGAGGAGTTTCTGCGGCAATAAACGCTTTGCCCGTAATTGACTAAGTGTATCTTTAGTTTTTAAGTCATATTCCGAAAGCTCGGCAACAACCTTAACCGAGAAAAGAAGTCCTGATGTTGCTGGTTGCTCACAAATTTCAATATGTTTGAACCATTCAACCTTTTCGCTGGAATTTTCTTGTGGCTCTACAAGCAGCTTTCTCACACCTAATGTTGCCCCTTCTAGCCGATCCCAATTAATGATGCTGCTTTTTACACAGATGAATTGTTCTGAGGAGCGATCTTGAACTTGAGATATGACTTTTTGGCTCTTGTCGCGTAGTACTTTCATCAGAGCCTTGGCAATGGACTTCATTGACTCGGAGCGTTCCTGTAATTCTTCTAAAGTCTGGCGAATAGCTTCTGTACCCTGCGATTTAAAATTTGCTAGGAGTTGATTTACCACATCTGTTAGTGATTCTTTAGTTAGCGATTCCTCGTCCTTTTTGGGAACGACGACTGCCAAAAAGATTAGTTGGGCTAAACGACGACAAATTTCCCAAGGTTTTTGTAAGGAAGATTCATCATTACTCAGTAAATATTCTCTAATTTGATCGAGTCGTACTTCAAAAGCAGGTTTGCCTAATTCTGGATTTTGTCCATTGACTCGAAAACGATAACTTACTTCACGCTCTATTTGATTTTTAGTCTTTTGCTCAAAAATTTGAGTTTTCCATTCAGGCCAAACAGCTAGACAATAATAAAAGGTCGCTTTGCTAAGTTCATCTGCCAAGTCGAACTCAGCTGCACTACCGAAATGAGCCGTTAAATCAACCGTATAGCCTTCTTCTTGAGCAGATTCAACTAAAGTGAGTATTCGATTGACATACTCTACTAAAAGTTTATAATCTGAGTCGTGACTCGATCCGGCATTTTCTGCGATCGCCTCCATAATCCGAAAGCTAATTGTTAATCGGACTCGTGATAATGCTTCATCGTCTATAAAGTTTAAAAAACGCTGGATTTGGCTATCGTGTCGATTTTTTTCCTCTTCTAAAGTTGCAATCGATGAATTAACATCATCTTCATCGTTGTCAAGTTCGTTTTCTAAATATTCTGTGGCAGCACTGCACATTTGCTCAAAATAATCAGTATTTTCAACTCGTTCGCGTGCACAAATAACCGTCGCCACAGACTTGTTATCTTTAGTATCTCCAGCTTGAAATGCTATATGTACAAGGTTGGCAGTATTGGGTATATTCTGGAAAGTCGTACCTGCTTTTTTAGCAAGATGTTTGAGTTGCTTTTCAGCTTCATCTAACAGCAATGTTGATAATAAGCTGTCGGAAGGCACAGCAGTATTGAGTGCTTGGTCAATAGCAGCCATTAATCTGTCTATCGCACCAGGTAACTTTGTAGCATTACCATCACTCAAACAGCCGCCAACGCGCGACTTATTACCTTTTGCTGGCATCGATAAGTTTTGAATAAATCCACCGCTTGGAGCAGGGTTAAAAGCCTCTCTAAATTTAGGTTGTGCAAATAGCCGATACATAACGGCTGAAGTACTTATTCTCAGGCGTTTATTTTGCTTCTCATCAAATTCAAACAGCTGCATCCCTCTAGGGTTTAGCTGGTCAGTATTTGCCTGATTACTGCTGGGAAGAATAGCTTCAGTAAGCAACTCTATGACTGTAGCGAGGTCAGTAGAAGGCTTAAGTGAACGCGGGTCAACGTGAGCGCCAGTACCTTGTGAAGGCATAATTATTTCCTTTGTAATTTTCAGTTTTACGACTGCTTCATTTGCCTGAACTTTACAGTCTCAGCAAATGGACTCAATATTTTTAATATCTTAAATGTGTCTAATCTGTCAAGATACTTGTATTTTACGTTTATAATATTTTTTTTAATAACTATTACACAAGCAACTCAGTCTTATGTTTATGTATTTTCTTGAATAAGAAAATTGATCTATATTAATTATTCCAAAAATCTTAATTTATACAGTTAATTGAATTTTCCATTTTTCTGTAAACTAAAATAGATAAGAAAAATTTTGAAGCATCAATTAACTTAACCTGCGTTGAATATGATATCTACTCAGAAATACCGATCAAATTTATTCTTAAAAAATTAAGATTCTATACTTTATTTATTGCCAATAGATTCGGCTTATCAATTGTTTTTCATTAGCAAAACTTTAGATTCTTCTGATTACTAATGAAACTTTAGGGTAATCCAGCTTGTTGAAAGATTGCGTGAGGGGTAATTTCCAATTCTGGTAGTAAATTATCAGTAATTATTTGATCAGATCGATAAGTAATCGGTAAAGAAGATGGCGCAAATACAGTTACAGTTCTAGCTTTTGTATCAACCACCCAAACACGAGAAACGCCAGCTTTCAGATAATCAGTCGCTTTTTCGGCAATTTCACCAAAAGTTTGACCAGGTGAAATGATTTCGATGACTAATTCAGGTGCGACAGGACAACCTTCGTCTAATAGCCAATCAGCAGGAAGACGGTTATGAGAAATATAGGTCAGATCGGCTACAGGCATCCAATCTTGTTGATTTCGTGTTAGTTTAATTGCCCATTCAATCACAACCCGACCTTTTACTTGTGCCCATGCAGACAATAATATAAATAAAGCACCAGTAGTCGAGCCATGAAAAAATTTTGGTGAGATTTCATTATCTTTATATTTGGGTACAGCTTCACCGTTAACAAACTCGTATGTAATGTCTCCTTCGGGAAGTGCGAGAAATTCTTCTAGGGTTAGGCGTTGATTAGAAGACTGAACCATAGGGGTTATGTGCGTAAAAGATGCTTACTTTTAGTTTAGGCGATCGCCCACTTCGCTTTGAGCCTACTTTTAAGGAATTGCCCAATGGTACATATAGCCCTGCTGAGTGTATCTAAGAAAACTGGTTTAATTAACCTCTCCCGTAGCTTGGTTGAAGAATTTAACTTTGATTTATTAATCAGCAGTGGGGGAACAGCCCAAGCACTTAAAGATGCAGGACTCTTTGTGACCAAATTTGATACCTTTACACGAGCAATTTTTTTGCAATATAAAACTAGTTTAAATCGTAACTCAGCCGCAGCTTTATTTTTGATATTGGTGACAGATCACTCGCTATAATTGCATTGATGAATCGAATGCGAGTTGCTATTTCAGACACCTCGCAATCCGACTATTTTCGATTTTCTTTATTTAGAGTGATAAAGCGTTAATCACAATTAAACAACCACAAAATTGTTTTTGGTGAGTGACAACCCACTCAAAAGTTGTCCAAATTGTACCTGAGTAAAAGCATTTGCACTGCCATCTCGATCAAAGAACAATGCACCTGTAACATCGTTGTAAATAAATTGCTGAGTGCGAGTAGTTGCAGATGCTCCAATCGTAAACTGATTTTTCTGAAGTGAACCTGCTGATAATCCGCCACCAAAACCAGTAACCGATACCCGAATCAGTTCATTAGTAGTGTTGAAATCATAAAGTCTATCAATGCCTTCATTGAAACTATTGAAAGCAAAGGTATCAGTACCCGATCCTCCATAGAGGCTATCATTACCCTTGCCACCTATGAGGATATCATTCCCATCACCACCATTAAGAGTATCATCTCCATTGCCCCCCACAATCAAGTCATCGTAGTTTGTACCTATGATATCTAATCGTTCGATATTCTTGTAGATAACCCCATTTGTCCCCGCCGTAATTGAGCCAGTATTAGTGGTGGCATTGAAAGTCGAAGTGATTCCCTCGCTACCACCGCCGTCATGGACGATCAACAAATCGTCACCTTTGCCTCCATCTATTGTGTCATTGCCACTAATAACCTCAATCGTATAATATTCACGGTACCCGACAATGAAACTATAGTTTCCTGTTATCGTATCATTGCCATTACTCCCCACAATATTGTCATCGTACTCTGTACCTGAAATATTTAATCGTTCAATATTCTTGTAGCTAACCCGATCGCTGCCCTCTGTAATCAAGCCAGTATTAGTGGTAGCATCGAAAGTTGAAGTGATTCCCTCGCTACCATTGTAGGACAACAAATCATCACCTGTGCCCCCATCTATCGTATCATTTTCACCACCACTGAAGGAGAACGTATCATTGCCATTGCTCCCCACAATATTGTCATCGTAGCCTGTACCTGAGATATCTAATCGCTCGATATTCTTGTAGCTAACCCGATTCGTTGTGCCCGCCGTAATTATTCCAATATTAGTAGTAGTATCGAAAGTAGAACCAAAAAGGGTGTCATTGTCTGTACCACCAAAGAGGTTATCATTGCCTGCATCACCCCACAACAGGTCATCCCCTTCACCACCCTGAAGTGAGTCATCCCCTTCACCACCTTGAAGTAAGTCATCCTCTTCACCACCGTTGAGAGTATCATTGCCTTTACCACCGATGAGAGTATCATTGCCTGTACTACCGCGTAGCAGGTCGTTACCACTCAAGCCGTCAATTTTGTCATTACCCCCCTGACCATTCACCACATCATTTGAGTTGTCTAAACCTGTAATATTGTTGGATAGGTCATTGAGGAATGTCACTGTGTTTTTGCTGAACAGGTTAGTTTTAGTGGAGTTGGCATCAAACACATCAAAACTGTCGGTAATGCTGGTTTGTCCATCAAACAGGATATTGCCAATAGCAGGTCGTGAAGAAGTTGCAGGCAGATTATTCAGGTTTTCTAATTTGAAGTTTTCAAGGATGATTGCATTAGTCACCTCTTCAAAGGTAATTTCCAGATTGCTGCCGTTCTGAGTAAGCAGCAGATTTTGAGCAGTAAGATTATAGCCTTGGAATTGGATGGTATCTACTTCGGCAATGACTGCTGCTGAGGGAGTTACGCTCTTACCTACCCCACCGAAATCAGTAATAGTATCGGTGTTGGGACTAGAGGAATAATAGTTTAAGTTGTAGACAAATTTATCCTTGCCACCGCCACCAGTCAGAATATCGTTGTCCTGATCACCTGAGGTAGTAGCCCTGACTATCTAATTAGTATTTAAGAGCTTGAGACTCAAGCACAGCGAGAAGTT
>NZ_JABXKF010000178.1 GCF_017115165.1 Nostoc sp. LPT | reverse complement strand
CATGAGCTTATGCGTTTAAAGCCCAATAAATTACCCTATTTTCAGAAGGGTCTGCGTGCTATGTTCCTTATCCAATCTGCTTTTTAGCTTCTTTGTCACCCCTTCAGGCGAACACTATCTGTTCTTTGAGTATTAAGAATATTTTCAAGCTGCCAAAGTTTTACTCGCCAAATATCGGGATTTCGCCACTCTTATGTGCTGATTATTGGAGCAAGGTTAAAACCGAATATAAGACTGATGAAGAAAAGCTAAACTGCACCTGATGCATCTGGAGAACAATAATGAGCGTAAAAATGCGTAGGCGTAGCCCACACTTCGGCAAAGCTCAGTGACCACTGTAGGCATCGCACTTTATTCCCTTTCCTTACGCTCTACGACTTAGCGGTAGAGGTCGCTGTGCTAAAACTCCTTTATAAAGTTCTTCCAGCAGACTAATATTTTTACTAAGGGTATAGCGGTCTAATACACGCTGTCTAGCTTTTTGCCCCAGTAAGGTTGTTAATTCTGGATGGTCTTGCAACACTGGCAAGAGCGTTCTCAACTGCGATCGCGCTGTTTTGGTACTAATAACGACACCTGCACCCTTTTCCAATACTTCTCCATCTGCACCCACATCTGTTGCTAAACAAGCTAATCCACATGACATTCCTTCTAACAGAGATAAAGATAAACCCTCTACCAATGAAGGCAAAACAAATACATCTGCGCCTCGCAAAATTTCGATGCGTCGGTCTTCATCAGCGACAAATCCCAACCAGATAATGCCGTATTCTGAACCAAAAAACGGCTCTAAGGAAGACTTCAAAGGGCCGTCGCCAACAATTAGTAACTTACTACCAGCCGCCATTGCCGACTGCTTCCAAGCCCGGAGGAGAGCTTCAACATTTTTCTCTGGCGCTATGCGACCCTGATAGACAAACAAGCGTTCGGCTTTAAATTCTGCTTTGATTTTAGAAAGTCCTGGAGAATACTTGGTGGTATCAACACCGTTGGGAATTACGGCAATATTTTCTTCCCTTACGCCCATCCCTGCCAATAATTCTCGCTGAATTTGAGAAAATACAATCACGCGATCGTAGTTAACTAAAAAAGGCGCGTAGAGCTGATAAGCCAAAAGTTGTGTTCCCGATACCAGCTTTGCCCCCTTGCCAGCAAATGGTGTGTGAAAAGTGGCAACTAGGGGCAACCTCAGTTCTTCACAGATTTCCGGTAGAAAAAAGTCTAGAGGAGATAATGTCAAGGAAGCATGGACTACATCTGGTTTGATTTCTCGCAGTGAATCGGTTAAAACTTTGGTGGCTTTAAAAGTGGGAATTGTGTAAACCTGGGACTTGTAAATGAAAGGTAGGGAAACCTCTCGAAGATTTGGCCAATTATCAGGTTCAGACTCTTCCTGGGCGAAGTGAAGAAAGCTAACTTGATGTCCCCTATCTAGCAAAGCATTTGTAATTTCTCGACTGTAGGTGACATTGCCGCAAAAAGGTGATTTTTTTCCAATCCAGGCTATACGCATTCTTTATTTAGCTGTAAGAAAAGCAGGTTTAATCTTATTACTTGTGTGTCCTTTGTGATTTTTCTTTTATCTAGCTATACTTGCTGGTTTTTTTATTTATTAAAAATTTCCACAACTTTCTACTAGTTTAAAAAGCTTCTTGTTAGCTAATTAAACTAGTGGATTTATGGCTTTATTTATTTTAGTTATAAGTTGTTAATTTCTGATATTTAAACAACTTATTCTGACTAATGTCAGATTCATATCCGGCAAGTATGTGATAAATTTTCACTGGCAACAGTTTACCACGAACACAAAAGCTTTAAGTAAATTATTAATTACGTCAAGGTAATAATTAATAACTCCTGTTAGCTGATAACTACTTGTGGGAGTTATACCAGGTTAATATACCTCCTGAAAAGACGATCGCAGCTAATCCCAAAAAAACTACCTGTAATCCCAGAAAGGTTTCTGCGACACCAGCTAATGCTAAAGGTAAGGACAGGGCAATATTAATTACATTGTTCTGCAAGCCAAAAACTTTACCACGCATTTCTGGAGGTGTTTCTGTTTGGATTGCAGTTTGCATGGGAATTCCCACTAGTGCCCCAAAGATGCCCAATAATGCCACCAGTAACAAGACAAGCCACAGCTGAGTTGTAAATACTGACAGACCAATCAGGGATGCTGCCATACCCATACAACCACATAGACTTAGCTGAGTATAGGAGAAGCGTTGACCAAATTGGCCTAGAATTGCTGCTCCACCAGCGATGCCAACACCGCCAGCTGCTAGTAAAAAGCCAAACTGAGAGGCTTTCATGTTGGGAATTATTTCCGCCATCCGAACGGCTAAAACAGTTAATGCTGCAAAGACAGAAAACAAGATAATCAGTTGAAGCAAAGCATTGCGGACGCGCTGATTTGCTTTGAGATAGGCAAAACCGTCTCGCAAGTCAGAGAATACGTGAGGGAATTCTGTATCGGGATGGTGGTGTTTTTCCTTAGTTGCCAGGAGGAACAAAATTAGTCCAGCGATCGCATAACTGCCACCAACTAAAAGTTCCTTACCCAAACTATCACTACCACCAATTTGCAGCCAAAGTCCATCGGCGATCGCTAATAATGGTTCGCCAACAGCAAACCCAACAATCACAGATGCCATCATCGTTGTCGTATAAAGCGAATTTGCCGAGAGTAAATCCTGTTCTTCTACGATTAAGGGAATTGCCGCCTGTTCCGCCGGCGCAAAAAACTGCGTCAGCGTGGAAACTAAAAAAGTCACACCCAGAATGATCAAAAAACCCACTGGCAGCACTCCTATGGGTTTCCAGTCATGAGTCAACCACAGCAGGAAGGGAATTGACAAAACCAGGATGCCACGCCAAATATTTGTTGCCACCAGCACAGCCTTTTTCGACCAGCGATCGACAAATACACCAGCAACGGAACCAAACAATACGGCTGGAATAGTAAAAGCCATCATCAAGACTGATACCCAACCACTAATACTCTGATTGCTTCCTTGAAACTGAGTATTAATCAAGGCAATCATCAAGACTAAATAAACTTTATCTGCTAGTTGAGAAAAAACTTGACCGCCCCAAAGAGCCAAGAAATTAGGATTTTTTAATACAGGTAAAAATCCTAGCTGTTTTACATTCCCTGCAATAGCTTCTCCACCTGAACCAGATCCATCTAATTTCGGTAATTCTTTTTCTGGGATAGTGGCTACTGGCAAATTATGCCCATTGCTAGCGCCGTTACTATCTACCTCAGCAGTGGTTAATTTTTCCTCAGATTGTGTTTCTGATTGGTTTGGAAGATCGGTTTTTGGGATCTCCTCTGTCCAATTTTGATCGTTATTAGAAACATCTTTTGGGGACATTTCTTGGCCATTCATTTGACTAGGTGTAGACTTGGGAACAGCACTCAAGTGATTCCTGACTGTAGGATCTGATACCCTATTCTGTTTTTTGGCGAGGTTTGGTGACAAAGGCAGGATTTTCTTATCCAAATCAGACGGTTGCATCATGGTTGGCAGCAAAATAAGAGTCGATCAAGGTAGCAGAGCGAATAGGGCGGCCTAATTGATACTGAGCATACTGGCGCAAAATCTGCTCAATAGATAACCAGTCATAATCTTTAGCACCATCAATTTGCATTATCTCTGGTTGTGACAGCTGTTGAAGCAAAGCTAGTTCCATAGCACCCAAACGACTAGAAATCACAGGTATTTCTTGCCGATGCACAACAATTGTTTGGGCATTGGGCATGGAGGATGGGACATTGGGCATGGGATATTGGTTATTAATCTCCCCCTGCTCCCCTGCTCCCCTGCTCCTTTGCCTCTGTGCGCTGATCTCCCTCTCCCCCTCTTTTCGTAAACGTTCCCTAGCTTCTAAGGAAACCGTTCCACCCGCAGGGATACTAAATCCTACCTGCCAGTTGGGGTCTGTAAAGTCTGGCTTGAGGGGGTGCTGAGATAAGCAACAGATTTGCACTTGCGGCGTCAGTCCTGCTAAGGCTAAAAGGTGAAATACACCATGAGCCAGATGAGCCAAAACACCAGATAGATTTGCACTAGACACCGCCTCTAAGCGATAGAGATGTTCATTGAACAAATCATAAAGTTCTTCTTGGGGTTGTTCGCTCAAAGCTTCACACAGAACTATTTCTGCTAAATATTGACTGGCAGCCAGTTTTCCCAAATTTTTAGCTAAACCAGGATAAGTTTTTAACGTCTGTGCTTGAGTAATTTTATCAAGCGATCGCCCTTTGGCAATCAATAGTTCATTCACAACAAACATTCCACTCCTACCGCCCAGGCTGGAGTTGTGCTTACGTGACCCTGGAGCCACGGCTCGAATTAGACCGAATTCCCGTGTCAAAATCGTCACTATTTTATCCGATTCTCCCAGTGCCTGGGTTTTAAGATTAATACCAGTTGCTTTGTAGGTTCTACTCATTAGTCATTAGTCATTAGTCACTAGTCATTAGTAGTTATTTAGTCATTAGTCATTGGTCAAGGGTCATTAGATTAGGACAAATGACAAAGGACAAATGACAAAGGACAAATGACTATTCACCCTTTCCCAGGTTATCGCGCTGGCGGATCAAATCCATACCGCGAGATGTACCTAATCTAGTAGCACCCGCTACGATTAAGTCTAGGGCTTGATTGATAGTGTGAATACCACCTGAAGCTTTAATTCCTACCCTTTCTTTTGCCAATTCTTGCAAAAGTCGCACATCTGCCACAGTTGCACCACCATTCCAACCTGTACTAGTTTTTAAGAATGCTGCTCCTGCCTCCATAGCTATTTCAGCAGCTACTTTTTTTTCCGCATCTGTCAACAGGTTAGTTTCCAAAATTACCTTGACTGTTTGCCCAGTCTCTTCACAAATTTCGGCAATCTCTCGGTGGACTTTTTCAGTTTTGCCAGCTTTTAACCAGCCCAAATTCATGACTACATCCAACTCAGTGGCCCCACTATCCGCCGCTTCTTGAGCTTCATACAGTTTCACTGCTGAAGTCGTTGCACCAGAAGGAAAGCCTATCACTGTACAAACTTTCGGGTTTTTACCGTGGAGGAGTTCGACTGCTTGCTTTACATGAGCAGGGAACAGACAAACCGCCGCAAAGTTAAATCTATATGCTTCTTCACACCATTGCTCAACCTGCTCTGGAGTAGCCGTTGGCGTTAACAGGGAGTGATCGATAAATGGCGCAATATCAATGTCTGGATAGTCTGCTGCCATCGTGTCTTCTGCCAGTGATTGATTATTAAACTTTATAAAAAATTAAAACATTTCTTATATATATATTAAACCACATTTATTACGAGTTTATCCTGAAAACAAGCTGCTGAATTGTCTTTAATATTGGCTTTACAGATATTCTGGAATTACTGCAAGTATTTAAGTTAACCCTTAGTAGTAGTAATACTAGGAATATCAACAGGGTTTTTTACACTATGTCCTAAGAAGTTAATAATAGTTTGAGCTAATGCCTGCGATGCCAAATATGGGACACCGTTACCAATAGTTTTAAACATATTAGTAAGTGACATATTTTCTGGAAGTACAAAATTTGCAGGCAAAGATTGGATAGCTAAAGCTTCTGCTACAGAAATTCGCCGGACTTTGTAAGGATGCAAATGTACTTCATTATTTCCATAGCAAGCTGTCGGAGAATAACGCCATCTATGTAGACGCTTGAAAGACTTTTTAGAATCATCTCCTTCATCAATAGCAGCAAATCTTGTGATACCTGCCCTTGGTTGAAAACAGTTTTCAGCATTATGATGTTTCAGAACGTTATTTTTTCTAAACCAGTATTCAACTGTTAATTCTTCAGGTATGCCATCAGGACAAGGTATTAGAGAATTTTCTTGAAATGGATCGCACTTACGCCAAGGGGAAGCAAAAACTTTTTCGTGAGGATATAAGATATAATTATCCCAAGGGAAATATTCCTCATGTAGTAACTTTTCACTACCAATTTTGATCCCTATGTCCTGAAGAAAATTATTTTTGAAACCAATTAAAATAATTCTTTCTCTATCCTGGGGTACGCCATATTCGATAGCATTAATTAGTCGTTCTGTTAATATATAGCCTGCTTCGTGTAATTTTTGCTTGAGGGATTGAAAAAATAAACGGTGTTTTGTTGTCTTCCATAAACCCTTAACGTTCTCAAATAAAAAGAAGTCGGGAATGTTTTGGCAAATTAATTCAATGTATGAAGCGGAAAGCTTACCATTCTCTCCCAAACCTCCTCTATTTTTTCCACCAATAGAAAAATCAGGACAGGGAGGCCCACCGATGAAACCAATTATATTATGAGATTTGCGGCAGTCTTTGACTAATTCTTGAAGGTGTTGTGCTTCTTTTCCAACAATAAGTTTTGTTACATCTGCTGCTTCACCATGATGATATTCATATTCAGGCGATCGCATTTTCAGAACTTCTCGCGAATGGCGATAGGCGGCGATGAATGGGGCGAAGATTTCATTGACATAAACAATATTAAAACCGCTGGTTTCAAAACCTAAATCGAGGAAACCTGAGCCAGCAAAAAAAGAGAAAATACAAGGGTGATCGCTCATTGAATTACTAGTACGAGCAAAAAGTATTATTAGTATTCAGATTCTAGAAAAATGGCTTATGTGCGTCACTTATAGAGAGAGTTAATACTAACTATCCCAATTTGGTTTTAAGGGTTAGTAAAATCTAATATACTTAGGGTTTCTACGTAAGTAATAATCAAAAAATAACAATTGAAAAACTACTTAAATAGTAAAAAAAGTTTACAGTTCCTCTAAGTATTACATCTGAAAGTTTACTCAATCTTTAAGGAAAATACCTGACAGAGAAAGAGTCTGGAGTCACAATTAAATATAGAGGTTTACAAGCCCAAATAATATTCCAGACAAATATTTGTCATTAAATAAAAAACCGGGGTACTTCGGACTAAATTTTATGCGGATTTTAATTTACTCCTACAACTACTATCCAGAACCGATTGGTATTGCCCCACTGATGACTGAATTAGCAGAGGGACTAGTGAAACGTGGGCATGAAGTGCGTGTAGTTACCGCTATGCCCAACTACCCTGAGCGGCAAATTTATCAGGAATATCGGGGCAAATGGTATGTCAACGAATACAAAAATGGCGTTCAAATTCAACGCAGTTACGTTTGGATTCGTCCACAACCCAACCTATTAGATCGGGTGTTATTAGATGCTAGTTTCGTAGTCACTAGCTTTGTACCCTCCCTCATGGGTTGGCGCCCAGATGTGATTATCTCAACATCGCCATCCTTGCCAAGCTGTGTACCAGTAGCTCTTTTAGGATGGTTACGTGCTTGTCCTGTTATTTTAAATCTACAAGATATCTTACCAGAAGCAGCCGTCCATGTCGGTCTGCTGAAAAATAAATTACTTATCCGGTTGTTTACATTATTGGAAAAATTTGCTTACAGCAGTGCCAGTAAAATTAGCGTCATTGCTGATGGGTTTGTGGACAATTTGCGTTCTAAGGGCGTAGAAGCTGACAAAATTGTGCAAATTCCCAATTGGGTTGATGTAAATTTTATCCGTCCTTTGCCTAAAAAAGATAATGCTTTCCGCACAGCACATAATCTAAACGGCAAATTTGTAGTACTGTATTCTGGTAACATTGCCCTAACCCAAGGCTTAGAAAGCGTCGTCAAAGCTGCTTCTGTCTTGCGCCATATCTCAGATATTGTCTTTGTCATCGTTGGAGAGGCAAAAGGTCTACAGCGATTGCAACAAGAATGTCTAGACTGCGGCGCAGATAATGTGTTGTTACTGCCATTTCAACCCCGCAAAGATTTGCCACAAATGTTAGCAGCTGCGGATGTTGGTTTAGTGGTGCAAAAGAAAAATGTTGTATCCTTCAATATGCCGTCAAAAATTCAAGTGCTACTTGCTAGTGGAGGGGCCTTAGTTGCCTCTGTGCCCGACAATGGTACGGCAGCAAGAGCCATTAGGCAAAGTGGCGGCGGAGTTATTGTTCCTCCAGAAGATCCCCAAGCTTTAGCAATGGCAATTTTAGATTTGTACGAAAACCCCGAAAAAGTCAAAACTCTGGGTTACAAAAGTCGCCAATATGCCGTTGAGCAATATGCTTTTGAGCAAGCTTTAAATCAGTATGAGTCTTTGTGTTACTCATTGACAGCAGATCGTAGAGCAATTCAGTCTACAGGGATAGTTACCAAACAAGAAGTTTAATCTTTGTAGCAAAGTTATGCTGCATCTGTAGAAATTGCAATTATGCCCTCATATCTAAGTAATAGAAGATATTGAGGGTAAAAAATTTTACTAAAAATCCGATAGCGATAGACAAGTAGGTTTTTAGGTGGATTGTTGAACTAAAATCTCACGGCTTCACTTCATTCAATCGGTGGGTAATCGATTAAAAGGTATTTTACAATATTTAATACTTTACGTATAAAAATCGCACTTTTGCTAGACCAGTCATTAGTATGCTGTGTTATGTCGTAATTTTTAGCAAACAGTATAAAGCCTAGATATCCCGTTATCTGCGAATTACTAGCTTTACCATACTCAGTGCCTCGGCTGAGAGTGCTGAGTAATAAAAAGAGTACGGGCTAAACGCCCCGCTTTCGCTAACAGCACTTTCGCACTTGGGTTTTTGCCCCGCCCGACGTTAAGCGGAATCTTGCAATCGGGAGAAGGTTGATACCCCACCCGATGTTAAGCGGTCTTTTAACTCGCTTGCCGAGGCACTTTCAACTCAGCACTCTTCATATTACATATTATGCTGTTTGATGAATCTGCGATTATTTTCGTTGTCAATTCTTGCTGAAAAGCTATTGGTTGATTTATTGCTGCACAATAACCATCAGCTTTTCAGCAGTTGCGGATATCGAAATCTAAACAGCCAATTATTAAACGAGGCCCATAGACACCTATTTTTTTGTTAGTATTCAAAAAAACCTATTGACACATTTGTCAGATCAATTGTTTGTTGTTTGTAAGTAAATGTCAACAATTGTTTCAAAAGGAAGAAAGCACCTGAGGTTTAATGACTGATTATTTCCAAGGAAATTTCCCATTGCAATCTGTCCCACTGACGAAGAGTGCGGTAATAAGCTACGGCCAAACCGAAGAGGCGAGCGAAAAATTAGCTGCAACGATCGCGATTGCGGCATCAGACCGCAAAGCAGGTGAGATTTTATTGCTCAAAGTAGCAGAGGTATCTTACCTAGCTGATTACTTTGTGATGATGACTGGCTATTCTAGGGTACAGGTTAGGGCGATCGCTCAAGCAATTGAAGGAAAAGTCGAAACTGAGTTGCAACGCCGTCCTTTAAGGACAGAAGGCAAAATCGAGGGGAGTTGGGTACTACAAGACTACGGTGATGTGATTGTTCACATCATGATGCCCAAAGAACGGGAGTTTTATAATTTAGAAGCGTTCTGGATTCATGCAGAACGTATTTCCCTTCCAGAATCTGATGAGGGTGAGGGTAAGCCAACATGATTAGGTCTTCGGTTTCTAATTGCCCAGTTCCTACAGACCAACAACCACTCAATGAATACGAAGAGTTAAAAACTTCCTGGCTGTTTCGTGATACCACTTTAGATTGGCGCGAGTATATCACGAAACTTGTTTGGATTTGGGGTTTATCTTGGCTTTTTGCAGGGCCGATAGCTGCGGCAAGTTTTCCCCCTCACAAGTATATTGCACATTTTCTTCTCTGCGGTGCAGCCGGAGCAAGTGTTGGGTTAGTGCTGATACTGGTAAGGTTGTACTTAGGCTGGTTCTACGTGTGCGATCGCCTTTGTAGTCCCACAGTATTTTATGAAGAGTCCGGCTGGTACGACGGTCAAACTTGGACAAAGCCACAGGAAGTGCTCAACCGCGATTGCTTAATTGTTGCATACGAAATTAAACCCATTCTACGGCGGTTACAATTTACCTTTGCTGGCTTGGCGGGAATGTACGTTACTGGTACTATAGGTTGGCATTTGTTTTAAAGAATTATTGGTCATTGGTGAGCCAGTGCGGTCTTCTCCCTTGGCGTTAGCGAACGCGAGTGCGTCTCTAAGAGTTGCGGTAGCGACGTAGGAGCGTCACCCGAAGGGTCATTAGTCTTTAGCTAATGACTAATGACCAATGACCAATGACTAATTAATTAAAAAAGGTGATAAATATAAACCCATGACAATGGGAAAACGAACTCAAGCCACAGCACTGGAAGTCCGGTTGCTGCGGGAAGGTATTATTGAATCCAGGCATATAGTCCAAGCTGTTGTCTGCGACGAACGAGGACGGGTTCTAACTGTTGCCGGAAATTCTGAAACTGCTGCATTTATCCGTTCAGCCCTCAAACCATTTCAGGCACTCGCTGTCACCACAACAGGTACACTGGAACGCTATCAACTCAGCGATCGCGACTTAGCAATTATCACAAGTTCCCATAAAGGAAAAATAGATCAAGTCCGACAGGTATTTAACATCCTTTGGCGGGCGGATCTTGACCCGACTATACTCCAGTGTCCAATTCCTGAAGGCAAACGGAGTCCCCTGGAATACAATTGCTCTGGAAAACATGCAGGAATGTTAGCCGTTTGTCAGCAACGCCATTGGCCCTTGAATAACTACTTGGATCGCAAGCACCCAATACAGCAGTTAATTTTGGGCAAAGTAGCAGAGTTGCTGCGAATGCCAGCAGCAGAATTTATCAGCGCTCATGACGACTGTGGCGCACCAACTTATCTGATGCAACTCGGTCACATGGCATCTTTATATGCACTGTTAGCCTCTAGTACCAACTTGGATATGGAGCGCATCGTCCGTGCTATGACTCATCACCCGGCGATGGTAGCAGGAGATGGAGAATTTGATACGGAACTGATGCGCTTAACTCCAGGAGAACTAGTCAGCAAAACTGGTGCCGAAGGAGTGCAGTGCATTGGTAGACTCGGTGAAGGTTTGGGATTGGCAATCAAAGTCATGGATGGGGCGAAACGAGCAAAATATGCTGTTGCTATTCACTTACTCCAGCAAATGGGGTGGATTAGTCCCAGCGCCGCCGAAAGCCTCTCAGAAACATTTGTCACCTTGGGAAAATACAAGCGTTTAGAAGTAATTGGAGAATTATCATTTTTGTAGTTGCCAAACTCTTGACTATAAGTTATGCTATAAAAGTTAAGAGCGACGCGGGATAGAGCAGCCTGGTAGCTCGTCGGGCTCATAACCCGAAGGTCAGTGGTTCAAATCCACTTCCCGCCACCAAATAAAATATCAAACAAAACCCTACAATCAGTAAAGATTGCGGGGTTTTGTTTTATTTTGATCTATTCTGGAAGAAATAGCCATCTAAAAGGCGCGGAGAATCATGGTTGTGAAGTTGCAGCGACCAATTTTAGTGGGAGGATTGGGACTTTCCTTTTCTCTGTGGATGTTGGACAGTTGGCACGATTCTATAGTGCAGGTGGGTGAGTTTGGTTTGTTGAGTGCTTTAGCTGTAGGTGGTGGTTTGTGGTTATTCCAGCAAAATCGCCCCAAAGACAGTTTAAAGCAGCTAGATGGTATGGTGGTTGATCGAGCGACTGTGGAAAGTGCGATCGCTAAAACTGAAACTGTAATTAACCAACTAGCACAAGAAGCAGAAAACCATCCAGCCTTAGAGACACTCAGAGAACAAGTTGCCCAATTATTGCTGGAATTAGACAGGCAAAAAATTAAAGTAGCTGTGACTGGCGGGAAATCCGTGGGTAAAAGCACTTTAATTCAAGTGCTACAAAATCTAGAGACACAAAATTTCGTGTCTCTACAAGAGACAGCACCTTTGTTTAGAGAAGTGGGTGAAAATTCAGATACGGCTATTTTGGCAGAAGTAGCAAAATCTGATTTTGTTCTATTTCTGACAAACGGTGATTTGACAGACTCAGAATTTCAAACCCTACAGCAGCTAAAGGCAGCAAATCAGCCTAATATGCTGGTTTTCAACAAACAAGACCAGTATTTAACTGATGAAAGCGCCAACATCCTGCTGTCATTGAAACAGCGGATGCAGGCAAATGTAGTTGCAACTGCGGCCTCTCCCATTGCCATCAAAGTCCGAAAGCATGAGGCTGATGGTTCTGTGCAAGAGTGGATGGAACAACCAGCAGCAGATATCCAGCAGTTAACTCAACAGTTGGGTGAAGTTTTGGCACAGCAAGGACAACGGCTAGTTTGGGTAACTACCATGAGGAAAGCCGGATTGTTGAAAGCTGAAGCGAAAAATTGGCTGAATGGAACCAGACGCGATCGCGCCACCCCAATTATTGAACAATATCAGTGGATAGCTGCCGCCGCTGCCTTTGCTAATCCAGTACCAGCCTTTGATATTCTGGCAACTGCGGCAATTAATGCTCAAATGGTAATGGATTTGGGTAATATCTATCAGCAAAAATTTTCCCTAGAACAGGCACAAACCGTAGCTGGAACAATGGGAAGTTTAATGCTGAAATTGGGTTTAGTTGAACTTTCTACAAAGGCTATTAGTACTGTTCTGAAAAGTAATGCCCTTACCTTTGTTGCTGGTGGCGTAGTGCAGGGAGTAAGTGCAGCTTATCTGACTAGAGTCGCAGGGTTAAGTCTAGTTGAGTATTTCCAACAGCAGGAAATAGCGATAGATTCTGGAACTGGTTTAAATTTGGATAATTTGCGGCAAACATTGCAAAAGGTATTTCAGCAAAATCAGCAAATTGGTTTTTTGCAGAGGTTTGTTAAGCAAGGTGTGAAGCGTTTGTTGCCAGAAGTGCAACAAGTTGAAGTAGTTGGTGTTGAGAAGTTCGTGGGTTAAGTTCATCTAGAGGCGCAGAGTTTTTCTTTGCGCCTTTGTATTAAGCTGAAAAATATGGTAATCGTTGCGACTACTGTTTTGAGGATAGGTAAATCATGAAAACGCTTTATCTTACAAACACAGAAATTTTTAAATATTGTAATCAAATTCTCACAGAATTAGTAGAAAAGCAATTCAGCAATCCTCTATTAGAAATTGAGGATCAAACAATGACAGGTGAGTTTTAACCATATATTAAACAATTATCTAGCCTTTAATTGAGAATGGGCGATCGCGCTTGTATTTTTTCCTTTTTTGCTGGTTCAGCTTTCCTAGATTTAGGTTTTTAAACCCGCGATTTTAACATTGTTTATGTCAATGTTAAGCAGAGGATGACACTTGCGTAGTGCAATGAAGAGTGCTGAGTTCCGAGTGCTGAGTGCTGAGTTGAAAGACCACCCACAAGGGGCGGGGCTAAAACCCAAGTACATCAGTACCGAGTACTTTTTCTTCACTCAGCACTCAGCGCTCAGTAGTGAGTTGGTAAATAAACCTAAAATTTACCCAAGCCTAAAATAGGCTTGGGTGTATTTAAGAATATCGTGAGAGTTGCGAGTTATCAAAAAATTGTGAATAAGGATAATTAACTAAACAGCACCACTGTTTCTATTAAACAGAATAGCTATAGTTTTGAAAATTAGCTTTAAATCGTACATTAAACTCCAATTTTTTTGATACTGCAAATCTAGACGAATTACATCTTCAAAACTACGGACTGTAGAACGCCCATTTACTTGCCATTCGCCAGTCATACCGGGTTTTACATCTAAACGTTGCCACTCAGGTACTTCATAGCGTTCCACTTCATCGGGTGTAGGTGGTCGAGTGCCTACTAAACTCATCTCTCCTTTGAGGACGTTCCAAAATTGGGGTAATTCATCAAGACTAGTTCGCCGTAAAAAGCGCCCTACCTTAGTAATTCTGGGGTCATTCTCATTCTTGAAAAAAGCACCTTGCACTTGGTTTTTGACTTGGGATTTCTTCGCTTCTGCATCCACACACATAGAGCGGAATTTCCAAATCTTAAACTGTTTCCCCATCCAACCACAACGAATTTGACTAAAGAAAATGGGTCCGGGATCGTTAATTTGAATAGCGATCGCAATTGGAATAAACAAAATTCCTGTAATTAATAAACCAATCATTGACCCAACAATATCTAAGAACCGTTTCATCCAAGATGCCATAGAAGGGTGAGTGGTGGGTAACTGCTCTACTTTACGGGAAGTTGTCTTGCGATTATCTACGACGTCATCTTGTTCTATTAACGATTTATCCCCCAGAAGCTCTAGAGAAAAAACCTGATCCAACCCTGTGAGTTTTAGGACTGCCATGACTTGAGGTGTTACATTCCGCAGTGTTAATGTAATATTCTTAGTCTGAGCGTATTTAAAATTACTTACCAGGGCACCTAAACCACTACTATCGATAAAAGTAGTTTGGTGAAAGTCAATGATGATTTGCTTGGGATGTGAATTGGGCCCAATTAAGCCTTGGCAGGTTTGCTTAAAGCCTAAAGCCTCCAGCACGCTCAACCGCGTCGGCACCTGCACTATAGCCATGTCGTTTAGGGAATTAACTGGAAAATCGACCTCTGTCGGTTGGCTAGTCATGAAGCTCTGCACTTTCGTTGCCATGTATAATGTAATCTGCCAAACATTACTTTGTCCTACAAAATTACTTAACCTAATATCGGAATTAGTGGTAATCAGGACTAACTGCTATTTACCGGGGCTGAGATTGGAGATCGCTAGCGACGATTCACAATAGAACAAGAAGCCAAAAAACATCCTTGCTGTTGTGCCGACGCAGCGCGATCGCGTTGCTCTCATCAAATGATTGCTAAAAATACGGTTACACCTACCGCACGCCTGATTGAGGTCTTTTCTGCCATTCAAGGGGAAGGACTGAATGTAGGGACACGTCAGATATTTATTCGTTTTGCTTTGTGTGATTTGCGCTGTCACTTTTGTGATAGTGCCCACACTTGGAATGCACCTACTACTTGTCGGATAGAGCGATCGCCTGGATTGCGCGACTTTGAAATTCACTCTAACCCTGTCCCATTACCCATATTAATCGAATGGGTGGAACAGCAAAATCTACCTTGTCTACACGATAGCATTAGCTTAACTGGCGGCGAACCACTTCTTCATGTCTCATTTCTAACGCAGTTTCTACCCCAAGTGCGAGCCATAACTGGTCTACCTATATACTTAGAAACCGGCGGACATCGCCCAGAACAACTAGCAATGATTATCCCATACTTAGACTCTGTAGGTATGGATTTAAAATTGCCCAGTGTTAGCGGCGAAAGTCATTGGCAAGAACATAGTAAATTTCTCCAGTTATGTTATGACTCATATTTAAATGTTTTTGTCAAGATAATTGTGTCTCAAAACACAGATCCCGCCGAGTTGGAACGTTCAGCTTCGTTGGTGGCAGAGGTTAGTCCAAATATCCCAGTATTTTTACAACCTGTCACGCCTTTGGCTGTATCAGAACAATTTTCTCCAGTACCTGTACTTGCGCCTTCCAGCGATCGAGTTTTGACGTGGCAAGCTTTGATGAAGGGGTTTGTCAAGCACGTGCGCGTGATCCCCCAAACGCATAAAATGCTGAACCAGTTGTAAAATTTCAGTTTGATAAAGATGCAGTCAAGAAAAAAGTAAGATTTTATGAAATCGTAATTGGGCTGTTGTCGCTAATTAGGGAGGCAGCAGCCCCCTTACTAGGCAGTCTAATCAGCCAAATCAAAAGACCACTAAGAGGTTTTATTAGGTAAAATCTTGCCTCCCTGACTCGGTGAGAAACTTGAACTAAAGTTCAAGGCAGGGAGAGGTTCGTCAAACTGACGTTGATTTAAGTTTTTGGGGGTAGGTATTACCCACCCAACTTACTTTCTAGTTTCTACAGTGCGCCCTCATCTGGAGTTTTGGATTTAGCTTTTGCTTTATTAGCACTGCGTTTGAGGGCAGAGAGTCTTGCTTCGTATCTCGACCGTTGGCGTTTACTTGCAGTATTATCAATCAGGGTTTTCAAGGCGCTACCGAGACTCTTGTAGGCATTAGGGAGGCTATAACCAAAACGAGTTGCTAAAGCGATCGCTTTCTCATCAGCATTGAGCAATTCTCTTAGTTGCTTTTCCCCATTATTCTTTTGGTACAGTCGCCAGCCTGACACGCCACAAAGCGACAAAGCTAACACCAGCAGCAATCCATCTTGTACCCACAATTCCCCTACAGCACCACCTAAACCGATGGCTAGTGCTGCCATTTCCCAACCATCTTTAGGAATTGTGTCATTTTGAACGCGAGCAACCTCATGCCAGAACAGCAGATTACGCTGATCCATTGCGAGGGCATCCCATTTCACCAAATCAATTTGAATTTCTACCTGGTCTTTACCAATTTCTTCGCAGCGAACCAGGGGTGGATTGACCTCAGTTGTGCCTTCAATCGTGACCCAGCTTTGCAGTTCTGGTGGTAGTAAGGCTTTCAACCGCCGGAGTTCGCTCATTTCCGCTTTGGCAGAGGAGGTTGCATAGGATGTCATAATATCCAGCCCCAGAAAATTTCATGTATATAGTGAGGGTATCACTTTGGAGTATAGCTATTTAAGTAACGATCCGTCTCACTCACTAGGAAAACTTCCTCGCTTTTTTCGCGCTTCCATTGCTTTTTCTAGTAAATCTAACAATCCTGGGGCTTCTTCTTGGATACTGAGTAATAGTCTTTCCCCAAGTTCTATATTCCCCGGATCGAGACCTGTTGCCATCACTTCTTGCAGGCGAGGTATTGCTATGCCATCCACAATCTGAACTAATCCACTCAGACAACGGTGAAATTGTCTTTCTGTGAGAATCGAG
Organism: Nostoc sp. LPT; assembly: GCF_017115165.1. Lineage (GTDB taxonomy): Bacteria > Cyanobacteriota > Cyanobacteriia > Cyanobacteriales > Nostocaceae > Nostoc. The sequence continues at coordinate 41,430 of NZ_JABXKF010000178.1, read as the reverse complement.
TCTTCTAAAGGAAACTCAATAATGGCACGAATTTCACCATCGGATGGGTCGTACTCCCATTGCAACATTTTGGTTTCCCAAGAAATGGCAAGCATTGTCTGGAGGATAGCTGCCTTGTGAGGATGGTCTTGGATTCCTGCCAGAACTTGAGGGGCAAATACCCGAAAAAATTTTCCTTCTTCATCCAGTTGGACAACTATTAGGAAATCTTCTAAGTTATCAGCTTCCACACCTGTTATAATTCGGTCTTCTTGATCATCAAAACGGTAGTCCCAACCAAGGTTGTCTAAATAGTTGGCAATCTGTTTGAGGTTAGCTCCCATAAAAGCCTCAAGAACGTGGAGCAGTTGTTACCAGACCTAGTTTAACCTGCTAGGGGTAGTTGTTTGGGTTGGTGTGGATACTTCTAATCCCATAGAAGTATGCAATTAGGGTATTGGGTATGGTCATGGGGCATGGGGAAGACAGTGCGGTCAACTCCTGCGGGGAGACGCCAAGGGCGATAGCGAAGCGGTAGCGAGTCATCGAGCGTCTGGGGTTTCCCCAAGTGGAGCAACTGCCGTCATGGGGCATTGAAGATAAGAAAAATAGACGCTCGTTCGGCACTATGAATGATATTTTTTGAATGACTCTTGCTGATTATTAAAGAAACGATAATTACTATTTTTCAAATCTTAGCCAGTGAAGGATATAGCACTAACTCGCTTAAATTTTAATATTCTTTTCTAGGTTGAATGAATATCTTGCTAGCTCAAGCATGGTGGGAAGATTTTTAATTAAATTTGAAACTTTAAGCAAAGTGTAAATAATTTATACATAGCATCTGAGGCTTTTAAAAATGTAAGTAAAAACTTCAAATACTGCTTTTAAAAGTGAATAAATATAGCACATATGCGGATACAGTTTTATATTACAAGCAACAAATTGTTTTCACAGAATGATTGTAGTGAGCAATACATTTTTGATTGTCGAGTATCAATGTTGATGCGTAAATCAGTATTAATTCTAGCGATCGCACCCCTAGTCTTTTTGATCGCTGCTTGTGGTGGAGAGTCAGCATAAACATCAAATACACCCAGTACTCCAGCAGCACCAGCAACTCGAAATCGCTGGGATAGTATTAAAAGCCGTGGTCAGTTAATTTGCGGTGTCAGCGGTGAAGTGCCAGGGTTTAGCTTTGTGGGAACTGATGGTAAATACAGCGGCATTGATGTAGATGTCTGTCGCGCGATCGCTAGGATTAAAACCAGGGTTAACAATGCGGCTGGTGATTTTTCCCCAAGCCTTACGGGTAATTATTCCACCATTGACGAGTCAATATCTTAATTTGACGAAAAATACCAGTTTAGCGATCGCGATCGGTTACCCCGATATTTATTTTGTCGCCTCCACTACCTTTAACTAAACAGGGAGAGCCGTAGAAGTGATATTACTGATTATGCTCACCTATCTCACCCTGAGTTTGACCATCTCTATAGTTATGAATTTATTTAATCGCACTGTGCAAATTAAAGAGAGATGAGGGGAATGGGGGAGATGAGGGAGACGAGGAAACTGTTGAAGCTGACATTTGAGCCTTTGAACTGGGAAGTTGAGCCTTTGAACTCGGAAATTGAGCCTTTGAACTCGGAAGTTGAGCTTCTGAACTGGGAAGTTGAGCCTCTGAACTGGGAAGTTGAGCCTCTGAACTGGGAAGTTGAGCTTCTGAACTCGGAAGTTGAGCCTTTGAACTCGGAAGTTGAGCCTTTGAACTCGGAAGTTGAGCTTCTGAACTCGGAAGTTGAGCCTTTGAACTCGAAAGTTGCACCTTTAAGCTTGAAATATGAGTTTTGACCAAAGACTAATGACCAATACTTCGGCTTCGCTCAGTACAAGTGACTAATGACCAATGACCAATGACAAATCCTCAATTAACTTGGCTGCGTAAAAACCTGTTCAGTAGTTGCTACAACAGCTTGTTAACTGTTGTCTGTTTGGTGTTGTTGTTTTGGGTAGTGCGAGGAATTATAATTTGGGCAACTACTCAAGCACAATGGGCGGTAATTCAGGTTAATTTACGTTTATTTCTAGTTGGTAGATTTCCGCAAACGCTACCTCAAGCCTTACGTAACGTTATTCCTGCGATCGTTGGTCAGTTTATCGGCTTATTTAAAGACACTTCACTCTAATCTTTGGTGGGATTGGTGGAACTCACAGGTATTGCCCGTTCCATATTGGCACAACCACAGTTTCTCGGTCGCTATGCAGAAGTTTATTATTGGATTAATTTACTGGGTATTTTGTTGCTCAATGTCGTTGGCTTCTCGGCGCTTAGAAAGACAGTTAAGCCAGTAGTCAAATGCCCTCATTAAAACTGTCATTAGTCATTTCTCCGTTGTAAATAAAAATGACTAGTAAACGCGATCGCTACGACTAGTTGACGAAAATAATAGACAGTAATTCTGGTAGAATTATTAAAATTTTTAGCACTAAGCTTTCAGATGACAATCATCCTTTCTTTAGACGATTGGGAGGATCTGTGGTGTCAACAGAATCAAAATCCTCAAAGCCACAACATCTTGCTTGAGGAATTTGAAAGACTCGACGAACTGCCTAAATGTCTGGGACTAGGGTATTGTCGGAGTATGAAGTTATCTCCGGGTGTAGAACTGGAAATTTGTGACTATGAATTTCACGACGATATAGTTTTCAAGATACCTGTCTGCAATCATCATCTAGTGCAATTTATAATTTTTTCATCTGGATTTATCTATGGTGATGAGGTGCATCCGAATCTTGGTGGGAAACGCTTTTATTTATCTGGTAATGGGCTCTCACCTGCTTTTACATCAAAGCGTAAAAAATCAGAGCGTATGACTTTCATTAACGTCGAGATTGAACCTAAAGTGTTGGCAGCGTTTTTGCCCAGAGACACAGAGCAAATTGCTCCCAACTTAAAGCTCTTGATTAAACAAAACAAATGGAAGACATCATTTTATCCAGATGTGATTTTAGCAATGCAAGTCACCGTGCAGCAAATATTGAATTGTCCCTACCACGGTGTAATGAAATGCTTAGTATCTGCAAGCAAAAGTGTTTGAACTGCTAGCAATGCAATTCGACTTAATTTCGGCAGATGAGGCACAAATTTCATCTTTAGTACCACTGAAACCAGACATGATCGCTCGAATCTACCATGCTAGAGACATTTTACACCAGCGATTAAACAATCCGCCTGCAATGATGGAACTGGCACAACTGGCATTCAACGGGGTTTTCGAGAACTCTTTGGCACCACAGTTTTTGGTTATTTGCATCACTATCGTATGGAGCAGGCACAGATGTTGCTGCGGTACAGAGATATGCAAGTGTCAGAAGTTGCCCATGCTGTGGGCTATTCCCATTTGGGGCAATTTACAGAAGCGCAACGAAGTCAAGGGATTGAGTTATTACCCGGTTGGAAAGTGATCGCATCCTATGCTTACATCGATGCAGAAGTCACCAAAGATAACATTATTCCCATAGGCAATCGAGTGTTCAATGTACCAGAGAATCAAGCCAGCCTCTAGACAACCTACTCGTTCCAAAAGGGTGATTTGAAGGGTTTGGGATTTGGTCTGGGGCTGTTTTATGTGGGTGAGCGGCAGGGAGATTCAGATAACTCGTTTACAGTGCCTGATTACTTGCGTATCGATAAGGATTGGCAAAATCAAAAAATCCGGCAACTAAGCGAGTTAGAAATTCCCATCACCAGCGCTCAAAAATTACTAGTGCAGTCTAATACACCGCAAACCACACCCGTGCCGACAATTCCAATAACGGGAGTTAGAGCTAATCCCACCGACAAAGGTGTGGAGGTGATTTTAGAGACGCTTCAAGGGACTCAACTGCAAGTCACAAATCGCAGTGCTGGTAATAATTTTATCGTTGATATAACTGGTGGGCAGTTGCGTTTACCGTCGGGCGATGCTTTTACATTTCGTTCCGAGAAACCACTTGCTGAAATTACTGAAATTACAGCAACGAATATTGATGCAAATACTGTGCGAGTAACAGTGGTTGGTGAAAAGGCTTTGCCCACGGTTGAGTTATTTGATGATAATACAGGTCTGGTTTTTGGTATAACTTCTGCTACAACGGCGACTTCTCCACCGCCGCAGCCAGAAACACCACAAGCGGAACCATCAGCTGAAGCTGATGAACCAATTGAGTTGGTCGTGACGGGAGAGCAAGATAGCTATCGCGTTCCTAATGCTTCAACTGCAACAAGAACGGATACACCCTTACGGGATATTCCCCAATCGATTCAGGTCGTACCCCGACAGGTGCTGGAAAATCGCAACGTGAGAACTGTGAGTGAGGCAGTGGAAACGGTCAGCGGCGTTGTCAATAACATAAAGTTTTATGGTCCAAATACAACAAATCTGATCATCAGAGGAGTTGGCGGCTTTGGACAGGCAGGAACTTTCCGAAATGGCTTTCGAGATGTTAATTTATATGGACTCACAGGCGTTGAGACAATTGAGCAGGTAGAAATTCTCAAAGGACCTGCCTCGGTTTTGTTCGGAGCCTTTGAACCAGGCGGAATTGTCAACATTGTCACCAAACAACCCCTCAGCGATCCCTATTACAGGCTTGCATTTGAGGCGGGAAATTATGGCTTTTATCGGCCGATTATCGATTTATCAGGACCCCTGGATGCCAACAAAAATGTTCTCTATCGCTTCATTGCGAGCTATCAAGATTCAAACAGTATTCGAGATTTTGTTAGCGAAAACCTGATAGAAATCGCACCCTCAATCACGTTGAAGTTAGGGAATCGGACAAACCTAAATCTATATTATGAATACCTTGACTATTCAGCAGATCCTTACGATAGTCTCGATGTACTCTTGAGCGACGGCAGGAAGCTACCTCGCAGTCGCTATTTGGGCTATCCTGATGAAGTATATAGGCATACCACTACTCAAAAATTTGGCTACACGCTGAATCACAAATTTAGCGATAACTGGCAGATTCGGAACAATCTTTCTGTGTCTCTTAGTAGAACCAAAGAACAAAATGTTTCTCCATCAAATCTAGTGGACGATCGCTCCCTGGAACTTGTAGCGGGCAAACGTGAATTTAGTGGAGATGTCTATTCTGGAACCATAGACTTGCTTGGGAAGTTTAATACAGGCTCGATTTCACACCAAGTTTTAGTCGGCTTTGATATCAGTCGCCGTGAGGATACTTTTGGCTTTGTTGAGTCCAATCTTCCCAATCTTGATATCTTCAATCCAAACTACAATATTCCAAAACCCGAATTTGCTGAATTTGCTGTTCCTCCGTACCAGAATACTCAAAGTTACGGGATTTATCTTCAGGATCAGATTGCTCTTCTAAATAACCTGAAACTTTTAATTGGTGGGCGTTTTGATTGGGTTTCACAAGAGTACCTTTTTACTGAAACTCCAATACTAAATGATAGTGCGTTCAGCCCCCGGATCGGATTGGTGTATCAGCCCAGCCAATCGATTTCTCTCTATACCAGCTATAGCCAATCGTTCAACCCTTCCAATGCATTTAGCCGTAACCCTGACGGTAGATTTTTTGAGCCGACTAAGGGAGCTCAGTATGAGGCGGGCATTAAGGCTGACTTTCTAGACAGAAAGCTTTCGACAACGTTGGTAACCTATCAAATTACCAAGTCGAATATCATAACGCGCGATCCCAATGACCCTGGTGGATTTTCCATTCAGGTGGGGGAGCAACAAAGTCGCGGGATTGAGTTAGATATTGCAGGTGAGATTTTGCAAGGGCTGAAGGTGGTTGCGTCCTATGCCTACACCGATGCAGAAGTCACCAAGGATAGAGCTTTTGCCGTAGGTAACAAATTGATTGGTGTACCAGAGAATCAAGCTAGCCTCTGGACGACTTATGAGATCCAGCAGGGCAATCTAAAGGGTTTGGGATTTGGTTTAGGGCTGTTTTATGTGGGCACGGTAGCAGGAGATTTGGATAATACCTTTACCCTAGAGGACTACTTGCGTACCGATGCGGCACTTTACTACAAAAGAGATGGTTTGAAAGCAGCGATTAATATCCGCAATCTATTTGATACAGACTATTTCAGCGGCTCTGACGGTGGAAGAATTTATATTCAAAGAGGTGCGCCCTTGACAATAACTGGCTCTATCAGTTGGGAGTTTTAACTCGCTCTGCTGTCGGCGATCGCTTAAAGTTCAAAATTTTTTAGTATTCTCTTAATCAAATAGAACTGTCATAAATTCTGCCAAAGAATTGACAGCGATCGCTGTATCCATAAGACTTTCTAATTGTTCCACACTCTCACTCTCCAGCCTTGCTACCACTGAGGCTGGAACCTCGCCAAAGCGTAGTTGCAATACTCGCATTAATTGCCGTCGCACCCGTGATGGGATGACGATGGTAGTCGTAACCCACGAAGTTGGATTCGCGCGTGAAGTCGCCGACCGAGTTATTCTCATAGATAGTGGTTCCCTCGTCGAGTCAGCCACCCCTGAGACCTTTTTCAGCAACCCCAAACAAGAAAGAACACGCAAGTTTTTCTCACAAATTCTCTAGAAAATCTTTGATTAATCTAACCTTTGCATCCCACAACTTCGCACCAAGCACTAGCAAAAAATGCATCTGGGTGCTGACTCCATTCTCGTAAAGCATGGCTCATTGCTGTAAGCGATAGCTCATCAGTCCAACCTTTCTCTACAGCTCCATCCACCTTTGCAGAAGCCTCAATTCGCAGCGCCAAATATTCTGTACCTTCACTCAGCGGCTCAGAACATTGATAAGAAGCCGAAGCTTTGATATTAATAAACCCACTTTGGCGCAGCAGAGCGCGTAACTCTCTACCTACGTCAGGATTACCAGAATTGTGTTGCTGGAGCCACTTGTAATAAGAAAATGCTTTGTCCAGTTCTGATGTAGACGGTGCAATCAAAAACCCACCCCAGTCAGGACTACGAAGCCCAACAATTCCCCCCGGTTTCAAAACTCGCCACAGTTCCCGTAACGCCTGCGCTGGTTCTTGGAGGTGTTCAAACAACGCATGGGAGAAGATTGCATCAAATGAGTTATCTGGAAAGGGTAAAGCATAAATATTCCCCTCCAAAAAATCAGCATTACTGACACCTTGGGTGAGAGCACTCTCAGCAGCTATCTGGATTTGAGAAGGTTCGCGATCGATACCCGTAAGCATACCAGGGAAAATTGCTTTTGCTAAACCCAAAGAGATCGTCCCAGGGCCGCAGCCACAATCTAGCAATTTCATCCCTGGACGTAAATAAGGCTTGAAAAATGCACCATGAGTATCTAAGCTGCGTTTTGCCATGAAATTCGTCGCATTGCTCGAATAGCCTGGAGTATACTTTTCCTGCATCGCTCTAACTTCCTGCGATATTTATATGAGTATCATACGCAGGTAGTTTTCAGATGTCCAATATATATTTAAATAAAATTGAAACTTATAAAATATCAAAAAAATGGAATTGCGACATCTGCGCTACTTTATTGCTGTGGCTGAAGAACTGCACTTTAGTAGAGCCGCCGAGCGACTGCACATCGCTCAACCGCCCTTAAGCCAGCAAATTCAACAGCTAGAGGCACAATTGGGGGTAGAACTGTTTCAGCGCAAAACCAAGCGACAGGTACAGCTAACACAAGCTGGGCAAGTTTTTTTGCAAGAAGCTTATCAACTTTTAGCTCAACTGGAAAAGGCAATTGAGCTAACCCAAAGAACAGGAAAAGGTGAGAAGGGACAACTACAAATCGGGTTTACTAGTTTGGTAACCTACGATTTGCTTCCTGTGATTTTGCGGCGGTTTCGAGAACAGTTTCCAGAAGTAGAGTTAGTATTGCAGGAATTAACCACAACTCAGCAAGAGCAAGCGCTACAGAAACGCCGCATTCATCTAGGCTTTGCCCATCCACCGTTAGAAGACAATACACTCAATCAAGAGTGCATTCAGCAAGAAGCTTTAATTGTGGCTATGTTGGAAACTCATCCCTTAGCTGAACAAGAGTGTATCTCAGTGCGATCGCTAGTAAACGAAAACTTTATCATGTTCCCTCGCCATTTGGGGCCCGGACTTTACGACCAAATTGTAAGTCTTTGTCAGCAAGGAAATTTCAGTCCAAAAGTGACTCAAGAAGCGATTCAGATGCAGACGATTATCGGATTGGTGTCAGCAGGAATGGGGATTGCGATCGCACCGTCTTCACTGCAAAATCTTCAGAGAACTGGTGTAGTTTATCGTACTCTGGAGGAGAAAACACCATTAGTAGCAACGGCTATAGTGTGGCGGGAAGAAGATATGACACCTGTACTAAGGGAATTTCTACAAGTTGTCAGAAGTATCTACGTTTACAAGAGCGATCGCTTTTCATCAGATTTAGGGAGGGTTAACTAGCACCATAGTGATTTTATCTAAGTTATTGGGGGATGGTGCGATCGCTGTCACTTTATCCCAAGGAAATACCGCTAAATTGTTGGAATAAACTGGTAGCGTAAGAATCAGTCATGCCAGAGATATAGTCTGTAACTCTAAGAATTTTATTATAGGTATCTTCATCTGAATTCGGGTGATATTCCTTGGGAAGCATATGGTAGATTAACTTTGCTTTTTTGCTATCATGCAGAATAGCATTAACAAACTCAGAAAATAGTTTTCCTAAAACTTCATAACCCGCTATTTGGATATTAACGACATTACGATGCTGGAAAACAGATGATCGGGTTACCTTCAGAATTTCCTCTAGGTCATTTCCATAACGGCTTCGGGATAACAAATCTTCGTCAAACTCTCCAGAAAGTATTTCTTGCTCGTGTGCAAAGAAAATGTCCGTTGCCTGCCCTATGAGATTATGAATAGCTTTAGCACGCAGTCGCTTAACTTTTTCTACGTCGCTTTCATCATGTTTGTTAATATCAATATCTGCAATTTTATTAAGCAAGTATTTGGTTTTTTCAAATGAGATATAACCCATACGATGGGCATCTTCTACATCAACAATCGAGTAACAAATGTCATCGGCTGCTTCAACAAGAAAAGCAAGCGGGTGTCGAGACCACCACGCTGCATTATCATGACGGCGAATTAGCCCAACTGTCTCTGCTACCTCAGCAAATAAATCTTTTTCTGCCTGAAAGAAACCATATTTTTTAACGCTTCTACCTGAGTAACCGTTTAAGGTAGATTCTGATAGTAATGATTCTCTAGGGTACTTTGTAAAAGCAGCTAAAGTTGGGCAGGTTAGTTGCATTCCGCCTTTTGTAGGCGGCATTTCAAGCTTGGTTAGAATACGAAAACCCTGTGCATTGCCCTCAAATGAATCAAAGTCAGCTTTTTGAGACTTGCTGAGAAGTTCTTCTTCTACATGGTTAACAGTGTTGTACCAGGATTCAAATCCTGTACGGATAGCATCCTCTCCAGAATGACCGAAGGGAGGATTACCGATATCATGAGCTAGACAAGCAGCAGAGACAATATCACCAAAGTCTGAAGCACTGAACCCATAGTCATTAAGCTTGTGTGTGTCTATAATTTTCTCACCCACAATCCTACCAAGGGATCGACCGACACAGGAAACTTCTAGGCTGTGAATCAGACGAGTACGAATGTAATCATTTGTAGATAACGAAAAAACCTGAGTTTTATCTTTGAGGCGACGAAAAGGTGAGGAAAATACTAGGCGATCATAGTCTCTCAGAAAAGGAGTACGATCAAACTGGGGATTTTCTGCTTCAGTCTTGCCAAGTCTTTTTGGTGTCAGAAGTTTCTTCCAATCCATCATTGCTGTGTTATCTAAAAGTAGGTTAGACAATGCCCTCTAGCTAGAAGCAATGGGCAATGCCACATTGTAACTCTACTTATTATGAAGCAACAAATTTATCCTTTTACATCAATGCGGTTTAAGTAATAACCACACTTTTGATTACTCAACTTCTACTGTAAAGGGTAAGTCAAGAGTGAAGTAGGTAAAGCAAGTTAATGCTCGGAGGTAATATGTACTTTACACAGGCTACGCATCGCTCAATTCAATCAAGCGATCGCCTTTGTCAAGTGGGGTAAATTAAGCGATCGCTTCCTCAGCTTAATAGACAAAAATAAGTATGGCGATTTAGATTGAGGGTAGATGCCCAAAAAAATTAGAGAGTTAAAAGCAATTTTGTTGAAGGCGGGGTTTGTCTATCGTCCTGCAAAAGGTAGTCATACCTTCTGGACTCACTCATTGATACCTGATGAACCAGTTACCATTGCTGGAAAAGATGGAGACGATGCACCCCGATATTTGGAAAAGCAAGTCAATCGTGTTTTGAAGCAACTAGGACAAATAGAGGAAAAATAATGAGCGATCGCTACAGTATGGTAATTCAATGGTCAGATGAGGATAATTGCTACTTAGTACACTTACCGGAATTCCCTTGGCAGCAATTCCACACTCATGGTAAGAGTTATGAAGAAGCCGCTAAACACGGGCAAGAGGTAATTGAATCTCTGATTGAATGGTATGAAGAGCAAGGAAAACCTTTGCCAGAGCCAATTACTTTTCCTCAAAAACCGTTAAAAGTGGCTTAAATATTTTTAAGATACAGTGCATTGCACTTATTCCAATCCCTCAATATCAGTCCTTTCAGCTTCCGACTCAACAGGCTCAAACTTCACTTTATTATATAAATCTTGTAGAGAAATCTCAAATGGTACGGTTACAAGTGCGATCGCTTCATCTTCTTCATCATATTCACGAAGCGTCCATTGCTTTTTCCTGGTTTTGGAAAATTGATCTATATGAATACGAGTTTGGTCAATTAATAGATATTCTTGGAAAGTAGAAATAGTTCGGTAAGCCTGAAATTTATCTTCGCGATCGTAGCCTTTGGTAGATTTTGATAAAACCTCCACAATGACCTGTGGGTTGACAATTATATCCTTCCGGTTGTTGAAATACTCCGGTTCACCCGCCAGAATCATCACGTCTAGATAGGTGTAGGTACGCTTTTGGAGTATCCATAAACGAACATCACCCATGAAAACGCGATAGTTCTGCTTTTTAAAAGCAAAATTCAACTCAGTACTTAAGTTAAGTGCTATTTGATTGTGATTTACTGTTCCACCCGCTATAGGAATTATTTGCCCGTCAATGTATTCACTTTTGTACTCAGCAATTTCTTCTAGCTCTAAATATTCCTCTGGGGTATAGTATCGCTGTTTTGTTATTTGCATAATTTTATCAGGTAGCAATGTTTAACGATACGGAGCGTCTAGTGACCCATATTTACTGAGCAGTTTAACGTGGTTAGATAGAGATATTATGTGCTTTTACAAAGTGAGCGATCGCTATCTAAATTCACAAAGTCTACTAGCTTCTTTTCCTATTGATAACCAGCTGCTTGTAACAGAAACAACTTGGCATAACGTCCTCCTAGCTTTAACAAATCTTCGTGAGTTCCTTGTTCTATAACTTCCCCGTTTTCTATAACTAGAATTTTGTCAGCCATCCGTACCGTCGAGAAGCGATGAGAAATCAAAAGTACCATCTGATTTTGAGTAATAGCGCGAAAATGATTGAAAATCTCAAACTCAGCTTGGGCATCTATTGCTGATGTTGGTTCATCTAACACCAAAATATCTGCTTGCGATCGCATAAAAGCACGAGATAAAGCAATCTTCTGCCACTGTCCCCCAGAAAGTTCTTGTCCTCCCTTAAACCAACGACCAAGTTGAGTCTGAAAGCTTTGAGGTAATTGGTCAATAAAAGATTGGGCCATGCCTTTTTGGGCAGCAGTTTGCCACTGTGTTTTGTTTTCGAGATGTTCTACATCGCCTACGCCAATATTCTCCCCCACAGTAAACTGGTAGCGGACAAAGTTCTGAAAAATCACACCAATGCGACGCCGCAATACATCCACATCCCATTCCTGCAAGTCCAAGCCATCTAAGAAAATTCGCCCAGAGTCCGGGGTGTAGAGTCGGGTAAGTAGTTTGATTAAGGTAGTCTTACCGGAACCGTTTTCACCCACAATTGCCAGTTTCTCTCTGGGTTTCAGATGCAGCGAAATGTTTCTCAATGCTGGTTTGGAACTTCCCGGATAAGTAAATGAGACATTCTCAAAACGGATACCATCTTGGGAATTTAAACCAATAGTTGCTTTACCCCAAGATTTTGGTACTTCTTCTTCCAGAAAATCGTAAAGATTTGATAGATATAGATTGTCCTCATACATCCCTCCAATAGAAGTGAGGGCATTGGAGAAAGTAGATTGTCCTTGGCGAAACACAGTAAGATACATTGTCATATCTCCCAAGGAAATCTTACCTAGCACTGTTTCCAACACAATCCAAGCATAAGCTAGGTAAAAAGCACCAGTACTGACTAAACTCAGCAGATACCCCCAAAGTCCTCGCCGCAGAGTTAAATCACGGTCTTCGCCATAGAGTTGCTCGAACAGGTTGCGGTAACGTTCTAGCAGCATCTCTCCCAGCTGATAGAGTTTGACTTCTGTGACAAAATCTTCTCTTGCTAGCAGATTTTCTAAGTAGTTTTGTTGACGAGTTTCTGGCGCACGCCAACTAAACAAGCGAAAGCCTTCTCCAGCAAACTTTGTTTCCGCAATAAATACGGGCATAGCTGCCAAAATCAGTACCACCACTGCCCAAACTGAGAAATGTACTAGCAAAATGCCGTAGGTAATTAGGGAAAGGGCATTTTGCACCAATCCAAAGGTGCGGCTTACTAGGGAAAGAGGACGAACTGATGCTTCTCGTCGGGCATTGGTCAATTTGTCATAAAATTCTGAATCTTCAAACTGCCTAAGATCCAGTGTCAGCGCTTTTTCTAAGATGAGTACATTTACTCGCTGACCCATTAGCGCCCGCAATAAAGACTGACAAATGATGATGCCTCGTTGACTACCTGCTAGTAAAATTACAGCGATCGCTTCTAATCCTACATAAAATAGAGACGGATAAATATTGACAAAACCATTGTTTTGTGAATTAACTTGAGATGCAAATACCACTGCATCAACAATTAACTTACTAATGTAGGATATCGCCGCCGGTAAAAGACCAGCCACTAAAGTTAAACTTGCCAGAAGAATAGTAAGCGATCGGCTAGTAGTCCATACTAAGCTTACAGCCCGTCCACTGTAACGGAAAACCGTCAGTGATTGGCGTAGGATATTTCTTTTTTTTTAATCTTCATCTTTGTTTGCGCGAGATACCCCAGCTTGGGCGAATCTTCTTGACTTTATTTAATCTTTATTAATTTTACCAAAAAATAACTTAGAACTCAGGAGCGAGAATGACGGGTGTGCGACTAAGTGGTGATTCTCATACTTAGGTTAACGGATATTCTAAATTCTGGATTCTGACTCCTGATATACATTTTTATCCCCACAATCTCCGACCTGCTTTCCCACTTAATTTTTGGTGAGTATCTTTTAACAAAGCTGGAATATCTAACTTTTCTGGACAGCGAGGCAAACAGTCACCACATTCTGTACAACGGTTGCCTTTCATTCCAGGGAACCAGTGACCGGCATTTTCAAACATTGCGTAACGATATTGGCCATAGTCTTTCATGTCGTATGCTACTGCGAGATTACGTAACCGCAATACCTCTGGAATATTGATATTTTCTGGACAGGGCAAACAAGCATAACACTGGCTACAATTATCAGTTTCCAAAGCAAGTTTTTGCTGATTTTCTAACCGCCAGAAAGTGGAAATTTCTGCTGATGTTAACTCTGCATCATGGTCAGCAATTTGCAAAGGTTCCCTTAATTCCTCTGGGTTAGCTGGGCCTATACTCAAAGTAGTAATACGAGTATCCGTAAGTAAAAATCGATAGTTTAATTCTAAGGGTAAATACGGCTGACATAAGTCTTTTAAGGTTTGGGGTGGCGTGTAGAGGCGTCCTCCCTTATCAGCAGGAGAAATAATGAAAATGCCCATATCCTTTTGGGTAGCTAGTTGAATCGCTGGTGCGTGCCGTTGAAAAAAATAGTAATAGTGCAGATTGACAAATTCAAATAAATCTGTATTGATTGCTGCCTGAATTACTTCTAATGGCCCGTGGGTGGAAAAACCAACGTGTCGCACTCGGCCATCAGCAACAGCTTCCTCCACTGCTTGCATACAGCCATTTTTAGCTTGCACCCACTCCAAATGTTGCCAAGTGTTCAAACCATGAACCCCTAAGCAATCTAAATAATCTAGTTGTAATCGTTCTAGAGATTCGTCGATGCACCGACGCATGGTGTCAGCATCTGCTGTGGCTGAAATTTTGGTAGTGACATAAAGCCTCGTTCGGGGTACTGACAACCCAGCTTTTAGCGCCCTACCAAGATATTCTTCACTTTTGCCGTAACCTCTGGCAGTTTCTAGATGATTAATTCCTAGCGCTAAGGCTTCTTCGATAGTCTGGTGAGCATTTTCAAAATCAGCCAGGTAGCGCATTGTTCCCAAAGAAAAAACCGAGAGGCGCAGATTGGTTTTTCCAAAGCGTCGGTATTTCATAAATTGAGTCCTGAGTAGAAATACGATTAATAGTGTCTCTACAAGAATGACAAAGTGAAAAAGAAAGAATAAAGAAATTAATTTTATTCTCTAGATTCTCTATTCTTTCTCAGCACGGGCTAAACTCCCGTTAACAGCACTCAGTACTCAGCACTCAGCACTTTCCTAGCTGTCGCCATTACCAAAGCGCTTGATCAAATCTTCAGGACGGAGATTAGAAATAAATTCACGGAAGGCTTGCTGTTCGGCTTCATCTGCATCGCGATCAACAGGGATAGAAGCATCAGCAATCACTTCTTCCATTACCCAAATGGGAGTATTTGTACGGAGGGCAATAGCGATCGCATCGCTAGGACGCGCGTCAATTTCTTTTTTGACTTCGCCTTGCTGGACAATTAAAGCTGCATAAAATGTATCTTTTTGCAGGGAATGAATAATGATCTTTTCTAGAGTCATGTTCCAAGTCTCTAGAAGATTTACAATCAGGTCGTGAGTTAAGGGTCTAGGAGGCTTCTGATTCTCCAGTGCGCCCATAATTGCCCTAGCCTGTTCCTGACCAATGTAAATTGGCAAAGCCCGCCGATCTGAAGAATCTTTCAAAAGGACAATCGGGCTGCGGGTTATGGCATCTAATGCTATGCCAGCGACTTTCATTTCAATCATTGCCTAAGCCTCTACAATGCTTTGAGAGCCTTGGATGCCGTGTAATAAATAGCACCCATTTTTAGGCGGTTTGGTGACAGTAATAAACATAAGCATTCGTTCTCTATAATTGCTTCTATTAAACTCCGAACTTGTGGTGAAAACCAGAGTAAGTCAAATTGGTCTTCTTAGACAATAACCTTCTTACCCAAGTATGCCCTGTGAAGGATGCTAATGTGTTAATATTCCTATGCAAAAAAAAGTCAGAAAATATACTTGGATGTTCGAGATTTATGTGACAATTACCAATTGATTTCAGGCAAAATTAGGCAATAAATAGAGTTAGTTTGACAAAAAAGCCGTGTTTACAGGATTAATCCAAGCATTAGGAAAGATGGAACCCTTAGGGGGCGATTCTTGGCAAATTACTTGTGTAAGCCATTCGGGTGAAGTAATTATGCAAGATTTGGCTTATGGTGACAGTGTTGCTGTAGATGGTGTTTGCCTGACAGTGGAACAAGTTTTAAAAGAGGGGTTTATTGCCACGGCTTCACCGGAAACTCTACGCCGCACCACTCTGGGAAGTGAGCAAACGCAACAGAGATATGTCAATTTAGAAGCGTCGCTAAAGGTAGGCAGCAAAGTTGGGGGTCATTTTGTGATGGGTCATGTAGACGGCATCGGTCGATTGCTAGTGGCCCAACAAACGGCTAGTTCTTGGGAAATGACCTTTATTGCATCCGAAGCGATCGCACGGTACATTGTCCCCAAAGGTAGCATTGCTGTCAATGGTATCAGCCTCACAGTCGCCGCTTATGAGCCAGAACTCTCCCAATTCAAGGTGGCGGTAATTCCCGTCACATACAGCGAGACAAATCTGGGCTATTTGGTTCCTGGAAGTTTGGTGAATCTAGAAGGGGATATTCTCGGCAAATACGTCGAAAAATTCCTTTATTCTGGCAAACCCCACACCAAAGCCACTGATAACAATAGTATAGATGGCATTACACCCGCATTCCTAGCAGAACACGGGTATTTGTAATTTAGGAATGGGGAATGGGGCATGGGGCATGGGGCATGGGTTTCTCATTCATCCTCCTCATCTCCCTCATCCTCAATCCCCAGTCCCAAATCCCCAATCTAACTGCCTGGTTGCTGGCTTACCTGGGCGGTTTGCAAGCCTCGCACTAACTGACCGAGGGCACTTTGTAATTCCACGCCTGGGTCAGTAGCAACCCACCCGTTCGGTGTTAGGTGACGGACTTCAAAGTGCAAATGAGGACCTGTGGAGTTCCCGGTGCTGCCAACTCGCCCGATGACAGTTCCAGGTTGTACCCACTGACCAGGTTGAACAAAGATTTCTGACATGTGACCGTAGAGAGTTTGTTCAGCTGATTTGTGATTCAGGGTAACGGTTAAACCATAACCACCCAACCAGTTAGCAGTTTCCACTTGACCAGCAGCAGCTGCCAAAACTGGCGTTCCCGTAGGCGCACCTAAGTCTGTACCAGCATGGAAGCGTTGATTACCTGTGATTGGATGAACTCGCCAACCAAACAAAGAAGTAATGGGAGCGGGAATAGACAAGGGATACATCATTCCCGTACCACTATAGGCGACTCTTCCCATGTAGGGGATTTGCGGCAATACTGATGCCAGTGAGAAGTCGTAAGCTACGTTGCTGGGGCGGGGTGCAATGTTGCCATCTGCCATTGGTGGCGGTAAAGTCCCACCACTCGGTGCAATGGGAGCTGCACTCACTGTTGTGGGGCTGAACTCGCTGGGAGTTGGGATAAACCGATTCGGGCGAAATGCGCTCTTGGTGACACCGCTAGAACCACTTTGAGCAGCACGCCATTTACTGGTGTTGCCAGTAGTCGCAATCTGCCGCACGGGTGGAACTACTGGTAATTGGGCATTTTGACTTCTTCTGAGCCAATTAGGTGCTGGTTTACCATTAGAATCAGCTACACTCCTTTGGGGTACTTTGGCGCAAACGCCGCCTAATACACTTTGCCCTGACGGCAAAATGGCTCGACAACCACTGGAGCGTTCTGTAACAATTACAGAGTTTGGTGCTTGATAAGTACCTGTTGCACCACTGTCATAACTATTAGGATCGATATAGGCGTTATTATAATCCTTGGTTTTCTCCGCCGTTGCAGCGACAGGGCTGTTAGAGTTATTTGATGGTTGAGCAACTACTGGAAGTTTTTCAGGTGCATAGCGGGCAGGGGTATTGGGTTTTTCCTGTCTCACCCTTACAGGAGTAACCTGGGAGGCTTCTACTTTGGGCTTTGACTGTCTGATAATCACAACTGGTTCAGCAGCTTCGATTTTGGGTGTAGATTGCCTAACTGGCTCTTTTGATTGAGCAACCTCTGGCTTGCCTAGTCTCTGTCTGAGTCTGGCTCGCCGTTGGGAAAATTCCGGTTGCGCTTGAGGAGTTTCCGGCGCAACAGTCTGTTTCTTAAAAGTCGAGGCTTTAACTGGATTTGTAACTGCTGTTGGTTGAGAACTTTCAACAGTGGGAACGATGTTGTCTATTTGTGTTTCCGTTTGGGCAAACACGAAGCCACCGCTAAGGAGGCTAACGCTACTCAGCCAACAGAGGCCCTGAGCTGGTAGTGTTGAGGCAAAACGTTTTTTTGTTAGACCTTGCTGCCATAAGTAATGCAAACGATGATGGGCAGAATGATTGCGCTGCGTCATTTGTTCTCTCAGTTGTGTGTAATTAGCCTAAAGAGATGATGCTAGTGGTTTGTCTTGTCCAAAGAGCGAAATTTTGAACAAACCTCAAATTTAAACGGAAGATTTATGGTACCCCAAACTGATTGTACCGGGTTCAATATAAATTTCCGGTGTAATTAGTTCCTTTGTATGATGTGTTTCTAAATCAACTCGTAAATTTCCTTGAGGAGTTACCCCAACTACTGTACCTGAAAGATTATTGACATACACCCGATCGCCGATGTTTGTAAGCAAGTCTAGATAGCCAGACAAGAGTATATTTACTCCTTCTTGAAAAAGGCACTCCATACCGGATTCTATTCCCAGTAAGACTTTAGAGGTTAGGATTTCCAGACACGAAATTGATCTGAAATCTTGGGAAGCTTGCCACGATTCCAGATTGATTCCAGTTTCTGGTACTGGATTTATCCAGTTAATACCAACACCAATTACTGCTTGGGTGATTTGTCCTTTGTTTACTTTGGTTTCTGTCAAAATGCCGCCTAGTTTGCGGTCATTTAAAACTAAATCGTTAGGCCATTTTATCCCAACATCTATACCGCATTGGCGCAATTGCGACGCAATTCCCCAAGCAGTGGCAAAAGTTAGTTGGTAGCTGTCATTAGCCTCTATTTTATGGTCGAAAGAAATCGCCACGGAAACATATAATCCCCCAACCGGAGAAATCCACTGGCGACCCCATTGTCCCCGCCCAGCAGATTGTTGAGTTGCAATTACTACTGTTCCTGAAATAGCCCCTTGGTTGAGTAAGTTCCAGAGAGTTTGGTTGGTTGAGGAGACGCTTTCAAAAAAGTGAAGAGAAAATGGTAAATATGTATGTTTACGCCCTGCTTGCAAGGCTGCTTCCAAATTTTGCAGATTAAATCCCACAGCAGTTAACCCAAATTCCGTTGTTCAAGTTAGCATTGATTGGCTGATGAGTGATTTCTGTTTAGGTTTGGTTGAAGATGCACACTTGGCACTGGCACAATTGGGAAGGACTGCCCTATCTAACTTGTAGTATTCTGGAACGTTGGCATCACGGCTTCTTTACCCAGCAGTTTTGGCCGCGATCGCCACAAGTTATCACAGAAGTATTGCAACCAGAAGCATCAGTCTATCGCTTAAAGCAGGTTCATGGCAATACTGTTCTCACCCCCCAAGAAGTTGAAAGCTTCTTAAGCTCTGCTGAGGAGGATTTCGCATCGGCAGATGGTTTAATGAGCGAACAGCCTCTACAAGCGGTTTGGGTCGCTAGCGCAGATTGTACACCCGTGCTAATTGGGGATGTGCAAACTGGACGGGTGGCAGCATTACACGCAGGCTGGCGGGGGACTGCTAAAAAGATTGTGCCCTTGGCGATCGCTCGATTACAATCTCAAGGCAGTAAACTCGATGATTTGAGGATTGCGATGGGCCCAGCGATCGCTGGTGAGGTTTACCAAGTCTCTATCGAAGTGGCTGCCGAAATTGGGGCTAGTATCATATCACATAATGACGAAGAAAAAATTGTAACGGCATTGCATGAACTACCAAATTCACCTTTGTTAGAAGATCCAAATCCCACAAAGGTAAGGTTGGATGTGCGGCGAGTGAATACCTTACAACTGGAAAATATGGGAATTAGTGCAGAACAAATTGCGATCGCACCTTATTGTACTTTCCAAACTCCAGAGCATTTCTTTTCTTATCGTCGGGAGAAAGAGAAAAAAGTACAGTGGTCAGGGATTGTTAGCGGCAAAACGACTCACTAGTCTATATTCTCATCACGGGATAGTTAGGATGTTCAGGATTTGGGATAAGTTGTTGATTTCTACAGTCCACCAGTAAATCCAGCGTTTCTAAAACCGTCTGTCCAATCAGGACTATATTACCTGTAACTAATGTGGCTTCCGTAGTTTCCCGTCCTGCCAATTCAATAATTACGGGTTCAGTTACTCCTATAGATTCTTCACTACCATTGGCGTATTGAGCAATCTGCTGTCCTCGAATTCTCAAACCAAGTTGCTGGACAATAGACATGGGTAGTACAGTACGTACTGCCCCTGTGTCCACTAATGCTTCTGTTTCATACACCCGCAGCATATTTGGATTGAGCATTCCTCGACTGACAAGCGCTTCATCAATGGCATTCGTGAGCTTGACTTTGACTCGAACTGCACCCATAGGTTGATTGCTGGCAGAATTGGCACGATTGAGATTTACCATAATCTGTGTAATTTTGGGAAATTCTTTAACTTAAAGCTTCACTCAATAACTCGCAGTGCAGTAAAGCACCATCCACCAAAGATTGGATTTTCTCTGATGATAAAGCCTCGCCATTGGCGTAATGCTCCATCCAAGTTAAACCAATTAAATTGGGGTCATCGGGTAAACTCGCTAAATCCCACCCAGGCATTTCCAAGTCTTCCATGAGACGATTTACTTTGGGGTCATAACTGAGAGCAAAACAGCGACAACCAACAGCCGCAGCCATAATTAAACTGTGTAGGCGCATCCCAATTGCCATCTCCACGCCGCGAAACACACCTTTTAAAAGTTGCGGATCTTCTAGACACAAAATTTTGCTAACATCTTTAAGATGTGGTTGAATAGCTTCGGCAATACTTAAATCTTCACTTTTTTGAAACGGTAGTAATAAAATAAAAGCCTGTGTCGCTTTTTGAAAGTCAACCAAAGCACGGGTTAAATTTGCCAGACGTATTTCTGTAAGTTGGGGATGCGATCGCAACGTTACCGCAACTCTCGGCGCAGGTAAATCCCAAAGTCCTGGTACTGGTTTAGATTCCAACGCCCAAACCGGGTCAGGAGCTATAATACAAGGAATTTGCCAATCGGATAATAAAGCGGCACTGGCGCGATCGCGGACACTAATTTTGGTACAATTACTAAAGGTTTGCTTTGCCAACCAACGAGTTTGCGGGCGCACTAACGGGCCAATACCTTGTGCCCAAGCAACAGTTTTCAAACCCATTTTCTGCGCTAATGCCATCAGCCCCCCATAATAAAATGGGCTAATAGTACTGGTAACATCCTGAATGAGACTCCCGCCGCCCCAAATCAAGGCATCACAAGAGCGTAAAGCTTGTAGTACAGCTAAGGGAGCCATGCGATCGTAGGTTTCTACATTGTAGCGATCGCGCGTTTCCTTTGGATTACCAGAAAGCACCACAGGCGTTACGTGAGATGGTAACATTTGCAAAAGCGTTGCTAACAAAGCTTCGTCACCACCATTACCTTTACCGTAATACCCAGACAATAATGCCCGCATTTTGACCATTTTGGATTTTGGATTTTGGATTTTGGATTAATAGCTATTGTTAAATGAATCTCTGTCCCCGATACAGATGGTAAACTCATTCCTAAGTTCTATTTTGAATAGTGCAGAAGATAGTTAGAACTCCCTCTGAACTTGGACGTTGAGCTTCTGAACTCGGACGTTGAGCCTTTGAACTCGGACGTTGAGCCTTTGAACTCGGACGTTGAGCTTCAGAACTCGAACTTTGAGCCTTTGAACTCGGACTTTGAGCTTCTGAACTCGGACGTTGAGCCTTTGAACTCGAACGTTGAGCCTTTGAACTCGAACGTTGAGCCTTTGAACTCGGACGTTGAACCTTTGAACTCGAACTTTGAGCCTTTGAACTCGAATGTTGAACCTTTGAACTCGGAATTTTTAAAATTCTAAAAGAACAAGTAAAGATTTTGTTTAAACAAATATAAAATTCAAGCTACATATCACCTTGACAGTGCTACTCCCCACTCCTAACTGTATGAACGCCCTATCGATTCCCACCTGGATTATTCATGTTTCTAGCGTTATTGAGTGGATTGTCGCCATTTGGTTAATCTGGACTTACGGCGAACTCACTAATAACCGCAGCTGGTGGGGATTATCCCTTGCCATGTTACCAGCTTTAGTCAGCGCGATGTGTGCCTGTACCTGGCATTATTTCGACAACGCCGAATCTCTGGAATGGCTGGTAACGCTTCAAGCTACCATGACTTTAGTTGGTAATTTTACACTTTGGGCAGCCGCGTATTTGATTTGGCGTTCTACCAAATCTGTTAACACTGTTGAACCAAAACCTATTAAATCAGAGCAATGATTTCTAAAGAAACCCTGTTTGCACTTTCACTGTTTCCCTATTTGGGTTTCTTGTGGTTTATCAGCCGCAGTCCGCAAATGCCGCGTTTGGCGCTGTATGGATTTTACGGCACTCTCGTTTTTGTTGCCATTACCATCCCGGCGGGAATTTATGCTGTACTGCATTATGGTAAGTCTTTAGCCAATGTAGATTGGTTACACGGTGGTGCAGAACTATTTTTGACGCTTTCTAACATCTTGCTTGTGCTGGGTTTTGGGCAAGCTGTAAGGCAATTAAAAATGAAAAATGAAAAATAGTAAATTCAGCTATAGCAGTCCTAAATCATTTGTGAAATATTTTTGGAGTTGGCTGTCATTAGTCAATAGTCATTTGTCCTAAATAAATTGCAAATGACTATTGACTAATGACCAAGGACAACCATAACAAAAATTTTCACAATCTCATTTAGGATTGCTATATAGATAGTGTTTGGATTGCAATGAGGAAGAGTTAAATGGACGTAATTCCAGCGATTGATTTACTAGAAGGTCACTGTGTGCGACTGTATCAGGGAGACTACGATCGCTCGCAAGTTTTTAGCGAAAATCCCGCTGATGTTGCCAAACAGTGGGTAGATGAAGGTGCTACTAAATTGCATATAGTTGATTTAGATGGTGCCAAAGCAGGTAAAGTAGTAAACCTAGAGGCAATTGAAGCGATCGCTCAAGCAGTGTCAGTACCCATTGAAATTGGTGGAGGATTGCGCGATCGCACCAGCGTACAACAAGTATTTAATCTAGGCATACAGTGGGCGATTCTCGGAACCATCGCTGTAGAACAACCCCAGTTAGTGCAACAACTCTGCCAAGAATTTCCCGAACAGATTATTATCGGTATTGATGCCCGTAATGGCAAAGTAGCAACTCGCGGCTGGTTAGAAACCTCGGAAGTTTTAGCAACTCAACTGGCTGTACAAATGCAAGAATTGGGCGCAGCCGCCATAATTTACACAGATATCCACCGGGATGGGACACTTACAGGTCCAAATTTAGAAGCTTTACGAGAACTTGCAGCAGCAATTTCTATTCCGATAATTGCTTCTGGTGGGGTAAGTTCTATCACCGACTTGTTGAGTTTGTTGGCGTTAGAACCTCAAGGCGTGACTGGTGTGATTGTCGGACGTGCTTTGTATACTGGGGATATTTTACTTAAAGAAGCATTCCGAGGGATTGGCCCTGGGCGTATTCAAGATATTCCACCGAATCTCGGTTTTTCTAGCTTTGCTTGACATTTTCTGTCTTTCTAAGTTCCCAAATGCAGTCTATTTGTAGACAGGAGTTTTGTTCGGCGTTGCTGATTAAATGTATGAATCTTGGAATTGCTAGCTCTACAAAATCATTTTCATTCCTGCATTCAGCAAGCCTTGTGTTCCCATGCCCGCAACCAACTATAAAAAATGTCATATTACTTTTTATCCCCCCATATTTAGGAGGTTCCCATGACCTCAGCACAGACACCATTAGGCATTGAATCAACCCTACCAGACCATAGGCAGCTACCAGAATCTGACGGGACTTTTGGGAAAAACTTGCAAGAACATCCTGAAAGTTTATTACTGACAGATTCTATTGAGCCAATCTTGCAGAAGCTGCATCCCAATGGACAATATTGCATTGGTCAAGATAGCGGTATTTATTGGCGCATGACTGAACCACCAGAAAGAGGAGCACAAGCCCCAGATTGGTTTTATGTGCCAAATGTACCACCAACTTTAAATGGTCAAGTCCGCCGTTCTTATGTGCTATGGCAAGAATATGTTGCACCTCTGATTGTGTTGGAATTTGTCTCAGGGGATGGTTCAGAAGAACGGGACAAAACACCCATTACAGGAAAATTTTGGGTTTATGAGCAAGCAATTAGAGTTCCCTTCTATGGCTTTTATGAAGTGAAAAAAGCCAGTGTCCAGGCGTATCAATTGCTTAGAGGTGAATATCAGCTAATACCTGCTAATGAACGCGGACATTATCCGATTGAACCGATGGGTGTAGAGTTGGGGATTTGGCAAGGCCGCTATCAAAATTTAGAATTACCCTGGTTGCGCTGGTGGGATAATCAGGGTAATTTGCTACAAACAGGATGGGAGCGATGTCTACGACGGGCTACGCCTACGCAACGCTTGGCTACTAAACTGAGAGAATTAAATATTAACCCCGATGAGTTAGTTTAATTATTTTAGCAACTATCTTTAGATAGATAGGGGAAACACTACGTGATTTCTCATTAGAAATCCCTTGCTAGTAGGGAAAAATCTTTATCTCATATTGAGTTACTTTTGTCAAGGTGTAATTACTTGTATAGTTTAATAAATCAGCAAGGCCCTCTATGGACTGAATCTATATTCATGCTTTCAGTAGATGCAGTTATGACTTTACAAATGCGATTATATATATGTTCTCAAACAATATATAGTTGCTGTTGTTCAGATAAAAAAATCAGATTTTATGCGACTCCAGTAACTTTGGTTTTTAGCTAATTGTTTGATGTTTTGAGAAGGTAAGATAATGAATAATATCCTAAAGCGCACACTTCTACCCAGCCTGATGGCTGCCAGTTTAGCTGGTGTCACCTTAGTTCCGGCAAAACCTGCTGCTGCTGATGACCAAGTACTAAGAGATGTAGGTATTGGGGCTGTTACCAATGTGGTAACAGGAGCTGTTAGGGGAAATGGTAGTGTATTAGGCAATGCTGTTAAGGGTGGTGCGACTGGCGCAGCCGTTAATGGTGCAAATGGTCTGAGAAACACTCGTAATCGTAGTCACCGGAACGCTGCTCAAGATGTCGGAGTCGGTGCTGGGGCTAGTGCATTGACTGGTGTAATTACTGGTGATAAGAGAGATACCCTTGGCAATGCTGTTGATGGTGCAGCTGTAGGTGCAGCAATCCATCTATTAACCAATCATAAATAATTAGTAAATTCATCAACTGAAATACTTTACCAACAGTTAACGCATTTATCCCTCCCTAATTCCTCTCCTTCCTAAAAGCAGCAACCTCCTTTCCCGATCAGGGAAGGGAGGTTGTTGGCTTATATTTATTTGAGATATATGCCACCGTCAGATCGGATGACGTTAGGTTTAATAGTAATCCCTAGCCCTTCAACGCCTTTCTAAAGTTTCGACGATAAGATTGATTTGTAATAAACAAAGCTGGCCATAGCAAAGATAAACCAATCCGATTGGTGAAAGTTGGATTAAAATTAGTCCGTCCAAACCCATTCCAAAATTTCCAAGCCCCGCCTCCGTAAACCACTATCAAGCCAATAAAAATTAAAGTACCCATTCCTATCAACTCCGTTCGTAACTGACAGAATTTAAGTTAAGTTTTACCATACGAGGTAATCAACCTCATAAGCGACACCGAGAAGGTATGACAAAACTCCCCAGTTTTTGATATCTAAGTAAGTTAAACACACATCTCTTATTCCAGTGTAGAATAGCCTCATGGATTGCAGCCAGTTTGAGCCTCATGGATTGCATTTTCTTGCCTAAACACTAGAAGTCTTGGTCTAAATGCACAAAGCTACAGTTGTTACTGAAAGCTTGCTGGAGTTATAAAAAGCGAGAAATTAAGCTTAGACAAGACCAAAACCTCATCTGAAAATTTAGAGGTTTTTGATTGAACGCTCTCAAAAACTCCATATAAACACCTTTGACTTTAAATGTTGCTACAAATGGATAGCAAAGACATTTATTCTACTTATCATAACTTTCTGGTATACCTACTGGTGATAAACCTGCGATCGCTCGTAAGTTTTGGCAACGAATCAACTCAGTAAAATTGAAACTGGAACGCCCTTCAATTTTGGCTACTGCTTCAATTGCAGATAACAGATGCTGTGCTGCTTCAGCTTCTGAATAACCGCGCCGTTGTGCTATCTTAATTGCGGCGGCATCGGCATTTAACTCTGACTCTTGAGATTTATTAGTGCGCCAGATCCTCCAAGCAGCGATCGCACTTAATCCCCCAGCGACAGCAACGCCTACTACATCTGACTGTGCTGCTTCCAAGAATCCGCCTAACAGCCCAGCTAACACCACGCCTTGATAAATGTCGGGTTTAAACCACTTCACCCCCGTCAACCAGCTAACCATTTGCAACAGCAGCAAGTCTCGTTGCGGCTTTGGCAAGCGACGCCACAAATCAAAATTAATATATATCGGTCGCGCTTGGTTCCAGGGTTGGGGAAAGGAAGCATCAATCACTTTTGCTTGCTCTGGCTTACTAACGATTTTTGTCGTCATCCGACCAGAAGCTGGCATTACATCTAACAAACGGCGAATTTCAACATTTGGCTCCATAAATTTAATTATTAGCCATAATGTGCATAGTAACTAGTACCGCAAGGCGGAAGTCAAAAGTTAAAAGTCAAAAGTCAAAAGTATTATGGAATGGGCTTTTTAAGGATTTTAAATGGTTGCTCTATTTACGCCGTAGCGTACTAGGTGTGTAAAAAATAAAGTTTTCATGTTAACCTTTGATTTATGGATGCTTTGGCAGTCTTGAATAAATTCAGATCGAGCCATAAAAATATTGATGAAGCAGTTTGATAGTGTAGCGGTATTTTATAGTATTCGTTTGCCGCTAAATTCAAAACCTCAAAGTTTTGGCTTGCCATTAAGACTATATTTGTAACTACATGGACGCTTTTGCTACCCTCCCACCTGAATGGACAAATAAGGCAATACATGCATACAATTTTTGCTGTCCTAACTGCCACTCAAGTAGCCTAGAAGCTGAAAAAGTTTGGCTAAATCGGCGATCGCCTGTACTTACAGAAGACCGTCGTCGCAAATGGCAAGAGTTCTACTACTGTCACTGTGGTTCTGTGTGGTGGGCTTGGAGTAGCGATCGCCCCCCAAAAGATATATCCAATCAGCCAGATTATAATCCTACATAGCTCATTTTCTTCCTAAATAAAACCCCACTTTTAGGTGGGGTTTTGTTTATCTAATTCTGAGCCTTATATTTCATCACCAATTTTAGAAGGTGAAGGTAGTACGTAGAGTACCTACATATTCAGTGTCGTTAGCCTCGTTGTGCTCTGGATTGAAGATTACCAACAAGCCAGGTGTTACCTGAATATTATCGGAAATATTGTATTTGTAAAGACCCTCTAAGTGATAAGAAGTACTGTCGTCGAAGGTAGTATTGCCGGCGACATTTTTGATACTACCACCAGTAACTCTGGGTGGTTGACCAAAGATCACACCTAAAACGTTGCCTTCTCCACCAAAGTCTTTTAAAGCAAGCGATCCAGCCCAGTACCAAACATCTGCATCTGCACCCGCATTAGCACCAGTAAGAGCATCAGCAGTTGTATAACCCCCCCAACCACTAATAGCCAAGGTAGAGCCAAGTTGAAAGGTAGCTTCTACACCGTAGTTATTGGATTCAGTGCGAGTACCACCCCCAAAGGGATTATTGGCAAAAGCGCTACCTGTTCCTTGGAAGAGACTGTTAGCTGCATTGCCAGCGAAGTAACTATGGGCATAGGTTAGACCAATATTGAAGGCTTTGCTGGGTTTGAAAGTTAATTGACCGAAGATGGTGCTATCACCATTCAACAGCCCATTATTAAGACCGGGATTATTAGCACCAAAGATATTACCAGCTCCACTTGAAGGTGCTAAATAAGCACCAGTCAAACTGATAGCTTTGTTAGGATTTAAAGTAACAGTCAAAGCCGCAGAATTTTGACCTTGACGGTAAATCGGGCTAAAACGTCCATAGCGAGAGAGCGCACCTCTAGCAGAGCTTGCAAAGTCAGGGTTGAAGGCGTTTACGTTTTCCCATAATTCACCACCAGTAGCGTCAACTTTGACACGCACCGCGTCAGAAAAGTTGAAAGCGTAGTTGATTTTATCAATAAAAACAGCGTTGCCGTTATCTCCATCAAAAGACAAGCGGCTCATGTTAGTACCAGTACCGGTTGCAACACCACCAACAACGCTACCAACATTAGAAATGGTATTGTTAGCAGTCAAGCGGACTTGCAACTGGTCTGTACCAGTGAAATTGCTCAACAAGTTCAAACGAACGCGATCGCTAAAAGTGGTGTTATAATTCAAGTCTTGAGTAGGAGCACCACCAGGAACTGCTCTAGTGTCGCCAAAAACATCAGATACGGCGAAAATTGCTTCTCCAACCAACTTGGTGGTAGTGGAGAACTGATTAGCTTCCAACTCAGCAGTGCGGGCTTCTAGTCCATCAACACGACCGCGCAGAGTTGCTAGTTCAGCAGAATATTCTTCTTGTAAACGCTGTAAAGTAGCTAAATCTTGTTTACTGACCAAATCGGCAGTAGCTGTAGCAATCAGTTCGTTAACCCGGTCTAAACAGGCATTCAAACCTGCGGCAAATTCATAACGGGTTAAAGCACGGTTCCCACGATAGGTACTGTTAGGATAACCTGCAATACAGCCGTAGCGCTCAACTAGAGATTGTAAAGCTTGGAATGCCCAATCTGTAGGCTGCACATCCGAAAACTGAGAAACTGATGTCACCTGACTCATGTCGTTAGACTCTTGAGTTTCAGATAACTGCTCAACATTTGTTATCTGTTCATTGACTTCAGCAGCTAAGGCACTATTAGCAAGGAAAAATGTAGCAGCTAATACAATCGGACTAACCTTAAAAAGATTCCAGAATCGTTTTGTCATGTTTTTAATTTCACTCACACCTACAATAATCCAGTCATGAGAAAATGCTTTAAGCACTTCTGTTTTGTGGATTTCACACACAATCACAGCAACGATTATACCTTTATCCTGTGATTATTACAAGCAATTAGTTAGCATACTGCTGAACTATAATTTTTAATTAATTTCTTTGGTAAGCGCAAAATAATGCGGCGTTTGTGACGTAAAACTGTTCCTTCTTCCTCTAACTGCTGTAGGAGTCGGGTAACTGTTACTCGCGTAGTATTTAAGACTTCAGCAATATCTTGATGGGTAACATTTAAATCAATTAGCTTGCCCTTATCTACGTCACGGCCAAATTTTTCACTTAACCAGACTAAAAACTGCCATAAGCGTAGCGAAATTGGTTTTCGATGCACAATGCTTAGTAGATCCTCTACTTGTTGAATATGAGATAACAAAGCATTAATATCCTGATGCCACAAATGAGGTGGCACAATGCTTACTTCCACACCCGTGAGACATTCAATTTGGTAGGGCTTGACTCTAGACAAAGGATAGCCAATCAGATCTCCTAATCCCCAATAACCGAGAGTGATGAATGTTCCATCTTCACTCCACGTTAAGGTACGAACTGCACCGTATTCAATCCGCCAAAGTACATCATTGTGAGGTGGAATTACCTCCCGACGGTTAAATATCTGCTGAGGTAATTGTCTGCCCAAGGCAGAGCTATTTGACACAGCAGAATTTGAAGTAGAACTTGGGAAACACATCATTAATCGTAACTACATAATTATCAGGGAATCTTGCTATTTAAATGATTAAGAAACTCTAATAATTTGTATTAACAATCACCTATATATCTGAAAGTCTATTCTTTTCAATCAGAGCTAGGGACTAATTTAAAATATTCTGATAACAATAACTTTTGCTTATGGTATCTATCAGTGAGATATAACCAAAATTTTTATTTATTTATTTGTTACTTTAATTGTGTAAGTTTAAGAATAGGTAAGCTTTTAGTAAAATATTGAATTAACTTATTTTTAATTATTTGGTATTTTCTGAAGCCTAAGTAAGTATGGAGGCGCAAATAATCTATGAAGATAGTAGGGTGGAATGGCGCTTACTAAATCGCTGGATTTAGATCCCCGACTTCTTGCAGATACCCGGAGGGTAGAAGTCAGGGATTTGGGCGGCATATCAATTAGGAACGTTGACCAGTGACAATATATGCTACCCTTTGACCGATATTCGTAGCGTGATCTGCCATGCGTTCCAGACAACGAATTGCCAGCGCCAGCAGTATAATTGGCTCGACTACACCAGGCACATCCCGTTGTTGGGCTAAAGTCTGATAAACGCGATCATAGGCATCGTCTACAGTATCATCCAGATGCTTTAAACGGCGTCCACCAGCTTCATCAAAATCCCCCAAAGCCTTTAAGCTAGTTGCTAGCATCGCCTGCGCGTGAAGGGACATAGCTTCAATGTCGGGCATTGACGTATGAGGCGCGTAAGGAAAAATTTTAATCGCAATCTCAGCTAAATCCTCAGCATAATCGCCAATGCGCTCTAAGTCTCGCACCAGCTGCATAAAGGCACTCAAGCAGCGCAAATCGGGGGCTGTAGGCGCTTGTAGCGTCATAATCGCCGTACAGTCTGATTCGATTTGTCTATAAAAGCGATCGATCTTTTTATCTAATCGGGGGAGTTCCTCAGCTGCTGTTAAGTTACGAGCAAATAACGCTTGGTGGCTGAGGCGAAATGATTGTTCTACCAAGGCACCCATGCGTAATACATCCCGTTCTAAGCGCCTAATGGCGCGTGCGAGTTGTGGTCTTTGAGGATTGGGAGTATAATCGATGGCTTTCACACTTGTTGTCTTAAAGGTGAAGAATATTACTAACTATAGTCTTGGCTTAAGGAGTTCGCCATAACTTCCGGAAATTGGAGTTGCATCCACGCACCACCAGTTTCTGGATGGTTCATCGCTTTGATTGAACCACCGTGGGCAATTAGAATTTGCTCAATGATCGCTAATCCTAATCCATTACCAACGATCGCTCCTATGGAGTTACTATCTTGGGGAGAATGAGTTCGCGCTTTATCTCCTCGATAAAATCGCTCAAAAACGTGGGGTAAATCTGCCTCCGAAAAGCCAACTCCAGAATCAATAAGACTTATTTCCAAAATTGGGGAAGCAGGATCATTATCCTTTGTTGATAAGATTTTCGCTTCAACGTAAATGCTTGTACCAGGAGGACTGTACTTAATGCTATTGTCTAGCAAGTTGAGAAAAACCTGGTAAATCCGGGCTTTATCTGCTTTAATCCAAAGATTTTCTGGGCCAGAATAAGAAAAAGACAGATGTTGACGCTGTGCTAAGGGTTCTAGTGTTTCCCAAACAGATGTAATGAGCGATCGCAATTCTACAGCTTTGGCTTGCAATTGCATATTTGGGTTTGCTTCCATTTGGGTGAGGTCTAACCAGCTTTGCACCAAGTTAATCAGCCGGTCAACTTCTTGCATGAGGCGGTTAACCCAACGATTTAAAGGTGGTTCCAAGCGGATTTGTAAAGTTTCTACAACTAAGCGAATCGAAGTTAGCGGCGTTCTGAGTTCGTGTGCTAGATCAGAAAAAGAGCGATCGCGTGCTTGATTTATATCTAATAGGGGTTGACGATTTTCTAAAAAGACTCCCACTTGTCCATTGGGTAAAGGCAAGCTAGAAGCACGCAAAGCTAGAGATTTGATTGTTGCCATCTCTGCTGCATCATCACAAGATGGATGAAATATCCATTCTCCCGTTTGTGGTTTTTGCAAATCACGAGTTTGCTCAATTAAATGGTCGAGTTCATAAGACCTTACCAACTCCAATAACAAGCGTACTTGTTCTGGTTGCCACCTTTGCAGATACAAAATTTCCTGCGCCTGTCGATTACACCACAGCAGTTGATTTTCCTCATCCACCTGCAAATATCCCACAGGTGCAAAATCTAGCAGGTCTTGGTAAGTTTGCAACGACTGCTGCAAATCTTGCCGCTGCTGTTTCACCATCGCTATTTCCTGCCGCAACCCAGGAATCAGCAGCAGTCCCATCTTGTAAGAATGCGAGGTTAACGGTCGGAGTAAACGCCCCAGGTAGTGGTTAAGTTGAACCTGTTGCCAAACCCAAAACCCAATGCCTACCGTTAAACCCAGAAAAAATCCCAATAAAAGCATTTGAGTTGTTAGTTTTTTGGTGACTACTAAAAACTAACAACTATCCCAACTAATTATCCAAACCTATAGCCAAAACCTCTTACAGTCACAATATATTCGGGATGACTGGGGTCTTGCTCCAATTTTTCGCGCAACCACCGAATGTGAACGTCTACAGTTTTACTATCGCCGACAAAATCCGGCCCCCAAACCTGATCGAGCAATTGTTCCCGTGACCATACCCGGCGAGCGTAACTCATAAACAGTTCCAGCAAGCGGAACTCTTTGGGAGAAAGACTCACTTCTTGACCACGAACCAGCACGCGACATTCTTGGGGATTCAAGGAGACATCCTTAAATTTTAATACAGGTATTTGTGGCAAATTACTTAGGCGTTGGCGGCGGAGTAAAGCGCGACAACGAGCAACTAACTCGCGCATACTAAAGGGTTTGGTCAGGTAGTCATCTGCACCCACCTCTAACCCCAAAACACGGTCAGTTTCACTACCCTTAGCACTGAGCATTAAAATCGGTACTGGGTTGCCTTGATGACGTAGCAAACGGCAAATATCTAGCCCATTAATTTGCGGCAGCATTAAATCAAGAATGACCAGATCAAAGGGAAGTTCCCCTGAATTGGTTTCAAAACTTTTGAGATACTCTATAGCAGACCGCCCATCGGGGGCAGTTATCACCCCGTAACCTTCTTCTTCCAGAGCTACAGCTAGCATTTCCTGGATTAATTCTTCATCTTCTACTACTAGAATACGGCTGGTTTGTCCAATGTCCGTTCTGGCAGAATATTTGGTCGATTCACTGGTATACATTGATATCACAAAAGTCTAGGACTGTGCTTGTATCAATTAGGATGATTAAGTCTATTATCTCGCCTTACTGCAACCACACTTCTACTAGGGTTAATTCTTTTAGATTTTCTTTACAAAAAGTAACATATACCACAGCAGTCTCCTAAATAATAAATCACTGTGGCTGCAAGCTTCTAATAGTTTTTTAATTAAAGACTTTGAATTTCCGATTCTGTCTCTACAAGATCCAAAGACATTATTGCATGAAGGATTATCTTGACAGAGGAGATTAGTTTAGGTATATTTATCTTAGTACAAAAATACTACTAAACCTTAAAGGGAAAACTATACCTGAAAAACAGAAAGACATATATGTGGAAAATTCTTACCCATTAAGTCTTAGATGTGGATCATTTCAGTATTTCCACCGCGTTAAAAATGTTGATTTAAAGGCTACTCTGATGTCTGCATAGGGTAGTCATTGGTATGGCTTGCTACCCAATAAATAATTTGCCTATTGAAGGGAGTTGGAAGATGACTACAGTTGGAGTCAAGGACAGCAAACAACAACTAATGCAAGCATTTCAACAAATTATTATCCAAAGAAAAAAACTTGAATCTAAAATAGCAACCAAACAAGAGGAAGCAGAAAAAGCAAAAAGTCAAGGAATTCTGCAAGCAGCTTCTGCATATACAGTTGATAGTATTGTCAAAGGTTTAGCTGATTTACAATTAGAGTTTGGCAGTATTCTCAACGGATTATCTGAAAAACTAGCTCAGGAAAATTCCAAGTTAGATGAATTGAACCGAGCTATAGAAATTGAAACTCAACGCCTACAAGAACTGGAACAAATTAGAGTTGTAGCAGATACTCTAGACATTTTAAGTCAAGAACACCAAGAAAAATTAAAAATTCTTGAACAAGATACTATTAGCAAAAAGGAAGCACTAGAGAAAGAAATTATAATTAGGCGGAAAGAATGGCAGAAAGAGCAAGCAGAGTATGAAGAAAAACTCCAAGCATATAACGATTTATTAGCCAAAGATCGCCAGCAAGAACAAGAAGAATTTCAGTATAAGTTAGAAACTACTCGAAAATTCAGTACAGACAGCTACGAAGGGATAAAGCGCCAACAACAAAGGGAAATACAAGAAAATTCTCAAAAGAAAGAGAAAGATTGGGCAGAACGAGAAAAAATCTTCGCTGAACGCCAACCACTCTTTGCAGATTATGAACAAAAAGTAACTACATTTCCTAGCGAACTGGAAGAAGCCGTTAAGAAGGCTAGAGAAGAAGCAATTAAAGAAACAAGCCAAAAAGCTAAAATCGAGGCTGATTTATTTGAAAGAGAATGGGAATCTAACAAACAGAGCTATGAACAAAAAATTCAATCTCTGGAAGAAACAATTAAGAAACAGTCTGAGCAAATAGAAGGCATTTCTGCTCAATTGCAAACTGCATTAAAACAAGCACAAGACTTAGCTATGAGGGCTTTTGGTAGTTCTAATCCTAAATAGTTGTGAGTCTGTAGCATCTTAATCATCTTGAATTCCTGAAGAGGAGGTTTGTTGTGGTGGGGAAAAAACCGACTGATAAGAATACTAAAGTAGAAATTCTTCAGGCGTATGAAGAGTTAGCAAAAGAAAAAGCAGCACTGAAATCAGAACTCGATAAAGTTGCCAAAGAAAACCAGTCTGGAACTAAAGAACAGCCTAAATTAGAACAAAAAATAGCTATGAATCAGCTTTCTAGTATCCAACAAAAAATGAACAATACAATTGAAAGCTTGGCGAAGGTTCAATTAGGTTTTGGCAGTGCTGCTAATGAATTATCGGAACAGCTAACCACAAAAGCCTCTAAGTTGGAAGAAATCAGGCGAATTTTAGAAAAAGAAATCCAACAATTAACACAGTTGCATAATTTAGAAATTTCTGATGATATCTTGGATACTCTTATCCAAGCCTATGAAGATAATACTAAAGCTTATCAGGAAGAATATAGCCGACGTTCTGAAGTGTTATTCCAAGAAATACTAGAGCAAAGAAATACTTGGGGAAAAGAACAGGAGGAACAGCAACGGGCGATAAAAGAACGGAATGAAAACTTGAATAAAACTCGGCAACGCGATGCAACAGAGTATAAGTATAATTTAGAACTCCAGCGACAACTGCAAAATGACGAATACGAACAAGAGCAGAAAGCGCTATATAAGCAACTGGAAGAATCACTACAAGAAACAGAAAAGCAGTGGGCTGAACGGGAGAAAGCAATTTCTGAGAGAGAGAAACAATTTGAAGAGTTAAAAGCTAAGGTAGAAGCTTTTCCAAAAGATAAAGAAGCAGCCATCAAAAAAGCTACAGAAGAAGGCAAAGGCATCGCCCACTACCAAGCTAAAGTAAAATCAGATTTATATTCTAAGGAAGTGGAAGGGCAAAAGCGTTTCTATGAACAAAGATTACAATCTTTAGAACAAACTATTACTAACCAAGAGACACGAATTCAAAATCTTTCTAAACAACTCGAATCCGCTCTCAAACAAGTTCAGGATTTGGCAGTTAAAGCTATTGAAGGTAGCTCAAATGTTAATTCATATCAGGCAATCAAAGAAATAGCTTTAGAACAGGCAAAGACTCAAGCAAAAAATAAATAAGCTAATTTATTTTTGATAAAAATTGCAGAGACTTAATTTAATTTAAGTCTCTACAAGTAACTCTAATACTTTTTATTCGGTTTTATTTGGTTTTTTGAGGTCTGGGGGAGGTTGTATTTTCTTTTTCTTTGTTAGGCTAGCCTGCGTTTGCTTCAATGGTTTGTTAGAATTTTGTTCTTGACTAGACATAATGCTAAGTTTTAATATTTATCTTACGGGTATTCTTGATTACATCAATATATCACAGAGAATTTAAGTTTAACTGAAAAAAGTTAGTAAATAATGTTACATCTGTAAAAACATTCACTTTTAACGGGATAAATACAAATCTTAATAGGCATCTGCTGAAAAAATTATGCTTGAGTTGAGTCTAAAGGCTCAAGTTTACCTCAAACCATACTTTAATGAATCTTTATTTTAATTAGGTATTTCTTGAGTAGCATTTCATCAAAAAATTAAATAAGCTATGAATTATAAACAATCTGTACTCAGCGCTTCTTTGCATAAAAAAAGGCGGGCCTTTCAGCCCACCCCAAACTATTTTGAGAATATTCTGTTGCTATTAACCCAACAATTGTTTAGCCTTAGCTAACACATTATCAACGCTAAAGCCAAACTTCTCTAGACAAACATTGCCTGGAGCCGAAGCACCAAAGCGATCAATACTAACAGTATCGCCTTCAGTACCTATGTACTTGTGCCAACCGAAACTGCTACCAGCTTCTACAGACAAACGCTTGGTGACAGCTTTCGGCAGAACGGACTCTTTATAAGCCGCATCCTGTGCTTCAAACAGTTCCCATGAGGGTAGCGAGACAACACGGGCTTTCTTGCCTTCAGCCGTGAGTTTTTCGGCTGCACCGACTGCGAGGCTCAGTTCTGAACCAGTTCCAATCAAAATGATCTCAGGTGTACCTTCGCTATCAACCACGGTGTATCCACCCTTGGCTACGCCCTCAATTGATGTACCTGCCAAGTTGGGGACGTTTTGACGAGTGAACGCCAACAGAGATGGAGCATTTTGCTTCGCCTTTTCGATCGCTATTTTATAAGCACCAGAGGTTTCGTTACCGTCTGCGGGACGAAACACGGTTAAATTAGGAATAGCTCGCAAGGAAGCCAGAGTTTCAATGGGTTGGTGCGTGGGGCCATCTTCACCTTGTCCAATGGAATCGTGAGTCATCACCCAAATCGCGCCAGCTTGGGAAAGGGCGGATAAGCGGATGGCAGCACGCATATAATCTGTGAAGATCAAGAAGGTAGCACCGTAGGGAATTAATCCCGAAGCGTGCAGCGCTATCCCATTACAGATTGCGCCCATAGCATGTTCCCGTACACCAAAGTGGATGTTGGGGTTTTCGTAGTGCCCTTTTTGAAAGTCGCCTTTGCCCTTGACTTCGGTAAGGTTGGAGTGGGTTAAGTCAGCCGAACCACCAATCAATTCAGGTAAAACTGCCGCTAATTTGTTGAGGGAGATTTCTGAGTGTTTGCGGGTGGGTTGTCCTTTGTCTTCTGGAGTGTAGGTAGGTAGTACCTTATCCCAACCGTCAGGTAGTTTGCTGCTTATGTAGCGTTCAAAGTCAGCCGCTTCTTGGGCATACTTAGCTTTGTAATCTGCAAAAGTCTTGTTCCATTCGTCTTCGTAACCTGCGCCACGTTCCACTGCTTTGCGGGTATGGTTGAGGGCCTCTTCTGGGACTACGAAAGGCTCATATTCCCAACCCAAATTTTTCCGAGTCAATGCTATTTCGTCTCCACCAAGGGCAGCACCATGAACACCAGCGGTGTTTGCTTTATTGGGGGAACCGTAACCAATAATGGTTGTTACCTTGATGAAAGAAGGCTTATCGGTAACAGCTTTGGCTGCTTCAATTGCTTTGGCGATCGCTTCTAAATCGGTATTGCCGTCCTCGACGTGTTGGACGTGCCAGCCGTAAGCTTCAAAGCGCTTAGAAACATCTTCGGTGAATGCCACATCGGTGGAACCGTCGATGGAAATGTGGTTGTCGTCGTACAGAGCGATGAGTTTGCCTAATCCCAAGTGTCCTGCGAAAGAACAAGCTTCACCAGAAATTCCTTCCATGTTGCAACCGTCACCCACAATTACGTAGGTGTAATGGTCAACAATCTTGGTATCGGGTTTGTTAAATTTAGCGGCAAGGTGCGCTTCGGCGATCGCTAAACCGACTCCATTGGCAATTCCTTGACCCAAGGGGCCAGTGGTGACTTCCACACCTGGGGTCATGAAGTTTTCGGGGTGTCCAGGGGTTTTGGATTCCCATTGGCGGAATTGCTTGATATCTTCAATGCTTACACTGTCGTAGCCTGTCAAGTAAAGCAGGGCGTACTGCAACATCGAGCCATGACCGGCAGATAAGACAAAGCGATCGCGGTTAAACCATTTGGGATTCTTGGGATTAAACTTTAAAAAGCGATCCCAGAGTACAAAAGCCATCGGAGCCGCACCCATTGGTAGTCCTGGGTGTCCCGATTTTGCCTTTTCTACGGCATCAACAGCCAAGAAGCGGATCGAGTTAATAGCCAGTTCTTCGACGGACAATTCTTTGGCAAATTGGGTTGCAACAGTCATAATCTCTTGTTTTTAACGACGGGTTAGCACTCTTCGTAGCTTCTCTTGCTGGGGTTATTTTAGATTCCCCACAGTATCCTTATCATCCCACTCCCGCTTGTCGATGGACAAGCGGGATCTCCTGAGTTTCTGGTGATAAATCAAGCTGATAATTGGGTCATGCTGAACGCTTACTTTATATCGGAATGATATTTCTGATACTTTGGGTATGGGACATGGGGCATTGGGGAGCCACTGCGTTGGGCGGGTTTCCCGACTTGAAGCAAGTGGCGTCATGGGGCATTGGGCAAACGAGCAGAGTCGGATCAAACTACTGAATTCTGAATTCTAACTCCTGCCTTCTGCCTCCTAACTTCTTTTAAACGTATTTCTTAAAGGCCAGTGTGACATTATGACCGCCAAACCCAAAGGAATTGGATATTGCCACCTCGACTTTTTGAGCGCGGCTAGAGTTAGGCACGTAATCTAAGTCACACTCAGGATCGGGATTTTCCAGATTAATTGTCGGTGGAATTTGGTCATTAGCGATCGCTAGTACTGTTGCGACTGCTTCAATACCTCCAGAACCGCCCAATAAATGACCTGTCATCGATTTGGTGGAGCTAATTGCCACCTTATAGGCGTGTTCTCCCAAGGCTTTTTTGATTGCTGAGGTTTCAGTTGAATCATTAGCTGGGGTGCTAGTGCCGTGGGCGTTAATATAGCTAATTTGTTCAGGAGTTATGCCAGCATCTTTAAGAGCCAGTTCGATTGCTCTAGCGGCTCCGAGTCCACCAGGTACGGGGGAGGTGATATGGTAAGCATCACAGGTCATGCCATAACCGATCATTTCGGCATAAATGTGAGCGCCGCGACTGATGGCGTGTTGCAGTTCTTCTAGAATTAAAATTCCTGAACCTTCACCCAAAACAAATCCGTTGCGATCACGGTCAAAAGGACGGCAAGCATGAGCCGGGTCATCATTGCTAAAAGAGAGTGCCTTGCAGGCGGCGAACCCAGCTATCGACAATGGTGTGACAGCTGACTCCGTTCCCCCGCAAATCATCGCCTGGGCATATCCCCCTTGAATTAAGCGAAAAGCATCTCCAATGGCGTTAGAGCCAGCCGCACAGGCAGTTACAGGACAGGAGTTTGGCCCTTTAGCACCCGTGTGAATTGCCGTTAATCCTGCGGCCATATTGGCGATCATCATCGGAATCATGAATGGACTACAGCGATCGGGGCCACGGTTGAGGTAGATAGTTTGCTGGTCTTCTAATACCTTAATCCCACCAACGCCAGAACCGATCATCACACCTACCTGTTCTGCATTCAGGTCATTGATCGCTAACTCCGCGTTAGCTAGAGCCTGTTTTGCTGCCGCAACCCCAAATTGGGAAAATCGATCCATGCGCTTGGCCTCTTTACGCTCCAAGTAATCATGCGGATCGAAGTTTTTCACCTCACCAGCAATCCGGCAATCATGGCGAGACGGATCAAATAATGTGATGTAGTCAATGCCATTGCGTCCACTCAATAATCCATTCCAATATTCTGTTGCTGTGTTACCTATAGGTGTAATCGCGCCAACACCAGTTACAACAACGCGTTTACGTGTATGATCTGTCATGATTCAGTTAAAAATGGCGAAAAAGCTAGCAGGCAAAAAATTTGAGGTTAGCGACTAGGTACTAGTGAGCCAGCGCGATCTTAAAGGTTTCCTTTACGAGCGACTGGCATCGGATTTGCTGACTTCAAGTGACTGTCGTTAACGTCAGCATTAGTGACATTAGCAGCGTCAGGCGAAGAGTAGCTAGATATTAGAGAAAAATCTCCCCAATCCCAATCCCCAATTTTAATCCTCAGTTAAGCTGAGGCGGTAACTTTGTTATCGATGTAATCTACTGCGTCTTGAACCGATGTAATCTGCTCGGCAGCTTCGTCGGGAATTTCGATATCAAATTCTTCTTCCAAGGCCATCACCAACTCAACGGTATCGAGGGAATCTGCTCCCAGGTCTTCCATAAACTTGGCTTGTGGTGTGACTTTATCTGGGGGATCAACACTCAGTTGTTCGATGACGATTTTCTTGACCTTTTCAAAAAGTTCCGCTTGGCTCATAAATAAAAGTCCTTAACCACTTGCTACGATCTGCTCTTTAGAGGAGACATTGTTTTGAGCATATACATCTTATCGTCAAGCGCGATCGCCCGCATACTTCCAAGGGTTTTTCTGTTAGAAAACCTCTCCCATTCCTAAAATAAATCGGGTAAGTTTTCTCGGAACACTTGAGCAGTGGAGCGTACTACGCCATCGCCGATCCCATATATATGCTTTGGTTTTCCAATTATTGCTAAAACTTTTTACAATGTCTCGATCGGTATTTACAGCCTTGCTAGCAATTAAGAATATGTCGATGCTGCGACCTTTTAACCTAGAGGCTCAATGGGTAGCTAAACGTCAAACATCAGAATGGTGCTAACAAGGGAATGATAAAACAGTTATTGTTTAGAGCGATCGCTCTAACCCAAACATACTTCTATGCTACCTCAGACACTCAAATACGCTTACTTCCCCGGTTGTGTTGCTCAAGGGGCCTGTCGGGAACTTTACCAGTCAACTCAAGCGCTTACCCAAGCACTGGGCATTGAACTAGTTGAACTTAAAAAAGCTGCTTGCTGTGGCTCAGGCACATTTAAAGAAGATTCGCAACTGCTAGAAGATACAGTTAACGCCAGAAATATTGCCCTAGCAGAAGAATTAAATCTGCCCTTACTTACCCATTGCAGTACTTGTCAAGGTGTTATCGGTCATGTGAATGAACACTTGAAAGAGTGCAAGACTTCTAACCCTGTTTACATTGAACAGGTTAATGGTTTGCTAAATAAAGAAGGCTGTTCGCCTTATCGCGGCAGTACTGACGTTAAACATCTTCTTTACGCCTTAGTAACAGATTACGGTTTAGAGGAAATTACCAAACGTGTCACCCGAAAGTTAACTGGATTAAAATGTGCGGCTTTTTATG
Source organism: Nostoc sp. LPT (assembly GCF_017115165.1). Classification (GTDB taxonomy): domain Bacteria; phylum Cyanobacteriota; class Cyanobacteriia; order Cyanobacteriales; family Nostocaceae; genus Nostoc. The sequence continues at coordinate 501 of NZ_JABXKF010000178.1, read as the reverse complement.
GCTGTTATCTCCTCCGCGCCCAAAAATCTATGCCTGATGACGACCCCTTCCAACCGGAAGCGATGGAAAATATGTTTCGGGCAGTGGGTGCAACACCAATTTATTATCGAGGGCGGACACAATGTTGTGGTTGGCCCCTTGCTAGTTATGCCACTACCCAATCTTTCAAGATGGCGGGGATGCATATTCAGGACGCTTTGACATCTGGTGCTGACTGTATAGTTACGCCTTGTCCTCTTTGCCACTTAAATTTAGATTCGCGTCAGCCAGAGGTAGAAAAGGTGATTGAACAAAAGCTAGGTTTACCAGTGTTGCATTTACCCCAGTTGATTGCTTTGGCACTTGGGGTTAGTCCAAAAGAACTGGGTTTAGACCGTCACATTGTTTCTACAAAGCCAGTGTTAGACAAATTAGGATTTTAGTTTATGGATTACAAGGGGCTTAAGGGGAGCATCTCAGTTTTTGAAGTGCCTCAAACCGACAATAATCCATTAAGGTAGG
>NZ_JABXKF010000049.1 GCF_017115165.1 Nostoc sp. LPT | reverse complement strand
TTGATAGACCCCTGACATTGGATATCCCTCTTCTCATTAAATCTTATTATCTCATCTGTAGCCAGCTTTTAGAGAATTAGTATAAGTAGGGGCGTATAGATGTATGCCCCGACACTTGCACAACAAAATCTGATGTGGTGAGACTGGGCGCACTATTAAGAACTGCCAATTGACTGCTACTTCTGCAACCAAGTAGGCTTTGGGTTTGTAGAATTAACCGCTCATTAATTAATAGACCTCTTGCAAAAGTCCCGAACACCCCACCCCCAACCCCTCCCCTTGGTAAGGGGAGAGGAGCGTTTGCTTTACTCAAATGCGGGGTGGGGTTCTTTATTTTTGATTTATGCAAAAGGTCTAATTTGTACAGTGCGTCAGTCCTAGTAATATCCAGCAGCTAAAGCACAGTGAGATTCTCAGGAATTTTACTGAACCATCAAAACACTAAATATTACTAATATATACATAAATATTGTCAGGATGCTGAATATGTCAAATTTACCGCTTCAGTGCAAAAATTTGAAAGAGCAGGTTGAATCTATATTACAACTATTACAACAAGAACCAACGCTACGTTCCCAAGATATTACACCTGTACGAACTTCTTTAAGTAAAGCGATTTCTCCCAAGTTTGAGATTGTATTTGCAGGTGCTTTTAGTGCTGGAAAATCAATGCTAATTAATGCACTATTAGAAAGGGAATTACTCTACAGTGCAGAGGGACACGCTACAGGTACAGAATGCAAAATTGAGTATGCAGAAGTAGATAAAGAACGTGTTATTTTGACGTTTTTAAGTGAAGCAGAGATTCGAGAACAAGTAGCTTCTTTGTGTCAGCAACTAGGATTTAAGACAGTACCTAATATCAATCAACCTGATTTAATTAACTTGCTACGTCAATATTCTGAAGCAATTATTCAGCAGGAGGGTGGTGAGAGTAAATCAGAACGTGCAAAACAGGCGAAGGCGTTAATGTTGTTGGTAGAAGGATATATAGCAAACCGCGATCGCATAAACACGGTGATTAATGCTACATATCCAATGGAGCAATTTAACTTTTCTAATCTCAAGGAAGCGGCTGGATATGCCCGTCGTGGTAGTAATAGTGCCGTATTAAAGCGAATAGAATATTACTGTAATCATCCTTTGTTACAAGATGGAAATGTAATTATTGACACGCCGGGTATCGATGCACCAGTAGAGAAAGATGCCCAACTAACTTATGCCAAAATTCAACATCCTGATACTTCGGCGGTGGTGTATGTGCTAAAACCTGCTGCGGCGGGTGACATGACAAAAGAAGAAACAGAACTTTTGGAATTAATGCGGGAGAATGGGGGAGTACGCGATCGCGTTTTCTATATCTTCAACCGGATCGATGAAACTTGGTATAATACTCAGCTACGGCAACGATTGGACGATTTAATTAATGGGCAATTTACCAATTCAAGGAAGGTTTATAAAACGAGTGGATTATTAGGATTTTATGGCAGTCAGATTAAACAGACAAGCCAACAAGATAGATTTGGTTTAGATTCTGTTTTTACAGAAAGTATTAAAGGTTTAGATGGTAAAGAAGAAACACCACAATTTGTCTATGCGTTTAACAACTACTGTGTAAATTCAGGAAAGCTATCTTCTACTAAATTCCGTGTTTCTGTTAACGGCTATGAAACCCCAAATCAAAATTATGTGCGGATTTTGGGAGATTGGGGAAATGAACTGATAGAAAAGCTAATTCAAGATAGTGGTACTGAAGAATTTCGCACAGCTATTACTCGTTATCTTACGGAAGAGAAGCGTCCACAATTATTCAAAAATCTTGCTGATGATTTGGAAGATATTTGTATTAAGCTTAAAAAACATTATCAGAGTGTCCAACGCGATTTAGATAGTCAGCCTCAATAAATTGAGACGATGAAGGCGCAAGAGTTGCAACACCTAAATCAGCAACTACAGCAAATTGGGAGAGAATTTAGTGAGCAGATCAAAGAAGAAGTTAATCATGTAATTAATAATTCATGTGATGCTTTTGAAGCAGATTTTAAGCAATTACAATCACGAATGATTCGCCGTTTAGATGAATTGCTAGATACTTTTTCTGTAGCTTATGCTTATCGACGTGCAACCATTAGCCATCCTCGCAACGCTACTGCACCCTTAATTGCTATTTTAGTAGAGGCATTTTATTACTTAGCAAATCAATTAGAAGATATTTTGGTTGAATCTTCTCAGCAAGTAATTGCAAATTATTTCCAGCAGTTGATTGAAAAGATTCGCAAGTCAGAATATTATCACCAATTGTATCGTTTATTAGATCATGATGGTGGCATTGAACAAGAGATCAAAACTGTAGAAAAAGTAGTTACTCAAGCATTAGTGAGTGCAGCTAGTGTAGAGTGCGATCGCTTTGTGCGAGAAAGCCCTAGATTTTATGATGAGGGCACTTTTTCTATATATCAATTTCGTCAGACTTTATTACAAACTTCTCAGGGTTACGACGCTGAAAGTATTGTGGAAGCAGAGCCAGCAATTAGGCAATTATTGAAGTTAGATTTTGAACCAAAAGTTTCCCATACTATTCGGAAATCTTTTCGTCAAACCATTAATCAAATATTGAAAACTCAATTGATCCCAATGGCAAATCAGCAAGCAGATGAGATTTTGCAGCAATACCCACAGGCGCGTGCTTATTTAGAGAAAACATTGGAACAAGAAGCTGAAGAAAAAATTGCGAATAATCGCCGATTATTGAATGTTGTTGCAGAAAATATTGGAGCATATAATTCAGCAGCTTCTAGTATCAATAGTTGTTTACAAGCGATGCAATTATCTGACCATCTTTTGCCTGTAATTGGTAATACAGAGTTTATCTATGCTACCCCTGCTTCATTCGATAATGATGGCAAATCTGATAGTAATGGATTTGTGAACTCAGATAAGGTAGTAGAGGTTTAGTATTAATATCAGGTAAATACAGATAATTTTGGATTTCTGTAGCTTGTAGTTAGTGACTTTAACCCTCACTAACTACAGTTTTGTGCAAAGTATAAAAATTTAAAAAATTGAGGTTGATATGGAAGATGAATTCAAGCCAATAGAGTGTAACGATGGTGATGTTTTGGATTTTGGAGAGAACATATATAAAGTTGCTAAATTTAAAGAAGCAATGAATACCTCATCTAACTACAGCCTAGAATGTACATTGAATCAAGAATTAAGTAGGCAACAAGTAAAGATAAAACAGTCTCAGGATGCGAATTTTAATTGGTTTCAGAAGGGTATAGATTGCGAGATTTTAACATTAGGTTCTCCAAGCTGGAAAAAGGGTAAAGTAAAAATTAAAATAAGCGTTGAATTTTATGTTGAAGAGGAAAATGTACAAATAACTAACAGCAACAGTTCAGAAATCACCGAACCAGACTCGCCTCTTGATGATCTTCGCCGCATGATTCACGAGTAAAATTATTCAATCAAAATTTACATATAGCAGTCCTATTTGATTTGTGAAAATCGAAAGGCTTAGATTCCTGACTTATTAAAGAAGCCAGGAATTTTGTTGTTGACGAATGATTTATGCTTGCTATAACTACTCTGTATAAAACTAGGTATTAGGTATTAGGAAAACAGTCTTTAGTCCCCTGTCCCCAACTTAATGGTTATGAATATCAAACGTCGGGAATTTCTCACAACCTGTGGGCTGGCTACCTTAGCCACCCAAATACCAACACTTACCGCCCAAGGTAAGCCATCTCTAAACACCATCTGCAAGCCGCCCCGCCTGCAAGCTGGCGATACCGTAGGGTTAATCGCCCCTGCGGGTATTGTTGACGCTAAAGACATCGAAGCAGCGCAGAAATCAATTTCAAAGTTGGGGTTAAAAGTCAAGCTGGGGAAGCATATTTTAGATCGTTACGGCTATTTAGCGGGTAAAGATGCCGATCGCGCCGATGATGTAAACTTGATGTTTAGCGATCGCTCCATAAAAGCAATTATTGCCATGCGTGGTGGTTGGGGCTGTAATCGCATTTTACCCTTACTCAACTACTCGCTGATTTGTTCCCATCCAAAAATTATCATCGGGTACAGCGATATTACAACGCTGTTGTTGGCAATTAATGCCCGTAGTCAAATGATTACTTTTCATGGCCCAGTTGCTACCTCTACCTGGAATCAGTTTACAGTGGATTACTTCAAGCGCATCCTATTTAATGGTGAAGCGGTGACTATGCAAAATCTCAACCCTAACGAAGTGCGGTTGGAGATAATCGCACCGGGAAAGGCGAGGGGTAAACTTATAGGTGGAAATTTATCAGTGCTATCAGCGATGGTAGGTTCATCTTACCTACCTTCTTGGAACAAAAGTATTCTGTTTGTGGAAGAAGTTGGCGAGGATGTTTATCGTATAGATAGGATGCTGACGCAGTTAAAAACTGCTGGAATACTTAATCAAATTGCTGGCTTTATCTTTGGGCAATGCACTAAATGTAGTCTTGGAGATGAACCGTCATTCACATTAATGCAAGTATTGCAACAACACATACTTCCTTTAAATATTCCTGCTTGGTATGGTTCAATGATTGGTCATATTAAGGATAAATTTACTTTGCCAATCGGTGTAGAAGTGGAAATAGATGCTGAACTTGGGACAATACGAATGTTAAAGGCGGCTGTTAGTCTTGTGTGAAGAATGCAGGAGGTTAGAATATAAAAATAGTGACTCACATTTTATCTAATATGTAGGGGCAATTCATGAATTGCCCCTACGGTAAATCAAGGCTTTCACTGCCTTTTTGCCTAAGTCCTAATTATCTATGGGGGAATGCTTTATTTTTTGCAAGTCCCCTAACACCCCTTAAGGAATGTCTAACTTATCACCATCTCATAGTGTGTCAGTGTTTACAGAGGTGGTTCGATCAATAATCTCTACTGGGAGTGATTGGGGTGAGTGAGTTTCACCACTTTTCCTCATGCCAACATCTTCAGTTTTCACCTGCTTATTATCTGCAACCAGCCGTTCATCTAATCCTACGCCCTGATTACTAGCTGATTTGACCTCTTGGGCTGCACCCTTTACTGCATTCGCTGTATCTTTTGCTGCATCTTTGAAAGCTGGTTTGGCTTCCTCAACTGTCTCTTTAACAGAGTCTGCTACATTTTTAACGGCTGGTTTGACCTCTTGGGCTGCACCCTTTACTGCATTCGCTGTATCTTTTGCTGCATCTTTGAAAGCTGGTTTGGCTTCCTCAACTGTCTCTTTAACAGAGTCTGCTACATTTTTAACGGCTGGTTTGACCTCTTGGGCTGCACCCTTTACTGCATTCGCTGTATCTTTTGCTGCATCTTTGAAAGCTGGTTTGACTTCCTCAACTGTCTCCTTAACAGCGTTCGCTACATTTTTAACAGCTGGTTTTACCTCTTGGGCTGCACCCTTAATTGCATCAACTACAGATGGCTTGGTTTCCTCAACTGTCTCCTTAACTGCCTCTACTACATCAACAACAGATGGCTTCACTGCTTGTGCTGTATCTTTGGCTACTTCTGTTACCTCTTCTATAGAGTGGTTAACAGTCTCAGCTATACTCTTTGCTGCATCTACTATACCTTCAACAGAATCGTGAACAGCTTCAGATGTACCCTTGCCAGCCAAAGTGCCTGCTACCGCGCCCGCGACAGCACCAAATACACCTCCAACTCGACCACCAACTATACCACCAATCGCTGCACCAGCTATACCAGCACCAATGCCTGATCCTGAAGATTGAGCATCGGTTTGCTCTTGATCGGGGTCGGTATTTTCGTCATACTTATCTGCTTGTTGCTTATTCTGAGTCATAATCATCGTCTCCTTTATATTTGCAGCGTCCAGACAAAGGACTATGTGTATCAAGTGGGAGCAATGCGAAAAAGTGAGAAGCAACAAATAATGTCACTTTAAAAACTTTTTCAAGCTGATAGCATCAGTAAAAACACTAAAAAAATGGTAATTTTGCCCAGTTTCCTATCAATAAACCAATTTTATTGATAGGAAAAATCAAATCTCACAAAATCGCGTTGCTCCCGTATCAAGTTTGGAAATGCTTACTTATGACGACCAAACCATTTAGAGGCGATCGCTCCTAAAGCTGCTCCGACCACTGGATTACTGAGAAACTTAAGAATTGCTGGTTGTTCAGCCATCACTTCGTGGAAGATGTCAGGATGGCTATGATATGTGAAAGATGCCACCTTGCTGAGGTCATCTGCACTTATGTGCTTAGGGTTGTGGGTAGAAAGTCCCAAATCTCGCTCCAGATGGCGCTCGTCTAGACCTCTTTGCTTTAAGTGTTTGAAAAATGCCCGTGCAACATCATCCCGTTCGTTAGGCTTAATCTGAGCGATCGCTTTTTGGAGTTCTGGCTCCAGCTGGCTTGGTGGAATGCTGTTATGGTTGAAAGATTGACTAAATAATTGCCGACGTTGATCGTGAGATGAGCGCTGGGCAAAATCGTCAAAATTTTGGTATTCCTGAGTTGGGTCAGATGAAACATCATCTAAAGACTCTGTATTACCGTGAGCCAACTCGTTGAGAATTTCGCGTTTATACTTGTCACTGCTGCTCATTTTAAATGTCTCCTTTTCTACTTACAATCAACTAAATTAATTCAGGTTTTCCCAAAAGAATGAGTCTTTATTTATACTGAATTTGCTGAGATTGCACATCATACTGAGCCGTCAAAATCAGTTTTTTGTCTGGTGCATACATCAAAACTTTTAAGTCTTGATTCGGGAAATTTTGGTGAAAACCTTGGAGTAAGGATTTTGCTAATGGTCGCACTTCGGTCGGACGAACTTGAGGCGCAATCACGACACCTAACTTATTGTTGTCACGTACATAAGCATCTTGGACAATTCCCTTGGCTGTAGCAACAACCCAGTTCCCAAAATCTTGACCCTGTACACTGTTACCGCGTGACAACAAGGCATAGTCAGCACTATGGATTCCAGACGGTAATTGAGTTGGTTGTTTAGCTTGAACAGTACCACTACAGGCGGCAGTCGTTGTTAGTACTAATACCAAGACTAAAGCTGTTAAAACCCGACGAAACTGTTGAATTATTTTCAATTTAACCACCTCATCTAAACTAATGACTCTTCTCCAATATCAATCTTCTGAAAGTATTTGAGTAGAAGTAGGTAGAAAACCCACTTTTACTAACTCAAATGCAATGACCTTTGTAGTTTAAGTAGGTTAACAAGTGGTGGGGGTGAAAGGTTGCATAGCTTCTATCAAGCAGTGCGAATTGAACACCTAAACCTAAATCCCCGTTACAAAACGTAATTGCGAATTGCGAATTGCGAATTGTTTTAACCCCGGTCAGTTTTATTCTCTACTCGAGTTCCATCAGTATTAACATCTAATTCTTCGCGTCGAATCGTTTCTTGACCTTCAACGGTTTCTTTGTCTACAACTTTCTGCACTTTGACTTCTTCGCGCAAAAAAGCTTCCTTTTGGATGTCTGCAACTTCTTCATAGAGGTCTATATGCGCTACCTCGCCCTCGGAAAAGTCAGTCGCTTCAGCAGACACAACTTTGCCTGTGTCTTGAGAAGTCACTCGCTCAATCACGACTCGCTCTTTTTCCACCGGAACAGCAACTCTTGCAGTTTCGGTTTCAACATGCTTACTAATCGCTACTTCTCCGCTTTTTCGGCGCTGTTTATTAACAACTAGTCTTTCTTGGTAAAGTTTGAAAGTTTGGTCTTCGTGAGCGCTGACATCATACAGATCCGCGTCATCTGCGTAGGTGTAGTTGTCAGGACTTGGAGTAGTGCGACCAACTGTCGATGCTAGCGCAGCTGAACTTTCTACAGACGGTGTACGATATCCTCCACGCACCTGTTCTTCATAGTCGTAGTCAAGTGTTGTATGCTCTTGATATTCAGGTAAATTTTCCGCTTGCTCTCTTGTTATACCAACGACATATACACGGTTTGCTGTAGAGTCAATACGCGATTTTCCTACTGGTAGTAAGACTTTCTTGCCAAAAATCCAAAAGCCGATGTCAACAATTAAATAGCGGAATTCTCCTTGGTCGTCTACTACAGCATCATTTACTGTGCCTATCTTCTCATCAGTTCCTTGAACATACACACCCATTCCTTTGATGTCATTGCCTTCAATAGTATTATGGTAGTCTGCATCAAATTCACTTATTTTCTGGAGTGGCATTCTTTTATTCCTTAAAATCTTGCTGTGTCTCTTTTATAAATTACACAATTTAGTTTAGATAAATCGTCTCTCCAAGGAGTGACTTCAATCACCTTGATATTTCATTAATTTAAGTAATTAAATATAGTTTAATGACCCCTAAGAATGATACAGGATAAGGTTTTTCGTATTAATGTCTTACTCTAAATAAAATTGATGATAACTAAATTTTTATAACTTTTGTGACTACTTTCTAGCATTTGTGTGACTACTTACTAGCAGTAAACTTCAAGTCTAAATTTAGCTAAATCGATACATACCATCAAACCTAGCTAGTTTAATATGTTTATTAATACCTTACACTTAAATCAAATATCCTCACATTCTTAAAGATTTATTGCCTTAAGTTGTAATGCTTGCTCTATCACTCTTGTTGAAGACAGAATTTATTCCAAAAGATTGATGATAAGTAAATCTAAAAATGCCTAAATATTATTAAAGTCCTAATAAATTTGCAAACAAATATTTACCTGTGCTGCTAAGGAGCAATAAGGAAAAATAATGGACTTAAGTGTACATCAGCGTGCTATAGGCGTATTTACTCATCATCGGCATGCGGAACAAGCGCTGCATAAGTTGATAAATTGTGGCTTTGGCAATGGATAGAGTATCTGTGGTGGTGCAGAATGCAGACGGCAATAATCATATTGCTGGTGTTGAAATTAGGGAGTGCGTTGGTGATAAAGCTGACGATGAGTTTCGTGACGCTGGCTCAATTCTCAGCAGATATAGAATTCAAGAGTGGCATCTAGTTGCAAAGCAACTGTTGCCAAAATTGATAATAACAAAGTGTAAACTTTAAAACTGCTCTCATTGCAGAAAATCAGGAGATAATTATGGATACAGAATTACAGCAAGAGCAATATGTCGATACTGCCTCCCAAAACCAGATAGAAGCACTTAAAGGTTCAGAGTCTGGAAACCTGGCAATGTTGCCACCCGCCTCGGAAAATGAAGAACAATGGCAAACAATTGGTAGAGAGATTTCTATATTTTTGGCAAAAATACCTGAGTACATAGGTAGATTCTACCAAGAATACAAATTACCGATTATCAGCTTTGCGTTGCTTGTGATAACGGTTACAGCACTAAGAATTTTTCTAGCGGTACTCAACGCAATAAATGATATTCCCCTAGTTTCTCCATTTCTCCAATTAATTGGACTTGGTTACACAATTTGGTTTACTTCCCGCTATTTGCTCAAAGATTCCACTCGGCAAGAATTTACAACAGAAATTCGCTTGCTTAAAAAACAAATTCTAGGCAGAGAAGAATCACAGACTTTAAACTAACTAAAGTATAGTGGCGAATACAGTGTATTTGAACTTTCGGTCAAGTAAAACTCGGCTTTTTACTTGACCATTGTATAGAACTGTAGACTCTTATACCACGTCAGCTAAATTAGCAGGAAAAGAAAATGTATGATCAAGACAAATAGATTAGCTTCGCTGACAACAACAGTATTTCTTTCAACATTGCTAACAGTCCCGCTGCTTAATAGCTGCGGCGGAGGTTCCCAATATGCTGCGCCACCTCCAGTTGACGATAGTGTTGGTAGAAATTTAAATAATCGCGCCCCCGTAAATCAACCCCAAGCTAGGAGGGGATTGAGTACAGGGCAGAAAGTGGCAATCTTGGCAGGAGCCGCTGGACTTTTCTACCTCTACAATCAGCGAAAGAATGCCCAAGGAACAGGAGCGCAGGGGAAATACTACCTTTCTAAGAATGGGCGTGTTTACTATCGAGATGCTCAACGTCGCCCTGTCTGGGTAACAGCGCCACAAGAGGGCATTCGTGTTCCCCAGGAGGAGGCACAACAATACCGGGACTTTCAAGGATATAATAACAGTCCCACAGGGCGAGACTTAAGGGGTTTGGGTGAAGGTACTGTTCCAACAAATTAATTTTTGTACATATTATAAATAGATGGCGTTTAACCGTCATTCTATTTTTTAATAGAAACCTTTTTTCATATTTAAAGTTGACAATACTCCTAAGCATAAAAAGTATTATTTATTATATTTTTTAAAGAACTCTTTGGGAAACTTTCATCTTAGTATATACCAATATTTATTAGCTTGATTAAGAGAAGAGTAACCTTTGATAGATGTTTTTTAAGTAAGAAACCAATTAATATCTCGAAAGTAATTAATTGACCGTTGATAGTTGAGTGAAATCAAACTTTAGGAGTCACAAATGAATTTATTAGAAAAAATCTTCGGTGGCGGTCAGGCACAAGAAAACGACTACCGCAATTTTGTCAACCGCTACGAGCAGGGCTTACCCCATGAGGGATATTCTGATGAAGAAGTTCTAAACCGTTATCAGCAAGTATCTAGACAGTTACCTCCAGACGTTTATCAGGAATCTGCACAAGAGGTTTTTAATCGGATGTCACCACAAGATCGGATGCAATTTGGTCGCTCTCTTCAACAGCAGACGCGCTCTTCAAACTTGAATTTTCCCGATCTAAACCAAGATGGTATAGACGATCGCTTTCAAGACCCAAATTATCTTGCTCAAACGACAGGCCGGGTTCACCAGCAACAACCAGATATACTCAGTCAAATCCTGGGTGGTGTTACGGGGAGCTTTACGGGTGGTCAAGGTGGTAACATTATGAGCAATCCATTAGCGAAGGGAGCGATGGCTGGTATAGCGGCCCTAGCTGTCAAAAAGTTAATGCAAAGAGGCAACCAAGGAAATTCTGGGCAGTATGGTAACGTCCGCCCAGCTAGCGAAGACCCCTATGGAGATCCGGCGGATTCCGGGCAGTATGGTAATATCCGCCCAGCTAGCGAAGACCCTTATGGAGATCCCGCTGACCAACAGTACCGCTAGTAACGTCAAGCAGCAAAGCTGCAATTCGTAATTGATAATTTGTAATTCGTAATTACAATCAGTGAAAGCTTGAACTCATCACTGATAATTCTGGTCAAGTAAAAATCAGTTTTTTTACTTGACCACTTTTTATTAGATTGGTATCACCTGGTGTCAAATATCTTGCATTGTTGGTGGTTGTTTAAAGCGACTCAAAGCGGCTGAGAGTTTATTCTAGCAAGGTCAAGTAGAAGAAACTCAGGCTTTATTTCATCATTGTAAATTATCTATGTGAGCAGCGGATTTGTAGAAAAATGAAACAGTTAGCAAAAACATTATATAGTAAACTTCTGCATCTATTTCACCAGGTAATGGGAATTACCATTTCCCGTAATCCAAATTCAAAGGAAACTAATGTTGCTCTTGATGAAGAATCTCTAAAAGACCCAACTACTCAATTATCAAAGCAAATTCCTCTTCAAGACAGAGTTAATAAAGATGAGCAAAATTTACTATTAAATTACCAGTATTCAGCAAAACCTCGGCAATTCAAAAAAGCTTCTTTATTTCCTGATAGTAAGACTAATGTTGCTGCCTTGTCGCTAGTTTTGTATGGAGTTGCTGAAGTTTTATCTCAAAAAATGAATCTGTCATGGAAAAGTCAAGTAAATAATACTTTTAGTTACGAAAAAGAAGCTAAAACTGGAAAAGGAAAAATCTTTTATTATGTAACAGATAATCCCGAAACTCCACAACCAGAAACTCTGGCAGAAGAGGCAGCTTTAGTTGTTATAGACCAATTTGATCCAAGAGCCTGTGCTATTCACCTGATTTACTGTGCCTTAGTAGCTAGCTTAGATAAACCTTGGTCAGGCAATTTTGTAATTGATGATAAGCAACTACTTGAATACACAGGGCTTGTTAAACGCAGGGACTTATGCAAGCATGAAAAATTGAGTATTTTGTACGACTTGTTACGGCAACCTGCTCAGGTATTAGCTTGTATTGCATGGCCTAAACAGGGGAAAGTAGGAGCTTTTACTGTTGCTGATTTAAAGATTTGGGACATCAGCATAATACGAGATTTTGAAACAGATAAAGCTGGCAATAACAAGCTAGTGGGTTTAAAAGTGATAGGTCAAGCTGGAGTATGGACAAAATACTTCCTCAACAAATCTAAATACCACTACCACACTGGAATTATTACCAAGAAAACCGTACAGAAACTATTTAGTATTGGTAAACAAAATGCTGGCGCGGCTAGAATGCTAGTTTGGCTAACCTTCCAAATCCAACCGGAATTCCAGGATTGTGTAATGGGCAAGACTATGATGGAGATTGCCTACGGTGCAGACAAAGTGTCAACAGCAGAGCAAGACAGACAGCTTAGACGGCAAATGGCTGATGATTTGGAAACTGATTTGAAAGTTGTCAAAGAAACCGGATGGCAAGCAGAACTGGAAACAGGCCCAGCTTGGTTAACAAGCAGCACAAGCGCTAAAAGACCTATAGGTTACTGGAATCAAATACTCAATTCTAGATGGCGTTTTCATTTACCAGCAGAAGTACAGGAACGCTTGACCCTGGACTCGAATCAGCTAAGTCCAAACAATATCCAACCTGTATCAGGTAATGTGATCAGAGAAGCGAGAAAAGCAAAAGGCTGGTCTAGAGCATTTTTCGCTACAACGATGGGGAAAAGCGTTTCCTGGGTTGATGCAGTCGAGACGGGTACACGTCAGGTTTCTCAAAAGGACTTGCCCAAGTTGCTCAATACACTGGAACTACACCTTAACAGGTATTGATTTGAACTAAACTTTTCTTGTTTCTCTGAGGTAATTTTTGCTACGTATTATTACTCATTGCAACTGCGTCGGGAGGGGGGGGTTAGGTTTTTCGTGGGTTTTTCCATGACGTGAAAAGTCAGTGTTTATGTAAGGTTTCGGCAGAAGGCAGTATTCGTCGTGCCTCCTGCCTCTGTTGTTAATATTTTGATAGACAGTATGAATTTCTCCTCGCTATGTTACGCCTAACAGAAGTAAAGCTCCCGCTTGATCATCCTGAAAATGAAATCAAGACTGCCATCCTCAAAAAGCTGCAAATCACAGACGAAGAATTGATCGGCTATTCCATCTTCAAGCGTAGCTATGATGCCCGTAAGAAAGGAGAGATCAGCCTTGTCTATATTCTGGATGTAGAAACGACTCAGGAAACTCATCTACTCAAGCGCCTGAAAAAAGATCCCCATGTGATGGCTACGCCAGACATGAGTTATCGCCCAGTGGCACAAGCACCCAGCAATTTGGCAATTCGCCCCATCATCATTGGTACAGGGCCTAGCGGCTTGTTTGCAGGGTTAATGCTCGCACAAATGGGCTTTTGTCCAATCATTTTAGAACGTGGCAAACAAGTCCGCGATCGCACCGTTGATACCTTTAACTTTTGGAAGAAAAAATCAGACTTCAACCCAGAATCCAATGTCCAGTTTGGCGAAGGTGGTGCGGGTACATTCTCCGATGGCAAACTCTACAGTCAGGTCAAAGATCCTCAGCATTATGGGCGCAAGGTGCTAACCGAACTCGTGAATGCGGGAGCCTCACCGGAAATTCTCTATATCAACAAACCGCATATCGGTACCTTCAAACTGGTCGGAATCGTCCAAAGTATGCGTGCCAAAATCGAATCCCTCGGCGGTGAAATTCGTTTTCAAAGCCGGGTGGAAGATATTAACATCGAAAATGGACAGGTGCGGGGAGTCACCCTCGCCAGTGGGGAATATATCGCCAGCGATTATGTAGTTCTGGCAGTAGGTCATAGCGCCCGCGATACTTTCCAAATGCTATTTGAACGTGGAGTTTACATAGAGCCGAAACCATTTTCTATCGGCTTTCGAGTCGAACATCCCCAGTCTCTCATCGACCAGTGTCGTTTCGGCACTCAGGCGGGTCATAAGATTTTAGGTGCTGCCGATTACAAACTGGTTCACCACTGCCAAAATGGTCGTTCTGTCTATAGTTTTTGTATGTGTCCGGGGGGCTTGGTAGTTGCAGCCGCATCAGAACCGGGGCGACTTGTCACCAATGGCATGAGCCAATACTCTCGCAATGAGCGCAATGCCAATAGTGCGATCGTTGTGGGCATCACCCCCGAAGATTATCCGGGAAATGCCTTAGCGGGAATTGACTTCCAACGGCGCTTGGAAGAACGAGCATTTGAGTTGGGCGGTGGAACTTATGAAGCTCCAGGGCAGTTGGTGGGAGACTTTCTCAACTATCGCCCTTCTACAGCATTGGGGACTGTTAAACCGTCTTATACACCTGGGGTGCATTTGGGTGATTTGAGTCAGAGTTTACCAGATTATGCGATCGCTGCCATTCGTGAAGCACTTCCCGCTTTTGACAAACAAATTAAAGGATTTGCAATGGATGATGCCGTGTTGACTGGGGTAGAAACCCGCACCTCATCACCGATTCGGATTAAACGCCAAGAGGATTATCAAAGTTTAAATACAGTCGGTCTTTATCCGGCTGGTGAAGGCGCAGGATATGCAGGGGGAATTCTATCGGCTGGTATCGATGGTATTAAGGTGGCGGAGGCGGTGGCTTTAAGTATATTGCAAACCGTAAATCACAAAATCTGAGGGGATAAAAGGAACAGCCTCACTTAGTCCCAAAGGGGAACCTTTTCAGCACCAAGATTTCTGGCATCTTGTACTGTTCGGGTGACCAAGCCCCGTTGGGGCTTGTGTGGGGTATAGGGTGTGG
The DNA here is from genome assembly GCF_017115165.1 of Nostoc sp. LPT. GTDB lineage: Bacteria > Cyanobacteriota > Cyanobacteriia > Cyanobacteriales > Nostocaceae > Nostoc. Next base: position 43,573 of record NZ_JABXKF010000049.1, on the reverse strand, counting down.
GGTTGCAGGTTCTATTCAGCCCCAACAACCATCAATTTCACTTGCCCCGTCTTTTCAGGACGATTGCATTGGTCTTTCTTCACAAGCCTCGACCAATGCCGTCTTCCCCACACCCCATACCCCACACCCTACCCCCTATACCTTATTCTTGACAGTAGATTATCAGGATTGTTTTGGTATAATTTGGATAATACGAGCGTTGGACATCTAATATCAAGCCTTACCTAGATACATTTTGAGGTAGGGCTTTTGTTTTTATGGCTGGAGTCGATATGCAATCATCTATCAAGCGCGATGGCGTACACGCCCGCCGTAGGCGATCGCAGTGCAGAATTTATCCGATTGTTAAAGCTGGTTCTTTACAGAAGTTAAATAGGGCTGACTCAGTTTCTGATTCATCTTCAAATACAGCAGAAATGTACCATTCACAGGGCGAACCATTCGTATATTCAGCCCAAGCAATTGTTGCTGTTTCACCTGATGGAATCCCTAACTCACCCAAGTTAAATGAGGCCCACTCTTGATCATCGATAGATACCCACAACTCTGTAATTGCCAATTCAGTTTTATTGGTAACGGTAAAGGTGAATTGGTCTGACATAAATAGCCTTGCCTTTTAACGATAAATAAATTGCAGATTGTCAGTCACTGATTATACTGCCACTTGTTTCAAAAGTTGTCATACTAACTGCCAGAATATAGACTTACACATAGTTTCAAGTGGCGTTGCTGAATCATGGGATGATTTCGCTCAATTGGGAACGAATTCTCAATGGTTTTAACTGCCGATTCATCTCGCATTTATGCAACGCCTTTCAAGTTTGTTTGACTTAATTTAAATTTATTAAAGAGGATTAAAAATATCACCGATTCAGATTGAGTCTATCGAGATAGCCAATGTCATGCAACAGCAGATTTAGGTCGCGGTTCTCACAAACTCCGACAATACAGCACATCCCCAGTGTCACAAAATTTTCAGGCAATGTATTTTTTACTGAGCAGAAGTAGTTGAGAGCGATCGCCTTAAACATACTACAAACCGAAAATCGCAAAATCTGATCGATTCTGTCTTAATACAGTTTTGCGTAAAAGCGTAGCATTTTTAATGTAGGGGGACGCATTGACATTGCAGAGGGATGCATTGACATTGCAGAGGGATGCTTTGACATTGCAACGTATTGCCAAATTTAATTCGCTACGAATTAATGAAATGCTGTACTTAGTACAGTTCATATTTCATTAACTGACAGGGCAGCGTTCCGTTGTACACTGCAATCCGTTGGGATGATTTTAGTCCAATTGATTGAGACAGTTCCTTGTTGCCACTCAGGACAAATGCAGTCCAGCCTTTGAAGCGTTGTTTCAGCACATCACCTAAAAGTTTATAGAACGCCCCTAAATCACTATCTCGCCCCAGCCGTTCGCCATAAGGTGGATTGCAGAATAAAATCCCACTGTCTGCGGGGGCGACAACATCAGCAAGCTCCATTTGAGAAAACCATACATGATTATCAACGCCGCAGTTTTGAGCATTGTTAATCGCTTGCTCGATTATATTTTCATCGCGATCGCTTCCCCAAATAGGTGCAGTCAGGGTATCAAGTTGGCTGTCTTTAGCTTCTTGGAGCAGTTTTTCTAAAAGGGACAGATCAAAATCGAGCCAATTTTCAAATCCAAAGCAATCGCGAAACAACCCTGGTGCGATGTTCAGTGCCTTTAAGCTAGCTTCTAGGGGTAAAGTGCCAGATCCACACAGAGGATCGTAGAACATCTGGTCTGGCTGCCAGCCCGAAAGTTGAATCAGGGCAGCTGCTAGAGATTCCTTGAGAGGGGCTGCTCCCACCGCAGGACGGTAGCCTCGGCGATGCAGACTATTTCCAGAACTGTCGAGTTTAACGGTACAACAGTCACGTTCAATATGAACATTTACCCGTACATCTGGGTCATGAAGCTCTACATTTGAACGCTCACCTAGATTTTTTTGCTGTTGGTCAACGATCGCATTTTTGACCTGGAGAGATGTGAAGTGGCTGTGGTTGAGGCGATCGTTTTTGCCCGTGACATTCACCGCCAGCGTCATGTCTGGCGTGAGATAGTTTTGCCAATCGATAGTCTGGATACCGCGATAGAGATCCTTGGCATCAAGGCATGTAAACTCATCGATATTCACCAAGATTCGGAACGGTAGCCTAGCCCAGAGGTTGACGCGATAAAGTAGAGTGCGATCGCCCTCAAAGGCTACACCGCAAAACCTTGGCTCCACTGAATGAGCGCCCAGCTGCTCTAACTCCTGAGCCGCGAGGGTTTCTAATCCGCGAGCAACTGTTGCAAAATACTGATTCATCCTCTAATCCAAAGCATTATCTTCACTGCTCAGCCATTGACGCACTTTAGCTTAACTCTATCTCTTGTGACATTCTCTCTCGTTAAGTCTGCGATTATAACCTTATAGCGATTCAAAAAATGTTTGCGATAGCCCTCTGCCTTTCTTTAGTAACTCAACACAACAAGCCCCAGACAAACGAAATCAAGCCTGAGTAAGGACACAGCAAATATTTATTGAAAGAGATTATATTTTCTTCAGTTTAAGTACTATCTTAAATCAATTAACCCTGCTAATATCAAGCTGAAATCCTATTCAGGCACTTTGCAATACAACCCATGAATAAAAATAGTCAGAGGGAAAAAATATGACTTTAGTATCTGATATTGTTCTGCTACAAGACTTAACATCGTCATCTAATGAGGATTTAGTCCAGCTTAAAGCCATACTTCCTGCGACGGTAAATCGCTTAACCAACCCGACGTTAGCAAGTATTTTTGGTGATGACCTGAAATTTGGTATTGCCTCTTTCAAGGATAAGCCAATTCCGCCTTTTGGGGGTTACGCTGACTATGTATATCAAGCAGAAGTTGCTTTGACAAATAATGTCACAACAGTTAAAGACAAAATCTTTGACTTTCAAGCTTTTGGTGGCAATGATGGTCCCGAATCACAATTAGACGCACTCTTGTACGCAGCTTTAGATAGTAGCGACAGTCTTGGTTATAGAGTCGGTTCATTTCGTGTTGTTATAATAGCTACCGATAGTATTTATCACGTTGCCGGCGATCGCGCAGCAGTTAGTCCAAGTGATACCATTGCCAATAATGGAGATGGGATAACCGATCCTGATGAAGATTATCCAGAGATCGCACAAGTAAAAACTGCGCTAGAAGCAAATAACATTATTCCAATTTTTCTAACTACAAGTGATGTTGCAGTCGATTACGAGACACTAGTTACCCAGCTTGGTCGAGGTGCTGTACTGACTCTTGGTTCTAAAAGTGAGAATCTTGCAGATACCATAAAAGAGGCAGTTGCTCGATCCAGAAATGCGATCAGTACTGATGTCACTACAACCAATGGAGACGACACCTTTAGTCGGGAGAATTTTTCGGCTGGCGATAAGGTTATTTTTGCTGGAGATGGTGATGACAGTATTTCGCTTTCTGGTGTTATTGGTAATCATTACATCGATGGGGGGGCAGGTTCTGACATCCTTTTTAGTGGATCTGGTGCAGACATAATAGATGGGGGTAGTGATGACGACAACCTTCTGGGCGGCAGAGGTGATGATATTCTTTTTGGCAGTAGTGGAAAAGATATTCTGATTGGGAATCAAGGCAACGATTACCTACAGGGAGATAGTGGGGATGACTTACTAGAAGGAGGCGCTGGTTCAGATAAGTTTGCATTTGCAACAGGATCAAAGTTTAATATTAGGGAACTCGGAGTTGATATTATTAATGACTTCAATCTTGAGGAAGACAAGATCCAACTATCTAAATCTACCTTTACCGCTCTAAGTAATTCAGTCTTCCCAACTGAATTAAATTCCGCAGACTTTGCCACAGTAACGAACGATACTTTAGCTGCAAGTAGTAGTGCAGCGATCGTTTATAATAGCGCAAATGGTAGTCTCTTTTATAACCCTAATGGTTCGGCGGATGATTTTGCTGAGATTAATTTTGGGGGTAAATTTGCACAATTGGATTCTACGTCTTTTCCGGCTCTAACTACCGCTAGTTTTGAGGTAGTTTTTTAAAGAGGCAGTAGGAAGGAAGTAGAAATTCTTTGTATCTGATTTTGAGTCCTGCATTTTGTAACTCATCTACCTGAAAACTGCTTTAACAAAAAAACAGGAGGCTATTACCAAGGGCAAACTAAATGGTATAGTTTCAAGATTTTTCAAGTCCTTGCTCATCGTGCTTACCTGAATGGATTACTATCTGCTTGAGCTATCTTAAAAAGTGAGATTTTCCCAGACAAACGAATTGAACTGAGATTAATCTATATTTTTCTAAAATCAATCATTGTCTGACGATAAGCATCTGGCAAACCTGTATCAAAACACTTGCCTTTAACAACGTATCCTGTCATTTCCTCTTGCTGACGCAATTTTTCCAGACAGGATGTTAACTGAAATTCACCTCGTTCTCGAAAATTTTGGTTAATATGTTCTGCTAAAAAATCAAAAATTTTCGCCGTTAGTAAATATAAGCCAAATATACCTAAAAAATCATTTTCTGACATTCCCTCTACACGTAAATGCTGTTGTGCATACTCAATGGTAGGCTTTTCATAGAGTTGTGTAACTGATAAAATCGAATTTGACTCTTGCCAAACTCCTGTTATACACCCAGCTTTATGAATAATCTCTACTGGCATTGTAGTTAAGGCAACAACGTTTTGATTAAGTTGTTCGTAAACATCTAAAATTTGACGCGCACAAGATTTTTCAATATCAGATGCATAAATATGGTCGCCCAACATCAGCAAAAACGGCTCATCTTGCACCCAATCTTTGGCACAAAATACCGCATGACCATAGCCTAGTTGTTCCTCTTGCAATAAAATTGTAATTTTGCTACCTAAATCTTCCAGATATCGACTATATTCTTGATTTTCTGGTGAGAGTTTTTGTAAAAGCTCTTTTTTGGGTGGGTTTTTCAATAAATCTGCAAATATTTCTTTGTCATCCGGCTGCACCACAATCCCCACTTCTGCAATTCCAGCACCAATTGCCTCTTCAATAATTGCGAGAATCACAGGTTTTGCCCTACCATCTCGATCAATAATCGGGAAAAGTTCTTTTTTCACAACTTTAGTAGCTGGAAACAAACGAGTGCCGAAACCAGCTACCGGAATCACAGCTTTTCTAACTTTATTTTTTTGCATAAGCAGTTCGTCATCCCAACTTCTCAAACAATTTTGCCAACACCACATTAGAAAACAAAAACCCTTGGGGATCAATTAAACGCAATCTTCCCTCTGCAACTTCCACCCAACCTTTCTCAAAATACAATTGCAAGCACCGACAAATCTCCTCCACCTTCTCTTCCCCATAAGCTTCCGCCAAAGCCGCCAAGCTCAAACCCTCCGCCAAACGCAACCCCAACATTAACGTTTCTAACAATACTTCCTTTGGGGGAGTCACATCACAATCAATTACACCTCCAGCTTGTACCCACTGGTAATACTCCTTAGTTTTGCGCGGACGAGTGAAGCGTTTCCCCTCAACATAACTCGCCGCACCCATACCAAAGCCATAATAAGGGCGGTTTTCCCAATACACTCGATTATGCCGACACTGATGACCAGGTTGAGCATAATTAGAAATTTCATAATGCTCATAACCTGCACTAGTTAAAACCTGCTGACCCATCTGGTACATTTTGACTGTGGCTTCATCCGTAGGCATTGGAGTATCGCCAGGTTTGTAGTAACGACCAAAGGCTGTACCTGGTTCGATGGTAAGATCGTAAATGGAAATGTGAGTGGGTGCGTAGGCGCGTTCGCGTAGCGTCTCGGAGAGAAGCGACTTGTCGCCAGACATCGCCACTGCTTTTTCTAAGGAATCCTGCCATTGATCTAAAGACTGATGCGGCAATCCAGAAATTAAGTCTAGACTAAATTCGGGAATCTCTACTTGGTGGATTAGTTCCACAGCTGCAAAAATATCTTCAACTGAGTGCGATCGCCCCGCCCTTTGCAATAATTCTCCTTGAAAGGCTTGTACACCCAAACTTACCCGGTTCACGCCTGCACTGCGATAGCCTGCTATGTGGGCTAAATCAAAGGTAGCTGGATCAATTTCCATAGAAATCTCTGCCCCAGACGCAATCCCAAAATGCTTCTCTAGCTCTCTGAGTATACGTTGTAGCTGCTCTATTGAGAGCAACGAAGGAGTACCACCACCGAAGAAAATTGTCTTCAGGGGTTGACCAAATGCTGGTGTAATGGCAATTTCTTGACATAGCACCTCAACATATTGGGAAATAGTACCAGATGTTTCGCCCCGCAAGCGATCGCCAACAACAGACACCGGGAAATCACAATAAAAACACCGCCGTCTGCAAAAGGGAATATGCACATAAGCAGAACTTGCAATTCCAGAAATACTAAATTTTTTACTCATTTTGAGAAAGTTTTAAGTTAATCTAACTGCAAATTAGAGACAATGAAAATGAGGAAAGAATTCAGGACTCAGGAGTCAGGAGCCAGAACAATTGTAAAATCAAGCGTGCAATCACTTCTTGATTTTATTAAAATTATTAAGTTTGGGTATCAAAGTCTTCTTAATTCTGACTTTTGGATTCTGGATTCTGAATTCTTACAAAATGAGTAGTTTATTTACAAGTTTTTGTCGTTTTACAACGAAACAATGAAAAATATTAAGATAAAAGCCTTTAGTTATAATAATTGCAGATATTGTCAGCCTAAACCCCTAGTGTAAGTCAATATTGATCAGTTTATCTTACCGATGAAATAAAAAATACTTAACTTTATCGGTTAACACAGTTGCAGGAAAACAAGACAACCATGCTTGACGCCATTATTATTTTCTCATTTATCCTAGCAGCGTCGGGAATAGGGTTCTACAGCATTGAACTACTACCCAATGGGACGCTAGATCAGGTAACGAATCTAGAAGCTTTACGCTTAGTTGTTGCCGTCTTTGCCGCTATTATTGGTGGTGCGATCGGGCTGAGTTTCCAGACGACATATCGTCGCCTAGAATCACAAGTCAAAGAAATGCCTCTGGAAGTGATCTTAACTCGTGCCATTGGCTTAGTGATTGGGCTATTACTAGCTAACTTGATGCTAGCCCCACTATTTTTGCTCCCTATCCCGGCGGATTTTGGATTTATTAAGCCATTGGTGGCTGTTGTCGGTAGCATCATCCTCTCCGTCACTGGCATGAATTTGGCAGACACCCACGGGCGAGGCTTATTGCGGTTCATTAATCCCAACACGGTCGAATCAATGGTAGTGGAAGGAACATTAAAACCAGCCAATACCAAAGTTTTAGATACTAGCTGTATTATTGATGGTCGTATTGAAGCCTTACTAGAAACAGGGTTTCTGGAAGGGCAAATTCTTGTACCGCAGTTTGTCTTGCAAGAACTCCAACAAGTAGCGGATGCTAGCAAAGACCAAAAGCGGGTGCGGGGAAGGAGAGGACTAGAAATTCTCAACCGCATTAAAGAAGATTATCCCGATCGCATCCTGATTAATGCAGTTGACTACGAAGATATTCCCACAGTGGATGCCAAGTTAGTACGCTTCGCCCAAGAAATTAGCGGCACACTGCTAACCAACGACTACAACTTGTCTAAAGTTGCCAGTGTTCAGAAAGTACCTGTTTTGAATGTGAATGATTTAGTGAATGCCGTCCGTCCCAGTTATTTACCTGGCGACAACCTGGATTTAAAAATCCTCAAGGAAGGCAAAGAACCTAGTCAAGGCATTGGCTACCTAGATGACGGCACAATGGTAGTCGTTGAAGAAGGTAGCAGTTATGTGGGTGGTGAACTGCGAGTAGTAGTCACCAGTGCTTTGCAAACTACAGCAGGAAGAATGATTTTTGCCAAACCCCAAGCTTCAGCATTGGCGTGAAACAATGGGATGTTTATTCAATTCGAGTGACACTTGGTAATCGGTGCAGTCAACCTGCACCGATTATTTATTGATTGGACTCACGAGACTGACTTGCCTGTAAATACTGTAACTGCTCAATTGATAACCCTGTAACTCTGCCGATATGTTCTAATGGCATACCAGTATTAAATAGATTTCTTGCCACTTCGAGTAACGCTTCAGCCTTACCTTCAGCCTTACCTTCAGCCTTGCCTTCAGCCTTACCTTCAGCCTTGCCTTCTTGTAGAATGTCTTGATAAATCGCTGACTCGCGCATAATATCTGACCTCAAAACTCGTTTAATAACCTCTTTATCTAATACTAAACCAGCTAAAATCGCTGTAGAAGCAGCAATATTACTTTGAGTTCTTAATTCTGTAATACTGTTAATTTCCTGTGCCACTTCGTTAAGTATAACTTCTGGATCAATTGTATTACTTAACACTGCCAAAGGTAAAAGTCCAGGTGTTCTCAAAAATACTTCAGTTGGTTGTTCCCAAAGTCTGATAACTGCAAATTCATGTCGTGTCCCAACAATTGTAAATGTATTTTGTTGCACCAAATTTGAATTTGTCTGCTTGAGGTAAATTACGACTTGATGCATTGCTTTGTCTGGAAAGCGGCGATATGCTCGTAATCGATAGTCAATCATCCGAAAAGGAATTTCCGGATCGACTTGGGTTTGAAATTCCAAATGCAATATGCTTTGCTCTGACTGCAACAGAATTAGAGCATCAGCCCGAATCGGTTCGAGAGATAATTCTTTTGGACTTAGTTCTGTTAAATTAATAGATTCGCCTAATAACCATGTAGCGAAGTCACTGGAGAAGTTCTCAACTAAGAATTTGCAGATATTGTCAAACATTTGAATTTGTGTAGTTGGTGCAGACGGGTTCGCATGATGCTGGGAACCTATCTAACACATTGCCTGTATGTTGTATACGACTATATGTCCATAATTCCATCAAACTAAAGTCTGCGGCTACACAAACAGAGTTATAGATTAGCAGGCTAATTATTTTATGGTCATTTACACAAACATCATATAACTAAAAGTGACTTTTATTTTAGGGCTGATTTGTTGATTGCGTACATACTAAGTTTCGCAGCGTCGTTTTTTGAGAATTTATAAGGCTTAAAGGTGCTAGGAGTGCAAAAGCGTTAATACCAAAATATACGGTTGCAGTATTGATTATTTCTATACCAAAATCTGCAACCGCTCTTAATATGGTAGACGACTAGGAACAGCTACTATATATTTTGTAAATTGGACAGGATGCTTAACATACAATAATAATGCTATACCTTTGTAGTTAAAAATTTTAATAAACCACGAAGGCTTAAAAAAATCACAAAGCCGACTTTTGCAACACAACCGTATTTGATGGCTAAATCAATTGTTTCAACAAAACGGCTCGGCAGCCAGTTAATCCATTGGTTGCTTGAAGAAAACCGACAAGAGAAAAAAGGGCCTTACCGCAAGGAAGAAGCACATCGCCAGCATTCTTGGTGGCAGGTGATGTGCTTGACTGGTGTAGATTATTTCTCGACCCTTGGCTATCAACCAGGGATTGCAGCACTAGCGGCTGGCGCTCTTTCTCCTATAGCTACCCTGATTCTGGTTTTGCTGACGCTCTTTGGAGCGTTGCCAATCTATCGGCGCATTGCTGCCGAAAGCCCTCATGGTGAAGGGTCGATCGCAATGTTAGAGCGTTTACTCCCCTGGTGGCAAGGCAAATTACTTGTACTGTGCTTACTTGGGTTTGTGGCAACTGACTTTATTATTACCATTACTTTGTCAGCTGCTGATGCTACTGCTCATATTATCGAAAATCCGCTGACACCAAATTGGCTTCACAATCAGGCGATCGCAGTTACCCTGATATTAGTTGCATTACTAGGTGCAGTTTTCTTGAGAGGTTTCCGAGAAGCCATTGGGATTGCAGTAGTTTTGGTGGGAGCTTATCTGCTGTTAAACTTCATTGTCGTTGGCGTCGGTGTGTATCAGATATTAACTCATACAGAAACGATCCCGAATTGGCAAGCTGCACTTTTTGCACGCCATTCTAACCCTTTGATGCTAATCGGCATCTCTTTGATCATCTTCCCCAAACTAGCGCTGGGATTATCAGGTTTTGAAACTGGTGTTACCGTTATGCCTCTGGTTAAAGGTAGCAGTAACAGCACTTCTCAGCATTCCAAAGGGCGGATTCGGAATACACGCAAGCTGCTCACCACTGCTGCTCTGATTATGAGCTTCTTTTTGCTTACCACCAGTTTTATAACCACTCTACTGATTCCAACCGCAGAATTTGCATCGGGGGGCAAAGCCAACGGACGGGCCCTTGCTTATTTAGCACATTTGTATTTAGGCAATGCCTTTGGCACAATTTACGATTTAAGTACTATTTCTATTTTGTGGTTTGCAGGTGCATCTGCAATGGCAGGGCTGTTGAATATCGTGCCTCGCTACCTACCACGCTATGGCATGGCACCCAATTGGGCACGAGTAACCCGACCTTTGGTGTTAGTCTACACAGCGATCGCTTTTGTTGTCACAATTATCTTCAAAGCAAGTGTAGAAGCCCAAGGTGGGGCTTACGCAACTGGTGTGCTTGTGTTGATCACCTCAGCCGCCTTTGCTGTAACTTTATCAGCCCACCGTCACAAACAGAAGCGGGCAAAACTCGTTTTTGGCATCATTACACTGTTATTTGTATATACCACCATTGTCAATATCATTGAAAGACCAGAAGGGATTAGGATTGCTGGGTTTTTCATCGGTGCGATCATTTTTACCTCCCTGGTTTCTCGTGTTTGGCGTTCAACAGAACTGCGAGCAGAGCGGATTGAAGTTGACGAACTTGCTAGGCAATTCTTTGCCGAAGATAGCCAGGGAACAATACGACTGATTGCAAATCGGTTGAATACGGGCGATGTCCTAGAGTATTTTATGAAAGAGAAAGAGGTACGCGAAGACAACCATATTCCAGCCAACGATCCAATTCTGTTTCTAGAAATTCATGTATCCGATGCTTCAGAATTTGCGGATGTGATCGTAGTAAAAGGGGTACAAGTTGGTGATTATCGCATCCTCCGGGCTGAAAGTGCAGCAGTACCGAATGCGATCGCAGCTTTACTACTTTACATTCGTGACCAAACAGGTAAGATTCCCCATGCTTACTTCGGCTGGGTTGAGGGAAATCCCATACAATACCTATTGCGTTTTATCTTGTTTGGCGAAGGTGACATTGCTGTAGTTACCCGTGAAGTACTGCGTCGGGCTGAAAAGAATCCCCACATGCGACCTGGTATTCATGTTGGGGGTTGATTCAGGAGTGCTGAGTGCTGAGTGCTGAGTAAATTAAAATCACTCAGCACTGTTTCGTTAGCAGAGTTCTTTTTTCTCCTTGTTCCCTTGTCTCCCCCTCTCCTTGTCCTATAAAGATGCGGCAAATAAACCAGTGATAGAAGTAGGATAGAAGTAGCGATCGCTGCTTCTGCCTCAAGATGGAAGAAATTGTCCTAAAATTTATGTAAGTATGAACGGCTGAATCTGAGATTAACTTTAAAATTATTTAATTAACTTTTTAGAATGCCAGACGCGGAAAAGTTCCAGAACCAGCTGGCTAATGACAAGCTGCTGCATCGGCAAGTTAGTAAAAAGGCAAAATCTTCGCTAGTAGCCAGTCAAGAAGAAGGAATGGTGCTTCAGTTGGCTGATGGCACTATCCAGGCTTGCAATGCCGCTAGCGATCGCATTTTGGGACTGACCACAGAACAGCTTGTGGGGCAAAATTTGCTCGATCCCAAGTGGCAGTTTATTCATGAAGATGGCTCTCCTTTACTCAGTGAAACTCACCCTGCGATCGTTACCCAAAATACAGGTAAACCTTGCTTAAATGTGGTGTGTGGCTTTTATAAGTCAAATGGTGAGCTAGTCTGGCTATTGTTTTCCTCGCAACCTCTGTTTCAAACTGAAGGAAGTAATCTGTATGCGATCGTGACCACTTTTTCGGATATTACGGCATCTAAGCACGCCCAGTTCGAGGATGACTGTAGTTGTGAACAACATACTCAACAAGTTGATGCAGATGAATTTCAGACACTGTGGGATAGTCAACGTTTGTTTCAACAAATTGCTGGCACTCTTCCGGGGATAATCTACATTTATGACCTAATTGAACAGCGAAATTCTTACGTTAATTACGAAATTGCTGAAGGTTGGGGCTACACACCAGCAGAAATCCAGGCGATGGGAAAAGAGTTATTTAATCAACTTTTACACCCTGAAGATTTGGCTCAACTCCCTAGCTATTTGGAAAAATTTAATTCTGCTTATCAGGGTGAAGTCCTTAGCTTTGAATACCGGATTCGACACGCCAATGGTGAGTGGCGCTGGTTTTGTAGCTATGACACTGTGCACAGCAGAACTGCTGATGGATTGCCGCAATATCTTTTGGGGATCGCTTTTGATATTACAGAACGACGACACATAGAAACTTCCTTGCGGCAAAGTAACGAAAGGTTTGAGCTAGCAGCAGCGGCGGTTAATTGTCTAATCTATGACTGGGAGATTGGCAGAAATACTGTGGAAAGAACTCAAGGTCTAACCCAGGTTTTTGGCTACACACAACAAGAAACTGAACCTACCTTCCAGTGGTGGCAAGAACGTATCCATCCCGACGACCAACAAAGAGTTAATGACCAGTTCATGGCTAGTATGGCCAATGGAAACCGTTATCGGATTGAGTATCGAGTGCGTCACCAGGATAACCGTTATCTGTGGGTAGAAGACCAGGGGTTTGCAGTCCGGGATGCAAATGGTCAAGTAGTTAGGGTAGTTGGTACGAGTACTGATATTACCGAACAGCAAGCTGCTTTATGGGAACGTCAAAAAATTCAAACAAATCTGCGCGAGAGTGAAGAACGGATTCGGTTGGCCACTAATGCTGCTGAACTAGGTATGTGGTTTTGGAATATCATCACCAACGAGGTAATTTGGACGGACAAATGTCGGCAGCTGTTTGGACTGTCCCTAGAAGCCGAAATCAGCTTTGAGATTTTCCTCAACTGTGTACATCTAGAAGACCGCCAATGCATTCATGAAGCGATCGCCCGTTCTCTTGCAGAACAGGTTGACTATGATATTGAATACCGCACCCTTTGGTCTGATGGTAGTATTCATTGGATTTCTGCTAAAGGTCGCGTCTTTTATGATGCCGATGGGAAGCCAGTACGGATGATGGGTACTACCCAGGATATTACCCAACGCAAACAGGTAGAAAATGATTTACGCCAGCGTGAAACTCAATTAAGGCGGTTAGTTGATTCCAACATTATTGGCATTATGTTCGCCACTCCTGATTACATTACTGAGGCGAACGAGGCTTTTTTAGAAATGGTAGGTTATACGCGAGAGGAACTTTTAGCGGGTAAGATACTCAGACAACATATCACCCCACCTGAATATCATGCTCTCGATCGGCAAGGGATAGAGCAACTTTTAACGGTTGGGATATGTACTCCCTTTGAAAAAGAATACATCCGCAAGGATGGTTCCCGCATTCCCATATTAATTGGTGGTGCTTTGGTGGAGCGAGAGCCAGCGTCTTGGATTTGTTTTATTCTTGACCTAACCCCCAGGAAGCAATTAGAAAAGGCACTCAGGCAACAAGCTGAGGAACTCAAACAGGCAAACCGGAATAAAGATGAGTTTCTTGCTATTCTCTCCCACGAATTGCGATCGCCCCTCAACCCCATTTTAGGGTGGTCATCGGTACTCAAAAGCCGCAAATTAGATGAAGTGACTACAAGTCGTGCTTTGGAAACCATCGAAAGAAATGCTCAATTGCAGATTCAATTAATTGATGAGTTGCTGGATGTTTCCCGAATTATTCGCGGTAAGTTGAACCTGACTTTTGCCACTGTTAACCTGGTAGCTGTAATTGATGCTGCATTGGAAACAGTCAGGTTAATTGCCGAAACCAAATCTATCCAGATTAAAGTACAAGTTGACCCCAAGGCTGGTAAAGTGTTAGGCGATTATTATCGCTTACAGCAAATTGTCGGGAATTTACTCTCGAACGCAGTCAAATTTACTCCCTCTCGTGGTTCAGTGGAAGTAAGTCTCTCATTGAGTAGTGAGTTAACTTCCCACTCAGCAATAATTCAAGTTAAAGATACAGGTCAAGGTATTTCCCCTGAATTTCTACCCCACGTATTTGAATATTTTCGTCAAGCCGATAGCAGCACAACCAGGACATTTGGCGGACTGGGACTGGGATTGGCAATAGTTCGTCACTTAGTAGAGTTGCATGGTGGTACTGTAAGAGCAGACAGTCCAGGAATTGGACAGGGAGCAGTTTTTACTGTCAGACTGCCCGTGATGAAGGAAAGTGAGGGTGCAGGGGAAGCAGGAGGAGCAGGGGAGATATTTAACTTGTCAGTTCTGCGTGGACTACGGATATTAATTGTCGATGATGATGTTGACACACGTGAGTTTCTACACTTCTTGCTACAACAGAATGGGGCGTTGATAACTGCCGCAGCATCGGTAAACGAGGCGCTTAAAATTCTAACACAGGCTGTACCTAATTTATTAATCAGTGATTTAGGAATGCCAGAAATGGATGGCTACAGCTTGATTAGGATGCTCAGAGCCATGCCCAAAGAGGAGGGCGGGGAAATTCCGGCGATCGCTCTTACCGCCTATGCTGGAGAAAGCGATCGCGATCGAGTTTTAGCAGCTGGTTTTCAGAAACACATTGCCAAACCAGTACAACCAACTGAATTACTCACCTCAATTGCAGATTTGCTAGGGCAAAATTATCGCTAAAACTGCTTCAATAAACTTACTCAAAGTTAACCAAAATTATCTTTGACGTTATCTTCTCGCTTCAACCAAGGATGTCGGCATCTTCTTGTCCACGAGCGTTAGTTCCGACTAAGCTAGCCGTACTTTATTGGGAGGTGCATTTTCAAGATTGATAGAGGCATTTTTATTCTAACTCCCGGCGTCCTTCCAACGCCCTCGCCAAAGTAACTTCATCTGCGTACTCCAAATCGCCACCTACAGGTAAACCAAAAGCAATCCGCGTCACCTTAGTAAATGGTTTTAGTAGCTGACCAATATACAGGGTTGTTGTCTCCCCTTCTACACTCGGACTAATTGCAAGAATTACTTCTTGAGGTTTTTGCTGACTCACCCGGCGCTGCAAAGCTAGTATATTCAACTGATCTGGGCCAATTCCATCAATTGGCGAAATCACCCCGCCCAAAACGTGATACTTGCCCTTGTATTCGCGGGTTTTTTCCAGCGCAATCACATCACGAGGATCTGCAACAACACAGATAGTATTATTGTCACGGTTGGCATTGCGGCAAATTTCACAAACAGGTTCAGCAGATAAGTGAAAGCAAACAGAACACAAGCCTATCTGTTTTTTTGCCTCAACTAAAGCTTGTGCCAAAGCTTCTACTTCTGCTTCTGGTCGCTTCAAAATATGCAAAGCCAGTCGTTGGGCACTTTTGGGGCCAACTCCCGGTAGGCGTTGCAATTGTTCAATTAACCGTGCTAAAGGGCGTGCGTAAACCGTTGTCTTGTCTCCAGAATGTTTTCACTTTAACTATGATGACATTTTTTCAGTACTTCCATCAGGCGCAACACTTCCAACTCACGCGATCGCTTAGTACAGCATTTCATTAATTCGTAGCGAATTAAATTTGGCAATACCTTGCAATGCCAATGCATCCCAATACAATGTTAATGCGTCCCTCTGCAATGCCAATGCATCCCGATACAATATTGATGCGTGCCCCTGCAATGGCAATGCATCCCGATACAATGTTAATGCGTCGGCCGCAATGCCAATGCATCCTCCTGCATTAAAAACGCTACGCTTTTACGCAAAATTGTACTTGGTTGTGGACTTTGCAGCCGCTCTGCCAGTTTTGTGCCCACAGCAAAATATACGGTTGTTTGCTGTGAACCTTAGTTTTCAAACACGCCCTAGCTAAAACTTATCCTAACCACTCAGGATTTTTGGCTGTACTATCAAATTGGTTAGTGGTTTTAAACAGTTCATACTGACCTTTGAGAGCAGCTTTGCGAGTCCGATTCAATAATGCTCTAACTTGTTCCTGGCTCATGGGTGTAAAAGTACGTACTGCCTCGAAAGCCTGGTTTAAGATGGGCATACTTTCAATGCCTGTAATCACCGTTGAAGTTGGCAGATTCATCGCGTAATGCAGACATTCGATCGGTTTGACCACGTTGCTTTTGAGAATGTTTTGGTCGCCCATTGATTTCATCCCCAGTACAGCAATTCCGTCTTTAACCAGTCTGGGTAAGACTTGCCTCTCAAAACTGCGGAAATGGGCATCCATAACATTTAACGGCATCTGCACTGCATCAAAACGGAAGTTGTTTTGATTGGCAACTTCCAACATTCTCAGGTGTACTAAAGGGTCTTTGTGTCCAGTAAAGCCTATGTAGCGAATCTTGCCAGCTTTTTGTGCTTCCACAACTGCTTCCATCGCACCACCAGGGGCAAAAATCCGGTCTGGGTCTTCCATGCGAATGACTTCATGATGCTGCAACAAATCAATGCGGTCTGTTTGCAAACGTTTTAAAGATTCATCAATTTGTTTAGCAGCCGCCGCCTTTGTGCGACCGTCGATTTTAGTCATCAGAAAAGCTTTTTGACGATAACCATTTTGCAGAGCTTTACCCATGCGAATTTCGCTACCTCCATTATGGTAATCCCAGCTATTGTCCATAAAATTAATCCCGCGATCAAGAGCAGTACGGATCAGCTCAATACCCTCTTGTTCGTCTTTTGGTCTACCAATATGATGACCACCTAGACCAATTACAGATATTTGTTCTTTGGTGCGTCCTAGTTGCCTGTAGAGCATTTCACCTTTTTTAATCTGGAGTGGGGTAGACTGATTTTGTGCTAAAACCTGTTTGGTTAAACCTTGTAAAGCAAATACCCCAGCTCCACCTAAACTAGAAGCAGAAACTACCTTCAGTAAATTTCGTCTGCTAATATCCACAAATTTATCCTTTTGCCACAGTATAAGAACTTGCCTTCATAGCTTTGCATGGAGCAAAATTCGCTGCTTCTAACTGTTGAAGGATAAAAGCAGTGAGGTAGAGATAGATTTTTGATAGAGGGAAGGTAAGAGAAAAATATTCCATTGCTGTGTAAGCAGAGGAAACATTGGAGACATCGGCAGCAGAGGAAGAATCTGATAGTCGTATTCCTGATATTGTTTCAGTGGTTCAAATGTCAACTCAAACACAACACCTTAGTACGAAAGTTTTCTTTGAGAATTGTTTCTAAATCTTGGCAAATATTATTTGTATTCCTAAATATTTATTGCAATATTTATAAACGTTTAGTGCGTGATTCAGAAGTTGACAAAATCTAGAAAATTTCTTGAGAAAAATCGTAATTTTAAACTTGATTGCGATAATACGTTTAGCTAACTCAAACCTGTTTCTCCTAACCTATTAAAATTCCCCATACTAAACATGAGTAAAGTCAATGACTGCTTCATCACCAGATAATTCAATCAGTTCATCAAGTACTCATACTTTAGATATAGCTAGGCAAGAGTATCAATATAACTACATCCATATTCCATCTATTGCGATGCTGGATCGGCTTTCTATTGCCGAAGAGTTCACCACTAAGTGGTATTTTTTATTAGCCCAGCAGTTACGAGTTGTGTTTATCAATACCTTGATTGTGAGCAGAGGCAATCAAGGTTCTAAATCGATTCGTGATGATGTCGCAAAGTTTATTTTAGAAGCCTTGCTCAAAGGAGCAGTACCAGTAAAAATCAGCATTCTGGCAAGAATCTTGCAAATTATCCCTCAATTTTTGCTCAATGGCATATCTAAGGATCTTAGAGAACTCGACGATCTTTTTTATTCTATTTTGAAAGAAAACGGACTTGTGATCCTCAGAGATGCTCTAAATAAAATAATTAACCTTCTATATGAAGGACAGCCTACAGGACATGCAACCAGTCTCAAGGACTACGAAAATTTGTTTCCAGTGATTGGTGTGCCAGCGATCGCCAAAACTTACCAAGAAGATGAAGTATTTGCCTACATGCGAGTAGCTGGCTACAATCCCGTCACAATAGAGCGAGTAACGACTCTAGGCGATCGCTTCCCAGTCACAGACGAACATTACCAAGGAGTAATGGGAACTGACGATTCATTAGCAGCAGCCGGACTTGAAGGCAGGCTCTACTTAGCTGACTATAAAATTTTAGATGGTGCGGTCAACGGTACATTCCCACACGAGCAAAAATATCTCTATGCTCCCCTAGCACTGTTTGCCTTACCCAAAGGCTCAGACCCCACCCGTCTATTGCGTCCGATAGCCATTCAATGCGGTCAAACCCCAGGCCCAGATTATCCGATTGTTACTCCTAACTCCGGTAAATACTCTTGGCTTTTTGCCAAAACAGTAGTCCAAATAGCAGATGCTAACTTTCACGAAGCTGTCACTCACCTAGCAAGAACTCACTTGTTAATTGGTGTATTTGCGATCGCCACCGCTCGACAACTGCCACTCACCCATCCTTTAAGAATTCTACTACACCCGCATTTTGATAGCACTTTAGCAATTAACGATGCCGCTCAACGTATTCTCATAGCTCCAGGCGGTGGTGTCGATAGATTACTCTCAGCATCAATCGACAACTCTCGCGTTTTAGCAGTGCTAGGATTACAAAGCTATAGTTTTAACAGCGCTATTTTACCTAAGCAATTCCAACAGCGCGGTGTAGACGATCCTAACTTATTGCCTATTTATCCTTACCGGGATGATGCACTACTAGTCTGGGATGCCATTCATCAATGGGTTTTAGACTACCTAAACCTTTACTACACCACGGATGAAGACATTCAAAAAGACACAGCCCTGCAAGGATGGGCAGCCGAAATCTCAGCTTACGATGGTGGTCGCATCCCCGATTTTGGCGAAGATGGGAGCATCAAAACTCGCAATTATCTAATTGATGCCACGACACTGATTATTTTCACTGCCAGTGCTCAACACGCTGTGGTTAACTTTCCGCAAAAATATCTTATGGGCTACGCCGCAGCGATTCCATTGGCAGGTTATTTACCAGCCTCAACTCTCAAAAGAGAAGTTACTGAGCAAGACTACCTGAATTTGCTCCCTCCCTTAGATCAGGCACAACGGCAATACAACATACTCAGCTTGTTGGGGTCTGTGTACTATAACAAGCTGGGCGATTATCAGCAAGGATACTTTACAGACCAAAAAGTAAAACCATTGTTACAAGCATTCCAAAGTAATCTTCAGCAAGTAGAAGATACCATCAAGCAACGTAATTTGCACCGTCCAGCCTATGAATATCTACTTCCTTCTAAAATTCCTCAGAGCATCAATATCTGAACTAGAGACAAATGACTCAAAATAAATACCATGACACTTAAAGATAAAGTCCTCAAAGCTCACGATCGCCAGCTTTGGCTTGCACCTATATTAGCTAAAGTAGGTTACGACACTGCGATTGGCAAGTTTCTACGCTTGATTTTTTATTACATGGATGCGTCAATCATGCTCAACGCATGGCGAGACTTTCTCTACATCCGTAAGGACAATATTGGAGACAAGTATTTTGCAGTAGACCAAGCAATTATGCATTCCTCTCACTCCCAGGTAAGAGAACTAATGCAAACCCAACCACAACTGCGGGGAAATGATTTAGGCATCATCAGAATATTAGCTCCTAGCTACTTGCTTGATAATCCTTTGAGCTTGGGAACCAACGGTAACGAACACACAGGACTACGTACTGTAATCTTACAAGCCTTACCGGAACCGTCAGGGCAAATAGACTTTTTAGGGAATCTAGTTGAGCAAAGGCTGTTAGAAGCTGCTAAACAAGGCAAATTACATATCGGCAACGATTTGCCAAAGATCATACTATCGATTTTGCATCAACTGGTTTTTCAGATATCTTTATCTGAGGAAGAAATCACAGCATCTGATAGCTACATTAAAGGTTTGCCTCTCGCATCCTTACCTAATTTTATCAGCAAGTATCTGCTAGCAATCTTAACAGCGCCAAAAATTCGGCATCGTCAATATTTAACTAAGCGATATAAACAATCAGCTTTATGGGCATCTTACTTTGAAACAGGTGCTCAGTATCAGTTGAACGAACACCAAATCGCTAATACCCTTTTCGATATGATTCATATCGCTGGTACTGCCGGCACACGTGCGCTTTTGGGATCTGTGATTGGTGTTCTCTGCTTAGATAATACCCTTAGAAAGGATGTAGTATCAGAAATCAATACAGTCTGGAATGGCAAGAAAAGTTTAGATCCAGATGCTCTAGAAAAGTTAAGACTTCTCAATCAAGTGATTCTAGAAACGGCTCGTCTCTATCCACCTGTGCGATTTGTTAGCCAACTCACCACTGAAGCGGGTGAAGTTGAGATTGGAAAACAAAAATGTCCATTCCAAAAAGGTACTCGCTTGCTTGGCTCTATTCTTACAGCTAATCGGGATGCCAATAGATACCAAAATCCAGATGATTTTGACCTAACACGAAATTTTTCAGATATCTTATCTTGGAACGGCGAAGAGCATGAGCGAGCCTGTCCCGGTAAATCCTTATCAATTGGCTTTATCAAAATTTTCTGTTTACATCTGTTCCACAACTATCAATGGGACTCAATTACAGAAGTCAAATGGGATTTTGAAAAAGTGACTGCCGTTACTCCTAATAATTTAGTACTACAAGGTTTTGCTCAACGACTGTGAGTCAGGGACTTTCAATTAAAAAAACATCCCATCTCTGCGAGACGCTCCGCGAATGTAGAGGTGCAGAGCTAGCTGTGCGCCCCTACTTCTCATGTTTGATTAAGTAAGCTAAAAACAAGTGGCATTCCTGAATTATAATTTGGTAATTGTTCTGGTTTTTTGAGTTAATTTTACTCTTTTTATAGTGCAAGATTACTCATCTTTTCTCTGACTCAGTTATTTAAAAATTTAGG
Organism: Nostoc sp. LPT; assembly: GCF_017115165.1. Classification (GTDB taxonomy): domain Bacteria; phylum Cyanobacteriota; class Cyanobacteriia; order Cyanobacteriales; family Nostocaceae; genus Nostoc. The sequence continues at coordinate 22,550 of NZ_JABXKF010000049.1, read as the reverse complement.
TATTCATTTAGCTAAAAGGAAATAATTACAAATTATATGGCTGAATTAATTGAAAAAAAGCAACTTAATAATATTGCTACCTGGATGATTCCAGTCAAAGAAACAAACTTACCATCTGTCCTTAAAGGTGTATTTTTTATGGATGGTAATCCACTCCCAGATACTTGCATTACTATGTACAACTTAGAATGGGATATACAGAATATAACTTTGCTTTTGCCAGTCTTTGCACCGTTACAATGGACTTTTCATAACTCGATTGCGGGTTGGATATTACTACGTTTAGTTCAATGGTTAAAAGTAACTTACAAAATTCAGTTTGAAGATGAAACTTTGCAACAAGCTCAAATCATACCTGTTTTCCTGGAAATACCAATTTCAACATTGATTGTAAGTTGTACAATGTCTCAAGACAAAAATTCTTTCAATGGAGATATTTGGCACAGAAAGAACGTTTGGTTCGGCGGACTTTATCGAGCTGGTGAGTATACTCTCCGTAAAGTTGTTGATAAAGATGGTTGTTATACTCCTGCTTTTAACGATATGCTTACCAGAGTCCAAAATGAATGTTTAGTGATTGGACACCACTCAAATTGATCTGGCTTAGGTTAGTCAGCTAAAGCTTAGAGCCTTGTCGCCCCCCATTACTAATTTGAAACAGAGGTTTTATTCTTTTTTGATTTCTGTTTTCGCCAATCTGAAATTGTATTTTTTGTACTCCAAATTCCCAAAGCCAGTAACCCGAATGTGACAGAAGGTTCTGGAACAGAATTAACTCGACGGAATTCGATGGGTGTGGCCACAAGTAAATTACCTTTTTTATCAAAAATTTTGTCTAAGGAGTCGATGCTACTCTGCTCAATAGTTACATCGGAAACCACTTTGAAGCCATTACTTGTTATACAGCCATTGGGAGCGTTATTCCCAATGTAACTGTTCGGCTCCCAAAATAATTGCAGATTACAGGTGTTCTTCTCGACATTGTTAATATTAAGCTGTCGACTAGACTGAGGATGATTGCACAACCCGCGTACAGTATTTTCATTTAAAAAGCTGCTAATACTTAAATTCACAGCCGAATTTACTTCATTAAAAGAATAAAGGCGTAGCCGCTCAAAACCTGGGCTTTCTTGCTCTAGATAAACGTTCTGTGTATCAGCCAAAGGATTAGTATTATCCAGTTGCACACTACAATTTGACATAGTAATTAATGGCACAGAGGGGCTACTAGCAATCTGTTGGGCATTATCAAAAAAACCAGTGAACCACTGTGCTACTTCTTGAACCTGTGTCTTAATTGGTGGCGCACTGGTATCAGCACGGCTTTGTTGAAGAAATGAAAATGTTGTTACCAAAAATGTCAAAATTGATACTTTGAGTAAATGCATAGAGGTTTGGACTCCAACAAGAGCAGATTACAGATTTATGGATAAATAATTTACACCATCAAGCCCCATCTTCCGCCATGAAATAAATTTCTTGGCTATTGGCTAATAACCTTGTGGTGTCACTTTCCAGATTAAGCCAATAGTAAATAACTTAAATTATCTAGATTAGCCACTCAGTTTCATCATAAAGAGAACCTATCAAGTAGTTAGCCATTATACGCGAATATCAAAAATTTAGTACCTTCATAGATGAACTCTGCCATCTTGCACATACCCATCTTTTGATGTGCCTGAAGTGATGCTTTGTTATTTGCCTTGATGAACAGTATTCCTTCGCGTTCTGGTAGAAAATCTTTCAACTTAGCAAACATTACCCCAGCAATACCTTGCCCACGCATAGTTTCATCAACACAAATGGGGCCATACAAGTAAGCATCTTTTGTACCAGGATAGGCTTGTAACATCACCTTTATAATTGGTAAATTAGCAGTTGTCTTTGACCAACTGAGTAAGAATCCTACAACTTGATTATCTTTACGGGCTACAACGCTCGGCATTTGAGAGATAGTCATCCTTACAGCCTCTGGCTCAAGACGACCTAACAACATACCACCATGTTCTGCGTCATTGGCTTGGGCCAACTTGACGATTTCAGTAACATCATTGAGACTGGCACGGTCAATCACTACATCATTGAGACACATACCTGGTTGATAAAAATAGGAGAAAGATTTGGAGCAAAAGAATTTTCTTTTAGAAGAATAACAGAGACTAATAAAACCTATTTTTATGTTTTGTTACGTAATAGTTTAGCCCTAAATTTCAGTACACGGTAGCTCCAGAAAAAACCTGCTGGGATTTGCATGACTTTAAGATTGACTACTTTACTTTATAAGCCAGTAGTCCTTATGATATTTCTCGTTCAGTTTCAGTCAAAATTTTAACTAAACCTCCTATGCCCAGCGTTGTGATTATCTATTTTTCTGGTGCAGGCCATACTCATCTTATGGCCCAAGCTATTGCTGAAGGTGCAAGTAAAGTTAAAGATACTACTGTTGAGCTGCTACGGGTTACTGGAGAGCAGATAGTCAATGGTCGTTGGAAGAATGATCAGGGAATAGCAACTCTCAATCAAGCTGATGCAATTGTTTTTGGCTCTCCTACCTACATGGGTGGTGTCGCGGCTCAGTTCAAGGCATTTATTGATGCTGCTAGCGAAGTTTGGTTCCGACATGGATGGAAAGACAAAATCGCTGGGGGTTTTACCCATTCCAGCTCTCCTAGTGGCGATAAACAAGGCACACTTCTCTATTTAGCTACCAACGCCGCCCAACATGGCATGATTTGGGTAAATGTGGGAGACTTGCAAAGCTTTTTATCTGGTAAAGATGATGGGGTAAATCGATTAGGAGGATTTCTAGGTGTAATGGGTCAAAGTCAGCTTGATATGAGTGGCAAAGAACCAGTGCTAGATGCGGGTGATTATCTAACTTCACTACGCTTTGGGGAACGCATTGCAGAAGCAACCAAACGTTGGGTCGAGTAGCTTTTGACACTTGTATTTGGTTATCGCATCCTTATATCTGACAAAAAATTCAAAGAGTCAAAGTTACACCAAAGCAGCGATCGCTTAGAACTGGCAGTACACTGTGACTATGCCAAACCTTCCAAAGTGGGTAGGCGTAGCCCGCCGTAGGCATCGCTGTCTTTTTTGGATTTTAGATTTTGGATTGGGAATTGCTTTCTCTATTTGGGTTCTACTAGTGCATCTGTCGTAATTATTTTTAAAATTGGTATAACTTAACAGTGATGCTTTGTTGATCGCTCTTCATCTTTATGCCCCAGGTATCGCTCCCCCAATCGTTCTATCCACACCTGCCCCTCACCGCTCTTGCGCCTATGCAGGATGTGACAAATCTCTGGTTTATGAAGGTCATTGCCCACTACGGTAGCCCTGACTACTTCTTCACCGAATATTTCCGCGTCAATGATACCTCACGGCTTAATCGTAGTATTCTGGCAGCAATCACCGAAAACGACACAGGTCGCCCCGTTTTTGCTCAAATGATTGGCGAAAGCATTCCAGACTTAGTAAGAACAGCAAAGGAACTTTGCAAGTATAATATTGCTGGAGTTGACTTGAACATGGGCTGTCCAGCACCCAGAATCTATCGCAAAAATGTTGGAGGTGGATTGCTGCTCTTACCAGAAAAAGTGGATCGGATTCTGGGAGAACTGCGTTCTGCTGTGAACGATCGACCTTTGACTGTCAAGATGCGTGTAGGCTTTGAAAATACAGATAATTTTTACAAAATTCTAGATATAATCAATCGCCACAGCATTGATTTGCTCTCTTTGCATGGTCGCACCGTCAAAGATATGTATCATGGGACAGTGAAATATGATTTGATCGCTGAAGCAGTCAGACAAGTCGATTGTCCAGTGCTTGCTAATGGCAATATCAACTCGGCAACAACTGCTGTTAAAGTGCTTTCTCAAACGGGCGCGGCGGGTGTAATGGTAGGACGCTGGGCGATCGGGAATCCTTGGCTTTTTAATCAAATTCGGCAAGCTTTGCGTTTCGAGCCGATCGCGCCCGTTCCTTTAGCAGAGGTACGCAACTATATCGATCGTTTATGGCAAACTCCCACAGCAGCAACTATGCCAGAGCGATCGCGCGTAGGCTATCTGAAAATGTTCCTCAACTACATTGCTCTGAGTGTTGACACTGAAGGTCATTTTTTACGGTTGATGCGACAGACTTCTACTGAGGCAGAACTGTTTAACCTGTGCGATCGCGTTCTTCTTACCGATCTGACAAAAACTTTAGCCCTAGCACTCTCCTTGAGCGTGTAATATCGTGTCCGGCTAAAAACTTGCCTTAACCGAAAATTGCGGCGTTGGAGATTTGGCTGTGATTTATGGTAAATTCAACCGCTTACGCGCACCAAATCGAAATAAGTTATCTGGCAATATTGCTTTTAAGCGAGGCAACCATTGTGCCTCATTGCCAACACGATAGCGTAATCGTGGCAACCGACTACGAGCAGCAAATAGAATCGTCTGTGCAACTTTTTCAGGATCGTCGCCTTGTGCAATTGCTTGACTAACAGTTGAACGAATCACATCGCGTACATTGTCATAATCAGCGTAATTCAATGTGGGTGACAACATAGCTTGGTTGAAGTTGGTCTTAAAGTAACCAGGCTCAATTAAAGACACTTTAATATTGAAGGGGTCTAGTTCCACACTCAATGCTTCACTATAACCTTCGAGTGCAAACTTACTTGCACTGTAAAAACCTTGTCCTGGTGCGCCAATCAATCCTGCCACTGAACTGATATTAATAATATGCCCACTACGCTGCTGTCTCATAACTGGCAAAACAGCATTGCTAACCCGGACAACACCCCAAAAGTTGGTTTCAAAAACCTCCTTGGCTTGTTCTAAAGAAGTTTCTTCAATCATGCTGGCATGAATCTGTCCAGCATTGTTAATCAATAAATCAATGTGATTAGTCCGCATGAGTAACTGTTTGATACATGATTGTACTGAAGAATCAGAGGTAACATCGAGTGTCAACATTTCCACATCTTGTAAAGTTGGATGTTCCTTGCGACTGGTACCGAAGACCCAGTAACCTTCTTGAGCAAGCTTTTGAGCAGTTAGCTGCCCAAATCCAGATGATGCTCCTGTTACTAGCACGACCTTTTTATCAGTCATCGGTTCTCCTTTTGTTTGTGAATTCCTTGGTGCTGCGATGGACTACACCCTGCCTAATAAGAGCGATCGCGTTTATTCTAAACCTTTAGGACTTACGCAAAAACTCTCTGAAACTCTTATTTCTTCTCTGCAAGACGCTGCGCGAACGTGTCCTACCCTGCAAGAAGCCACTTCGTGTCTATGCGTCCAACTCTTACGAGACGCTGCGCGTAGCTTGCTTCTCCATAGGAGTATGCAGTTCGTTTTTCCATTACCCGTGCGTAAGTCCTGACCTTATTCATTTTCAATAAAAACCTAATTTTAGCCATAGGATTAATAGCTAATTTGTCAAGTATGAAACTTCAGTGTTCAAGATACTTATCAAACAAGCGTTTCAAGATTGTTAATAAAAATGTGGGTAAAAGCATAGCTTTGGCGGGGGTAAGGTTCTTCGGGTTTTATAAGCAATCAACCGGACATGATGTAACACCAGAACAAAAAGATCCCCGACTTATTTAAAAAGTCGGGGATCTCAAGCTCTCAATCTGTGCAAATCAAATAGGATTAGCAAAGCTATTTAATCGCACACAATATCACTCAAATTGCACAAGCGATCGCCCCGATACAACAATAAAACCCACAGAATCAAGCCTCAAAAGCGGCTGGCGAATTCCCTCTAGAATGGCTGCATTTAAAGCAGTTTCTATCTTCAATTCTTCAGCTAATACATTATCCCAACTTTGCTGGTTCAGACGTAGGCGTAATTGTTCTACTCTATTAGCTAATTTCTTTTCGGCAACCCTAGCACAATTTTGGCACAAGTCAATAAAATCGGGACGGTTGGAAAGTAATTCTGAAGAAGTGTTACGCACTTGATAGCAAAAATTTTGCCATTTACTAGGGTCAACAAAATCGTCAATAATTCCTAAGCGCTCTTTTGCTAGGTTATAATCTCGTCCTTGATTATTGTTTTTATCTTTGTATGGACGTTGCAGAATACTTAAAAGAGCTTTATCCTCAACAGCACGTATTGGCTCTTTGCGACCGTCAACATAGATAGTTTCTATAATTGGCGGAAATAGAGCATCAACACGTCGTTGCAAGTTTTTGAATTGAGAATTATCTAGTTTGTTATCCAGTAAAACTTGTTTGGCAATTCTTAAATTTGCCTCAACTACATAATTGCACTGGAAACCGAACCATTCCTTCCCTTCTTTCGCGTCCCAAGATGCATCAGTACGCCACAGAGCAAAGGCTTCACCTCGGTCATCCCAGTTGATATAGTTCAAGAGTGCTTCGATAAATCCTTCGCCAACTCGAAAGAGTTTAACACCAGCATTTTGGTTTGCTACCCTACGATTATAAGTACCAAATTGGTCTAGATAACTCTCAGCAAAACGGTCTTTTAACTCATTTATCGGAACCAAGGTACGCGTTGTCGGTTGATAACGTCGCATCTCTGATGAATCGGGGTTATTGAGTCCTCTAAATCCTAGCGCGTCACAAATCCAGCCTTCAATTGCTCGCCTAATTTCTAGATGACGAGCATCGTAATTATCTAGGTCTTGAAAATACTCGGTAGCAATTTCATCGTTGGCATCAATTTCATCTAGAGCATTTTGTTCGCTAATTTTGGCTATTTCCGCTTCAATTTGCTTTTGAATTGGTGAAACCATCTCTAACAATCCAGCCGCACCTGATTGAAACAAAACTGTTTCTAATTGTGCAAGTTTCTCATCAACATAAAACTGGAGACTGGCAATTGATTGTTGGAAAATACCAAACCCATCTTTTAAGACTTTATACCAAGCATTGTGAGGGCTATCTTCCAAGTAAGGGCCAATCAAGGCACTAGATTGGATACCAATTTTGCTGCCAATGCGGTCAAGTCTGCCAATTCTCTGCTCTAATTGATTAGGCGACCAAGGAAGGTCAAAATGAATTAACCAATCGGCAAACTGAAGATTACGCCCTTCTTCTCCAGAGCGATCGCATACTAAAATAAAGCAGTTTGGGTTATTCTTGAACCTATTTAAGCCTTCCTCAACTTTATCTGGTGATTCTCCAAATTGATGGCTGGCTATTGTTTCTGCACCAAAGGTATCAGATAAATACCGGACAATTTCGCCACAAGTTTGCACAAAACTGGTAAATACAATAAATTTAGGCAGAATGTCACCAGTAATTGGTCTCTTGATTCTCTGCTGTATTCTGGTGATGAATTCCTTTTGATTCTTCCGAACATTTGCGGGAATTTTGAAGTATGTACCTAGCTGATTCAGCAGTACTGTTTTCAAATTTTCCGTCCGTTGTCCGTCCTCTTGAGGTTGACGAAGAATATTTAGTAAGGATTGGAGAATCTCTTCTTCCCCTGAAAATTTGGGGGTTGTAGTTAATAGGCGAACATCATCTTCTTTAAACTCTTGGATGAGTTTAGCATGAGATTTCGCAGTTAAACGCGCCGTAATTACCTGCTCTAAAATCCCTAACCAAGTCCCAGCAGCGAGAAATAACAGCAGAAAAATTCGCTGATATTGCTTTTCATCAGGAGCAACACTCCGCCATTGATTCAGGAGTTCGTGGATATCAAGCGATCGCTCGTCTAAATCATACTCTTCTTTTGGCGTAAAGTTGCGGTCAAATATCACATCTTCCACCGCAGCGCGACGGTTGCGAAGCATTCGCCGATGTAGTCGATAGATATCGCTGACATGGACGCGAATCGCTTGGACGATTTGCTCTTGCTCGGTAGAATTTGCTTGTAAACAATTTTCTAAATCATCCGCCAGCTTCAGTAAATACTTATCCTCAACAAACAGGTTTCGTAGTTGCTGCAAGTTGCTTTTGAGAATTTCTGGTTCTGCACCTTCTTTAAAAGAAAGCAGAAGTTTACCGATTTGCTGACGGCTTTCAACTTTGGTGCGGAAACTTGCTAAATCGCCCAGTTTATAGGTTGTCGGGTCGAGCAAGTGCAACATGGCCAGAAAATCTTGCTCGTGATTGAGAACCGGAGTGGCAGATAATAAGAGTAAGCGATCGCTTTTATGAGCAAGTTCTTTGCAAGTCTGAAAACGCTGGCGCACTGTTGCATCCTTAGAGGTCGCCATTGCCGCAATATGATGGGCTTCATCTAAAATTAAGCAACCTATCCTTGCTTTCAGGTTGATTTTATGGATATCTTCAACCGCCAGCACTGCTACCCGTTTGGGAAAATGGGAGATGTAAAACTTGTTTTCTAACTCAGTTTGCCATTGTTTGAGCAAATATTGCGGAACTATCACCACCGCACCTTTTTTCGGTTCATCGAGAAGAAATTGACGCAGAATCGCACCCGCTTCGATGGTTTTTCCGAGTCCTACCTCGTCTGCTAGCAAGTAGCGTTGAATTGGGTCTTCCAGTACCCGCCGCACTACTTCAACTTGGTGAGGATAAAGATTAATATTTGCCGAAATTAGTCCCGTCATCCCGCGACTCACAGCGCGTTGCTGAATCAAGGATTTCACGAAAGCCAATCTTTTGTCGTGGAAATAAGGCGTTTCGTGACCCTTCATCGCCAGAGTTTGGATAGGGTCTGTATTTGGTAGATTACAACGAACGTAAATGTCTTCTTCAAATGCGATCGCAGTTTTTTTATCTGGTAAATCAATTTGATACATTTCTGTATCATCATCCCAGATAAAAACTCTGCCAACTATCCATTTATCTTGAGTTTGGGACTTAATATAGCATCGAGCCTGGGGTTCCAGCTTGACTTGAGAGAGAGAATTTAAAGGTAAAGTTTTTTGGAGACGTTGCCCTATAGAGCAGAAATACTCAACGATTGCATTGGTATCAGATATTTCCGTAACTTTTCCGATACCCAAAGAGTTATTCTGGGACTGTACCAATAAACCAAGCTTAATCATAGATCCAGTCCCTTGAACACACTAAAAGAACCTTCCAGACTAGTTTTTAGCCCATATCTGGCAGTTTTGTCGATCAACATTATAGATAATAAACTGGTATTACAGTTTTTGTGAGAGCGATATCTACGACTGGCTATTCAGTGTCGCTCCACCATAGGCAATTAATAAAATTAGCAATTTTCAGTTAAATACACCATGTAGTAGAGATACAGCATTGCTGTGCTTCTACTACGATATACAGTTCAATTAAATAAAAACTGGCGTAAATTCACATTTATCACTAAAGTTTTACGTAAAGCGTAACGTTGTTAAATGCATGACGCATTGGCATTGTCAGCCAACACAATAGCATTGTTCACCGACACAATGGCATTGTCACCCGACGCATTGGCATTGTCACCCGACACAATGGCATTGTCACCCGACGCAATGGCATTGTTCACCAACGCAATGGCATTGTTCACCAACGCAATGGCATTGTCACCCGACACAATGGCATTGTCACCCGACGCATTGGCATTGTCACCCGACGCATTGGCATTGCAGGGATTGCCAAATTTAATTTGCTACGAATTAATGAAATGCTGTACTTAGCTGATTATGTGGTGTAACAGATTTACGCTTTAGCTTGAGAAGCCCACGATACAATTAAGATCGTGTACATTTATTTACGATGAAGAAAATTAGAGACAACACAATCAAGTTAAATCAATTTTTAAAGTTGATGGGGATAGTACCAACTGGAGGTCAAGCCAAGCTGATGATTCAAGGTGGCGATGTCCAAGTAAACGGTATGTTGGAAACTCGACGAGGACGGCGACTAGTACCGGGCGATCAAGTAACAATCCAAGGACAGACTTTAGAAGTAAATTTGAACAACAATGAAGACGCAGATGTAATGATAGATTTAGCCGAGCAAACCGAGTAAAGAAAGTTTATCCCAAATTTAAAAGTTTTTCTTTTGCCTTGTGAGCAATGCTACAAATTTCCCACAAAGTTATTATCCCACAGACTGAGATTGAAATTACTGCGATTCGCTCCCAAGGAGCGGGAGGCCAAAATGTGAATAAGGTTTCTACCGCGATCCACTTGCGCTTCGATATTGCGGCTTCATCATTACCCGATTATTATAAACAACAGCTTTTAAAGCTCAACGATCGACGCATTAACCAAGAAGGAGTAGTTGTAATTAAAGCCCAGGAACACCGAAGCCAAGAGAATAATCGTGAGTCAGCATTGAGACGACTTCAAGAACTCATTCAAAGTGCAGTTGTCGTGACAATCAAACGCAAACCCACTAAACCAACTCGCAGTTCTCAAAGAAAGCGTCTTGACCACAAAAGTAAGCGCGGACAGGTTAAATCTAACAGAAGGCAGGTGACAGATTCTTGATTTATCTGTTATGTGTAGAAAACACACGTATTATTAAATGTGAAAAAAGATGAATAAGACATTACTAAATATATTGGTGTTTGCGCTTTTAATCTTGTTTATCATCTCTCCCTTTGCCGCCCTTGCGAGTTTAATGCTTGTAGTGTTAGTTGCGGCGTTTTTATTTTTACTAGGGGACACGTTTCAAGCAATTCTTGGTGGCGACACCGACCCGAAAAAGTCATAAAAGCACAATTCAAAATAAAGATAGGGATTTACCCGAAAAAGCCGTTTCCAAGGTGCGATCGCTTTAGCTTAGGCAATTGTCAATCTGTCACAGCATAAGTTGACAGATACAATTGCTTTCTCAACCAAACATTAAACAATTATAATAACGATTTCCTAAAAGGAAAAAGACTTTGAACCTTACTCCTCAATGTTAGTAGGAGAGCTAGTGCGTTGCGGGATTTTCCCCCGTTAAGCAACCAACTAGGGCTGTATTGGATTCAACACGAGAAGCGCTACATACAGATTTTTTCAAGTAAATGACGTACATAGGTAAGGGCACAACATTGTTGTGCCTTTACAATAATCTGTACCTTACCCTGCGGGTGACGCTCCTGCGTCGCTAACGCTGCGCTAACAGCAGTCGCTCATGGGGGAAACCCCCAAGACCGCGCTGCTTCACCAAGTTGCAATCTGCTGTATATGTATCTATTTTAATGAAAAATATTCTTTGTGTTTGGCATAAGAATATTTGAACAACTTGCTATTTTTTAAATAAAAACACCTAAAGTTTATTTATCTGGGGAGTAATAATTATATTTGCTGAAGATAAACACACTGAGGGATAGTAGAGTTAAACTAAATAAAAAGAAAAGTTAAAAATTAGTAGTCACAATATAATAAGTATTAAGAAAATGAATTGTTGATAACTTTCATAACAGTCTAAACACTTTTTTCTAGTTAACATCAAGCAGAATACATAGATGCGGATAATTGGACATATCAACAACAAAAGGTACCACCCATGAGTTCCCGCGCACTGCTGTTAGTAAATCGTCATGCTCGCCAAGGGCAAAAGGGTCTGTCGCAAGCGATTCAATATCTGAAAACACTTGGTTTTGATTTAATTGAGGAGTCTACAGAAGATCCCAAACATCTTGCTGAAGTTATACTTCGCTATAAGCATCAAGTTGACTTGGTAATTATTGGCGGAGGAGATGGTACTCTAAATGCCGCAGTAGATGCTTTAATTGAGACTCAGTTACCTTTGGGAATCTTGCCTTTGGGAACTGCCAACGATCTAGCGAGAACTTTGGGAATCCCAAATTCCCTCAACGAAGCTTGCAAAATTATTGCAGATGGACATTTACACCGCATCGACTTAGGTTGTGTGAATGACAAGCACTTTTTTAACGTTGCCAGTATGGGATTGAGTGTAAAAATTACCCAACGACTTACCAAAGAAGTCAAGCGCCGTTGGGGAGTATTTGCTTATGCTGCCACTGCATTGCAAGTGATTTTGGAAGCCAGACCTTTTACAGCGGAGATTGCGATCAACGGTGAATTGGTTCGCGTCAAAACAGTGCAAATTGCAGTCGGTAACGGCCGCTATTACGGTGGTGGTATGGCAGTGGCTGACGATGCCACAATAGACGATCAAAGACTAGACCTTTATAGCTTGGAGATTGAACACTGGTGGCAGGTTATATTATTACTACCCGCAATGCGACAAGGGCGACATATACATTGGCAGAGTGTACGCTCCCATCAAGGTCAAGAAATAGAGGTACATACTCGCAAACCTCGCCCTATCAATACAGATGGTGAAATCACTACCTACACACCTGCTCATTTTCGGGTTATACCTAAAGCTATAGCTGTTTTTGTACCCCTAGAAAGCAGGAGTTAGGAGTCATTCAATTTTAGATTTTCCTTCAATTCAAAATCTAAAATTGGCAGAGTTTAGAAGTTATTCTCTCTTATCTTCCTCTACTACAAAGTGGGAACTCGCATCAACTCACGCCAAATGCATCTGAGATTTTCTCAAGATATAAAGTCCCTGTTGCAACGCCTAGCTGAACAACCTTTAACTCTAGGTGATATTCTGACAGAAACCTCAGAACGGGGCTTTAGCCTGGTAATTACATTATTAGTTTTGCCTTTTTTACTTCCTATGCCACCGGGATTAACTGGCCCATTTGGTGGTGCTTGTTTACTGTTGTCAGTGCAAATGCTTTTAGGAAGGCGATCGCCTTGGCTACCGAAAAGAATCGCTAACTACAAATTTCCTCGTTCCTTCGCGCAGTTACTTTTGCAAAATTTGGGACGGCTTACCAAAGTTTTCCAGAAAATCGCCCGTCCCCGATTAGCAAAAATAGCTCAGAATCCTTTAGTTTGGCGAATTAATGGATTTTGTATCTCTTTATTAACAATATTACTAATATTACCAATTCCGTTTACAAATCCTATCCCGACTATCGGTATTTTACTTTTGACTGTTGCCACGATCGAATCTGATGGTTTATTAATTTGCATCAGCTACGGCATTACAGCCCTAATTACCTTGCTGTTTGGATTTATTGGTTATGCAGTGTGGTTAGCTCCCAGTTTGCTGCCATCGATATTGAAATAATAAAAAATTAAAAAATATCAGCAATAAAAAAGCCTTCAACTAAAAGCTGAGGGCTATGATTTAATTAAGGTGCATCTACCATTTATTAATCCGCTTTATTTATTGCCATATCCGGGAAAATTATACTTTTGAGCAAATTTATTTTCTTCTCGAATCAAAAAGTATCTGCAATAAAAAAAAGCCCTCAACTAAAAGCTGAAGGCTGTGATTTAATTAAGGTGCATCTACTATTTATATATCCGCTTTAGTTATTGCTGGATCAGGAAGAATTGAAAAAAAATGGATAGCTGTGGAATTGATTTCGTTAGCTACAACGGTAGTACTAGTACAGCATGGCGTAAATAAACATACCCCTTCGGGTGACGCTCACAGGTTCGCTAACGCTGCGCTAACGGCAGTTCCTCATGGGGGGAACCCCCAAGACCGGACTGCCTCACCATTTCAAATGGCGCAAGAGCTTGGAATATAATTATGCGTGACTTTTGAACGCCAGTTGCTTCAAGTCGGCAGAGCCGACGACAGTCGCCTCAAGTCGGGAAACCCGCCCACGGCGCTGTCTCCCCAACGCACTGGCTCCTTTTGACTTCCGCCTTACGGTACTAGCCTCAATGAGGATCACCTACGGTATTTAACTAGGTAATCATTGACTAACTTCACATTAATTTTACAATTATCCCAATTTTCCTCTGAATACACAAAGTTTCTGTTAATATCTCTGATTCGATATCCGTAATAGTACGAATTTAGTTTATTAGTTGGGTATATGACTATGAAAGTTAGACACACCCAACTTGATGAAGCGATCGCAATTTCTATTAGCCCTTGCTAGTCTTAGTATTGTCGGGGGAAGCTTTTTTCTGAGAACAACTTTTAACAGTACTAGTGAGCCTAAAATCATAACTGATAGATCACGCTACAAAGAAATTCGTAATCAACTATGGTCTGATAATGACCAAGTAAAACATTTTCCTAATGAGATTCCCACTGATGCCAAAGATGTTCGCATTGCTTACTCTCCCGGATTTTTGCAGGGAAGTAGTTTTTTTCAAATTAGGTTAAAAGAGCCACCAAAGAAGATAGAAAAATTACTTTCACAATATAAAAATAGTGCCAAGCACAAATATAGAGGTGGTAACACAAACGACCACATAAATCAACCTAACGGTGTGCCGACAACTTTCTTCTACACTAGTGACTCTCCTACAGAATCTTTTCCAGCTACTTATGAAATATTAGTATTAAATACAGATGACAAAGGTAGACCTGGCTTTAAGTGGAATCATGGAGATAGCTATGGCGTTGCTATTAATAGTTCTGCCTCAGAAATTATCTATTGGTCTGAAAAATGGTAATTAGCAATTCAAAATGAAGAAGAAGTTATGATTGGAGCAAGCCTTCTTTCAGATTTCATAGTACTAAGTGCTGGTTTTATCCTTTTGGATATATCACTTTGGGTAGTTAAAATTTATAGTCAGCATAGCTAAGATTTATAAGCGCTTAAAAACTATCTAAATATGTAGAATGCCAACTGCTTTAATTACTGGTGCCTCTAGTGGTATTGGTGAAGCCTTTGCTCAAGAACTAGCTGCACGCAAGACAAATCTTGTACTCGTTGCTCGTTCTGAAAACAAACTAAGCCAATTAGCTAAACAACTACAAGAACAATACAAAATTCAAGTAGACGTTATAGTAAAAGACCTCACAGAACCTAATGCAGCGAAGAGTGTATTTGAAACCACGAAAGCAAAAGGATTAACTATTGACTTATTAATCAACAATGCTGGTTTTGGTTCTTATGGTGATTTTGCTGAAGGGGATGGAGAAAAACAAGTTAAAATCGTACAATTAAACATTTTGGCATTGGTAGATTTAACCCACAAATTTCTACCAGTGATGCGGCAACGTCGTTCTGGAAGTATTATTAACGTATCCTCTATTACCGCATTTCAACCTATACCATACCTTTCTGTTTATGCTGCTAGTAAAGCTTTTATTCTCAGCTTTAGTGAAGCGTTATGGGCAGAAAATTATCAGTATGGTGTCCGTATTTTAGTCACTTGTCCAGGGCCAATAGAAACAAACTTTTTTGCAGAAGCTAATTTTCCTCCAGCACTGGCAAGCAGTACAGATAAAGTGTATTCTTCCCAAAAAGTGGTTCTGGAATCTTTAGAGGCTTTAGAAAAAGGCTATCCAACTGTTATTAGCTCTAATAGTAGTACTCAAATTAGAAGCAAATTATCTCGACTTGTACCGCGTAAACTTCTACTGAATATGTTAGCAAAACACTTTAAAGCTTAAATATTAAGTATATATTTAAAAGTTAGGAGTTTGGAGTTAAATAAACTGGTGTATTTAAAACTCCTCACTCTTCACTTATTACATATACCTTGTTAATTGAACTCGGTAACGCTCTTTTTTTGTAACGGCGATTTCCCCAACTTCTAAACGCCCTTTTGAGCGAATGGCGATTAAGTCGCCTGATTTGACTTGAGAACTAGCTTGGGTAACTTCCTTCCAATTGACGCGGACATCACCAGCATCGATGAAATCAACCATTTTGCTGCGGGACATACCAAAACCAGCAGATGCGATCGCATCTAATCTTAAAGAAGCCTCCACAGTTGTTAATTCTTTTTTCTTGGGTTCTCGAACCTTTAATTCAGTTAGTTCAATCTGCTGAGTTTTCACAGGAACCGATCGCACCTGTTTGAGGCTCATTGATAAAAATTCCACCAACTCTGGTGCAACAATCGCCTGCGCCCCTCGTTCTCCTAAAACAATTACATCTCCCGTCTTTTCACGAACAATTCCCGTCCCCAACATTGCGCCTAAAAAGTCGCGGTGAGAGGCGGTATCAAACAGGAAATTACCAGCAATTTCCACGGCTACAAGGCTGACTTGAGATTGATCTAAGGGAAGTTCCGAACGAGCGATCGCTATTCTTTGGCGTTCAGCTTGCGGATATCCACCCCACGCCACCAATTGCACTTCTGTTAATCGGTTAAATACCCGTTGAATTTCTGCCAATTCTGGGGGAGATAGAAAATCTGTCAAAACCACTTCCCAAGTTTTGATCGCTTGCTCTGCTTGGTCGATTGCACGAGCTACACTATCTCGATTTTCAACACCTTTTAAAAGTTCTTCTCGTGGCAACATTCTTAAAAATTATGAGTTATGAATTGAGAATTAATCTGCTATAACTATCTTGATTCTAGCTTTTAATCCCTATTGACCCCTGATGACTAGTACGTACAATTATACGTAGGGACTAATAATTTTCTTAAATCGGCGTTGACTAAAAACGCATAACCTATGTCTATCGGGACTTTCGGCAATATCTACTCAGATGAGTTAATTACAGCCACCGAGTTGAATCGTCAGCCAGGGCGAGTTCTAGACAAAGCTTTAGAACGTCCAGTGACAATTACTCGCAACGATCAGTCTTTTGCCTTGTTGCACCGGGAGGAAGTGACTTTTCTGGTAAAGGCAGCAACACAGAGTAAAGCTGTTTTTGAGGCATTAACTGTCGCCTTCTCTTTGTTACTGGGAAAGGAAATCGGTTTTGAACATCCTTATGGATGGCCCTTGTGTGTTTGAAGAAGATGATCTGCAAGACTTTATCAAGGAGCTGAGTGAGGCTTTTCGGTTGATAGATTCCTCAACTACAGCATGGGAGATAATTGACGCTATCATCCATGAATGGCATGAGAGTGCCGTAGCGATCGCTAGTCCTGAACTGGCAGATGCTTTTAGTGCCGAGACTGATGAAGTACCATTAAAGTCGCCATCTACTCAGAGTCCTGTGTGAATAAGAGTATGTCAGACAATGAAGAAAAAAATCCAATAGTGGAGAACGTAGAGCCGCCATTCGTTAAGGGAACTCCAAGAAATAAATTATCCAATATTGTGGGGTGGGCAACATGAGCGCCCAATAAACAAAGGCGGGCGAGACGCCCACCCCACAATAAATAATTGAATATTTTTTTATTTGGAAGTCCCTAAACTGACGACTCCAGCATTATCTGATAATAGAAAGCACTTGGTTGGTGGTAGCTAAAAATCGTCGGGTGAATCGGGGCTGGGAAGCTTTAATGCAACGCCATCCAGAAAACACACGTCGTTGTTACGAGGATTTATGTACTGCACCAACCACCAGACAGCCTGGGCGTGTTTTTCCTTTAAAGGGCAAACCCTACAAGGGGGCATGGGAATATGAGGTAACAAAAGGGGACAAAGTGTTTTACGTTCCTGATGAAGAACAATTGAAAGTCGTTGTCTACTACGCAGGAAAACGTCCAAATCCTTCACCTACACCGTAATTCGTGCCAATAAGAAAGAGTGGGCTACAAATAAATCTGTAAACTATGATTTATTCAATACACAGTATTTGTGTCGGCATAACCTTGGATATTTTCTGGATCAAACTGACGTAATATTTTGGTTGCTTGGCGAGTAAGAGTTTCAGAACCTTGAACGGCGACTAAATATTTACCTGCATCTAAGCGGTTGCGATAAGGTAAAGCATCACCACCACCTACTAGTAAACCGACTCCGCCACCGACAAACACACCACCCATCGCACCACTAGCAGCACCCAGCAGTCCGCCAACAATGTGATTGCCAACTTCACCCGCCCAGGCAAAAGTATCTAAACCAGTGATGAGGCTGAATGTAAAACCTGCAAAAAAGCCAAATGGTATCAGCCAAGTTGCCATCTGTTTTGCTTGCTTTTTAGCCTGGTCTTTGGGGTCAATTAAGCCAAACTCGTCAGCCGTTTTATACCCCCTCCCCAAAATAGTGCTGTTAATACCTTCTTTTTCTAAAGCTAAGTAAGCAGCTTCGGCTTGAATGCGGTCTGGTAATACGGCAACAAGGTAATTCATTGATTTTACAATTTGTCTAATAAAAGTTTTGCCTTAATTAACAGCGTATCAGTCCTGGTCGAATCAATCTTGTATTGGGTAGGAGTTAAAAGTTAGGAGTTAGAAGTTAGGAGTTAAGAGTCTTACTCCCCAACGCTAACTCTTAAGGGGTTGTTCTTGTTAGGGCTGTATTGAACTCAACTGCAAACCGCGTAGGCGTAGCCCGCCGCAGGCATCGCACAAGTTAAATGTACATGCGCTGATCATTTTAGCAAATCTAGTGGCTCACAAAAATTGTTCACGCCTTGCTTGAGGACATATATCAAAACTGGTGTTGCCAAAATCTTAGGAAATGTCGGCGTTGTTTTTAGATGTTCCATCATCTTCACAAGAGAAGTATTAAGCAAATCTTCCCGATATTCTTGTTCGCAAATGACCACACGCCATTTTCTCGCCAAGGCATCTAACCACTCGGAATTTGCTCTTTCTGGTTGTTGTCCGGCTCGGATAGCTAGCGTCATCGCCGCATCTTCTAAATCTCCATCACAGTCTTCAATCAAATCCAGCGCTTCCATATCGCTAGGATCATCTGCCAATTGAGAGCGAAACTGTGCAATTTCTTGAGATGTTACTTTAGTCATGAGTCTTTGACAAGGCGAGTGATGCCTACGGCGGTAAACTACGGACACTCAGTTATGCTACATCATTTCACAAAATTGCTGTTACAAATAGGTTTTTCAGGACGCTTTCTGAATCCAAAATCCGTCTTGGAAGTTTGAGCTACTGCGTTGCACGGGTTTAGCGTTCTCGCTATCAAAGCAAGCGACAACTGTTTTAAGGAAGCCGACGCACCCGGCGATATCTTGCTACAGACTTTCCGCAAAATCCAAAATTTTATCCAGTCAGTAACAGATTTTACCAACAATACTTGTCAAAAATTTTTGACAAGTATTTGCAATAGCTTCGTCATCTACTGTAATGTATATTCTCAATAAGCTCATTACTAAACTCAGGAAATAACAGCTATTTGCTGCTTGATTGAGAGTAATAGCAAGTGGGGGTGTAGGGGTGAAAATGGTATTGAAGCAAATATTTAAGATTCTTTTGGTCACAAGCTCTATTTGGTTCTACATTGCAATAAGCGCTATTGCTCAAGAAGTAAACAAACAAGCACAAGGTAAATCTGTTGCGTTAGTACTACGGGATTCCAGGTCGATTAGAGAGATTCCACGACTGGGTAAAGTAGAATTTCCTAACACCAGCGCTCAACAGTTAGTACAGTC
The DNA here is from genome assembly GCF_017115165.1 of Nostoc sp. LPT. Lineage (GTDB taxonomy): Bacteria > Cyanobacteriota > Cyanobacteriia > Cyanobacteriales > Nostocaceae > Nostoc. Next base: position 3,401 of record NZ_JABXKF010000049.1, on the reverse strand, counting down.
ACCAACGCCACAAGCAGCGCCGACTTCAGAAGTTGTGCAAGTAACGGGAGTGAAAGCCAATTCTACCGACAAAGGTGTAGAGGTGATTTTACAAACTTCCTTTGGGCAACAGCTGCAAATTACAAATCGTAGTACTGGCAATAACTTTATTGCTGACATTCCTAACGCGCAACTGCGATTACCCAGTGGCGATGCGTTCACATTCCGCTCCCAAAAACCTGTTGTTGGGATTAGTGAAATAACTGTTACTAATCAAGACAGTAATACTATCCGGGTGACGGTGACAGGTGAAACGGATGTGCCAGTTGTAGAGTTGTTTGATAGTGATGAAGGTTTAATATTCGGACTGACAACTGTTGCATCTTCGGCACAAACGCCACCCACTCCAGAACAACCAGAGAATCAAACCCCATCAGAGAAACCATCGGCACAAACTGATGAACCGATTGAACTGGTGGTGACAGGTGAGCAAGACGGTTATCTTGTCCCCGATGCTGCCTCTGCAACCAGAACTGATACCCCAATCCGGGATATTCCAGCATCTATTCAAGTGATTCCCCAACAGGTGATTAAAGACCAGCAAATCACTCGTTTGGATGAAGCACTTCGTAATGTGAGTGGTGTTACATTTGCGGGAAATAATGACAATCGAGGTATTAGGTTTAGTTTGCGAGGGTTTGGAGCACAAGCATATTCAGGTAGCGTTCCTGTGTTGCGAGATGGCTTTAGGGTATACGGAGTTCAGGGGTTTCCAGAACTTTCCAATTTGGAGCGTGTTGAAGTCCTTAAAGGGCCTACTTCTATTCTCTACGGCGAGATTGATCCAGGGGGTGTAATTAACCTAGTTTCCAAGCAACCACTGGCTGAACCATTTTATGAAGCTGAACTGCAAGTAGGTAGCCAACCATTTGTGCGTCCTCGCTTTGATATTTCCGGTCTATTGACAACCGATGGCAAGGTTCTTTATCGACTGAATGCTTTATACCAATATAGTGAGAGCTTTCGGAACTACGACAATGATCTTGATCGCTTTTCCATAGCACCGATTGTTACCTGGAAAATAGGCGATCGCACTAATTTAACTTTCAACTTGGAATACACCAAAGATAATGGCCCTGCCGACTTTGGTATCGTTGCCTCTAACAACGGAATTGTTGACGTTCCTCGTAGTCGCGTCAGTAATAATCCCAACGACACTATCGAGAATACTTACCTCAGCGTTGGCTACAATTTAGAGCATAAATTTAGCGACAATTGGACAATCCGCAATGCCTTTCGGTATCTGTCTTACAAGTACGATTACAGTCCTTTAGCACTGCCTTTCAATTTTGATGGCACAACAGGAATACTGACTCGTTTTTTTGCTGACCAAGACAATACCACAAAAGATTACTCACTTCAGACAAATGTAGTCGGAAAGTTAATGACAGGTTCCATTAAGCATACTCTTGTGGTTGGTGTTGACCTTAACGATAGTGACGATAGCGGCAAGACTAACTTTAGTGGCTCGGATACTATTAATATTTTTAATCCTGTTTATGGCCCTGAACCCGATCCGAGTACATTAGCTCTTTTGAGTGACACTACTACCAACACCAAAAGACTTGGTGTCTACGCACAAGATCAGGTAACGCTATTCAATAACTTGTTTTTACTAGCAGGATTTCGCTATGACACCGTAGAACAGACAGTAACTAACAATACAAATGGTAGTGAGCAATCGCAAAGCAATGATGCCATATCGCCTCGATTCGGGATTCTTTATCGAGTCATACCAGAATTTTCACTCTACGCTAGCTATTCGCGATCGTTCAATCCCAACACAGGAACAACAGCAGGTGGTTCTCCCCTAGAACCTGAAACAGGAGAAGGTTACGAAGTGGGTGTGAAAGCAGATTTGCTGGCAAGCAAACTCTTAGCAACCTTGTCATACTTTGATATCACAAAGCAAAATGTTGCTGTTGGCGATCCCGTTAATTTTGGCTCCTCTCTTGCTACCGGTGAACAACAAAGCCGAGGGGTGGAATTGGATATTACTGGAGAAATCTTACCTGGATGGAATGTCATTGCCTCCTACGCCTATACCGATGCTGAAGTTACAGAGGACGAACCAGCTCGTATTGGCAGCAGATTACCAGGCATTCCCAGGCACAGCGCAGGTTTGTGGACAACTTATGAAATTCAAGCTGGCAATTTGCAGGGGTTAGGCTTCGGGCTGGGATTTAACTATGTAGGTGAACGAGAGGGGGGATTACCAAATTCTTTTCAAGCTGATAGTTACTTTGTCACCAATACAGGGCTGTTCTATCGCCGCAATAATTGGCGATTTGGTTTGAATTTTAAGAATCTGTTCGATGTCAATTACATTGGAACCGTTAGTGATAATTCAGTCAGAGGCAATGATTTCGGTGAACCATTTACTGTAATTGGTTCGGTAACATTTCAATTTTGATTCAAAATTCTCATGAATTGAGGTTAGCCATGAAATTCCGTAACTTGGTGTTAAAGCCAATGCCTCTCGTTTTGCTACGTCTGTGCCTAAAAATGGATCAGAGCCAGTTAGCAACCTGAGAATACCTTTTTCAAAATATGTTGCTATAAGTCTGAGATTGCCTTGAAGAAGAATTCAGCTATTCTGAATTCAGGAGCGGAGCCGGAGATGCTCCGCCTCCGGTCAGAATCAAGACGCTCGCGGACTCGCTAACGCTGCGCTATCAGTGGAGGATTCAGACCCGCCACTGATTGAAGACCACTAAATCTTCTCTTTCAGAGACGCTGCGCGAACGATTTAGTGGGGATCTTAAACCCCTTGATTACATCCGCTCTTTCGTTCAAAATACCCAACTGAATTCTGGCTTCTGACTCCTGAATTCTGTTTTGATAAATAGTAAGATACAAAAATCTATGGTTAATATCATCGACAACCTAGAACAGTCATATTGCGTAATCCAAATTGGTGAGGAAGTGACTGAACAAGATACTCAGAATTATCTTGCTCGTTTTACACATCTCATCAATCATCAAGAGCGCATAGGCTTTGCTTTTCAATACCTGGGTGGTAAACCTCGAAAATCAAAAGCTGGCGAAAAAATGGAGGGTGAGTGGCTGCGTGTACACAAGAAAGAACTTGAGAAATATTGCTTGGGTATAGCTATGGTTACTTCTCCTAGTATAGAATCCCTACTAAAACGAATAATTTTGAAAGGAGCTGGGAAGCGTTTATTTGGTTGCGATTGCGAACTCTTCTATAGTTTGGATAAAGCAGAAGAGTGGTTTAAGACTCGTAGCCAAAGCAGATAATAGGGATTGGGGATTGGAACACAATACCGTTCGGTTAAGGAATTAACTCACATCTTGCACCTGGAAATATGAATGTCAAAACCACAACTAAGTGCAAGGAG
>NZ_JABXKF010000185.1 GCF_017115165.1 Nostoc sp. LPT | reverse complement strand
GTCTTACTTATCCTGACTGATTTTCCCCCTCTTTGCAAAAAACTGGGATGCTCCCCAGCCAAGCCTGGAGGTAGTAATTGGAAGCCACTTTGCACTTTAATCAAACTTCCTTGTCCTGAAGCTGCTTGTAAAGTGCGTTCTAAATGACGCTCATCTATCTTGATGCCAAATCCCAAATACAGAAACTGCTTTAGTTTGTAGCTTGAAACCACTATCTCAGAATTGCTTGTTGCCTTGCCGATTGCCCACAAGCCAAACAATCCCTTCTGTGTTACTGTGCAATCTTTAATGGTTGCATGAAAATTAATGTTCAAGGCAAGTAATTTCCAACTTGCTACCCAAGACTCCACTTCTTTGGAAAATCCATTATTCTTGCGCTTGCCATTCTTTGTAGAATTCTCTGAATCCTCGTCGCTTCTGGCACTGGACTTCGAGCTTCGCGAACCTGAACCTGTAGTTAAATTCCACTTGTCTTCTATTGAGCGATCAAGCACCTGTGCAAGAACTTTTCGCGCTTGTTCTTGTCCCGACAGTCGCAGCCCAATCATATCTCTCTCAACAATCAAGTCAGCACTCTTGCCAATCCATGTAGCGGTATTGTTGTCATACAATCTGACGCTTTTGAGAGTCTCATTCAACTCAGCGCGAGGAACTTCCTCTCGTCCATCAACATCCAATGAGTACAAGAGAACCAGATAGGTCAGCCTACGTCCAGCATCTAACCTGTTTGCAGCTTTAAGCCGCGTTTCCATTAGCTGTAGTTGTTCACCGTTGTGTCGGAAAATCTGTTTTAATTTGTCAGCATCAATTCCATTAGCAGCAGCAAGTTGAGCAACTGTATCAATTGTAGATTTATTGTTCTCATCGCTGGATTCGTCGTTGAATAAGGAAAGTTGTTGAGGTTCGGCATTACTGAAATCACGAATCACAGGACGACCATTAGGTGGTTTTCCTGGTGTCATTTGCCCACCAACGATCGCCGCGATCGCAGCACCACCCCAGCTAATACCTACTTCGTTGCTCAGAGCAGCCTGAATCTCGCGTGAGTAACCTTTGCTGGTTTCAACGAATTTTAATGTGTTGATTACAGAAGGTAGACTACCCCCATTGCTTGATGCCGATCCGTTATGCCCTTCATCTATTGGGGTTCCACACATTACACATCCTTTTGCACCAGGAAGAAGCATTTCACTACAGTTTTTACATCGAATCTGTTGAAGACAATTAGAACAGTAAAACCCATTGGCAGTCAAAGAATGTTGGCAAGAAGGACAGGTCTGCATATTATTTAGTCTCCAAAACTCTATTTGAACTGCATCTTACAAAGAGATTTAGATAGAGCGCGACTATTTGGCAGTATTGGAGGCTATAGAGTGAAATCTTTAGGAGCTATACTTAGCAAAAGTTTTAAACTTTTTAGAAATTACAGGCTAATACTTTCTTATTATTGACATTTCTGAGTGAAATATAGTTTATGAAGCATTCTTATGCTGGTCTTCCTGCCTTCGAGCGACTTTTACTTTTAATTGCTACGTTGCTCCGCTACCCAGGGGTTGGTTATATTGATTCCATGCAATCTAACTCTGAGAAATCTCATCATAAATTGCAATTAGTACAATTGTACCTCCAGAAAGTAGCAAGTGAATTGAATGTAGAGCTACCCCTTTATTCGCGTCATACCATCCAAAGTGATTTGAAGACTCTTCGCCGCTATGGGCTTTTAGATCGGCGACCTTACCGATGGGGTTACTATATTGGCACAGCAGCAATGAATTGGGAAGAATTACAAGTTGCCCTCAATGCCCTACACTCTCAGGCAAGGTATCAGGAAGACCCTCAAATTAACCAGATTTATAAAAGACTAACGCAACGATTACGGGGGTTAAACCTGAAAGATGAGATGTTTTATCCGGTGAGAACCCAATTAAACCGAGTTATTGTCTACACCGATCCACAAGAAATGATGGCCAAGGGCAAATATCAAAGCCGAGGCACACTATTTGAAAAACTAGATGCACTTGAAGCCGCAATCGTTAAAGGGCAAGCAGTTGAGCTTTATCGCTATCGTAATCCTTACAATCCCGAAAAAACCGGATATGAGCAAGTTTACCCCTTACAACTGATTTATGCAGACATTGCCTGGTATTTATTGCAGGAGAACTACAAGGATGGTCATCTTGTAGTATCACGTATTGATCGCTTTAGCGATCACTTTAAGCTGCTGGATAGCAAAGGCCGAGGGTCAAATATCCAATGGAAAAGCTTGCATGTCGCTCATCGGCTCTTAAGAGCAGGTTGGGGGTTGAAGTTGGGTTCAAGAGAAGATCAGCGACGGGAGATTTGTGGAGAACTAGAGCTTGTGCAAGTGCAAGTTCGATTTTTTCCTGAAGTTATGGAATTTATTCAAGAAGGCGAGAAACGACATCCTAAGCAAGATATCAAACCAGGACCAAAGGGAAAAGATGGCAAATTTGCTTACGTAGATTACATTGTTAAATTGCCTAAGCGATCGCTGGAGGAGTTTTGTCGCTGGGTGTACCGCTTCATGGGCAATGCTCAGTTCATCTCTCCTCAATATCTAGCTGAACAACAACAGAAATTTGCTCGTGCATTAATAGATCGGTATTCTTCCAAAGCCATATAAATCAGGATGATTGACCCTCAAAGTGGAGGCACTGGCTAATTAATACAGAAACCTAATCTAACCCGAAGTTTCGGGTTAGTGGTAGTTCATGCTCAATCTTCATTCCGTAACTGCCAGACTGCACCAAAAGCGGCCCCAGCCCCAGCTAACAATCCAGTACTCATTCCTTGGATAGTTTTTTGAAATGGATCTTGGGTTAGGCACTCACTTGTAACCTTACTGTCATCCAAGCAGAGATTACTTTCTGCCCAACCAGCAGTACCTCCTAAAATTACACCAGTGATACTACAAGAAACAATTAGCAGCAAAAGACGTTGTGTTTTTCTAGCCATAGATGGATGTTTTACTCAATTTTGTATTTTAGACTTTAAAGTGGCTTGGTATGTAAATACACTTGATCTAGATAAAAAATTTTAGATTTTTCCATACTTGAGCCAGTGTTTAACCAGGCTGCTTCAGCAAAATTCCAAATCTAAAATTCTGTCTAAGGTTGGAAATTTGTAGTTGACTCTCAACTACTTTACACATCCGGGCAGTAAATGTCAGCTGGTTTATGGCTGATGAGGCAAACTTATGGGCCTCGCTGTACTGGTCTGTCTTTAAAGTTATGGGTAAACAATTTCATAGTAAGGACTTTGGTCTTTATTTTCTCAATACTAAAATCCTGACTACAAAGCCTCAAAACTAGTTTCACAAATTAGTATTCGGTAAGTTTTGCCTAATACACTTGGGTTAAGGGTTATTGGTGTAGGTAATTGGTCTTTCAAGACGCAATAAATCGCGTCTCTACAATCTGCGTTTTGGGTTTGTCTGAACTGTATTGACTTTTTGCCCACTGATGCTCAAAAAAATATCTACTCAATCTTCAAGTTGAAAGGCAAGCGGGCATAAACCCCCTGTGGATCGTTCATCTTTTGTAAAATCTCTACTTCCTGTTGCAATTTTTGGAATTCAGCGGTGAGGGGATTGACTGATTTGAGTTGCGTCCCCTCAATCCCTAAAGCAGTCCGCACCTCTTCTGTTGCACGCCCAAAAAAGCGTTCTCTGAAACTGCTAGTGCGAGGATATTCTTGCACTTCCCAGTCTTCTCCTAGTTTCGCCTGCTTGGCAGTGTATGCGATCGCAGTATTCAAACCACCAATTTCATCCACCAAACCAATTTCTTTGGCCGCCACACCCGACCAAACCCTTCCTTGGGCAATTTCTGCTACTTTTTGTTCTGGGAGTTTCCGACCTTGAGAAACTTTATTCAGAAACATATTATAAATACGGTTAACACTGCGCTGATAAATTTCTAACTCTTGAGGCGATTTCGGACGCGAAACTGTTTGACTATCAGCATAGCGTGCGGTTTTCACCGAATCCCAAGTAATACCATTATCATTAGCCAGCTTTTCCCCATTAAATAAGATCCCAAACACCCCTATGGAGCCTGTAATCGTATTTGGTTCTGCAAAAATGCGATTAGAGTCGCTAGCAATCCAATAACCACCAGAGGCGGCGACATCACCCATTGACACCACAACTGGTTTTACCTCACGAGTTAATTTCACTTCTCGCTGCATGACTTCGGCTGCGGTAGCACTACCACCAGGACTATTAATTCGTAATACAACAGCCTTCACATCTTTATCTTGTCGTAGTTTGTTGAAGATTTTCGCAAAGCGATCGCCTCCTACTTGCCCATCTTCTCCTTTGCCATCGACAATCTCGCCTTCAGCATAAACAACGGCGATTTGATTTTTGGAGTTACGTTCTACACCCAGAGATTTACCAGAAACTTGGGCGTAGCTATTCAGGCTAATTTGTCGGAATGTTTTGTCTTCTTTATCGCTATTTGTCAACTTTTTCAGGTCAGCGACAACTTCATCGGGGTATTGTACTCGATCGACTAAACCTCTAGTTTTGGCTTGTGTGGCTTCTAGTAAGGATTGATTATCTGCGATCGCCTGCAATTTATCAGGCTCAATTTTCCGACTTGCGCCCACAGCAGTGCGCCACTCTCCCCAAACATCATCCAACAATTTCTGAGTTTGTTCGCGGTTTTCTGGACTCAATTTTGTGAGGATAAACGGTTCAACAGCTCCTTTAAATTTCCCTACCCGCACGACTTGAACACCAATACCATATTTCTGCAATGCTCCCGCTAAGAACATTGGTTGTGAACTCAAACCGTTGACTTCCATCATCCCCAGAGGATTAAGGACAATGGAATCTGCCACTGAACTAAGGTAATATTCCTTTTCACTCCAATCACTGCCATAAGCGACAATCTTTTTCCCCGCAGCGCGAAACTCCTCTAGCGCTTTCCGAATTTCTTTCAGAGAGGCATAGCCGACGCTACCAGTTTGGCTTGTGTTCGTTGCATCCACATAGACCCCGATAATGCGCGGATCGCGCCGCGCCTTTTCCAAAGTTTCCACAACTTTGCGGAGTGCCATTCTATCTTCATCCACACCTGATATTGTGTTTTGAAACAGTTCGCCTGAACTAGGTTCGCCATCAGTAATTTTCATTGACAAGTCAAAAACCAGCACTGACTTATCTTTCACATTTGGCCCGGTATCTTTAGAGGAGCTAGCAGCCAATATCAGCAAGAACAGTCCAGTGGTTCCCAGACCAGCGAAAATAATTAGTCCTAGTAAAGTGCCAACTAAACTAGCAAAAGTTTGTTTGATAAAATTACGCATTAGTTATTAGTTATGTTATTGGGAATTGGGCATTGGGCAAAACAGTTCCTCTTTTCCGAGTTCCCAGTCCTGAGTAAAGAAGCGAGATTTCCAACTCAGCACTCAGCACTCATGACTCAGCACTCTTGAGGGGCATTGGGCATTTACAAATGACAAATGACAAATGACAAATGACTAATGACTAATGACCTATTTACTTATTCTATGCGCTGTAAACTGCCAGAGTGCTTTAACTGATACAAGGTGGTGTTGCCAGTGCAAAATAAGACTGTAGTGATTTCGGCGATTAATACCTCAGTGAGTTCCGTAACTGCTGTCTCTGATGTTGCTGCTGCTTGCAAGAAAGGCATTGCTAAACCAGCTATATCTGCTCCCAAGGCGATCGCAGCTGCAACATCCAATCCATGACGCAAACCTCCTGAAGCAATTAAGGGCACATCTTTGGCGATCGCTCTAATAGTTGTAATGCACTCTGCTGTCGGTAAACCCCAATCGGCAAACGTCCTCCCTAAGCGACGCTGCAATGGATTTTCTGCCCGTTCGCTTTCTACTTTTGCCCAAGAAGTACCTCCCGCACCCGCGACATCAATTGCTGCTACCCCAGCGGCAAGAAGTTTTTGTGCGATCGCTGCTGAAATACCGTTACCAACTTCCTTTGCAATCACTGGTACTGGCAATTTTGAGCATAATGTAGAGATTTTGTCAAGTAAACCCCGAAAATTAGTATCACCTTTGGGTTGAATGCACTCTTGTAAAGGGTTAATGTGTAAAATCAAAGCATCAGCTTCTAAAATATCAACTACGCGCAAACATTCATCTAAGCCGTACTTGTAGTTAAGTTGCACAGCCCCCAAGTTTGCAAGTAGTAGAACGTCAGGGGCATACTTGCGAACAGCAAAAGTATCAGCCACCTGGGGCTTTTCCACCGCTACTCGCTGGGAACCGACACCCATTGCAATTTTGTAGTGTTGTGCGACTTGGGCCAAACGTTGGTTAATAATCGCGGCTTGTTCTGTTCCGCCAGTCATGGAAGAAATTAACAAGGGTGCGTCAAGGTTTTTTCCCAGAAAAGTTGTACTGATATCAATATCGTTGTGGTTGAGTTCGGGTAAGCAACAATGGGTGAAACGATAACGTTCCAGTCCATTGGTGATTTTATCGCACTGAACGTCTTCTTCTAAACAGATGCGAATGTGATCGGCTTTGCGATTCTGAGTTTGTGCAGAGATATTGGTAGGGGGGTTCACTGGTGGGTATGGCTAAAAGTATTGGCTTGCGATCGCTATTGTTACATTGTCTGCAATCGTATTTGTATAACAAAAATATTTATTTTCGCTATCTTTCGGGTACGTTACGCTATTGATAACAGAACCATTCCCCCATTTGGTGAGTTAATTAATATGGTTTTACAAACACAAAAGCACTACACCCCTGAAGAATATTTGGAATTAGAAGAGAAGGCTGAATATAAAAATGAATACATAGATGGAGAAATTATACCGATGACAGGGGGAACAACCAACCACAACAAAATTGCAGGTAATTTTTATAAAAAATTTCCCCTGACAGTGCAAGGACAAGAATATGAGATTTACATAGGGGATGTGAAATTATCAATCCCTCGTTATCGTCTTTATACTTATCCTGATGTTATAGTCATCAAAGGTAAGCCTATTTATGAGGGAACAGGTACAACAACTATTACTAATCCCTTATTAATTGTTGAAGTCTTATCAAATTCAACTAAAAATTATGACAAAACAGATAAGTTTAAATATTATCGTTCAATTTCTGGTTTTCAGGAATATATTATGATTGACCAGTATAGTTTTGCTGTGGAACAATTTGCCAAGCAAGCAGAAGGACAATGGATTTTTAAGGAATATGAAGGTGAAGAAGCAGTTTTAGTCTTAGATTCTATCGATTTTCAAATTACCTTGCGTGATATTTATGAACGGGTGAATTTTGAGTTGATTGAGGAATAAAACTGCGATCGTGCGATGCCTGCGGTTTTTGCTAGCCTACACCAAGCAATGGGCATCATTCACCGTGAATGATGCCTACTTATTGCTCATTATCGTAAATCAAAGGGTTTAAGACCCCTACCTCTACAGGTAGCGCAGAGCTTCGGACACTCCGCCTCCTTTTCATTTTCAGTCGGGGCTTAAATCCCCGTCTGAAAATGTCTAAAATGTTTGAATGCGTGAATGCGTGAATTTTGAATTGTTAAGCCGTCTGTGTAGAAGCCGCTTTTGAGTCTGTGGTCGATTTTAACCGGGTGATAGTGGCTTTACGAATGCGATCGCTTTTGCGTACTCCGCCTGTCATTTCGTATTCCCGGCTGTCTTTGCCATACTTCAACACTACACCACTAACTAAGCGTTCTGAAGTTTCGCGAATGGTCTTTTCAAGGGTTTCTATTTCTGCCTTTGCTGTGTCAAGGGCGGTTAACATCATATTATATTGGTCAATCTGGTTGCGAAGCTGCCCGGTTAACTGGGTTAAATGATTTACACTGATAGAATCACCAAAGTCGAGGCTAGAATCAATTGATTTAAATCCAATTACTCTCTGTTCGGTTTTTTCTAGCACGTTAGAACTTCTTTTTTTGCGTGGCATCAATGCACACCTTTTACTAAAGTTATCTTTCTAGAGTGTCTCAATGGAGCAATGTAGTGGTTCAGTAAAACTTGCAAAAAAGGGTGTTTTTTATAATAAGATTGAGTTGCTAGCTCAGTAATTACACGACGCTACACAACAAATGGTTGAGAATGGACTTGTGTTGGGAACCAATGGACTTGTGTTGGGAACCAATAGACTTGTGTTGGGAACCAATGGACTTGTGTTTTGAACGAATAGACTTGTGTTGGGAACCAATGGACTTATGTTCTGAACGAATAGACTTGTCCGCTTGATTACTTATTCAACCCAAAGAAGCCCACCCCAAGAATAAGGCTACGGTGTACATACAAGTCTGAAATAGCTGATTAACCAAGGTTTTACCCCACCCTAACCCTCCCCTTGAAAAGGGGAGGGAACAGGATTTCTTGTTTCCCCCCTTGGAAAGGGGGGATTAAGGGGGGTAATTCGACCGAGCAAAGAGGGGCTTGTGATATTATTGATCCTCAGAACGGTGATGTTTGGGTAACAGGCTCTTTTTCTGTTTTTCTTGCAAACTGCTAGCTTGTTTCAGGACTGGGATACACTGGTTAATCATCCAGATTAAAACCTCGATTGGTGAGTCTCCTTGCTGAAGGCGGTTTTCGGCATTTACGCCAATTAGCATTGTTTGTATTAATAACAACACCGTAATGATTTGACGATAAAGCTTTTGACGAGTGCTTTGGCTTTGCTTGCGCTGAGTTTTCATTTATTTACCTCACCTGAAGAAAATCGAGGTTAAGGTTGGGATTAATTGACAAGTAAATTTCCCAAGCGCTGATTAAAAGCCGTTTAAAATCTACATAGGGTGCTTGGGAAAGATGTCTGGCTTGGGAAAGCACAGAACTTTTTGGAAAATTTTTTCTTTTCGATGACGGTACTTACATGGAGCGGAAGGGGCGGAATCTTAGCTACGATGCTGGTAGAAAACAAGCAGAAATATTGCTGCGTGCTTTACTGTCATTTGTGGAAAATTCGGAAGAATCAAAAGACTGTAAAGCCGATTGGCAAGCGGGTACTGAGTTATGGGTAACGCATTCTACACTAGAAGGACTGGCAGAACTGACGAAGAGTTATAACAACAGCTTAGAGCCTGAAGCAATTAGGAATGCGCTCAACTGTCTGATAAGTCTGAAAATTATTGAGGATAAACGCGGACAAACCAACGCCAAAACTAGAACAAACTCAAAAGTTTGGCTTTTCGCGCTCAAGTTTCCCAGCATCGATAAAAAAGAAAACCTCAATTGGTTGTTTAAGCAAGGCGGGGAATGGGATAAATGCCGAGAAGCTCAAAAAAACAACTCTGCTAAAGTTCCCAAGACTCCGAAAGAAAAATCTCAGGGTGTTGATTGGCAAGAAATCTGCGGCGCTATGCTGGAAAAGCACAAGCGTCTCACCACAAATGAGTTGCTGTTTGCTGATGATGAGATGAAATTTGAGTTAGAGGCAATTCATGTCCCTTTAGCATTGGTGGAGCGTAACAAACCGAAGAAGTACAGCGAAAATATTTCCCCAGAACAAGGTTCGCGGCTTTACGAACCGAGTTATGAAGAGAAGCAGCGATTTGAACATCAGGCTTTTTTAGAGCAAATTATCCGTAATGGTGTTGGTAAAACTCAAGGACAACGCATCGCTTTAATTGGGGAACCGGGTGCGGGAAAAACTACTCAGTTGCAAACTATAGCTTTTTGGATATTAGACAACAATCTGGGTTTACCAATTTGGATTTCTTTGGCAGACTTGCAAGGAAAGAAGTTAGAAGAATATCTGTTGCAAGATTGGCTGAAGAATGCTTTAGAACTAGTGCGTGTAAAAGAAGAACAAGAAAACGCTTTTGCAGATTTATTCAAGAATAATCGTGTGTGGTTGTTGTTGGATGCAGCAGATGAAATGTCTTCACTCCAACCATTAACTGAGATTTCCCAGCAGTTAACGGGATGGGTGAAAAATGCGCTGGTTGTGCTGACTTGTCGGGTGAATGTTTGGGAAGCAAACGCGGGCGCTTTAGAAAAGTTTGAGACATATCGGTTACTCAATTTTGAATATCCGCAACAAGTGCAAGAGTTTATTCGGCGTTGGTTTCACAACAAGGATGCAGACAAAGGGGAAAGATTATGGCAGGAATTAGATAAAGCTGAACGTCAGCGCATCCAAGATTTAGTTAAAAATCCTTTGCGGTTAGCGCTGTTGTGTAGCACTTGGCAAGGTTCCGACAAAGGTTTACCGGAAACTAAAGCCGGACTTTATCAGCAATTTATGGAAGAGTTTTACAAGTGGAAAGAAAACCGCTTCCCTACCACCGAACAGCAGCAAGAGGAATTAAACGCAGCGTTGGGACGTTTGGCAAAACGGGCAATCGACCAAGAAACGTCACGATTTCGGCTACGACATAAGTTTGTACGTGAGGAATTAGGTGATGCAAAACAGCAAAATTCTTTATTTTGGTTAGCGTTAAAGTTGGGATGGCTAAATGAAGTTGGAATCGCTGCGGAATCAGCAACAAAAGAGAAAGTTTACGCTTTCTACCATCCCACATTTGAGGAATATTTTGCAGCTTTGGCAGTTGATGATTGGCACGAGTTTCTGAATCATGTTCCCGACAACCCTGCGCTAGGCATTTATCGCATTTTTGCCCCGCAGTGGAAAGAGGTGATTTTGCTGTGGTTGGGACGTGAGGATGTGAGGAGTAAGGAGAAGGAAGAGTTTATTCAGGCGTTGATGGAATTTGATGATGGGTGCGCAGAATACTTTTACGAGTTTCGCGCTTATTTTCTTGCTGCTGCTGCGGTTGATGAGTGGAAAAATTCTTGCAACGCAGATGCTATTGTGGCGGAAATCGTTAAATTCGGCTTTGGTAAGTTTGAAGTTGAACAAAAGGAGTGGGTGAAATTTATCGAACCAATTGCAGAAGGAGCAATGACAACACTACCTCAAACAAATCGCATAAAAGCGATCGCTGCCTTAATCGAGTTAATCGAGAAACCACAACTGGATGATGATACCCGAATGCAAGCGTTATATAGCTTAGGGGAAATTGGCTCTGGCAACCAAAAAGCAATTGATGCTTTGGTGGAGTTAATCGCCAAACCACAACTGGATGATGATACCCGAAAGCAAGCGGTAGAAAGCTTAGGGGAAATTGGCTCTGGCAACCAAAAAGCAATTGATGCTTTGGTGGAGTTAATCGCCAAACCACAACTGGATGATGATACCCGAAAGCAAGCGGTAGAAAGCTTAGGGAAAATTGGCTCTGGCAACCAAAAAGTAATTGATGCTTTGGTTGAGTTAATTGGCAAACCACAACTGGATGATGATACCCAAAAGCAAGCGGTAGAAAGCTTAGGGGAAATTGGCTCTGGCAACCAAAAAGCAATTGATGCTTTGGTGAAGTTAATCGCCAAACCACAACTGGATAATTCTACCCGAAGGCAAGCGGCATATAGCTTAGGGCAAATTGACTCTGGCAACCAAAAAGCGATTGATGCTTTGGTGGAATTAATCGGCAAACCACAACTGGATAATCATACCCGAATGCAAGCGGCATATAGCTTAGGGCAAATTGGCTCAGGCAACCAAAAAGTAATTGATGCTTTGGTGGAGTTAATCGCCAAACCACAACTGGATGAGTTTACCGCAAGGCAAGCGGTAGAAAGCTTAAGGGAAATTGGCTCTGGCAACCAAAAAGCGATTGATACTTTGGTGGAGTTAATCAGCAAACCACAACTGGATAATGATACCCAAAGAGCAGCGGTGGCATATAGCTTAGGGGCAATTGGCTCAGGCAACCAAAAAGCGATTGATACTTTGGTGGAGTTAATCGGTAAACCACAACTGGATGATGATACCCGATTGCTAGCGGCAGAAAACTTAGGGAAAATTGACCCAGGCAATCAAAAAGCGATTGATGCTTTGGTGGAGTTTATCGGCAAACCACAACTGGATGATGATACCCGAATGCAAGCGTTATATAGCTTAGGGGAAATTGGCTCTGGCGACCAAAAAGCGATTGATGCTTTGGTGGAGTTAGTCGGCAAACCACAACTGGATGATGATACCCGAAGCCTAGCGGCAGATAGATTAGGGAAAATTGACCCAGGCAACCAAAAAGCGATCGCTGCCTTAATCGAGTTAATCGAGAAACCACAACTGGATTATTTTGCCCGAATGCATGCGGCACAAAGCTTAAGGGAAATTGGCTCTGGCAACCAAAAAGCGATCGCTGCTTTGGTGGAGTTAATCGGCAATCCACAACTGGATGATTCTACCCGAAGGCTAGTAGCAGAAAGCTTAGGGAAAATTATGTTAGAGGAACAGATGCCGAGTGTTGTCACCGTATTGAAGGATTACTTATCACCAGAAATTTACAAAAATGACTTTGAGCAATTTGATATTTGCTACAAAGTTATCTGGAAGTGCGCCCAAAGTATGCCCTACCCAGCTTTTTATCAAGCTTGGCATCAACAAGAGAAAGTGAAAGATGGAAAGTAGGAAAGAAAAATACTTTTTCCAGCCAAAACATAAGCGAAATGTGAAAGCAGCAATCCCTTGTAAAGACGCGATTCATCGCATCTTGTAAGCGTCTCGTAAATCTATCGCGTCCGATATTTCCGCAATCCAGGGTATGCGATCGCCCCTAATAAAACAGATATTGTGAACAGAATGGGAATGCGATCGCTCTTTTGATCGCCGCGATGAATTGATTAAGCGATCACCTTTATGATTCATATACCTCACTGCGATGAGCGAGCGCCATAACAAGTACCTGCACAACTTCATCGTCTATAAAATAAATGACTCTGTAATCCCCAATTCTGTAGCGATAGTAGCCTGTATAATCTCCCTTCAGGGCTTTAATGTTGGGGTGCGATCGAGGAGTTTGTTCTAGCTGCTGCAAACATCGGGCAATTTTCTTAGCAAAAGCTTTGTCAGCATTGACATAAACTTCTTGAACATCGGGATGAAGAATAACTTCATACATCAGAGCGAAGAGTTCTCCAGGCGGTGTATTGGGCTTTAGGCGTTACTGATGAGTGCTTAACTCGCTCTAACAATCCAGGAATTGCCAAAAGTTCTTGGGTTGCAGCTTCGCTTTCAGCATTTGCCAAATAAGCAGCAAAATCAGTCAGCACCTGTAATCGTTCTGGAGATAGTTGCTGGAGTAAGTCATTAAGCTGTTGCTGTAACTCTGCGACAGAAATCAAATCTGCTGATGACCCATCATCCATCGGAGAATTATCGGTAGTATCCATTGCCTACTTCAGAATTTTAAGGTTTAGTTTTTATTATGCCGCGATCACTGGAGATGATAGAAGCAACTAGCTTTTATACTTCACTTTTAACCCAGTCCCCTGCTATAACTGAAAACAGATAAGTTTAAATATTATCGTTCAATTCCTGGTTTTCAAGAATATATTATGATTGACCAGTATACTTTTGCTGTGGAACAATTTGCCAAGCAAGCAGAAGGACAGTGGATTTTTAAGGAATATGAAGGTGAAGAGGCAGTTTTAGTTTTAGATTCTATCGATTTTCAAATTGCCTTGCGTGATATTTACGAACGGGTGAATTTTGAGTTGATTGAGGAATAAAACCCCTTATTGCATTGGAAAGGGGGAAAATTCAAAGTTCCGTTCCTAAAAGAAGAGAGAGACCCAACTCTCTCCCTACAATTCGCTCCAACAGGGTTGTTAAGCTGTTTTGCAGATCAATTTTTTTCTACTGGTATGACTTCCAATTCTGAACTATCCCGGAAACGAAAGGGGAACATTTGAATCGTATTATTTCTAGTGAGTTCAATGAAACCTTTGCACCAGATATCTGTCCAGACTAAGTTATATTGACTTACCTTTTCACCATTTAACTCAACTTCGTATTCGCTCGTCTGAGATTCTTTATAGCTGCGTCCTCTTTTTTTTTCTATTTCACCCTTAATCGATATGCCGAAAATGTCTTTAAGCCCTAAATCGAGGCTTCTACCCTTTAACTCACCCCAAGAAATATCCACTGTATGCTCAACAGTACGCGAACGTTTCACTGTTATTTTGACACCAGGAGGTACAAATACGGTCTCACTGCTTGTCCGGTTTCTTTCAGATTCTTGCTCTAAGTGTATCGTGAAGTTTGGTTGATCTGTTTTTATAGAATTAATCTGCTGTGATTGCGGATTCTCAACTGAACTACTGTCGTTAGTAATGGTTTGAGAATCACGAAGGAACTTCCAACGGTAATAGCACTTTGGACATTCTACCAAGTCAGGGAATAAGGGTGCCACTCGCCAGTAGTTTAGTTTCTTCCCATCTGTCGAGTATGAGTTTAACCCCGACCAACCTCCTAATATTCGATCTAATATTCGATGACTACAATTGGGGCATTTGTAACCTGAAGCTAAAAAACTTATTGTTTCTTCTGAGTATGGAATTATCCCGCCTCCAGAGACTAAAAAGCCAAAAAGCGCTGAAGGTTTATTTTTCATAATATTTCTTTGTTGGTTTTACTTGGGTCAATATACGCCTAACTATTTATTATACGGAAAGTTTTCATATAATCTTTTTCTTGATGACGACAAATAAAGCATTATAGCCCCTTTTTGTCAGAAGCATTGATGCGATCACACTCTTGAGAAGATGCCATCGCCTATTGGTGACTACAATACTTGATTTTGCAATTCCTGAAGTCATCATACAATTACTTGATCTCAACCGCATCACGGAATGAAAATTCGCCTTGCGCCTCGATAGTCTTCAATGTCAACTATAATATTAACCAGGTGATTAACGCAGCGATTCCGATACTCTGGTTCAGCAAGCAACCGATCAATATTTCCTATCGTAATAACAGGAAGCGATGTCGGGGTATTCTCCTCGCGCATCACTTGTTCCAACGAGTTTTTTCCTTTCATGCTTCGGTTAGCAGTTAGTAAAATCATCTTGTTAGCTTGAGCACAGCGCCAAACAACGCGATCGTCACTATTGAGCTCTAACCCAACTTCTTCAAATAAGACAAAACGAATAGCAATTAAGTCAAGCCAGCCGCTTGCTGCAAGGCTACCTGCTAAGACAATAGAATGTCCTCGTAAATTATGATCAATCAGAAGGTTCATCCTTGTGATTCAAGCTTGGTTCGTTCTGCTCGAAGCTTTGCTCGAATTGCTTCTGTACCTGGTCTTGGAGGTTTTGCAGCAATGCGAGCAATCAGCTCGCGATTTTGCTCCTCGTAATATTGCCGCAGTTCCTCAGTTTCCTTAAGAACGAATTGATACTCTGCTTCAATTTCGGCACGATGTGCATCAATGTAAGATAGCGCACAATGCACTTGTTCATCTGTGAGGTTGAGCATCGCACGGATAAACTTGGGTGGGTACTGCTCTGTCACATAGTCCATCACGTCATACAAAGTGATGCGTGTGCCTGAAATTGTTAGCCCACGCTCGGTACGAATAATTGAAACTTGCCCATTTGATGCTGGAGTCATATTTGTACTCCTTAAGAATCTAGCTTTATGGTATCTCACAGACAAGTTGCTGATAAAATCGGTAATAAATTTGATGAAATAATTCTTGGTCAAGTTGCATTAACTATAATCTCACTTTTTTACGTTGCTCCTCTTAAGGAAGCGATCGCATCTGTATTTTCTTGAATTGAATTTGCAAATAAACCTCAAGTAGCGGCAAATGTCAAGCGATCATTCCCTCTTCGACGCTATCTGTGCCAGTACGAACCTCGCGTATGCGTTCCTCGTCAAGATTTTCCGGTAGAAATCCACCTGCTTGCATTTTCCATAATCTGTAGTAAGCGCCGCCGAGTGCCAGCAGGTTGGCGTGGGAACCATCTTCGATAATCCGACCTTTGTCGAACACCAGAATCCGATCTAGATGAACGATGGTAGATAATCGATGAGCTACCACGATCACCGTTTTCCCATTCATTGCTAAGTCGAGGGTATCCTGGATCGCTTTTTCGGTGATTGAATCGAGACTGGAGGTGGCTTCATCTAAAATCAGAATCGGCGCATCTTTGAGGATTACCCGCGCAATCACAATGCGCTGTCTCTGTCCTCCAGACAACTTGACACCACGTTCGCCCACCAGAGAATTGTAACCATCCTTACTTTGGACGATGAAATCGTGAGCATGAGCCTTTCGTGAAGCCTCTATTACTTCCTGATCGGTTGCATCTAGGCGTCCGTAACGAATATTTTCCAGCAAAGTGCGATGAAACAGAGACGGATCTTGAGGAATCAAACTGATCTGAGCGTGTAAGGCATCCTGAGTCATGTCTCGAATATCGACCCCATCAATGATAATCTGTCCAGATTGTGGGTCAAACAAACGCAGAATCAGATTGACAAAGGTGGATTTTCCAGAGCCGGACAAGCCCACCAATCCGATACGCTGTCCCGGTTGGATGGTGACACAAAGGTTGTTGAAAACTTTCTTCTCTTCTGTGTAGTTGAAATTTACCCGTCGAAACTCAATCTTACCTTGAGTGATTGAGTGGGCGATCGCCTTCTCGCGATCAACCAACTCGTGCGGTTGAATGATGATAAAGACACCATTGGCGACATTACCGACATGTTCAAAAAATTCCAGAAAGCGGCGGCTCAAAGTGCGGGCTTCACTAATAATCAACAGCGATAGACTGGTTGCTACAACGAAGTCAGCAGTAGCGATCTTTCCTTGACTCCAGAGAGAGAGCGAGTAATACAGGGTGCTGATTTTCAGAATGGCTGCTGAGATGAACTGAAACCAGCGAATTCGCTCCGAGTACCAGTTGGACTTTCTTACCTCTTTGATTTCGCGCCTTAATTGCTCATTCAAATAGCGTCGTTCAAAACCGAAGCGGGCAAACAATCGGCTACTGGTGAGATTTGTTACCGCATCTACGATGATACCAGTTGTCTCACTTCTGGCGGCTGCGGCTTTCCGGGAGTAAATTCGGCAGCGAGTTGCCAGCCAGAACGAAATACTGATAAAGAGAACTGCCCATATCCCCACGAGTGCAGCTAGCGGAGGATAGGCGCGATACAGTATCGTTGTGGCAACGGCATACACAACAATTACTGGCATAAATTCAGTAATCATCATTTGCATCGTCTGGGTAACACCCAGAGAAGTTTCGCTAATTCGATGTGCTAATGCCCCAGAAAAACTGCTGCTTAAGTAGCGATGCGAATGGTGTTGTAAGTAGGCATATAGCGATCGCACAATGTGCTGTCGATGAATCGGATGGAGAATCGTCTGCAAGAGTCCAGCCGAGCGCCCAAATACTACTTCACCCACACTCAAGCCGATGAACAGCATCAGAGGCTGCCTCATCGCATCAAAAATGGGTTTGCTGTCGCCCGTCGATCGCGTTACACCCCGAACGATCTCGCCAATGGCATAAGGCAACATAATGCCACAGGTTGCGTGTATAATCTCCAAGATAACTGCTAGCACATACCACTAGCGAAACTGGTTAACGAAATAGCAAATGAACCTGAATGGAGTTGATGGCAAATCTGGTGCATCAGCAGCACGTTGAAAGGATTTGGATTGTCTAGTCTTTTTTGTCATGAAAGTTCCGGTTTGCAAACGTCTAATACCAATGCGTAATGACGCTCCTACATCGCTAGTGCTGCGCTAACGTAATTCGTAATTATGAAAATCATTTTTTATAAATAGAAACTAACGAAGAGAATCTCCTCTTCGGTATTCGGCGGTTAGGTCGTCTAACTTTTGTTTCAAATTGTCGTCAAGTTTTAGTTCTAGTGCCTTGAGGTTGTCAGTAAGTTGTTCTGGACGGCTAGCGCCAATAATGGGGGCAGTGATAATAGGATTAGATAAAACCCAAGCCACCGCTAGGGTGGTGAGGGAAAATCCGGCGAGATCCGCTACTGTACGTAAAGCTTCGACAGTATTAAACTCGCGATCGTGCCAGTAACGATCTTGATAACGTTCTGCGGCAGCACCTAGCGTAAAACGCGTACCTGAAGTGGGGCCTTGAGCAAGAATGTGTTTGCCAGTCAGCAAACCGCCCGCCAAGGGATTGTAGGAAATTACACCCAGTCCCTCTTCTTTTGCCAGAGGCAACAGTTCTCGCTCAATTTCGCGGAATAATAGGTTGTAGCGGGGTTGAATAGAGATGAACCTGGTTAAATTGCGCGTCTGGGCACGACCCAAGGCGCGGGCAAGTCGGTAAGCTAAGAAGTTGGAAACCCCGATGTAGCGCGCCTTGCCAGCACGAACCACTGTATCCAATGCTTCCAGAGTTTCATCGAGGGGAGTGGAGGCATCGTCGGAGTGCAACTGATACAGGTCGATGTAATCGGTTCCCAGCCGCCGCAGGGAAGCATCGATCGCATCCAAAATATGTTTCCGCGAAGCCCCTTGATCCCAAGGTGCAGGGCCAACTCGGCCGACGCACTTGGTAGCTAAGATAAAATGTTCGCGTTTGCCTTTCAGCCAGCGCCCAACGATTTCTTCGGTGCGTCCAGCAGTAGCAAGCCCGCCGCCAAGGGGATAAACGTCGGCTGTATCCAAAAAGTTAATTCCGCCATCAGCAGCAGTGTCGAGGATGTGCCTGGAAGTTTCTTCATCGGTTTGCAATCCAAAGGTCATGGTGCCGAGACAGAGGCGCGAAACGGTCAATCCAGTTTTACCGAGATTAGTAGTTGGTAAGGTCATAGAAATGTTGTTGATTGAGAAAGTGTGGAAATTTTTAAATAGAATGCGACGTGCGTTCCGCCCCGCTGACGCTCCTAACGTCGCTACCGCTTCGCTAACGCAGAACTAAAAACCTATAGGACATATTAACTAAGCCATGATTAGCCCGATTTCGGCATTTTTAAGGTGTGAACCAATTTAACCAAGCTTCCCAGTTTTGGACGATCGCGGCAAATTCTGCATAACCATCAGCTTTTGGGTGAGCGCCGTCATTGGCTTTTGCTTCTGCTAGCCAGATGGGTGACTTCACCAAACTAGAAAACACATCAAGATACGGAACATCTAGTTCATTACAAACCAACGCGAATTCCTGTGACAGATTGGCAAGAATTTGATTATCACCACAGGGTGACGGACTAACCATCAAGATCGGATAGAGTTGCTTTGCTTGGCTTAAGATGCTGCGAGCATTTGCGATCGACTCTGAAAGTTCGATTCCTTGTTGTTTACCCGCCCATCCTAAATCGTTTGCTCCAAAGGAAAACACTACTCGACCATCAAATTCTCTTGGGAGACGATAGGAGACTTCCGAGTACCAACGTTGTTTGAGATACCGACTCGTCTCTGCCCGCACCCCCAAATTGTAATGGGTGATAGCGTATCCTCTTAACTCAGCACTGCGGCACACTCTACCTGTCCAACCCAGAAACTCTGGATCGCCTGTGCCATTGACAAAAGATTCACCAATAAAACAAATTCTGATCTCTTTGCGAGAATCTGACATAATTCAACTGAATTTTAGCGAAAAAGTTCGGTTTTGACTTGAGAAGAAGCATTATGTTCATGATTCTATTTTCCATATCACGAAGATATTGAAGATATTAATATATTGACTGGTTCCCAGCTTGGAGGCGGAACTTCCAGACGCTTTACCAGAGGCAGCAGCCCTCTGGTAATACATTCCCATTCTTAAGACTGGGAACAAGGCGATTAGTCAGGCTGTATTGCCTTACCCCACCAAACTCTTTTAAACGGCTTGCCTGTTTGCTCATGCAATATTTCGTAATGTTTTAGCTCTACATCTTTCCAGTCAGATAAAAGGTCTAGCAAATATTCTTTAGAGAAAAAATGCATAGTTTGTCCATCATGTTCTAGAAAGTAATTTGGCTCGATTTCGCGTATGGGTAAGTGGCGTTCTGCCCGAACTAAAGCGTCTTCTGTAGAATTAACATGGAAAACAAATAATCCGTTGGGGCGTACTATTCGTCGAATTTCTTTAAACAACTGGCGTGTAATCTGATCTGAAAACATGTGGATGGCAACATTGGACATGACAGCATCCAATGTTGCACTATCAAAAGGCAAACGTTTTGCCATATCCGCAACTACAAACTGTGCGCTTAGTCCTAGCTTTTTTGCTTTCTCGCGTCCTTGTTGCACTGCTTCATCTGAAAAATCCACACCAATTACTGTGAAACCTTGCCTTACAAGACGTAACACGTCGTTCCCTGTCCCGCAACCAAGGTCAAGCACAGTTTTAACGTTGGCGGACTTGAGGAACGGAAGGTGAACTTTCGTCCATTGGGTTCCCCAATCTAGATCGGTGCCAGCATCCTTCCATTTAGCGAAGACTTGATTCCAGTGATCGGGTGGTGCG
This sequence comes from Nostoc sp. LPT, assembly GCF_017115165.1. GTDB lineage: Bacteria > Cyanobacteriota > Cyanobacteriia > Cyanobacteriales > Nostocaceae > Nostoc. The sequence continues at coordinate 43,057 of NZ_JABXKF010000185.1, read as the reverse complement.
TAAGACATAATCCATTAGACAACTACAGAAATTTCACGACGGTTCTGGGAAATTAGCCACTGCTGCAACTTCGGATCGCCGTATACTTCATCTGCAATAAAATGATCGCCTTCCGGCAGCACTGTCAAATCAACTTTCCCCCCTACTTTGCGTAAGCGCTCAACAAAATTCTCTGTATCCTCAATCGGCAGATTTTTGTCCTGTCCACCTTGGAATATCTGAACGGGAATGTTTTTGAGTGCAGCTAGTTCGCTTTCTGCTAATGTTTTGGGTACACGTCCAGACACAGGTATCAGACCTGCGAAGCGATCGGGATACAAAGCAGCGAGATGCCAGATCCCCGCCGAACCTAAGCTGAACCCAGCCAATATCACCCGCGCTGGATCGACAGGCTGAGAAACGATCAGTTCATCAAGCAAAGCAAGCACATCATCTGCTCGATCTGCCCAAGTCTGTTCAGCCGGAATTTGGGGTGCAGCAAAGACATAAGGTAATGAGTCGGATAAATCCACGAAACGAGGTAGACCCCATTTCAGTAGCACATTCAAATCCGTCCCGCGATCGCGTCCTCCGTGTAGAAAAAGTACTAAGGGTGCAGGTTTGTTGGCATTGTCAGAAACAGGCGAGAAAAGATAAGGCAAGGAACCATTGTTAGTGTCATGAGAGCGTTGTTCGACAGGCATTGTTGTGACTCCTAATTTGATTTGGGGATTGGGTACAAGAGGCAGAGGGGCAGAGGAGAAAAACATTACTGCAACTTCTTTTCTGCTCCCTCATCTCGCCTTTTACCCTACTCAGCACTAAGTCCTAAGTCCTGAGTGAATTAAGAAGTACTCAATACTCAGCACTCAGCACTCGGAACTCAGCACTCTTCATGCCACCACTAGGCTCTTGTCTACTTGTTTAAATTCGGTGTTACCTAGTTTCGATTCGATCGCTGTACCTTTGAAGAATTCGGGGTTAGCTTGGGTGTAAAACTTGTAGGGATTAGCGAATACATAGGACTTAAAGTCGGCTTCGGTCAGGACGCCTTCTTGCACGAGATCCCAGCTTTCAGCTAAGGGGGAAGTCAAGTCTGGCACATCCCAGTGACCAACATCAGAGGAATAGATGGCGTTGATCTTGACTCCCAAAGGATTGGCTTTGTCATTGAATGCCGTAGCGATCGTGCGATCGTCGGACTCGGAACCAAAGAAGAAACTATTCACCCAGCGATCGCGGATATCTTCAATGGTTTCAATGCCTGCTGCTGCAAAATCATTCAATTCGCTATCAATGGGCACACGGCTAAAACGGCTGAATGAAGCTCCCAGTACAGTCTTGGTCAATTCATCTTTATCGAGGGAATGTCCTTGAGTAATTTCTGCACCGTAGCGCTCAAATATTTCAAACAACTCATCGGCATTTGTCAATGCTGGATTGTAGTTTTGCAGTGCCTTGACGTTGCGCTTGGAGAACCGATCTACCAAATGAATGTAGACGCGGGCACCCCAATCTGCACCACCTTCCAGCATTGCTACACGCAACTGCGGAAAACGCTTGGTAACACCACCGAAGAACAGCGCCTTCGCAAATGCTTCTGAACCATCGGCGAAGTGGCCGATATGGTTGTTCATGTAATTACTGATGGAGGAACGACCAGTCCAGCCTTGACTGCCGTAATGGGTGGTAACGGGTACTCCCAGTTCCACGACTTTGGCCCAGAAGGGATCGTAGTCGTATTCACTATCTAATCCGTAGAAGTCGATATAAGAAGCGTACTTGGCAATTTCGGGGAATTTATCAGCTGGATATTTATCAGCGATCGCTTTGATTGTCCGTTTCACTCCACCAGTGATATTAATCACTTTAAGCCCCAGTGTTTTAACTGCAAACTCTAGCTCCTCAATACCTTCTTGGGGATTGGTCAAGGGAATGCCAGCTACCGGTGTCAAGCGATCGCTATATTTCCGGTAAATATCAGCATGATAGTGATTAACCGCACGTTGCAATGCCTGACGATTCTCTGCACTCGCTCCAGCCGGTGCTAAAACATTGTTCGGAAACAACACCGAATAGTCCGATCCTTGCTCTGCCTGACGCTCATAGAGGAGTCCGGGGAGGGTATAAGTAGCGAGATCCAATGTGTTTTTGGTAACTCTGGCCCACCAAGGCGATCGAATTGTCCGGTTGTATTGACGTTCTTCAGGGGTTTGTTGATACCAGTCTTTACCGTTGCTCTTGGAGTTAAGACGGGAGGCTTCTGTCTTACGTAACTCATCTACGAGTTTCACGCCACCGTACTTAGCGATGTAATCTTCAAAAGCTGGGGTGAAATCATTAGTATGAACATCGGTATCGATTACTGGATAATCAAGGGTCGCTCTGATTGCGGCGGAGCGTGAGGTCTTCAATCGGCTATATTCAGTCATGTTTTTTCCTTGCCTACTGCACAAAAATTACAGGATTTTTTTAGCATCCAATGCTGCTATTAACAAATACATTTCCCGTAGAGAGGGCGATTTATCGCGTCTCTCCACAATTTTCAAATTCTGTAGGGCGGCGATCTACAGAAAGTGCAATTTAAAAGGTATGGCTTAAGCATCCGTGAAAAATTCATTTACGCTACAGCACTGCACAGTACAGATATGAAAAGTTATTTACGCCAACACCAATCTTTCATCTAGTTGTTTAACGGCAAAACGATTGGCCGGACGACGCAATCCCAGGTTTTCACGCAAGGTACTGCCTTCGTATTCAGTACGGAACAGTCCGCGTTTTTGGAGGACGGGAACGACTAGGTTAACGAACTCATCTAATCCTGTGGGCAGGATTGGTGGCATGATATTAAAGCCATCTGCTGCACCGTTGTTGAACCATTCTTCTAGCTGGTCAGCAATGGTTTCGGGAGTACCGAGTATGGTGCGATGACCTCGTGCAGTAGCAAGAGAAAGATACAATTGGCGCAGCGTGAGAGTGCCACGAGTAGCTAAATCTTTGACTAGTTTGAGACGACTTTTGTTAGTATTGGTGTCGCTGGGTAGTTCGGGAGCTACATCATCTAAAGAATATTTCGACAAATCCACACCTTTGTAATAGTTCTTTAAAATTCCCCAGGCGACATCGGGATGGATTAACGATTGCAGAAATTTGTATTTTTCTTGAGCTTCTGATTCGGTACGGCCAATGATTGGGAAAGCACCAGGCATGATTTTTAGATCGTCTGGCGATCGCCCATATTGTGCTAGCCTACCTTTGATATCAGCATAAAATTCCTGAGCATCAGCTAAGGTTTGATTGGCAGTGAAAATCGCCTCGGCAGTGCGTGCGGCTAAGTCCCGTCCCGATTCGGAGGCTCCAGCCTGAACAATCACCGGGTAGCCTTGGGGCGGACGACCAACGTTTAAAGGGCCTTTTACAGAGAAATATTTGCCTTTGTGGTTGAGTGTATGTAGTTTATCTGGATCAAAATAAATACCAGACTCTTTATCACGGATGAAAGCATCGTCTTCCCAACTATCCCATAGACCTTTCACCACTTCCACAAACTCTTCAGCTCGTTCATAACGCTGGCTATGTTCCGGGTGATGCTCAAGGCCGAAATTACGTGCAGCATTCTCATTGCCTGTAGTGACTACATTCCACCCGGCCCGACCCTTACTCAAGTAGTCTAGGGAAGCAAACTTACGTGCCAAGGTGTAGGGTTCTTCATAAGTGGTCGAAGCGGTGGAAATGAAGCCGATGTTTTGAGTTACAGAGGATAAGGCTGAAAAGAGGGTGACAGGCTCAAAATGGGCAATTTTACCATTGCGATGCTGAGTTTCTGGAGCGCCGCCCCAGACTCCTGGACTGTCTGCTAAGAAAACTGCATCGAATAAGCCGCGTTCGGCAGTTTGGGTAATTTCTTTGTAATGCTCGAAATTCAGTCCAGCATCTGCTTGTGAATCAGGGTGTCGCCAAGCAGAGACATGGTGTCCGGTAGCTTGAATGAATGCACCTAAACGAATTTTGCGTGTTGTACTCATGCTTTTTTGTTTTCTTAAAATTGCCTTAGCAGTAGCTCTATGGCTGGTATCGCTGATTTGTATATATTGTGAATAGCATGAAGAAAAAGTGAAACCTCGCCTTTGTCAGGGTGTAGGGTGTTGAGTGTAGTCCTAAGGGACTTTGCATTTGAGAGTGTGAAACCTAGCTCTACTCTTCTTATATTCTCTACACCCCAAAAGCAGTAATCTCAAGGGTTAGCACTTTTATTCGTGCCATTGGTACATGGCTACGTCAGTACTGAATGTAATCATGGAATGCTCTCTAGCAACCAAGCTTACCGTTCAGTTACCTAATAATTGCTCAAAAATCAAATAACCAAATTGTAAGCAAGTTTAATAGCACAGCAGAATTAGGGATTATGCTGCTTGGTGCTCGAATTACCATAAATTTATCTAGTAATTTTACCCAGCAGATATGAGCCTACACGATCAATACAAAAAAAGATGTGTTGGCAATCACAATCTCATGAAAAACTAATTATTAGTTTCACTAATATTAAGTATTGCAAACTATTTGTTTGCGGAGTATATAGTTATGTATGATGCCCAAAGCTTGTTAGATAATACTCCAGGTTCATTTGACCTCTCCCCACGACTAGAAACTGCGGGTTTTCACTCTGGCAATTGTTCCCTGGTTTGAAGATTCTGTTTCATAGCAGCACCGATCGCATGAACAGTTGGTTCTGTACTTTGTAGCAACACATCTGCAACATTACTCTGGTCAAAATGACTGCGATTTTGGCTAAGTTTGTATTTCCCTTCCAGTCGCGTGATGGTCATCTCAAAACCAATAATGCCGTTCATCATTCCTTCACGAAAGTTATCGGATAAGCTATGCCATTGAGATTTATACTCAGAACCATAGGTGTCAATCATATCCTCAATCATCTTATCCATCAAATCCGGCGAATCACCAAGGGTAATAACTTGGGGCACACCAGATGCGTGTACAGCGATGTAGTTCCACGTCGGTACACTCTCTTGCTTCTCATACAAAGATGGCGAGATATAAGCATGAGGCCCCGTAAAGACGGCAAGTGCCTCGCCTACGCCAAAGACCTGCCATTGAGGATTTGGTTTGGCAAGATGACCCGATAGCTTAACCACATTATTTTGCACTGTGACAACCAGCGGAATATGTGAGGCAACAGGAACATCATTGAGAATAGACACCAATGTGGCAAAACTGTTCGCACGCATGAAGGCGACAAGTTTCTCAATGTCATCTTCTCGAAAAGCATTTGGGATGTACATGATGCTTGAACCTTACTCTCATTCCTCTGAAATATGATAACGAGAGATGTTATGGTTTTTGAGGTATGGGTATAACTTTTGATTATTCAACCACACTTAGAGATAATAATAGTCTATAAGTGTGATTGAGAAGGCGATCGCATCTGTTGTTAAAGACGGAGTTCAGTAGAAGTCTTAAACCCTTGCTCTAAGTACTATGAGTTATTTTTTTAAGCTTCCTAACACTTCCATTACTTCTGCTTCCGGTTTTACCCTAGCTTCTGCTTTCAGAAATTCAGCTACTTGAGCCTCAATTTCATCCCGGACAATTTGGCGATATTCCAAGAAATGCTCAATTTGGGCACAAACAGCTAAGTAGCTACTCACCCCACCCGGATTATGCTGATACATGTTCCACAAGTTGCGCCAGAATTGCCAGCGCGTCTGACGACGTAAACCTTGACGCCAACAAATCACCAGCAACGCCCGGAGTACTTTCCAGTTCAATGGTTTTTTAGCAGCTTTCCCCTTTTTTGGATAGGTTGCTTCACCCAAAAGACGGAAGTGTTTGTATGTACGCTCCAAAAACCGCTCTGGCTCATACAAATCACAGAACGCCTGCACATATTCACGAGCGATATCTTCTAAAGGTCGAGTTGGTACAAAATTCATCAACGTGGTTTGGTTGATGTTGGCAGATTTATTACGGAGTCGTCCTTCCTTTTCTAATCGATGCCAGAGGGCTGTATCTGGAAGTGCTTGCAGCATACTAAATAAGGCTGTGGGGATTGCTGTTTGCTCCACAAACTTGACAATTCGGGCGCCGGCTCCTACTTTCTCGCCATCAAACCCAATGATAAAGCCTGCCATGACTCGCAGCCCGGAGCGGGTAATTTTATCCACTGCTTCACTGAGTGAATCTCTGGTATTCTGATATTTCTGAGTGAAAGTAAGACTTTCTTCATCGGGGGTTTCAATTCCCAGAAAAACGGCTCCAAAATTACACGCTACCATCAAATCCATCAGTTCTTGATCTTGGGCTAAATCAACCGAAGCCTCTGTGGCAAAGGAAAAGGGATAATTATGCTCTACCATCCAGGGTAGAAGGGACTTCAAAAATAATTTCACATTCCGCTTATTACCGATGAAGTTGTCATCCACCATAAAAATACTGCGCCGCCAACCCAGTTTGTAGAGATAATCAAGTTCTGCTAATAGTTGTTCTGGGTTTTTGGTGCGGGGTTTGCGACCGTATAGCACAATAATGTCACAAAATTCACACTGGAAGGGACATCCACGGGAAAATTGCACTGACATCTCTGCATAGGCTTCAAACTCTAGCAAATCAAAGCGAGGAGTTGGAGTATTGGTGACATCTGGTTTTTCACCGCCAGAGCGAAAAATGCCTGTGCGATCGCCGCGTGCGATCGCTGCTACAAATAAAGGTAGGGTGATTTCCCCCTCGTCTAATATCAAATAGTCAGCTCCTGCGGATGTCATTTCATTCGGTAGCGCTGTTGGGAAAGGCCCACCCACAGCAACCCGCTTCCCTCTCTGCTTTGCTTCCAATATCTGAGAGAGCAAATCCTCTTTCTGCACAATCATCGCCGACATAATAACCAAATCAGCCCAAGCCCATTCGGCTTCTGTACAAACGCGAACATTTCGATCTACTAGCTTGAAATCCCATTCTTGCGGTAAAATCGCTGCTACAGTTACCAAGCCTAAAGGCGGTAGCATTGCTTTACGGTCTAATAAAGCCAATGTTTTTTCAAAAGACCAAAAACTTTTTGGAAAGCGGGGGTATAGAAGTAAAACGTTCATATTTGATGGTTATAAACCTTGATTTTTGTTGCTGGTTGAGTTCATGTCAAACTAAACCAGTCGTAATAACACATTAGGGGAGCTTCTATATCCACTAGCTGTAACTTCTACTATGACTGATTTAGACATAGCAATATCTTGTGAGGGCGATTATTACTGTTTTTAGAGCAGGGAGTAGCTGAAAATTGCTCATGAGTGTGAGGAGTGCAATCGTAATTTCTAAAAAGCCTCAAATATGTATGGGTAAATGATTTAGCTGCAAATACCAAGACTTTTAGGACGATTCTAACATCTGTTCTTTATAGATATGAGTGAAAAAAATATAGATATATAGAACTGCTACGTCTTTACAAGGGTTTTGGATAACGTATATTTAATTTATGGAGATGTTTTTTTATAAATTGGCAAATTGGCAACTTTGAGAAAATCAATTGTGTTATTTTCAATCCTATACAAGGTGTATTTGCACTTTCAAGCTATTTAGACGGGCTGCAACCCGTCTTTATTTATGGCCAGACTTTTTTAAATCTTATAAATTATTGTTTCCCGGTCTAAGAAGGAAAAGTTCTCGTGGTGTTGTTATTGATTATGAGGTAGACGCAGATAAAATTTACACTGTCGAGTTAATGCCGACAGATTTTTTATCTGAAAAACTAATTAACCAACAGTTTCAGATACTTATTTAAATGTATTTAAAAATACTAGTATTTTTCTGAAATAAGTGACCAATCATCCAGCCAACAATCTCACGCCTGTCTTGTATTGATTTATCAAACTTGAAAATAAACAATCCGCTTTTGGAGAGAATTTTTTTAGACAAATAAAAGTCCTGTACCCCAAAACAGAGGTCAGCATCTACCGAGAACCGTAGGGTTCAACTGTGCAGTATTCCTGTCAAAGTTACCTCACTGAATTTTTTTGCTGCAAAGCCCCAAACATATATTCAATAGGGATACCACATTAAAATTAGATATTTTTCTGACACAAAGTTGACACAATAATGACATATCTAAAAAGTATAGAGTCAACTATAGTTTTAAATATTATCTATAATTTATGTTTCACACTATACTACTTAAGAATCTAGTTTTTCTTAATCAAGCATTAACCAAAAAGTTGCTGTTATATAATTTTCTTCTAAAAAATCTTTTCAACCCGTTAAGAAAATCTAAATAATTAAAAAACTAAATGTGAGGTGATAATGAAACTTTTTGCATTCTCTAAAATTAGCTTGGCTTCAGTTTTACTAGCTACACCTTTATGTATTTTTTCTTTAAAAATACTTGCACAAACACCAATTATTCAAGAGCCAGCTATTATTATTAATAGCGGTTCTACGAATACTTGCAAGTATAACATTTCCGTATTGCCATCAGGAAAGGCAACTTACACTGTTTGCAATACAAAAGGTACAGGTGAAATTAAACTGAACACAGCCACTAAATTTTTCAATGATATTTCAGCAGCTAAACCACTGTCAAAATTACCATTTAGATCGTGTCCGAAATCTGTTTCATTCGGGACATCAACTCAAGTCAATTATTCCGGGCAGAAATCTCCAGATATTAGCTGTCCAAGTAATGATTCTAAAGTTACAAATTTGTATAATGACGCCAAAAGTATTCAACAGGAATTGAACTTTTCAACTTCTAAAAGTTTGTAACCGTTTGAGGGTGTAAAGAAGACGAAAAACAACCACTAAAATAAAGCAATAAAATTAGGTAGCTTTCAACAAGTCACAATCAGCATCAGAAGAAAGAACTATGAATCCTAACTTGAAAGATATATCCTCAAATTTGCCCCGCCGTCAAATTCTCAAAGCTGCTCTCACCTTTGTGACTGGCTTAACTACGACATCACTAGTATCTTTGTTGATGACCAAATCTACAAAAAAAGCACAAGCAATTGTTGTGCAACGACCAAATGAGTTTACACTTAATGGCAATGGTACTCAGATTAAGTATTCTATCCTTAACGAAGTTTCACAGCTTGATTACAAAACTCAAAATACTTCCCTTCATTTCAGTGGCGATGACATTAAGACATTAACTACTGATATCGGGACACTGATTACAGTAATTATTAGCAGTCCAAATCCTACTGTCGGAGGCAATACAGTCAAACTCAGTTTTTTGTTACCCACTGTTAACTTACCTATTGGTGATAGAGAAACTCCTGTCCAAACTCAAGCAATTCTCACTACCGAAAAAACATCAGGATTAATCCGAAGACCAATATTTGGGCAACTACAATTATATGAGACTTTCCCACTTAAGGGAACTGCTAGATACCGTTAGATTCAGATATTAAATTCATCTAAATTCATGCGAGTTAATCATAAAACCGTCAAGAATGGCTCTGTTTGAGGCAGGATTGGTGGAAGCGTCTTGAACTTTTTCAGCCAAGGCAAGGCGCTCCCCGGTCAAACTGAGCGGGGAACAATGCTATAAAGCACTATTAGACTAATTTCAAGTTTAGGTTCCGCTGAAAAGACCTGTATTGCACAAATTCCCTAGAGCAGTGTTTATGTTTTGTCTCTAGAAGCTCCTATTCAATTGTCTGTTCGTTAGTCCAATCCTTTCTGAATAAAGAGTAACTTTTAACTTATTAATCCTGAAAGCGGGTGCAATATTGTTAAATGAAAACTATGTCTGGTTTCAGTTTTCAGATACCGTTCTTGCAAAGGTTGCCACTGCTGCCACGACTGGTAACGATTTTCAGTTAACAAATTAGCAAAGGTGGGTAACTGAGTCTGAATTTCTGACTTGTATATATCTGTAAGCCAGTCAGTTAAAACAGTACTATCTTGCATCGTACCCAAAATTTCTTGGATATTTTTCACTTCTGTAATATAAGCTTCGTAAGAATCGCCATATAAGTCAGTAAATAACTCCATTTGATAGCGTATACGTTTAGCTTCTTTTCGCAAACTATGAAGATTTTCACCTTCTGTTGTCAATTGTTTTTCTATCTTTTTTGGTTTCCAGTTTTTCTGGATCTTCACTTCTGATTCTACAAATTCAGTACCAACTAGCCAACCTGGATGCAGTAAGAAGTTACTCACTTCTGGTAAAAGTAAGTCTGGTAGCACTTGCTGAATCGAAACAGCTGCCAAAGGTTGATAACTGGGTTTCTCTAACCACTTATCCAATGCATCTTTTAGAGATTTGTAAGATTCATCGTTTAATGTTTTCTGCACACTCGATTGTACATCTTCACGTTGTTTCGCCAAAGCTGTAAAAGCTGTTTGTAGAGATTCCTGCTCTTTACGGGGTAAGTTTGGTTTGTAATTGTTTTCCAAACTTTCTTTGAGTACGTCTAAATCTCGCAGATTACCAAGACGACGAGCTATTTTACCAATATTTTTATCGCTGACTGGTTTCGATACATCCACTGCTAGCCCAAACCGAGTTACCGCTGTCCGTAGGCGGCGCATTCCCACCCGCATTTGGTGTAGCGCTTCTGGATCTTCATCTTTCTTGACTGATTTTTCCCACTTGAAGGTTTTCTTACAATGTTTTTCAATCGCTTGGTAGGCGTAGTCACCGAGAGTTTTTACTGTGGGTTGTGTGGCTAATTTCATAATTGGTCTGAATGATTCCCTCATGAGGTTATTGCATAATAACAATATTATTTAAAAATTTGCATCTAGTTTTGATATTTTTTAACTATGAGGATTGTCACGTATGCTTATGACTATTGATAGTTGCATCCTCTTCTATAAATATGCAATATCTGTCAAAGGTTTAAATAGTAGTTCATCCCGTCAAGTTCATATAAACTATAGTTTTGAGATAAGTTTTTACGATAATTGAATCATATATTATAATAGCATGGCTAGCATATTTATAACTATCAATATGATTTAAAATGCCAAACTTACATTTATTAAATCAAGTTTTATTGACTTTTGTAGATTCTTTTCAAGAACATAGAGAAGACTTATCAGCAGTGCTGCTAACGCATCAGAAGTATTTATGGTTGGGGTCAGATGAAACCTCAACTATTGAGCGTTTATCTTTGGTTGATACTGATAAATTTACAGATCATCAACAATTTCGTGTAGCAGAATTTATCAATTTACCTGCACCAGAAGAGGAAGAAATTGATATAGAAGGACTGGCTTACGCTGATAATTACTTATGGTTTGTTGGTTCTCACAGCTACAAACGCAAAAAATCCAAACCTGAAAATACAGCTGCCAAAAACTTTAAAAGGCTAGCAAAAATTGAATCGGAACCGAACCGTTACATTTTAGGACGAATTCCTCTGATAGAGGGTAAACTATGCTCATCTTGCCCACACCCCGAAAAGCCAGATGTGCAATTGAATGCGGCTAAATTAGAAGTGACGAATCAGGGTAATTTGCTGATGACAGCTTTAGCAGATGATGCCCATTTAGGCTTGTTTATTAAGGCAGGAATTCCCGGAAAGGATAATGGCTTTGATATTGAAGGAATAGGCATTTATCAAAACCGCGTCTTTCTGGGTTTGCGGGGCCCTGTATTGCGGGGTTGGGCTGTGGTGCTGGAAATAGAGTTAGAAGATTCTACCCCTGGACTGATGAAACTAAAGCAAATTGGGGAATTGAAGGAGTTATATAAAAAGCATTTTATCTGGTTGAATGGTTTGGGAATTCGGGATTTGTATGTAGATGATAAAGATTTGTTGATTTTAGCCGGGCCAACGATGGATTTAGATGGGCCCGTGCAAGTTTATCGCTGGTTAAATGGTGTGAATTTAGGAGAAAATGTCTTCAGCAATCCCGATTTTGTGCAAGATATTCCTTATGGAAATCGAGAAGAACACGCTGAGGGAATGACGATGTTTCAGGATGTAGCTGGCATACCTTCGCTATTGGTAGTTTATGACTCTCCAGCAAAAAGTAGGCTGGTGGGTGATAGTGGTGTAATCGCGGATGTGTTTAAGTTGGGCTAACTTCAATTTTAGATTTTGGATTGCTGAGAAAGTTGGATGGGCAATGCTCCGTGGTGTATGCGGTAATCTTAAATGTTAGTAGAGATTGCTTGTACGGGACAGGTGGGAATACACTGTTCGCAAACGATACAGCGCGATCGCGTAAATGTCAACTTGTACGTCTCTGGCTGGAGGGTGAGGGCTTCGGTAGGACAAACCCCAGTACACAAGCCACAGTGGACACACACATCCTCGTCGATCGCAATTTCGCCTAATGTAGAAGAAACATTAACATTACGCGATCGCATCCACTCGATCGCTGCATCTAATTGATCGATGTCTCCCGATAATTCCACTACCAGTTTGCCAATTTGATTTGGGGCAACTTGGGCGCGGATAATATTGGCGGCGACGTTGAACTCTTTGGCCAGTACGTAAGTGACTGGCATTTGCACGGCGCGTTTCGGGAAGGTGAGTGTTACTCGTTTTTTCACAGATTTAGCAGAGGTTTTTTCTGTTGTAGCGTATTGAGAGTTTTATTATATATTTGCTGAACTACTTGATGTTGTAAAATAAGCAGTGGATTTTGTCGATTAACAAATTAAATCGTAATTTGCTTATTTTTGGTAATGAAGACCAAAACAATTGGACATAATCAGCATTTTCATGTCACCGAATTAATATTACGGATGGGTCTAATTGACGAACCACTCATTTTGGTATTATTGCTTTTTCTTCTTCGGTATCACTCTTGCCCGATACTTTCTGATTGCTGGTGGAGCATACTTGCTCTTTTATTTAGTTCTGGGGAAGTCTCTCGCCAACAAGAGTTTGCGTTTGAAACCGTTGATGAATTGTTCCATTAAAAAGGATATTGAATTATCAGTAATCTCCACAGTAGTTTTTGCTATTTCTGGAGCATTTATGATCTCCGAGTATAATTTGGGAGCAACGCTGTTATACGCTGACATCTGGAAATACGGACTGTGGTATTTGATAGTTAGCTTTATTGCAGTGCTAATTCTTCAGGATACTTACTTTTATTTTATCCATCGGATGTTTCACCACCCTCTAATTTTTAGATGGATGCATTATGGACACCACCGTTCAGGCGAGCCAACACCCTGGAGTTCCTCTGCCTTCGATTTGCCAGAAGCGATCGTACAAGCACTTTTCTTTGTAGGTGTAAGCTTCATAGTTCCGCTGCATTTTGTCACCTTAGTTGCCGCACTTATAACTATGACAGTATGGGCAGTGTTTACCCATCTCGGATTTGAGCTATTTCCCTCCTCATCTAAAAGTTACTGGATTGGAAGGTGGCTTATTGGTTCTATGCATCATTCCATACATCATCGCAAGTATAAAGTACACTACGGTTTGTATTTTACGTTCTGGGACAAACTGCTTGGTACTGAAGATGCTAATTATGAAAACAAAACCCACACAAGGGAGTTTTAACTATAGCAGTCCTAAATCATTTGTGAAATATTTTTCTGTTGCTGTCATTAGTCAGTAGTCATTTGTCCTTTGTAATCACAAATGACTACTGACTATTTAATTTTTGTCGAATTCTCAAGCTTGTTTGGATTCACCCAACGATTGACAAATTCGTTGTTATGTTTGTAAACCTTGATTTGCACTTGCTTGGAACTTAACTTGACTATTTCGGCAGGAATTCTTTGGACATCGCTAGAATCTGTGCGGGGCTTGTAAAGCCAAATCACTTTTTGCCCAACTTGAAAGTTATTAGGATTGCTAGTTAAAGAAAGCGTACTTTCTGCCCAAGAGGGGAAAGCAATTACTAAGTCGATCCAAAGTACTAAGACCACTATAGTGATTTGAAAAAGTTTTATAATCATTGCACTTGTCTTAGGTCTGATGGGGCAATCAATCTGCTGTTCTAGCATTTAGTTATTGTCCTTCTTTAGATTCTCAAAGTTGAAAGATCGGTATCCTAAAACTTCTTTAGGGAATTTAGTAAAAGTTAAAATATCTACTGATTTCAGGATAAAACGACTTGTAGAATAAAATCAAATAGTCTTATTTCTTAAAATGATAAATTAAATTTATATATAGAAGATTGTGTTGCAAAAATACGTTTGAGAACCAATGGAATAGCTGAAGTAACAACTTGATTTTATAAAAGCGATCGCTATTTATCCTTAAGCCAAAAGAAATGTTTTGACTCAGACATTCAAGCGATCGCTCTTTGCTGAAATTTAAGCAGCCCAAAAAATCGGGGCAGGTGACAAACCCGCCCCGAAATCTGATATACTACGCCCAACGGCTGTGGCTACAAGCTTTAAACTATTAACTAAATGCACCATATCTTCTAAAGAAAGTGCTTGACGGGCATCAGAAACAGATTTTTCTGGTTCTGGGTGACATTCAATAATTAATCCATCTGCACCGCAAGCGATCGCAGCCCTAGCCACGGGTGCTACCAACTCCCGTTTACCGACGGCATGAGAAGGATCTACAATTACAGGCAAGTGAGTTATTTGCTTGAGTGCTGCCACTGCCCCTAAATCTAGGACGTTACGGGTGTAATCATCGAAACTGCGAATACCTCTTTCGCACAACACCACATCAGGATTCCCGTGGCTGAGGATATATTCAGCAGCCATGACAAATTCTTCAATAGTCGCTGCTAAACCACGTTTGAGCAGTATTGGTTTACCAGCTTGTCCCAAAGCTTTGAGCAAATCAAAGTTTTGCATATTGCGGCTACCAACTTGAAGCATATCAGCGTGGGCGGCGACTACTTCAATTTGGGAAATTGACATCACCTCCGTGACAACTGGCATATTGTAATGCGATCGCACCCTGGCTAAAATCTCTAATCCTGACTCTCCCATACCTTGGAAAGCGTAGGGAGATGTGCGGGGTTTGTAGACACCGCCACGCAACCCCTGTACTGATGCAGTAGATAACTTTTGGGCGACTATCTCCATTTGTTCTAAGCTTTCAACAGTGCAGGGACCGCCGATAATTACCAGTTCTTTACCGCCGAAAGCGACTTCTTTCGAGATTTTAACGATTGTCTGGTGGTTTAGATGGGTTTGTGCAGCAAGTTTAGCATTAATCATGGTTATATTCTCGTGAAAAGTTAGGGATTGGGTATTAGGGATTGGGTATTAGGGATTGGGTATTAGGGATTGGGTATTGGGGTAAGAGTTGTTTTCCAGTCCCCAGTCCCCAGTCCCTATTCCCCAGTCCCCAGTCCCCAGTCCCCAATCACAAAAAAAGCCCGAAACCTTCAAGAGTTCCGGGCGCGTTCTGATTCATTAGCATGACGCTATTTACCCGGAATTTATTCTGGGCCAAAAGTAAAAGCCATAAAACCAGCTACTGAAATAAGTCATGACAATGAAATTCTCCTTAAAAAAACAAAAACCGCAGAGTTTGCTCTGCGGTTCACCGGGTGGTTTCCATTAGGAAACTTAATTCACTCCCGGTGAACCACCCTAAACCAAAAATAAAAGTAAGAATTTGTGTTAAGCATTTGCGGGGTTTTTGCTGGAAAACTTAAGAAATATACTTATAAAATGTAACAATAGCAGTAAGAGTGGGCTTTGTCAAGACCTGCACAAACTATAAAAAAACGATAGACTCAGTACAACTCTGGGGATTAAGACTAATAACGCTTTGCACAATTCAAAATCACACTCTGTTCTGATTGTACTAGTTGCTTATTTGCGTAGCGAAAAAAGCGGTGAGGGGGTCGCAGTCTTGGCGGTTCCCGTCGATTGCGAACCCCCGAACCCGAAGGGCTTGTCATTAGACATTACGATAGTTATATAACCTTAGAAGAAAAAGCCAGGATTGAGAAGTTAAAATATATAATTCTCCTGACTTATGATTTCATCTTACGAAAGCTGATTGCAGGGAATTGACAACCGCCATACATTATTACCCAAGTCCTCATTGACCAGATCAATTTTTTAGGATCATCAGTCTCATTATGCCCAGTTCCAAAATCTTAACCCAATCTTTCGACTATTATGGAGCTTATCCCTGCCCAGTCTGTCGAATAGGTAAGATTTCTCACATGCCATTGATGGAAGCTATGGCTTGTGACTTTTGCCAAGAGATTTTTACAGTCAACTTAGAACAACAGCAAATCAAGATGCCTTCTAGGCAACCACCTTTAACTTGGCGTTGGAATGGGTTTAGTTGGACAGAAGGCCAATTGGAAGGTGTGGAATTAGGTTGGGGTTATGGACTAGCAGCAGCAATTTTTATAATTTTTCCCACTACTCTAATTGGCATAGTAGCTTACTATTTTCCTGCTAATCTGAAAGAACCCATTACCTGGATGCCATATATTTGGACAATATTAACCTTTTTATCACATTTATCAATTATTGTTTGGATTTATATTGAAGTCTATCAGATTCCAATTGCGGCATATTTTAGAGCGATCGCTCGATGGAGAAATGGAGAAATGGGAAGATGAAGGAGTGGAGAGAAGAGGGGCAGGGGAGACTTGGGGACAAGGGAGAATTTTATTGAACAAGTCTCTCTCAAGTCTCCCCCTCTTCCTTGTCTACCTTGTCTCTTCTCCATTCCCAATGCCCAATGCCCGATAATCCCTAACAAATAATGCAGCGTATAGATGACTCCATCACTCATAATTAAGTTGATTGTCCACCAAAATATCGTATGAGCGATCTGGAGCGGTACTATAGAGTTTTGGAATTAGAGCCTGGAGCAACACTTGAAGAAGTGAACCAGGCTTACAAAGATTTAGTCTTTGTTTGGCATCCCGATCGCATTCCCAAAGACAATCTCCGTTTACAGCAGAAAGCACAAGACAAGCTGAAAGCTATAAATGAAGCTCGTGAAAAGTTGCGCTCTCTAAAAACCAAACCTCAAACCACACATCAAACTACATATCAAACCACACATAACTCACCGTCACCTCAACAGGAAAAACCATCTCAACCAACCCAGAAACCACCAAAGCAAAACTCAGATTTAAGCGGCAAAGACTACAGTCGGGCAAATTTGAGCAATAAAGACTTATCTGGCAGAAATCTGAGTTATGCCAATTTGAGTGGTGCTAATCTCAGTGATACTTTTATGCACAAAGTCAACCTTAGAGGTGCAAATTTATCTGAAGCAAATTTATTTCGGGCAAACCTACTTTTAGCGGATCTCAGGGAGGCGAATTTACGCGCGGCTAATTTGATTGGAGCGGATCTCAGTGGGGCCGACTTGCGAGGAGCCGACTTGACGGGAGCGCGGATTCGCTCTGGTGAGCGTCTTCTGGTTAAATTAGTTGGGACTAATTTAGCAGGGGCAATTATGCCTGATGGTTCAATTTATCAATAAGTGAGGTTGCGCCATAACACCAAAATCCTCATGTAGAGACGCGATTTATCGCGTCTTAAAAAACCAATTATCTATACCAATAACCCTTAACTGAAACGTATTGGTGCATAAATTACTCCTATGCAATGCAATTGAAAACTGCTATATGCCTATTTGCTTGCCTAAACCACTAAAATGAATACGCGATCTACTGAAAAGAGAAAGCAATATGCCTTTTTGCTTGCTGAATCTACCGAAATGAGAAAGCAATCAAGCATTTTGAGAAAAAAATCTGTGATTTTTTTTAACAAGTCGGGAATTTGACCTAGTACAGCATGGCGTAAATAAACATACCCCTGACGCTCCTGCGTCGCTAACGCTGCGCTAACGAGTGACGCTCTCTACGAGACGCTGCGCGAACGCAGGCTCGCTAACGCTGCGCTAACGGCAGTTCCTCATGGGGGGAACCCCCTCTGAGCGACTGCCTCACCATTTCAAATGGCGCAAGAGCTTGGAATATAATTATGCGTGACTTTTGACTTTTGAATGCGTGACTTTTGCCTTGCGGTACTAGCTTCATCCATTGCTACAATCTGCCTGTAAAATTGAATATTGATACATCAAGGCTTTTAAGCACTGTGAACTTTTTTATCGGTTGTGCTGTTTGGGCATATAAAGGTTGGGTAGGCGAACTCTATCCCCAAGGTACTCGCACTGCTGATTTTCTCCATCTCTACAGTCGTCGCTTCACCACTGTAGAAGGTAACACCACCTTTTATGCCGTGCCTAACCAAGAAACTGTAACCCGTTGGGCTACCGAAACACCAGTAGGTTTTGAATTTTGTCTAAAATTACCGCGAGATATTACCCATCAAGGGTTGCTAAAACCTTATATACCAGCTGCTTTAAAATTTCTGGAGGGGATGCGCCCTTTAGGTAAGCATCTTGGCCCAATGTTTGCCCAGTTACCACCCAGCTATGCACCTGCATTACTTGACGATTTGTCCAACTTTCTGGAAGCTTGGCCACGTACAGAAGCACCCCTAGCAGTGGAAGTTCGCCATCCCGACTGGTTCAAGGAACCCCATGCTAGTAATTTGACGACGCTTTTAGAAAAGTTAGGTGTCGGAAGGGTACTGTTAGACTCGCGCCCTATTTACACTGGAGATGATGACCCCCAATTACAATCGGAACGGCGCAAACCGAAATTACCGTTGCAATTGAGTGTGACAACATCTTTTACTCTAATTCGGTTTATTTCTCATCGGAATTTATCAGTGAATCAGCCATTTATGGAAGAGTGGGTAAGGCAGATTCAGCAATGGTTACAGATGGGAGTGCGAATTTATTTCTTTGTCCATTGTCCAATAGAAGCGCGATCGCCCAGTACAGCCCGTCACTTCCAACAGCTATTGGAACAAAGTGGTACACTAGTTCTACCCCTACCTTGGAATAACCTTGAGCATCCCCCCAATCAACTCAGTTTATGGTGAGCGTATTTAGTAGATAATTGGTATTGTCATACTTTTCTGTTAAAGCAAATTTTTTCAGAGCAGTTCCACCAAAGGAGGTTGAGATGAGTCGTCTTCTTTATGAAAATTCAGTCTCATATAAAGGATATCTCATCATTCCATTTATTTTTGGGAAGGCGGATAATTACGAAATTTATTCGTATAAATTGTTATCTGAAATTGGGCACAGAAACCAATTTCATAAAGCAGAAAATCCAGCAGGAATCTATGGAAGTGGCGTTATTAACATCATTAATATTGCTAAAGAGCATATCGATCAAAATTCAGAGTTTGTTCATCGCGGAGATAGTTTTAAGTCTCGCTACATTTATCGGAACAATTTAATTATCATCTTCCAAGAAGGAGATAAATATTTTTATGACCATTACCCACCAGAGTTATTGAATAATATTGCAGCTCCAAAGTTATTCAAATCTGAATATGAATGTCTGAATTGGATTAAGCAAGGATTTGATGGGCGACATCTGCGGCAAAGAGCTATTTGAAGAAGATAGGAGTATTTGCATTTGTGTATTACAGCTATAGCGGTTCCCATACAAATGCGATATAACGTTGTACTACATCTGAATGGGAACTGCTATAATTCCTCAAACATGAAATTTTCAACCTTGACTTATTGCGCTTGGCTCCATGTAGATAATTTCCCAAATGTGGTCATCTAAGTCAGCAAATCCATGTCCATACATAAAATCATGATCTTGCGGTTCATTGTAGGTTGTTCCACCAGCGGCGACAGCCTTGCGAACTATTTCATCGACTTGTTCTCGGCTATCAGAAGATAAACACACAAGCACTTCTGTGCTTTTTGTGGCATCACAAATTTCTTTGGGAGTAAACGTCTTAAACTTCTCATGGGTCAAAAGCATGACGAAAATGTTTTCGGACACAATCATACAGGTGGAAGTTTCGTCAGTGAATTGAGAATTAAACTCAAAGCCGAGTTGAGTAAAGAACTCGATCGATTGATTGAGGTTTTTAACTGGCAGATTAACGAAAATTTGAGTACTCATGGGTTCTTCTTTTGAATTATTGCACAGTGAAAGATCGGCGAAAAAGCGCTGAGGTTTTACTCTAGGGAAGACGCCCATAAGCGCCTCCCCACAAGTCAAGCAGTCTTCTGGCAGTTGACCATCCACGGAATACCGAATCGATCGACCAACATACCAAAGCGGACAGACCAAAAAGTTTGATCGATCGGCATCTTCACTTTTCCGTTTTCTGCCAGGGTCTGAAAGATGCGTTCTGCCTCCGCTGGCTCGTCAACGCTGATTTGCACGTAAAAGCCTTGGGGTGTTTCAAAATATCCAGGCGGACTATCAGACCCCATCAAGAGGCGATCGCCCAGATCGAGGCAGACGTGCATGATTTTGTCATGCCATCCGGCAGGTATATGCTCGGCTGAGGGTGCATCTCCGTGGGTCATCATCATGACAATTTTGCCGCCAAGACAGTGTTCATAGAACTTGAACGCTGCCTCACAGTTGCCGTTGAACATGAGATAAGGATTGAGTTTCATGGCGTTGGCTCAGTAGATTAGGCTATGGGTTTAGCGTGAATACAGCTTGAGAGGTCTCTGGATCAAATGGAACCGAGAGATGTTCGTGTAATATCTGCCATTCGCCTTGATTTTTCTGGCAGACAGCGGTGACGCGCATCCACGTCTGCATTGCTGGATGGTCTTGGGTTCCTGTGAAGCGAAATAGCCAATGTGCAACCGCTAAGTCTTCACTGACGGTAATCTTGAGGTCTCGTGTTTCAATTTCAAGGCTGTCGGGGAAGTAAGGCAAACATTCTGACCACACTTGACCCCAAGCATCTTTTCCTTGGGTTTGGAAAGGAGGTTTAACATCGAAGACGATAACCTCGTTAGCATAACGGGACATAATTTGCTCAACATCCTTGGTGCAGATGGCACGTTGTTGCTCGGCAATTAGTTGGCGAATCTGAACTTCATTGGTTGCGATCGTGTTTTTAGTTGTCATCGTCATCTCTCCTTTTGGGTTGAGGTTGAGTGCAGTTACGAATTCTCTGGCAAGCCTGCAACTTCAATCACAGGTCGAATTTCAACAGTGCCGACGTGTGCGCTTGGAATTCGGGCGGCGATCGCGATCGCTTCGTCGAGATCCTGAGCATTAATCAGAAAAAAACCGCCCAATTGTTCGCGAGTTTCTGCAAACGGCCCGTCAGTTACTAGCGGTTTGCCGTCGCGCACCCGAACGCTGGTTGCAGTTGCCACAGGGTGGAGCGGGGCGGTTGCGAGATACTGCCCCTTCGAGTTGAGTTGTTGTGCCAGCTGCGCGGATTCTACATAACAATGTTCCCGTTCGGTTTGGCTGAGGGCATTTTCCTCCAAGTAAATCAGCAGCAAATATTTCATCGGGTTGTCTCCGTTGTTTCCCTTTGTTAGTAAGTCGAACGGTGCTGACTCAAATCGACACTCCGCCAAAAATTTTGATCGTTTAGTACGATTGGGGTATACCTCCCTTGTTTCCCTTTGTTAGTAAGTCGAACGGTGCTGCCTCAAATCGACACCTCGCCAAAAATTTTTTATGTCAGGTATAATCCCAAACGCAAAAACAGACGTAAACCAAGCGATCGCCTCCCTTTACCGGGCTGAATGGGGGCGGATCGTCGCCATCCTTATCCGGTTGGTGGGGGATTTTGATGTGGCTGAAGAAGCAGTACAGGAAGCCTTTATAGCCGCCGTGAATCAATGGCAGTCTAGCGGCGTGCCCGATCTCCCCCGTGCGTGGATTGTCAAAACAGCTCGATACAAAGCCATTGACCGCCTCCGACGGCGGACACGGCTGACGGAAAAATTGGAATGGTACGCCGCCTCCGGGTTAATCCCAACCCACCAGGAGTCAACTTACGACACAGACGAAATTCCAGACGAGCGGCTGCGACTGATCTTTACTTGCTGCCATCCAGCACTGGCGATCGAGGCGCAGGTTGCTTTGACACTGCGCCTGCTGGGCGGACTTGAGACAGATGAAATTGCGCGGGCGTTTCTCGTCCCCACGGCAACGATGGCGCAACGGTTGGTGCGTGCCAAGCGCAAGATTCGGGATGCAGGTATTCCCTATAAAGTGCCGGACACAACCGATCTGTCTGTGCGGGTAAACGCAGTGCTGACGGCGATCTATCTGATTTTCAATGAGGGCTACGCGACGACTAGGGGCGAGATGATGGTGAGGGCTGACCTCTGCACAGAAGCGATTCGGCTGGGTCGCCTCGTGAGGACGTTGATGGCACCGCAACCGCCCTCAGAAGTGACTGCACTCTTGGCGCTGATGTTGCTGCACGACTCCCGGCGCGATGCCCGTTTGGATGAGGTAGGCGATCTGGTGTTGCTCGAAGATCAGGATCGTCGTCGCTGGAACCAACAGCAGATTGCTGAGGCGCTACCGCTTGTTGAAGAGGCATTGCGGGGCGAGATTGGTTCGTTTGCAGTGCAAGCAGCGATCGCGGCACTACATTGTCAGGCAGCACAAGCAGAAGAAACGGACTGGTTACAAATTGTCCGCCTCTACGATTTGCTCGAACGCTTGCAGCCCTCGCCAATTGTGTCGCTGAACCGGGCGGTGGCGATTTCAATGATAGAGAGTCCTCAGACGGCCCTCGGACTCATTGATGGGCTTGCCCCCCAACTTAACGACTACCATCTATTTCACGCCACCCGTGCCGAGATGCTGCGCCGCATCGGAGCCTTAGCGTCAGCCGCACAGAGCTACGCGCTCGCGCTCATGCTAGTCAGTAATGACAGCGAACGCCGCTTTCTGGAGCGTCGGCTGCGCGAAGTTCAGCCCTAACGTCCAGCATCACCGGACAGGCGAAGAATTATTTACTATATTGACAAAAACGTTCTGCTTTTGCTGGCTATGCCCGACTGCGATGCGATCGCACTTTCATCATGCCAGTCCTGCTCGGTTCAAGTGTAGCAACATGAAACCGTTGTTATAGATTTTGCTGTCGGTCAGTATTTTTCAGGCGATCGCACCCAGTAGGCATACAGCCAGCCATTATATAATTTGGCGCAGCTTTACAAAGAAACGGTATTACCCAACAAAGTTTTGATAATGTTGGGTTTCGTTCCTCAAACGCCACTTTCTTCTCCCTTGGCGTTAGCCTCTCCCTTTGGGAGAAGGGGAGACGCTGCGCGTAGCTTGCTTCTCCGTAGGAGTACAAGTCGGGAAACTGCAAGGGCGCAGTGGCTCCCCAACCTACGCCAGTTTTAGTTTTTAGCCTTAACCAAGTGTATTGCTCTATAACTCGAATTAATAGAGATTTTTCTGATTTTGATGGCTTCAGTAAGTCAAAAAGTAGATATATTAAATCTTGCTTTCAAACTATTTTCATGTGATAATCACCATTAACTCCGGTAAGCGCGTAAATTTGCAGTAGTTAATGGTCAGAATTCAAAAATTTAGCTTTTTATCTATTAAAAAATAGATGTAGATTGGGTTGAGCTTTCGCGTTACCCTACATCGATCCGAGTGTTGGGTTTAGTTCCTCAACTACAATTTTTTTGTGACAATTTAGCCTTGCCACACCAGTACGGTGCCTTAGGCTAAAGCCATAACACACCCTACTTAGATTTACTTTATAAATCAACTCTGACTCATTTGTGGAAATCAAGTTAACTTAAACTAAGGTAAAATATGTCAATTCAAGACACAGTACCTAATTGGGAACAACTATTAGAAATTGCCCAAAAAAATACCCAGGCTCGACGGGTGCGTAGACCAGGACAATATCCTTCTACCGCTCCCATACCTAGCAGTCTCCATAAACTGCCACCAAATACAGAACCGCCAGTACTGCTCTACCGCGATACTAACTCTTGGTGTCCATTTTGCGAACGGGTTTGGTTTGCTCTCGAAGAAAAAGAAATTCCTTTTGCAACAGAGTTTATCGACTTGAGCAATAAGCCTAAATGGTATACTGATTTAGTTCCTACAACCCTTGTCCCGGCGGCGAAAATTGAGGGAAAGTTAGTTTATGAATCCAAAGAGATTCTGTTAGCGTTAGAAGAACGATTTGGGCCAAGCTTGCTGCCTGAAGACCCAGAGGAAAACGCCGTTGCTAGGCAGTGGCTTGAGGATGCTGAAACCAATAGTGTCATAGGTATCGCCTACAAATTTATCAGACAAGCCTCGGAAGATCCGAATGAATTAGCAAGCTTACAGGCAGCTTTTGAAACGAAACTAGATGAACTGGAGCAACTTCTCGGAAAGTATCCTGGTCCCTACTTTTTGTCAACATTTAGCGTCGTAGATATTACCTATAGTCCCCATTTAGACAGATTGGCGGCTAACTTACCCGTTTATCAAGGATATCACCTCAAGGGAAATCCTCGGTATCCTCGGATCGACGCTTGGTTTGAAGCGCTCAAACAGCGTCTTGCCTATCACCGCGTCAAATCGGATGATATCACCAACAATTTACTTTTGCGTCGCCGATGGGGCGTGACACCAATCAGCAATCCCTTACCCCTTGACCCAACTATTAGCCAAGAAATCCAATTTCGGGCAGAAGCGGCTGAGAGGTTGACTGATAACCGAGAAGTTGCTTTAGGAGATATTCTGAAAAACTCCGGGGTGCAAGCTTTGGCGGTCAATGGCGACACAACAGCCGTTAAAGAAACAGTTGATTTTCACCTCAGATTGCTGGCTGACTATCTGATCAATGGCAATGGTGCAGCATTACCGTGGGGACGCGTGGGTGGTAAAGATAATGCCGATCCCACTGCGGCTGCGATTGGTGCTATCACACTCGCCTATGTGAGAAATCGCATCTGTGCGCCACGGGATATGAGCGCTGGTGCTGCAACTGCATTCCGGGCAGCAGCTGATAAGGTGTTGGCATCTCTTTATTAGCGATCGCATTTCCAGGTCATTTACAAAAGAATGTAGAGACGTAGCAGTGCTACATCTCTACAAAAGTTCAAATGGAGATATCTTATATCATGATTCCTACAATCATCGCACCCCACACGCCAGATGCTCCACTTGGGGAGACCCCAAGACCGCACTGGCTCCCCTTAATCCTCTCCCCAAAACTATACGATTGTTTCGCCTGACAATAAACTCATTATTGATTGCACGAGCGATCGGGTTATATATTTTAATATTATCAAAAAGCTATTTCTTATTATATTAAATAATACTTTAATGTTGTTTGTATATATTTAAAAAGTAAAAACTTCAAAAATGTTTATTTTTGTAAAAAATAGCTAGTAAAGTACCACTTATCAAAACTATAGTGTATCTATAAAAGTTTAAAAATTTCAAAAAGTATTTTTCAAGCGATGAAGTCGTTACTCATGGCTAAGTACTTGTTAGAATTCCAATTTTGAGCTTGAGAAAAGCTGCAATTATCCTCAGCCGATGCATCGATTGAGATATTACTTTGTGAATTCTGTACAAAGTAATTTTGTGCGGCATAAATTTGCATATTAATCGGCAAACTCTCAACAAAAAGAGTATTTAATTATTGAGAGCTTGCTTTGGCAAGTTAGCTTTAGCTTGTGAATAATTAGTATTCGCAAAAAACAGTGGTGTTTTATTTTGTGTGTGAGGAATGACTGTGAATTACTACAAGTTAATCTGTGCGAAAAGAGTTACTTGGCTGTGCTTACTTACTGCTTTTATTTCACTGGGTGCATCTCCTGCAACGGCTCAACTAACTGCTGACAATCCTGTAAACAATTTTGATAGCACAGACAAAGACAACAGTAGCATTTTTTCAACTAATTTTAATTCTTTAGAATCTAATGCGATCGCTCAAGTAAATTCAGTATCTCAATTATCTGATGTTAAAACAACAGATTGGGCATTTCAAGCACTGCAATCGGTAGTGGAGCGTTACGGTTGCATTGTGGGATATCCTGACAGTACTTACAAAGGAAATCGTGCCTTAAGCCGTTATGAATTTGCTGCTGGCTTGAATGCTTGCTTGGATAGAATCAACGAACTGATTGCTACTAGCACTGGTGATTTAGTTAAGAAAGAAGATTTAACTACTCTCCAAAAACTTCAAGAACAATTTGCATCTGAACTTGCAACACTACGCGGTCGAGTAGATGCCTTAGAAACTCACACAGCTACCTTAGAAAAGCAACAGTTTTCTACCACAACTAAACTTAATGGCGAAGCGATTTTTTCTTTGTCCACAGCGACAGGTGGAGAACCAGGTAGCCAAGATGCTAAATTAGCCTTCAATAATCGCGTCAGGCTGAATCTTACCAGCAGCTTTAACGGCAGTGATTTGTTCATTGTTGGACTTCAAGCTTACAACTTTAGATCGACAGGTTCATTTTATGAAAGAGGAACCATTCAAGGCCAAATACTGCCGAATTCAAGTTTTTTTGGCGCAGGCTCAACCAAGTTAAGTTTTGAACCTCAATTTTCTGGTTTTAACCCCCAGACACTGCAACCTGACGGCGGAGCAAACTCAGTTAGTCTTTACAAGCTAGCCTATGTCTTACCGTTGTCTCAGAAATTCGTTGTTTTTGGTGGAACAAATGCAGAGATTACAGATGTTTTTCCTGCTATCACTCCCTACGCTAGCGATAGTCAAGGTGCAATCTCTCGATTTGCAGGTTACAACGCTGCCGTTAGAATCACAGGAGGTACTTCTGGTACGGGTTTATTAGCGGGTGCTGGTTTCTTGTGGAATCCTTCAAAACAAGTAGGACTCGGAGTTATCTATGGTAGTGGTTCAGCTTCAATACCAGAAGATCGCGGACTTTTGAACACACCTTTGGGAGGAGGTTTCTTTAACGGTACACAAGCAATTGCTGCACAACTAACCCTCAAACCAATCTCAACTATTGATATCGGCATCAACTATGCACACAGCTACCACACAATCAATATTCTAGGTACAGGCTTGGGTAGCGCTGATATTGCTTCTATTCGATTTACTCCCAATGCAGCACAACTAGCGAGGTTTGGTGGTGACGCTACACTAGCAACTCTTGATGAGCCAATCAATGTAAATTCTGTGGGTGCAACGGTAACGTGGCGGTTTGCGCCGAAAACATCTTTGTCACTATCAGGTGCGTTGCTTTTTGCTAATCTCTTGAATGTAGATGCCTCTACAACCTTTAGTAGCTGGTCGGCTGGGTTGCATTTTAAAGATATATTTCATGAAGGAAACACCGCCGCCGTCATTTTTGGACAGCCGCTTTATCGACAATCTGTAGCGGGAATTGCTTCTCGTCCAGAAGACACGACTCCCTACCATTTAGAAACGTTTTATAACTATCGGGTCAATGACAATATCTCCATTACCCCTGGTGTCTATTTCATCTTCAGTCCCGAAGGCTTTAGTGCTAACGACACAGCAATTGTAGGCGCATTTCGCACTACTTTTGCCTTTTAGAGCGCTGGGGCGTGTTTTCAAAGTCTTAGATCCCTTCAACCCCCCTTTAAGCAGGGCTAAAAGTCTATTGCTTCACTTGACTATTTTTATGGATTATCCAAAATTTAGGTGATTAATTTTGAAAACATCCTTTCTTAATTTTACTAAAAATAAAAGGTCGCTCTAAATACTCTCCTAACCTAGACTTGCAAGCAGGTAGTCCTAATTTGGCGCGAAATTCTTCGTCATATACCGCTTCTTCCCAATTTTGTGCTAATTTAATCTGCTCAGTCGTCAGATTTTTAGCATGACGAAAATCTGTTCTATCTACATTACTTTGAGTCAAGTCAACATCATAGAGGTTAGCACCTCTTAAATCTACTCCATGTAATTCTGCAACATTTAATCTAGCACTACTCAAATCTATATATCTTAAGTCTGAGAACGTTAATTCACTATAGGTTAAATCAGCATTTTGTAAGTTTGCTGATTGAAGATTAACACTATGAAAGCTGACATGAGACAAATTAGCATTTTGTAAGTTTGCTGATTGAAGATTGACATCCCCAAAGGTGACGTAAGATAAATTAGCGTTGTTGAGATTTGCTCCTACTAAATCTACATTTGCAAGGAACGTACTTTTTAAGTTAGCACTACTTAAATTTGCAGCACGAAGATTACTATCATAAATAGATAAGCCAGAAAGATTAGTATCAGAAAAGTTAGCTGATTGTAAGTTAACTTTCTCTAACGAAACTTTATAGTCTGCATTACAACTAAAATCAATATCACCAATTTCTGAAAATCCAGATTCTCCACGATCATCTTCAGATTTATCAGTCCATCGCATCTCTGCTTGGCGTAAATCAGCACCTCGTAAATTTGCACCATTTAATTTAGCATCTGTGAGTTCCGCTTGACGCAAGTCAGCTTCTGCTAAATTCGTATTGCTTAAATCTGCACCACCTAAATCACACTTGGGACATTTTTTAGTTGTCAGCAACTGCTTTATGTGATTGAGATTTGCAGTTCTTTTAGCCTCACAATCTGTACAACCAAGAAGAAAACTAATTAATAGAACTGATGCAATTAGTTCTTTTAATTTTATATACATACTCAATTAGGAATTATCAATTATTTTGACACAAAGAGATTTTTCAGGAACTTTACCCTTTGTCAGCTAATCTTAGTGCCAGTCCCCCATACCCAATATTGCGATCTAAGATTGTTGGGTATATTATAAATTGCGATCGCCACTATACGGATGATTGAAGTTGAACATCTGAGTAAAATATACGGCTCTACCCCAGCGATTACTGATGTCACCTTTAGCGTCGAACCTGGGGAGATTTTAGGGTTGTTGGGTCCCAATGGCGCTGGAAAAACCACAACCATGAGGATTCTGGCTGGTTATTTACCGGCAACTAATGGAAATGCCCGGATTGCTGGTTATGATGTCCATGAAAATTCTCTGGCTGTGCGCCAACGGATTGGTTATTTACCGGAAACACCGCCGTTATATCCAGATATGACGGTGGAGGGATTTTTGCATTTTGTCGCCCGAATTAAGGGAGTTCCAGGAGGCGATCGCCCCAACAAGGTAACAGCCGCCATCGAACGCTGCAACTTAGAAGATAAGCGGCGGGTAATTATTCGCAAACTCTCAAAAGGATATCGCCAACGTGTAGGAATTGCTCAAGCGATCGTCCACGATCCCCCAGCAATCATTCTTGATGAACCCACCGTCGGACTCGATCCCCGACAAATAATTGAAGTGCGAAATTTAATTAAAAGTCTTGCTGGTACTCACACAATTATTCTTTCCACGCACATTCTGCCAGAAGTGAGTATGACTTGTAGCCGCGTCGCCATTATCAATCGCGGAAAAGTAGTGGCAACTAATACACCAGAAAACCTGATGACTCAGTTGACAGGTGGCTCAGGGTATGAATTAGAAATAGAAGGAGAAGCTGCCCTAGCGAAACAGGTATTGCAAAAAGTCGCGGGTGTGAGTTTGGTAGAATCAATTCCCACAGCCGGAATACATAGCCATCAACCCCAGGCAAATCGCGCTTACCTGCGGGTGATATCGCAACCGGGAAAAGAACCAGGACGCGATATTGCCACAACATTAGTGCGTGCAGGATTCGGTTTACACGAACTGCGGCGGGTTAACGCTACCTTAGAAGATGTATTCTTGCAACTGACCACAGAAGAAAAGAATTTCGATCCTGAGGTAGATTTAGCAGCAAACAACGAAGGAGAAGCAGCGTAAATGGGTATAGTGCTGAGTAATATTATTGCCATTTATCGCCGAGAGTTACAGAGTTATTTTGTATCGCCTTTAGCTTATGCGATCGCAGGCATATTTTGGTTCCTCGCGGGGTTATTCTTCGTGATGATTTTGCTAGGACCAGATGGCATTTTAGTAGGAGTTGCGGCAATAGATGCACAAGGGCAACAGCTGGGAGTACCAGTACCACCTATAGATGTCCCCTACGAATTTATTCGGGCATTTTTGGATCGCATGGGATGGCTATTGTTGTTTATTCTGCCCATACTTTCGATGGGACTCTATGCCGAAGAACGGAAGCGGGGCACTTTAGAACTATTAGCCACCTCACCAATCACCAATTGGGCGGTAGCTGTAGGTAAATTATTAGGTGTGATCACATTTTTTATCGCAATAATTGTACCCATGCTAGTGTTGGAAGCGATCGCCATCAGCGGCTCAAATCCACCAATGACACCCTCAATTCCCTTGCTCGGTCATTTTGGATTAATCTTACTAGCAGCGGCAATTTTATCTGTAGGAATGTTTATTTCCTCATTAACAGACAGCACAATTCTATCAGCCGTTCTTACCTTTGCAGTAATCTTATTATTGTTATTGATTGATTTAATCGCCAAAATTGTCCCTGGCCCCGTAGGCGAAGCTTTAGGTTATCTGTCGTTGCTGAAACATTACAACACCTTAATTCAAGGCATTTTTGATACTACTGCCTTGATTTTATTCGCCAGTTACATTTTTTTGGGAATCTTTCTCACAGCTCAATCAATTGATGCACTGCGTTTTCAAAGGCAATAGTCATTTGTCATTGGTCATTTGTCATTTGTCCTTGGTCATCTGGTACATTGCCAATTGAGTTTAGGTAGGAGTTTAATTTAGGTGCTATAGCAATACGATTTGATTCCTGAATTACTCGTAGAGACTGGGGACTGGGGACTGGGGACTGGGAAGAAGGAATAAAGGTGTACTGAGTTTTTTTCAAAAATCAAATATGAGTCCTATAGTTCGTTAATAATTGTTTTGATTGCATTTATCTGCTCGGTAGTTAATAAGTTACGAGTGTAAGCCCGTCTTAACCAATGTTGAGTTTCATTCAAAGAACCTTTAGCTATTTTGATAAAACGTCTATTTTCTTGAAAACTACCTCTGACTACACCTTCTGCTATATTGGCGCCGATACTATCTACCGAACGGACAATCTGTTTACCAATCGTATCTTTTGCAAAAAAGTTCCATCCTTCAACAATTTTCCAAATGTCATCTGCTAATTGTTCTGATAATTGATACACCTGTAATTCTTGAAACCGCTTTGTTGCCATTGATTCAGTTGTCTTGCTAATTTTTATTTAATAAATCAATTTTCGTGCATATATTTATTACTTGTCACTAATTTGTGATATATGACCAACGACAAATAATAAATGACCAATGACCAACGACAAATAACAAATGACCAATGACCAATGACCAATGACAAATGACAAATGACAAATATGAAGATAGTTGCAAAAAAGAAACTGTGGAAATATCTGTTTTGGTTGGGCCCGTTCCTAATTACTGTCGGCTTAACAGTTGGGTTAGTCTCTGAACAGTGGGGATTAATTCCATTAGTATTTCTAATTGCGGGAATTGTTATCAGTGGGTTGGGGATAATATGGCAAAGCTACCAGAGTAACTGGTGGAACCGTCGTTCTACCCAAGCCGGGACTAATGCCCTAGTGGCAACTCTGGCAATATTAGCAATTTTGGGATTGATTAACTTTTTGGGAACTCGCTATCACTTACGGGCAGACTTAACAGAGGCTCAATTATTTACCCTTGCACCCCAGTCACGTGAATTAGTAAAGGTTTTGCCACAGCCTGTTAAAGTGTGGGTGTTTGATATTAACCAAAATCCCCAAGACCGAGAATTACTAGAAAATTATCAACGCCAAAGCTCAAAATTTAAATACGAGTATATCGATCCCCAAGCTAGACCAGGACTTGCAGAAAAGTTTGGCGTTAAAGATTATGGAGAAGTTCATTTAGAATCTGGCGATAAACGGCAATTAGTACAAACAGTAAATGAAAATGAGCGCTTGTCAGAAATCAGATTAACTAGTCGCCTGCAACAACTAACAAATTCAACCACAGCCGAAGTTTACTTACTGCAAGGTCATGGCGAACGCCAACTTTCGCCTGGTAAAGATGCAATATCACAAGCAGTTCAGGGATTAGGCGAGAAAAATTTCACAACATCATCCTTGAATTTAGGAGAAACTTCCAAAGTTCCTCAAGATGCGGCTGTCGTAATAGTAGCTGGCCCCAAGCGAGGACTATTTGAAGGTGAAGTCAAAGCTTTGCAAGACTACCTTAATCGCGGTGGTAATTTACTGCTGATGATCGATCCTAATACCGATCCCAAACTTAACAGTTTGCTACAAGAGTGGGGTGTTCGTCTGGATAATCGTTTAGCAGTCGATGTTTCTGGAGAAAGCGTTGTGGGACTTGGCCCTGCTGCGCCCTTAGTAACGGAATACGGACAACATCCAATTACCAAAGATTTCAGTAACGGTAATTCTTTTTATCCAGTTGCACGACCACTGGAAATTACCTCTGTGCCTGGTGTTCAGGCTACTCCACTGTTACGAACCAAACCCTACCCCAACAGTTGGGCAGAAAGCGATCTCCAAAGCGAAAAATTAGAGTTTAATGCAGATAAAGACTTGAAAGGGCCTTTAACCTTAGGCGTTGCCTTAACAAGAAAACAAACACCCAAATCTACTTCCACTCCCCAAGCTTCACCTACACCTTCACCCCTACCATCACCAAGCACTCAAAGCAAGACTAGCCCTACTGCTTCCCCTTCCCCCAAGACTCCGCAAGCCTTACCCTTACCATCACCAACGACTCAAAGCAAGGCTTCCCCCACTCCCCCTGCCCCCCCCGCTCCTGCCCCTGCTGCCTCATCTCAAACAGCCACTGAGTCACGGTTAGTAGTTTTAGGAAATTCCAATTTCGCCACCGATGGTTTATTTCAACAGCAATTAAATGGAGATGTATTCCTCAACTCAGTTACTTGGCTGAGTCAACAGGATGAGCAACCCCTTTCCATTCGTCCCAAAGAACCGAAAAACCGGCGGATAACCCTGACAACCACACAAGGTAATCTTTTAATATTGTCATCTCTGTTGGTTTTACCCTTAATTGGGTTTGCGATCGCAGTTATTATTTGGTGGAAACGACGGTAGAGTGAAGAATTCCCCCTCAATTCCAATGACAAATGACAAATGACAAATGACTAAAAAATGAAATTGCCACGAACGACTTTAATTTTGATACTGCTAGCGCTGGGTTTAGGTGGTTTTGTTTACTTCTATGAAATTCGGGGTGCAACTGTGCGAGAAGAAACAAAAGAGCAAAAGCAGAAAATTTTCTCTTTTGCAGAAGATGATGTGCAGTCTTTAACAGTCAAGACAAAAAAACTCACCCTGAATCTGGAACGTAGCCCTGAATCTTCTAGTAACCCCAAGTGGTTAATCAAATCTCCGATATCTGGGCCAGCAAATGATGCTATTGTTTCTTATTTAATCGATTTGTTGGTCAAGGGTAATAGCGATAGCACTTTATCAACTCCAGTAAAACAGCTTGGAGAATTTACCTTAGATCCACCCCAAGCTATCATCAATATCACCCTGAAAAACCAACATAGCCATCAGTTAATTTTAGGTAAATCTAACTTTAACAGTCGTTTCTTGTATGCTCAAGCTGACCCTGCTGCAAAACCTGATGGTAATATAAATGTGCTGTTGGTATCTACAGATTTTGCAAATGCCGTGAATCGGGAACTATCAGAGTGGAAACAACCTGTAGATAATAGTCAGAAACTTCCTTCGCTCACCATTCCCAATCCGAGTCCGACAAACAGCAAATAATTAATTTCAAATCTGGCGATATTATTATGACAAATCCGACAGCAACATTGCTGATTTCCTGCCCCGATCAACGAGGATTGGTGGCAAAATTTGCCAATTTCATCTATTCCAATGGTGGTAATATCATCCATGCAGATCAGCACACAGATTTTGCTGCTGGGTTATTCCTTACGCGCATTGAATGGCAGTTGGAGGGGTTCAATTTACCGCGAGAATTTATTGCCCCGGCTTTTAATGCAATTGCTCAACCTTTAGGCGCTAAGTGGGAAATACGTTTTTCTGATACAGTACCACGCATTGCTATTTGGGTAAGTCGGCAAGACCATTGTCTATTTGATTTAATTTGGCGACAACGCGCCAAAGAATTTGTGGCTGAAATTCCTTTAATTATTAGTAACCATTCTAATTTAAAAGTAGTAGCAGAACAATTTAATATTGACTTCCAACACATTCCTATCACTAAAGATAATAAATCAGAACAAGAAGCCCAACAACTAGAATTACTTTGTAAATACAAAATAGAT
Source organism: Nostoc sp. LPT (assembly GCF_017115165.1). Classification (GTDB taxonomy): domain Bacteria; phylum Cyanobacteriota; class Cyanobacteriia; order Cyanobacteriales; family Nostocaceae; genus Nostoc. Next base: position 9,115 of record NZ_JABXKF010000185.1, on the reverse strand, counting down.
TTAGTTGTATTGGCGAAATATATGCAGATTATTAGTGCAGATTTTATTAGTCAATTTCCGCAAATTATTAATATACATCATTCATTTTTACCAGCTTTTATTGGAGCCAACCCTTATCACCGAGCTTTTGAACGTGGTGTAAAAATTATTGGTGCAACGGCGCATTATGCCACTGCTGATTTAGATGCAGGCCCAATTATTGAACAGGATGTAGTGCGAGTCAGTCACCGTGATGAAGTTGATGATTTGGTGAGAAAAGGCAAAGATTTGGAGAGAATTGTATTAGCAAGAGCGGTGCGATCGCATTTACAAAATCGTGTCTTAGTATATGGAAATCGAACAGTAGTATTCGAGTGATTTTATATTCGAACGAATGTAATTGTACGAATGAGTATAAAAATATTAAGAGTTATTGCTGGGTTTGCGAAAGCGAAGTTAAATAGTTAACAGCCTGATAGTAAGAAGATATTATGATCCCTGACAACTTCATCGTCCGCAAAATGAACAGGTCGGAAATTGATTTGGCGATTACTTGGTCAGCAAGCGAAGGTTGGAATCCAGGAAGGTATGATGCTGAATCTTTTTATCAAACTGACAAGAACGGTTTTTTCTTGGGCAAGTTGAATGGTGAGCCGGTAGGGTGCATTTCTGCTGTTGCTTACGATCAACACTTCAGTATTATAGCTTTTTACGTTGTGAAACCCCAATTTCGTGGGCAGGGGTTCGGTATAAAAATTTGGAAGACAGCAATTGACTATCTAGGTACTGACCGTAACATCGCTTTGGATGGTGTACTAGCTCAACAAGATAATTACAAAAAGTCTGGCTTCCAAATCGCTTATAACCATATTCGTTATCAAGGGGTGGGCGGCGGTGTTGTGCCTGCTGGTATCGTCGAACTGAAAACAGTGCCTTTTGAAGAATTGGTAGCTTACGATTGCCAACTTTTTCCTTCTAAGCGTTCAGTGTTTCTGCGACATTGGATTGAACAGCCAGAAAGTGCTGCTTTCGGGTTTCTCAAAAATGGATATCTTGTTGGTTACGGAGTTATCCGGTCTGCTTATACAGGTTTTCGGATTGGGCCACTGTTTGCTAATGACGAAGAAATTGCTGAAGCATTATTTCAAGCATTGCTTGCAGAAAATCCTCATGCTCCAGTGTTTCTTGATGTGCCGGATACAAATGTACAAGCGATTAACCTAGTTCAACGTTACCAATTGCAGCCAGTCTCTCAAACCGCTCGGATGTACACTAAAGAAATTCCTAGTTTACCTATTAATCGCGTCTTTGCTGTGACAAGTTTGGAACTAGGTTAGAGACGGACAAACAACGTGTTTACAGCCCCAAGATTACGCCATACTGACTGATTATTGTTTCAAGATTACACCGCGAATCCTTTTCGGTTTGGAGGGTGGTTATGAATTAGACAGTCTTTCTCTATCTGTGCTTGAGACAGTCAAACAGTGTTTAAAAGTTTTTGTTGTCAACTCATAAAAGATTATTTAATAGCTGGCTAAAATTTCTACATGGCTAAATGCAGCCGATACAGTTACAGGCAATTTGTAGCCACCTCCATGAGTAGATATCACTGGAATTGATGATTTTTTAGCTAACTCTAGTACATTTTTTGAAAACCTTGAGTTTGAGCATATTTGGCTGCTGCTGCTAACGGATTGAGTAAACAATAACCATGCCCCCAATCTCTATGTGCATGATGTCCTGGTAGGGTAAAACAGTAAGCACGCTCTAGTACACCTTTTTTCATGTTATCTATTGCTTCTAGCAATCCTCCCAAGCCGTACAAATAGCTAGGAAGACAATATTCCAATCCTTCACATTCGCCACCATTTTTCGGTAACGAATTATCGATATCACTATGTTTATTTAAAGCTTTTAAAATTAGATTTTTCAGATAAATATTTGTATGGACTTGCAGATAATCAGCCAAATGGGCTTTTCGTACTGGTAGGATTGGGTAATTAGTTAATATTTTTGCTAATTCCAGCCTGACTTGACTGTAGTAAGGAAATGAATAACCTGTCCAGGAAATTGTATGACTTGGCTTAGATGTGTAACAAGTATGTGGATGTAAGTAAACTGCAAATTTTGTCATAAATATTTTTTTAAATTTACTCAGGTAGACTGCTCAGTTGATTCTAGTTGAAGATAATCTGCATTGCCTTCCAAAACCATTAATAAGTCTCGGCTGTGGCAAATAAAAGTAAGAAATTAAGGGCTGGATTTTCTTACTTTTGGGAGTATTGTTTCTATTTGCTATCTTGAGGCGATCGCACTTTATGAAAACCTCCTAGAACAGCAGGAAAAGGCTCACAACGAAACTCTGGAACAACGTGAGGCTGAAAAGATGTGGATTTACCAAAAGCGCCAAGAACTTGAGCAAGTACAGAATGGGCTGGAAGTCATTTTCACTAAATGCGCCATTGTTTAATCGCCTGACTTACAGACTTCTCTTTTTGATTTTATGTTAGTTTGCGTGTGTCAACCTTGATAAATTTTAAGAGGTCAGTTGTTAACAAGTGTGACGATCGCAGCTACCAACAAATAAAGTCTGCCTACACAGACTTTAAAAAATAGTTATTTCAAGAATTGCCGTAGGCGTTTTAGTTAGCTGAAACTACTTCTGTCTCATCTTTCGATTTATCTCTAATGTTAAAGTAGTAATAAAGATTAGCAACAGTTAAGTCTGATGCCTGCTGCAAATTAGATGTAACTAATGTTTTATAACCAGTAATTACAGCTTCTTGACTAATATAAAATTCGTACTCTCGACGTAGTTCAGGCTCGAAGATAAATAGTAACTGGTCACGAAGCGAATAGAAATGAGATTTTTCGGTTAAACTCTCATATACTAATTGTTCTGGCGGTTCTGCTAAATTGATTGTAGAGTAGTGAGTATCTGGACTATTAAAATCAGCGCTACTTAAAAGTTTTAATTCTGATGAAGGAAGCGATCGCATCCAATCAACATGATTTTGCCACGAATCCAATACTACTAAATCATGATTTTTAATGCGGATAATTTCGGGAAATAGAAAATCAAGCTCATCATGTGATTCGCAGCGATGAATCACAGTGAGAGCATCTTGACAGATTTTATCCTGGAGATGAGACAGGCGATCGCTCACTGCTGAAACCTCATTCTGCACTTGATAAGTTGCAACAATAGCCTGTTCAATTGCCCAAGCGCATTCGAGTCTGCGTAGTTGACCTGCTGCACAGGTTTCTTCCAGTAGATGCGGATTGCTGTAATCTGCTAAAGCCGCAAATAACATTCCCCTCACGTCATCAATCTCAGCGTTTCTTCGGCTGAAATCTTGCAATTGCATCGCTGAACGGAAGCGGTTCATCGCCTGGATAAACACTCCATACGCCCTCACTAAAGCTGTGCGATGTTGTTCAAATTTGATATCTTGGGCTACTTGTTCGATTATTTGTCTAATTTCTACTCCTTGGTCTTTTAAGGCTTGTTTCAAGTCAATAAAACCGTTTTTGACTTCTAGCCTCATTTGCTCTACTTCTTTTCTTAATTTCAATGTCTGATGCAGGTTGACTGCTGTTAATGCTATACCTGCTACAGTTCCTACACCAATCAAGGCTGTAGTTGCTTGCAGCACACCCAAGCTAGTCTGTATAGTTTGCAATCCATTCAGTACTGCTGTAAAGCCTTGCTGAGTTTGATACATCTGCGCCCCACTCGTGACTAGATTAGAAGCTGCTATCAGTGGAGATAAAGGGCTGTTGTTAACAGTAGCACCAATAGCATGGCCTACAAACTTTCCGGTAACTGTATCTCTAGCCATGCTTAAGGGTACTCCATTGCTAAAGACTTGTAGATATTTACCAGCATCAATACCACCTTGAATTGCAGGCGCAAATTGAAACAGCATATTTTTAGGTTGCTAAAAGCTAATTTTCTTGAGCCTAACTGGTATAAAAAAGTAAAGATAACCGTATTTATTCGGTATATTAATTAATTTTGTCTAAATCTGGGCATACTAAGCCTGAAAAACTCTCTCGCCTTACATAATTTATGGATACTTCACTAGTTAACTCTCAGGCTGTTGAGCTATTGTCGCAGATTACCGGACAAAAACTGACTCAAAAGAATCTCACGCCACCTGTGATATTTCTGGCAAATTTAGTCACGGTGCTGCTGGGAGTGATATTTGTAGATGGCATAGTAGCAGAGTCAGAAAAGCAACGTTTACTGACAACCCTTTATCGATTTAGTAATCCAGAAAGTGATGTGCGTAAGTTGACACATTTGATGATTAAGGGAGTCAAAGAAAATCAAGTTTATAAGCAAGTTAATAATTTACTAGCATTAGCGGCTCCCCTTTCAGAGTCAGAAAAGCTTTTGTTGATTGGTTTTGGCTATGAAATGTCAGCAGCAGATGGTCAAATTGACCCCCACGAGAAAAAATATTTGGAGATAGTTGCCAAGCACTTAGCCATTAAATCACAACATTTAGCAATTTTAGAAGCTGGTTTTACTCATCAAGAAAATGTGGAGCCTATTGCTTTAGATGAAGTACATTTTTTACTCAATCCTGCTCATTTTCAAGAACTGGATACTATATTTGTTAAGGCTGCTAGTGATATGTTAGCCACTCTACCCGCTAAACCAAAACACAAAATAACCAAACCGCACAGAAATGTATCTTACGGAGAATTGAAAAAGTTTCAGGAATATCGCAAACAAGTAGACAATTGTTGTTATCAGCTATTTCATATAATCCAAGACTGTACCAATCGTGGCTTCTTGCCTCACACTTTAATAGAGGAGTTAGGGAAAGTATCTCAAAAAATACAATCCCAGCGCTTTCGACTATCAGTGCTAGGCGAGTTTAGTCAAGGAAAATCAACCTTACTTAATGCCTTACTAGGTGAAGAAATTCAACCTGCCAGAGAGATTCCTTGTAGTGGTATGATAACAGTTTTAAAATATGGAATTCAAAAGCGGGTAGTCTGTCGTTATAAAGATGGACGAGAAGAAGAAATTCCTTTTGAGCAATATCAATTAAAGGCAACAATTTCAGAAGATGCAGCACTTGGATGTTTAAGTGATGAACTAGCACATGATGAAATTGATGAAATTGTTTTTGAGCATCCTGATTTAGAGTTATGCAGTAGTGGGGTAGAAATTGTAGATTCTCCAGGATTAAACGAACACCCTGACCGCACCGCTATTACTCAAAAATTACTGAAGGATACGGATGCAGTAATATTCTTAACTAATGCTTCACGTTCTCTAACTCAGGTAGAACGCGACTTACTCCAAGATGTGAGAACTCAACTAAATCATGGGAAAGAAAATGAACCTGCTAACAATCTTTTTGTAGTAGGAAACTTTATAGATTTAGTGCGTAGTGAAAAAGGACGTGAGCAAGTAAAACAGAGGATAGAAAGATTTATACAAGGTCAAAATCCTATAGTTGTAGGTGAAAACCGCGTTCATTTTATTTCTGCTCAAGCTGCGTTGGATGCAATTTTGCAGGGAACTGAAGATGAATATTTGAAAGCCTTCCAAAATTTTACCCAGTCTATTGAGAAGTTTTTGACGTTTGATAGTGGAATAGTAAAAATTAAGCACTCTATTAGTCAAATAAATAGAGTCATCGAAAAAGGTTTAGATGGGCTATATAAATCGAATGGTACTTTAGATGGAAAAATTCAAATTTCTGAAACAGAAAAGCAGACAATTTTAGAAAAAATAGGAGAAGCCAGTGGGCGCGATGTCAGAATCCGTCTGTTGGCAGATCAATTGATAGACAAAGTATTTGAGCAAGCTGCTGAATCTTGGAATGAATGGCGTGAAGGATTGGGCGATCGCATGGCTAAAAAAAGTCAACACTGGTATTCTGAACATAGCCCTGTTTGGAGCCAAGACAAACTCATTAGAGATTATACAAATCAATTTATTAGAGACTTGTCAAAAGAAATAGATGAATGGGAAAATACAAAACTTAAAGATGTAATTTTGCAAAAAAATATTAATTATTTAGACACTAGTATTGCGTATGAACTAGATGCAATTCAAGGTCAGTTTCAAAGCCTTGACGAACATATACAAACAAATTTCAGTCAACAGCTTAAACTTTCAATCAATGGTATAAATGATGACTTTATGGGTATGGGAGGATTTGGCGGTGGTGTTGGAATAGGTGGTGCTTTAGCTGCTGGATTAATTGTATTTACAGGACTTGGTTTTATTGCCGTAATTGTTGCAAGTGTAGCTGCTGCAATTGCGGGTTCGTTTGGTTTAGGAATGCTAGATTTTGATGGACTAAAAGACCAAATAAAGGGAAAAATTTTTGAACTAGGATTTGAAAAATTTGATGAATCTATAGATAAATTCTCTGAGAAATTAGATGAAATAGTTGGCTCAGTTTTTAATAGCCGAGTTGAATCAGCTAGTCGAGTAATCGCACAAGCGATCGCACTTTACGAAAATCTCCTCGAACAGCAGGAAAAAGCTCACAACGAAACTCTGGAACAACGTGAAGCTGAAAAAATGTGGATTTACCAAAAGCGCCAAGAACTTGAACAAGTACAGAATGGGCTGGAAGTCATTCTCAGTAAATGCACCAGTGATAGTAAAAATTAAACAACTGAATGACCTCAAAAGACATATTACAGACATCCTCCACGCAGTTATATCTGGCTAAAATGCTGTAAGAAGCGATCGCGCTTTGTTATAGTCGCCAGTCTCATAATGTCATTTACAGATAAACGTCCTTTGGGTTGGTTGTTGCAGCAGTTTCAACTCCAGCCAGGTAAGCCCGCCCTTTCCTCTGGATTGCGTAGCCTTTTTATACTGGGTGTTCCAATTGGAATTGGCATCCTTACAGGTCATGCTGCTGAAAGTGCGATCGCCACTATGGCAGCTTGGTTCGTTGGGATGGTAAATGTTGACGGAGCCTACCGTCAGCGAGCGATTGCAATGATCGCAGCTACGATTGGGGTAACTGTGATGTTCCTAATCGCAAGTCTGGTTAGTAGTTATCTCTGGTTAGCTGTCCCGACCACATTCTTGGTAATATTTATCACAGGTTTAGCAAATCTCTATGGCAACGTGGCTGCATCTGTCAGCTTGATTACTTCGATCATGTTTGTGATTGCGCTGGCTAGATTCGCTGCATTTTCTAATTTGCCTACTCTTATTCAACACTGTGGGCTATGTCTGGCTGGTGGAACATGGACAACTGTCTTGTCATTAGGACTGTGGGTGGTGCGTCCTTATGTACCTGCAATGCAGATAGTTGCTAACTGTTATCTCTCATTAAGCAATTTTGTGGACTTGGCAGGCCACAGAGCATTAAATCCAAAAGATCGTCAGCAGTGGGAACAGCAATTTTTGCAAGCTCAGGATACACTCATTCAGAACTTGACATCTGCCCGTAGCGTCTGGACAACTATCTGGACTAGGCAAAAAGGAGCTAACCTGCGGGGAAATCAGTTACTCGTATTAATTGAGGATATAAATCAAATTGTCAATTCTGTTGTAGCACTGAACGAACTGTTAGCGATCGCATCCGAACATCAACTATTTTCTCGGTTACAGCAAGAAATTCAGCAAGTTATACAACAGTCGGCAATTGCTTTGCAAATGTTATCAGAAGCGATCGCCAAAGGAAAAAACTCACCTCACTTAGGGGATCTGGATCGAAGTATTGAAGCACTAGAACACCAAAGGCAAGTTCTACGCTCTCAAGTCCTCAATCAAACAATCAATGCTCAGACAGATGAATATTCCGATCTAGTTAACCTTGGGAAGATTACAGCCAGTCTGACAAAGCTGGCAGAGCAAATTCATACTGATGCAGAGATTGTTACAGATTTAAGCCAAGGAAAACAGCGCAACAGCATTAGCCAACGAGATATTTCCCCACCAGCCCAACCAGAGCGTTCTACAATTATTGATACGCTACGAAATAACTTCACTTTTGATTCAGTCCTCTTTCGTCATGCGTTGCGTCTGGCACTAATCACAACGCTTGCGGAATTACTTGCCGAGCTATTCCAACTACCTAGAGGCTACTGGATAACGCTAACAGCTTTAGTTGCACTTAAACCCAACTTTGGTGGAACGTCACAGACAACAGTGCAAAGAGTCATTGGCACTATTTTGGGTGGAATTATCGGTATTGCTCTGGTTTTACTAGTTAAGAATTCATTAGCGAGTGCAGTTTGTTTCCTGGTGCTTGTGTTTGTTGCGATGTCGGTGCGACCGTTAAGCTACAGTATATTCACCATACTACTCACTCCCGCCATCATCTTGTTACTCAACATTATTAGTGCAGGTGGCTGGCAGGTTGGAGTATTGCGGATCTTCGATAGCTTTGCTGGGGGTGCCTTAGCACTGCTTGGTAGCTATTTGCTTTTCCCGCGTTGGGAACGACAGCAACTTCCTGCACAACTAGAAAAGACAATTCGAGCTAATCTTGCTTACTTTCAGCAAGTAATAGCTAACTATCTCCATCCAGAACATAATGCATTTGCTGATTCTATTAACACGCTACGCCACCAAGCAGCGCTAGAAAACGTCAACGCTAACGCCGCCGCTCAACGATTGTTCAGCGAACCTCGTCACATTCAGGGAGAAATCGAACCTGTAATGACGCTGATGGCATACATTCGTGGCTTTTTCAGTTCGGTAACAACTTTGGCAGAACATCTGCGGGAATTTAGCGGCGAGTACCAATTTACTGAACTCAAGCGACTTGCCGATACCATTGTCCAAGTTTTGGAAAACTTAGCAGATGCCCTTGGGCAGGGACAGCCACCTCAACCATTACCAGCGCTGGATAGCTATCTCGAAGCAATTCACAACCAAATAAAACAGCTACATACTGCTCGGTTATCAGAGATTGCCACCAATTCCAACACTTTAACTCCCACATTACAAGCCGTTCAAGAACAAACTCTGCTCTCCACAGAACTGGAGCGAATTGTTAATGAAATTAAAGTTATGCACTGTGTAATTGCTCGTCTGCAAGAATAATTTTCTTTTCGCGCTGGCGTTGCGTTTTACGTATCATATCATGTCCGGGTAATTAGTTACGATTAAACTCCAAATTGAATCCACCAGTGA
>NZ_JABXKF010000088.1 GCF_017115165.1 Nostoc sp. LPT | reverse complement strand
GAAGGCAATATATTTTGGTAGCTTTATCTGTAGCCAGCTTTTAGAGAATTGGTATTAAACGAAAATTTTCGCCTCATGCGTGGGAATCAAAAAAATTTGTATGTGTTGCTACGATCCGAGTAAAAAGATCAGAGTCTCCTTACTTGTAAATAAAGCTAAAACTATTGCCTAGACTGTATTTGTCTCACTAAATCATTAAAAGGTTGCCAATTATCTTCTTGGGCGATCGCTTCCCAAATAGATTCTACATGGCGAATGAATTGTCATTGATCGAAGGAAGGAGAGCTTTTCACCCAGACATTATGGTTGTGATAAAAATCACCACGCTGTTCTAATGTAAACTCACCCAGCAATAGTCCCAACCATACTTCTACCATCGGCATTTGCAACACACATTGCAGTTTAACTAAAGAAATCTCATCGTTGACATTTATCAGATGGTTAGCGATCGCACTCTGCCATTTTTCCACATTTTCGTCTGATGCCAAATTGCGGACATCTTCTAAAGTTGTCACCTCATCAAGCATTGCCAAAACATTCGCTTTTTCAACAGGTGCTGCTACAGAATCACCCTCCTGGTTAGGATATGAAAATTGGTGTGGACCATGTGGTTTAAAGGTTTGTGGTGTTTGCGGTTCAATCAAATCATCTAAATCTAGGTGCATTGTTGTCCGCACTAGACCAGCAAAGAGATCCGTGCTAACAATTGGCCCCAAAAGACTATTGCGATCGCGGGTATCTTGCAACAGCACTTCGGCACGAGACTTGAGAATATCCGCAATTTGACTGAAGGCAAGCGCTGCGGTTAATAACTGTGCCTCCAAGGGTAATTTTTCAAGCTCCGCATCTAAACATTCCCACATCGGTGCTAGTGTTGATGTCGCTGGAGATTCAGACAACTCATCTAATACATCCCAGATGGTTAATTGACGATATGTGGTCATCTCTAAGATTGTGGATGCAAGGGGCAAGGCCGCACTGGGCAGTAACTTGAGGTAATCTCAAACATATCCTTATATTGATATAGTGAAACACTGTATTGTTTTGCAAAAGCCTGCAACACCTGATCTGTATAGGCGCGGATCTTGCCAGCCGTTAGCCCAAAACAGTGAATTGGTTCTAAGCGACAAATAGGCTGTTGTCCCAGCCAGAGTTCTGCGCCCAAGGCGTGCAATGGTTTATCCCCTGGTTCTTTATACAAATACAGCACTGCAAAATATGTTGCTGGTGGTTCGACTGCGATTGCATCAATTTCTGCTGAATTATTCTGGGAGCGGTGGCGGTAAAACGAACGGCGATTATGACAGACTTTGGGATTCCAACACCCGTCCCCTTGTGGCCCATGCAGTAGTTTTGCTTGAGTTGTTGGTAATTTGGAGCATAGCTGACACTTGGGGTCTAACGGTTTCGGCATATTTTACTCCGCTTCTTCACCGATTGCACGATAGTAAGCAGCGATCGCAGCTGATTGCTCACTGCGAAGGGTATAGCGCCGAAACGCTTTCTCACTTTGATGTCCTGTTAGTTTACGGGCATGGCTGGGGTCAACTCCCAATAGCAATAAATCAGTAGCGTAGGTGTGACGAAAGGAGTGAGGATGTAAATCTTCAATGTGAGCTATTTCACCAATTTTTTCCACAGCGAAGTAAATGCCGTGATAACTCAAGCGTTCACCCTTATATGAAGCATGGTGTGAAATCATCAGTGGGCTAAGGCTGTTTAACACCTCTCCTTGCTGTGAGCGCAATTGTAAATAATCTGCCACGACTTCTCGGCTTTCTTTTCGTAGTGGCACTAAGCGTGGTTCATTCGTTTTGGTATCTGGTAAAAACAGCAGCTTGCCATCAAATGAGCCAACATTTAGCTGTACAACTTCCCCAGCCCGGAGTCCATGACTGAGAATGTGAACGAGTGCTGTATCCCGTTGTTTTGTTTCTCCCAATAACTCCAACGCTGACCATACCTGCTCCATCTGCTCTGGAGTTAAACTCTGGGCTGGTGGTAGAGGTACTTTTTCCAGTTTTATCCCCAGTGTCGGATTAGTAGCAATAATGTCAGGATACGTATAGCACATCCATTTAAAAAAGCTTTTGAGTGCCGCAATTGAGGCATTTATGGTGCTTTTTGAAAGCGGTTTACCAACATCAGTCCGCAGTTCATCCCGCAAATACTCTTTATATAACGCGAAGTGACGTGGGCGTAGCTCATGATAGTGCAGCTCACTCCATGCCAAAAACCGCTTCAGTTCACGTTCATAAAGCTTACGACTGTTCGGTGCAAGGTTATTGCTGCGTAAAAACTCTAGCACCTTTACCCACCGGATATCGGTTGGTAGAGTTGTTTTTGTAAGTCTTTTACTACTTCCTGTCTCTCTAGTGAGTGCGGCATCTTCAATCGAAATTAATTTAATGGGTAGTAAAAAATCTGCACTGTAATTCATTCTAAATTAGATAACTTTTATTATTAAAAAATATACTTACGTCGGATTACTTTCGCTTTTATTCTACACCAAATCCTGAGAGTTGACGCATTTTTGGAGTATGAAAACCGATGACAATATCTTGTTTATTTATACCCATTTCCATTAATTCTAAAGCAATATCTGCTTCCGTTGTATTTTGTTGAATCCAAATTTTATTATTTTTGATATCTAAATGCATTATTGGCCCATAAATCCGCTTTTGATTATTCCATCCAACACTAATAATTTGATAATGGTCATGTTCTGTATCAAAAATCTGTTCGACTTCTACATCTCCGTAACTAGGCTTGTACTGAAGATATTTAGTTAACAGTTGCCTAACTTTTGTCCGGTATTCATTTAATTTGTCCATTGTTCTATTGACTCAGTTTCCAGATTGTAAATAATTAGCTTTAATTTGTTTTCATTAACTACAGTTTGAATAAAAAACAAGTTAAAAAAGTCGTTATAAGTTACCAACGGTACAGCTAAATATAAGGTTCTATTTGGCTCCTCAACACGCAATGCTGTACGGTAATTAATAAATTGTCCTAGCGCCATGTGAAATTCAGAAATTTTTGAGGCACTCACAAAATTTTTGATTTCAACTGCTATTTTTTCTCCTGCTTTTTCGGCAGCTAGAAGTCGCTCTGCACCTAAATCAATTTGAACATCAACCCCGCCACACCTAATATTGAGCGGATCATCTGTAATTACCCAACCCTCTTTTTCTAATGCAGACCTCACAATATTATGGAATAAATCACGAGCCATAGTTTTACACCAAAGCCACACTAACCTTAATACTGCTCAACACCGTTAGTAGTGTCATTCGCCAGTAAAACATTTAAACATATATCTCAATTTGGTACTGACTATCGACTCCAGCACGTAAATCCTTTAAATCTAGACTTTGCTCACATTATGCTTTAAGTTACGTTGTAGCATAAAACTACAATATAAAATAAGCGACCCTTATCTTTTATCCGACATAAACTACGATTAATACACTCTCTCTCCAAAAGGTGGCTTGCATCTCGATTAGTTCTAGCTGATATAATAAAATTATTCAGCTAGAACTATAGAAATAGAAAAACTATGCCGACGAAAATATGTGGACTCGGCTTTGACTGCGCTAGTATGATACTGCAACCAGGACTACTAGATTCTGGAGAATGCCTGAATTATATTACAAAACCTGTGGTTCAGCGATGAAATTGAGTCCAGACGAGGAGATCGAACTAATTCGCGTGCGCCTTCTTGAGCAGGAGCGCCTCAGAGAAACCTTTAGAATTACACGTCGCCAGGCTGCAATCATGATGTTGATGGCCAGGGGATGCCCTCAAACTGCCCTAAGTTTGGGTGTAACCGAGAGAATGGATGCGATCGCCTCCCTTGTGGAACAGTTACATGAGCAATTGAATAATAAAGAAGGGCAATACATTGCTCCTCCTGGCTGCGAAGTACACCACTACAGTGTGAAACGTCCAAGTGGTGTTTATGGTTACAAGAAGTTGACAGCAAGAGAACCAATATTTGAACCCTCTATTGAGAAGCAACTCGTCAAGGTTATTCATCTGAGCCATGACAATGACCCACGTTTTTTAGAGGCGCAACTTGGGATTGAGCGACGAAATCGGCTGATGCGTGTACGAACGCTCCTAACAACGGCTGAATCCCTACTTCGCTCTTGCGCCAATACATTGAGAGAAGAATCACCAGAGGATAACTCTTTACTCATAAGAGCGCCAGAAGTTGAACCAGTGTTACAAGAGCGCCTTGCGTCAGAGTGATGAATCCATACTCTACCGCCAGTACCTCAAAATGAATCTAAATATCCAAAAATAACAATGGAATTGGTATTCTCTTTATGTTCTAGCTTATAATTAATATTATTGACGTTTTAGTTTCGAGTCGCCTCGGTTGGCGTAGTGTTGGGAGCTTTCAAAAATAGTTATCAGTCCGCGTTTCTCCATCTCCTTAAAAAACCACTCCCAACGCTCCAAGTCGGATGGTGGTGCAGTGAATCGTAAATCGTTAATCTCACCCATTATCATCACCCCAGCTGATTGCATCTAAAAACTGAACAGCATCATTCTCCCAGGTTTCCCCTTGTCTAGACTGTCTAGCCTGACTATCTTCTTCAAGTGTCATTAGATTGGGAGGATCGAGAACATCCAAGCGTGACTCAATCAAAGCTAGGGCTTGTGCTAGTGCTGCAATTTGTTTTCTATCCTTCCTAACCTCACTCATCAAACTTATTTGAATATCCTAGTGTGGTAAAACTTACTAGAGAAGACGACTCTCTAAATTAACCAAGTAACCCTTGGGGTCTCTGCGAAATCGATATTGTTCAATTCTGGCTTTGTG
>NZ_JABXKF010000052.1 GCF_017115165.1 Nostoc sp. LPT | reverse complement strand
AAATGCGTACGCCGAAATAACAAATGAGTTCGCCGAAATAACAAATGCGTACGCCAAAATAACAAATGCGTACGCCGAAATAACAAATGCGTACGCCGAAATAACAAATGAGTTCGCCGAAATAACAAATGCGTACGCCGAAATAACAAATGCGTACGCCGAAATAACAGGGGAGGGTTAGGGTGGGGTAAAACTGACGCGAAAAACCAGCTAAAAAACTCGTAACTTCTAACTTCTCAGGTTGACACCGAATTTTTCCACCAAGGCTTCGCGGACTTTATTGTGTACTGGTTCGACTTCTGCCTCAGTAAGAGTACGATCGCTAGCCCGATAAATTAAGCGGAATGCTAAACTCCGCTGTCCTTCGGGGACGTTTTCACCCCGATATTCATCAAATAATTCCACCGATTCGAGCAAATCTTTGCCGGCTTTGGTAATTACTTTTTCAATTTCGACAACTGAAATTTTCACGGGTGCGAAAAAGGCGATGTCGCGATCGCTAGCTGGATATGTAGAATAAGGCTGGAATGTGGAGACGAGAATTTCATCTTCTCCCAGAGAATCTAAAAGCACATCTAGATCCAACTGAAAAACATAAACGGAATCTGGTAAACCTTTTTCTCGTCGCAGTTGGGGATGGAGTTGTCCAAAAATCCCCAGTCTGTTACCCCCAATCCACAGGGAAGCGGTGCGTCCTGGATGTAAGCGATCGTCGCGGCGATCGGGTTGAAATTCGATTTCCAAGCTAAGTTGCCGAAATACACTTTCTAAAATGCCTTTGGCTTCAAACCAGGTGATGGGTTCTTCGCGTCCACTTTTTGACCATTTGCCAAGGGTGCGATCGCCTCCCACAATTCCCGCCAGGGCTTCTGTTTCTTGCAAACCGTCTTCTTCTTGCCAGAAAATTTGCCCGATTTCAAAGCCGTTAAGGGCGCCATTACCCTGCTCTAAATTGTATTGAAAGGCATCAATTAACCCAGAGATCAAATCGGTTCGCAGTGCTGAATATTCGACAAATAAGGGATTGGACAGTACTATATTTCTGTCTTCTCCTGGTTTGACTAAAGAATAGTGGATTAATTCTGTTAATCCTTCAGCCCGGAGGAAAGCTCGTAATTTGCGAATCACTTCCTCATCTAAAGGCAAATAGCCAGCTTCCGCTTTTTCTGGTAGAGTATCGCAGAATTTGTTGTAACCATAGAGACGGGCGATTTCTTCAATTAAATCAATTTCGCGCTCTAAGTCGCGGTAACGATAGGGTGGTACGGAAACTGACCACGTAGGTTGATGGGTGCTATCTTCTTTTGAAGGAGTCAACTGACACCCCAATGCAGTCAGGATGCGCTCAACATCTTGTTTTTGCAGTTCGCCTGTGTCTTCTTCTAAATCGATAGGCCCCAATATCTGATTAACTCGGTCTAAACGCAGGGCGATAGAACGACTCCAAGTAGATGGATCGGGGCGGGTGTCGGCAATTTCTTGCTGAACTATAATTCCACTAGCTAATTCGCTAATTAAGGATAAGGCGCGGCGATTGGCTATTTCCAACTCAGCCCGGTTAACTCCCCGTTCGTATCTGCCAGAAGCCTCACTTCTTAACCCAACACTCCGGGAAGAACGGCGAATTGCCACGGAATCAAATAAAGCTGCTTCTAAAACTAGGCTTTGAGTACCTTGATGGACTTCTGTTTCTTCCCCACCCATGACTCCCGCCAGGGCAACGGGTTTATCGTTAGCGGTGATTAACAAATTTTGGGATGCGAGGGTGCGAGTTTGTCCATCCAGAGTTTTGAGGGATTCTCCATTATTGACGAAGCGAACACCGATGCTTAAATTTTCGCTACCTGCAACAGATTTTAGGCGATCGCCATCAAAAGCGTGCAGTGGTTGTCCCCATTCCAACAAGACATAGTTAGTAATGTCCACCACATTACTGATTGGACGTACCCCAGCCGCCCGCAAACGCTGTTGCAGCCATTCGGGAGATGGAGCAATTTTGATTTGTTCAATTACCGTACCAATGTATGCAGGACAAGCTTGGGTATCGGCAATTTTTAAAGCTAAATTTCCGGCATTTTTGGGAATAGAGACTTCAGCAGGTTCAAGAATGCTCAACTTTCCACCAGTTAAAGCTGCTACTTCTCTGGCTACGCCTACCATACTTAGAGCATCAGCGCGATTGGCAGTTGCAGTCAGGTCTAAAATTACATCATCTAAACCTAGCAACGGACGGACATCACTACCCAATGGTAAATTTTCCTGGGTAAAAATATGAATTCCGTCTATATCGGTGGGCAAACCGAGTTCCTTTAAAGAACAAATCATGCCCTGAGATGGGACACCACGCAGTTTTGCAGGTTTGATTTTTAAATCAATTTTGGGTAAGTAAGTACCCGTGGTTGCCACTGGGACATAGATATCTGCCTTCACATTGGCAGCCCCACAGACAATATTTAAAGTTTCACCTGTACCGATATCCACTTGGCAAACACTCAATTTATCGGCGTTGGGATGGGGTTGACGCTCAAGCACTTTGCCGATAACCACGCCATTTGCCCAAGTGCGGCGGTCTTCAATCTCTTCAACCTCAAACCCTGCCATTGTTAGGGTTTCGGCTAATTCTTCTGGACTAAGTTTTATCTCTACTAGTTCGCGCAGCCAATTTAGAGAAATACGCATGGAGTGTGCTTGTTTTAGGAATCGTCTTTTGCTCTTATTTTAAGGTGCAAGAAGCGATCGATGGCTACTCGCCCCGCAAGGCGTACCCTTTCACTTGAACAATCCTACTACGTTAGACTGGCAATGTAAAAATAAAGTAAATACTGAGAATGTATCTATGCAGGGAAGTGAGACATTATTTTTATTTGGTTGATTTTGACGTTAAACTACATACCCCCGGATTTCTCGTTTGTGAAAAATCCAGGGGTTTTGTTTTAGAAAAAAAGCGTGTCAACCCCTTCAGGGAAGTCAAAAGTCAAAAGTCAAAAGTCAAAAGTCAAAGGTTAGTTATTTAGTTTCTACGTTTTTACTAACAACAATTTTAACAATGTAGTCTTGGAGCGCGATCGTCTGTCCGCTAATTGGGTACGGGGAAACCTTGATCAATTTCACCGAATATTTATCTGAAAGTTGAATTGGTAAAGGATCGCGACCTGGAATCAGGGTTAGCATTAATGTTGAAACTTGCTTCCCATTTTTTATGATGTCTAATCCAATAATAACTTGCCCTTGCCAAATACAAGTGACATTAGTTGGACACCGAGAATCCTGGATAACTTTTGAAAATTTGATTTCAATATTTTCAGTGCGGAGGTAAGCTGTCTTTCCATATCTAAGATAAAATGGAGTATCTAAAGTAGTTCCAACTCTAGCCATCAATTGTTGATGATTACCTTGAGCAATTGATTGAACTTCTATGTTTGAAGGCTTGATATTTGATAAGAGTCCATAGCTAGGAAGACAATTTGCTCCACCAATAAATGTTAAGATAACTGCTGCGCTCACTACAATTTTCATTTTTTATACTCCATAGTTAGGAATTTTATTATTAGTTGAGCCAGAAAGCAGGCTTATAAATAGTTCTGTTTTCTGCTAGAGTGAAGCTTTAAAAGACAAAATGCAATTAGCTAACTTTTGTGCGTAGGCGCAGCCCGTCGTAGACATCGCTTATTGCATAACCATTACGATTGAGAGCCATTTGGTTTCTCACGCTTGAGCTAAAATACCATAAAACCAGCAATCTAAATACATAAGCTTTTTTCTGATTTCAAAAACTTCAACAGTGCTTTTCAAAGAAGTTGTTGCTTAATTTATCTTGAAGATTGGCTGTAGTTTTACTTTCTAGCATTATTACTCCATATTTTAGCAATTATTACATTATGTAAAAGGGACATTATTTTTTCTCTGTTCTCAACAAGCCCAGTTTTTTGCAATAAGCAATGACCACGATTTCACAAGGCGTAGCCCATCGTAGACATGGCTTTGAGACTTGGAAAATAAATCAAATGAGAAATATTGATTTTTTCGTTGGTTCTTAACATTGGTTGCGATCGAGAGTAATTTAGATGCGTTTGCTTTGGCGATCGCAGAACTTAAATCTTTAAAACTCGATAAAATCTCACAAGTAATATTTTCTCACTCAATAGACTACAAAAATCACACTTCACTCTTTTTTGTAGTGTAATTACATTGCATTGTATTATAGAACTCCAAAAAGATAAATTTGCCCTGTTTGTGCCGGAAAATAACTGTAAAAACTGCCTCTAAAGCTTTCACCATAAAGATTATCGGACATTTTTCTGAAATCTACCTCAACAAGATCGAAAGAATAGACAATCCAATCTAAAAAATCGGCAAGACAATCGAAGTTTTGTTCATTTTAAATGTAAAGCTGATTTTGTACACTTTTACTAGATGTGGTGCTTGCTGTTTTTATTAGTATTTTTTATTGAAAATGAAAGTAAAAAAATGCTTTCATTCATGTCGTTGATCTTCCTCTTGATAGAGGGATTTCAATTTGAGTAATAGGAGTTTAATTTTAATGGCAACTTCTGGCAATAGCAATCAAACTACTGGGTCACAAAGTACTAGCAACAATTTAACTGGTAATGGCAATTTTTCTTTCAGTGATGGCAAATGGCAGTCTAGCGATGGCAGCAGTCTAGATAGTGGCAGTAGCTTTGGTGGCGCTGCTAGTGGTAGTAATACTTTCGCTTCCTTCATCGGTGGTGGTAACTCATCCACAACCAGTGAAGATGGAAAGTACAAATATAATTACGAGCGACCACTTGACGAGCGGGCTTTAACTGATACCAATAATCCGTTCAATCAACTCATTGAAGTCGTTGGCGGTGATATTACTGCCTTAGGTGATGGTAGCAACCCCTTTGCTGGTGGTGGTGCATCTGGTGGCGGGAGCAACCCCTTGGCTAGTGGTGGCACATCTGGTGGCGGTAGCAACCCCTTGGCTAGTGGTGGCGCATCTGGTGGCGGTAGTAACCCCTTAACTGGTGGTGGCGCATCTGGTGGTAACGCATCTGGTGGCGGTAGCAACCTCCCTGGTAACTTACCATTTGGCAGCACTCCGCCTTCCAAGGAAAGTGGTAGCAACCTACCTGAAACTGGCAACGGTCAACCTGTACCTTATAAGAGCGACAACTGGATATCTGATATTCAAAAATTAGATGGTGCAAATGCTATCGGTAACAGTGGCCAAGGTAACGGTAACTGGCTATATGGTAGTAACAACACAACCGACGGTAATGGTAACTGGGGCTTTGGTAACGAGAACACAACCAACGGTAACGGTAACTGGAACTACGGTGATGACAGCAAAACCGAAGGTAATGGCAACTGGGGCTTTGGTAACGAGAACACAACCAACGGTAACGGTAACTGGAACTTAGGCAATAACAACGACATCCTTGGTAATGCCAATACATTACCTGGTAGTAAAAACGACATTCTTGGTAGTGGGAACACTGCCAATGTAACTAACAGCAATCTCCTTGGAAACCGGATTGAAGCCAGTGGTGATGACAAAACACTCATTGGTAATGAAGGCTGGAATTTCCCTGCTAGTGGCCAACTGATATCACTAGGTAGTACTAAGCCTAGCCAAGATATAGGAACTGATATCAGCAATTTACTCACCAGTCCTAACCTTGTAACATCCGCCATATCAAATCCAGGCTATATCAACCCAAATTATGATTTCTCTACCATAGCCTAAAAGTTTGTCGCAGACAGGAGCCAGTTTTTGCATCGGTAAGCCTGTCTATTGTAGCAATGACCTTTTTGCCAACTTGAGTTGATTACATTTTGAATACAATACTTCTGGATTAAGCTTTGCAGTTGACATTGCTCTCATTGAGCGGCGCGAGAATCAACCTTCTGGCACTTCAAGAATTTCAATCTGTAATTAACCCAGAAGTATTACTCTTTGAAATGTAGTGGGTAAGGTATAGAAAAAATAATTAACCGCAACTCATTGGAGTGGTTAATTTAAGTCAAATGCATGAAGACTATTTTTAGTAATTCGGCGCGGGTAAACGGTTTGGTTAAATAACCAGAAGCCCCGACTAATTTGGCTTTTACTTTGTCTACAATCCCTTTATTCCCAGTGACAAAGATAATAGGAGTGTTTTGAAATAGGGAATTATTTCGTATAATTCGGCACAACTCATAACCATCAATTCCTAGCATGTTTAAATCCAACAAAATTAAATCCGGTTTGTGCCTTATAATTGACAAAACGGCTTTCACTGGATCGTTAATAGTCACTACAGAAAAATTTTCATTTTCTAAGAAATAACTAATTTCTTTAAGAATTGTGGGGCTATCATCTACAGAAACAATTTTATGGACTTTTTGTACTGTTACAGTAGCAGCCGTTACTCTTTGGGAAGCAGGATTTATGTTATTTGATGTTGTTGGTTCCTGAAATTCTTCTTTTGAAGGAGTAGAAATCTGTGGTAATCGCTGAACAGAAACTATTTTCTCTTCAGGAATATTTTGGTAAGAATTAACAGTGGTACTTAGTTCTTGTTTGGTGTCAACTAACCCTGAAATCAATTTTGAGAAAAGCGGTCGCTCCTCAAAAATCTTTGGTAATTTATCAAATGGTGGATCTGGTTCATGGAGGATAATCGCACCCTCAAGGATGTAAGGGTATAAATTGCGAGCTAGTTGAATTTCATCTTGATTCAAAATTGCAGCCAGATGACAGAGACTAAAACCCTTCATCCAGTTAGTTAAATCTGGCTGGAGGTCTGGTAAATCTTGGTTATCAAACTTGTTATTAATCAACAGATATGGACGTTGATATGGAGAAGAAATTTTGGGTACAAAAGCCTGCCAATTCTGTAATTTTACTTGGCAACGGTCGAGAACTTTTTCTACATCTAGCCTGCAAATTTTTGGCATTCTCTCAACTGGTTCAGTTAATTCATAAGTACCTTCTTGGATAAGCAAAAATGATTCAATTACCTCTTTAACTAATTCTTGAACCAGTACTGCTGCTTGTGTAGAATGTAGATGTTGTTGACTAACAAGCCAGGATATAGCCTGATACTCAGGAGGGTGGCTACTCGAATTAGTGTCATCTTTGATTAACTGACTGTGTGAGTCAAGTTCAAACATCAGCCGTACTTGCACGCGAACCTCATTAGTAAGGAGTGGAATTTGCTGGCTGAGGCGTCGCAAATAGCGTTCTAGTCGATCAAAAGGTTCCACGGAATGGGTAGCGTAAGTTATTTTGCCCTGTTCTAAGTAAATCGACCAAGAAACTGAGTTACTCAATACTTGTAAACAAGTACTGTCGGAACAATTGGATAATTGTCTTAACAAACTTAGAGGACGTAGTTTGGTGAATGTACCTGAGTAATTCATATTTTTCAAGTTTTTTGCGGAATCAACAACTGAACATTTGTAGATTGAAAATATGAGCTATAAAGTATTCTTTTCTTTCTAATATTTTTATACCCAAAAATTATTTATTTTAAAGTATGTACATATATTAAAAATTGTAAGTTTTCTAAGTTATTTGTTAAATTTGGCACATTTAACTTAATCTATCTCAAAAAACAAGTAGGTATGAATAAAGGTAAACATCATATCATAGCTAGATTATCAGTCGATGTTGGTTAATTCTGGATTTTACCTACTACTGACAACTGTTGAGTGAAGACCTTAATAATGACGTTTATTTATACCCACTAACTTCAAGAGGTAAATTTGATTCCAAGTTCGCGCAGTTACACTGGTATAATTCTAGAGTTAACTAGCTTAATTATGGTTAATTACTCTTCCTTAAAGAAACGATTCTTCTACATAAAATCTTTAAAAATTTATCTAGGAAAGTTTACGTATTTATTGTACTGTAGGTTTAATGGATATAACTTTTTGGTAGATACATTACAACAGGTAATGCTGGGTTTTGATAAACTCTTTTTTGCTAAACTAAGCTGTGCTCAAGTTCATCTTAAATATATAGAGTATATAGAGAACTTCATGAAAATAATTTGTTTAATAAAGATTAGAGCATCTACCACTAGATACTATATTCTGTAGTCGCCTCGGCGATTGGATATATATACTCTGAGCAAAGGAAAATAAAGCTTTGGACTTTAACATAACACAAAAAGTTATGCATGATACATTAAGACTTGATGAAGTAGTAGAATTTGCTGAGAACCCAGAACCACGTTGTCCTTGTGTACTTTTATTAGACACATCTGGGTCGATGCAAGGAGAGCCGATTGAAGCTTTAAATCAAGGTTTACTAAGCTTAAAGGATGAATTAGTCAAAAATTCTTTAGCCGCTAGACGGGTGGAAGTGGCGATCGTCACTTTTGATAGTAATATCAATGTAGTACAAGACTTTGTGACTGCCGATCAATTCAATCCGCCTATTTTGACAGCACAGGGCTTGACTACAATGGGTGCGGGAATTCATAAAGCTTTGGACATAATTCAAGAGCGGAAATCTCAGTATCGTGCCAACGGGATTGCTTACTATCGTCCTTGGGTATTTATGATTACCGATGGAGAACCCCAAGGTGAGTTAGAGCAAGTGGTAGAGCAAGCATCCCATCGCCTACAGGGAGACGAGGCGAACAAGCGGGTAGCATTCTTTACAGTAGGAGTAGAAAATGCGAATATGACGCGTTTAAATCAAATAACTGTACGTACTCCCTTAAAGCTTAAAGGATTAAATTTTATCGAGATGTTTGTCTGGCTGTCAACTAGTATGTCGGCTGTTTCTCATTCCCAAGTAGACGAACAGGTAGCACTACCGCCAATTGGTTGGGGGACTGTTTAATTAAAAATTGCAGCTTGATGTTTACACAGCTAGCTGCTAGAAAAAAATTTATGAACATATCAAAACAGATTGCTCAATGGCGGATTGTGGCTGCGTCTGTATGTGGTACAAGTCACTTAAAAAACAATCAATTATGTCAGGATGCTCATCACTGGCAGATATTGTCAGATAATGTTTTAGTGGCGGCCGCAGCAGATGGCGCGGGTTCTGCTAGCCTTGGGAAAGTGGGAGCGATGGTTGCTGTGGAGACAGCAATAGAAAACATTTCTACCAAAGGGCTGACCCGAAAAAGTTTGACTGATGATACATTGGTGCGATCGCTCTTAAATGATGCCATATTCGCCGCCAAAAAAGCTGTGGAAGATGAGGCGGCTACTTGTGACAAACAGCCTCAAGATTTAGCAACTACCTTAATTATGCTGGTTGCCACACCAGAAGTTGTAGCTGTAGTTCAGATAGGTGATGGTTTGGCAGTGGCAAAAGATTGTATGGGCAACCTATTGGCACTGACGATGCCTGATAGCGGTGAATACATCAACGAAACCACTTTTTTAACTTCACCCAATGCCTTAGATACAGCACAGATGAGACTATGGCGCACAGACATAGAAAACGTTGGTATCATCACCGACGGATTACAAATGCTGGCTTTGAATATGGTTGTTGGCGAACCTCACAAACCATTCTTTTTCCCGCTGTTTGAATTTGTCGCCAATACCGAGGATAAGACAGAAGCGAAGGAGCAATTGGTAAAATTTTTACGCTCAGAGCGGATTACGCAACGCACTGATGATGATTTGACACTCATTATAGCCGCATTCAACGACTCGTGAGCAATCAATCTACAGGTTTCACATCTTACAATAACTCCCGTTAGCGGTAATTTCATTATGCAGGTACTACGTTGTTCCCCTAAAAAAGAAATCCTCAGCCTCAATGTCAGTTTGGGGCGTGGGGGTGAAGCTTGCGTTTATGCAGTACCATCCGATAGCAATTTGGTGGCGAAGATTTACCACAAGCCAACCACTGCTCATGCTGATAAACTCCAAGCAATGCTTGCCAACCCGCCAGAAAACCCTACCGCTAGTTTAGGGCATATCTCTATCGCTTGGCCAGAAGATTTATTACGGGCGGCAGATGGTAAAAATAGCATCATGGGCTTTTTGATGCCACGTATTCAGGGGATGCGTCCAATCATCGACTTTTACAACCCCAGAACCCGTCGGCAACACTGCCCCCTATTCAACTATCAGTACCTGCTCCGCACGGCTCGTAACCTGGCGGCGGCTTTTGCCGCTTTGCACGCTAGTGGATATTGCATTGGTGATGTGAACGAATCCAATATTCTCGTCAGCGATACGGCATTGGTGACTTTGATAGACACAGACTCTTTCCAAGTAACCGACCCAAACAACAAAGTTGTTTATCGCTGTCCAGTGGGTAAACCAGAGTTTACTCCACCAGAACTACAGAATAAAACTTTTGCCCAGCACGATCGCGAAATCTCTCACGATTTATTTGGGTTGGCGGTGCTAGTATTTCAACTCTTAATGGAAGGCACCCACCCATTTTCGGGGATTTTTCAAGGTGCGATTGAGCCACCACCTTACGAAGCCCGCATTGCATCGGGTCATTTCACTTACAGCCAAAAGCGTTACGTACCCTACCTGCCGACACCCATTGCACCCCCTTGGGAAATTCTCCATCCCAGCTTACAAGAACTATTTGTCCGTTGTTTTGAAGAAGGTCACAACAATCCACAGCTGCGCCCCAGTGCCCAGACTTGGCTCTCAGCCATCGCTGAAGCCGAAGAGTCCCTGATTACCTGCACGACAAATCCCCAGCATCGCTACAACAACCACATGCGTAGCTGTCCCTGGTGCGAACGTACCGTGCGATTAGGCGGACGCGACCCCTTTCCATCACATCGGGCTATAGAAGCTAGAGAACATCTCCAACCGCGAATCAAAGCGAGAAAGCGCTACACTCAGACACCGCATTTTCCCCAACGAGCCATGTCACCGCAGCTAGCTAATTACTGGCAGCCAATGACTCCCAGCGGTTCATATTATAAACCTTCCAAAAAGTCAAAGTTGTACCCGATTATTTGTTGTTTGCTGGGTTTTGGTTTATTGGGATATGCAGACGTAATGATTAAATTTACTCAGCCGTTGGTTTCCCAAAATGCTTACACCCAACAAACAATCAAGTCTTCCCATCCAAATAATAAACTTAGCTTCGCTGATTCTTATCAGCAAGGTTATATTGCTTATAAAGAGCGAGACTATGAGAAAGCAATTGTCAACTTTAGCCAAGCAATTGAACAAGAACCGACACATGCTAGAGCAATTGTAAATCGTGGCAATGCCCGCTATAACCTGAAAGACTATGAAGGAGCAGTTACAGATTATAGCCAAGCTCTGAAAATCAATCCCAATCAAATCAAAGCTCTGGTAAATCGGGGCAATGCCCGCTATATGCTCGCCAAATATAGCAACGATCCTGATAAAGAATATAATCTAGCGATCGCTGATTATAATCGAGCTATCGGTCTGGATAATAATGAAATTGAAGCTTATGTCAGACGGGGGATTGTCCGCGCTCAAATGGCTAAATATAGCGGTGAATCTCAACAAGCTTACAAAAAAGCGATCGCAGATTTTACTCAGGCAATAAAACTTAATGTTTCCAAAGCCGAAGCTTACTTTCAGCGGGGTGTTGTCTATTATCAAATTGCTCAATATAGCAGCAATTATCAGCAAGAATATAATCAAGCGATCGCTGACTTTAACCAAGCATTAACTCTAAGCCCTAAACTAGCAAAAGCATATCTCAAACGAGGTATGGTTCGCTATGAACTGGCACAATATGGCGGTAGTGAAGCTAACAAAAACCAGACAAAAGCTGTCGAAGATATACAGGCATCTGCCAAAATATTTCTTGAGCAAGATGACATGGATAATTATCAGCAAGCACTCAGTAATATGTGCGTAGTTGTAGAAAACAAATGTGACCCTTTATTCCAAGGTTCAATTAATGGGGAGAAAACTAACTAGAAACAAGTAACTTTTCTGACTAGCATATTATTGATTTTGATTTCAAAAATCAAGCCTGACTAGGGTTAGCGCCAACTAACCCTAGTTATTTTATAGGTGATATTTTTATTTTATTAAGTAATTTATTTTTGTATTTATAGATATTCATAGAGCTTTTATATAGAAAAGATTTTAATTTATCTTACCTTTATAATTTCATCGGAAATTACAGTTAGATTGTTGACGGAGAAACAGAAATCAGAAATATATTTTTCTCCATTTAAGTGCATCCTCTTCATCTCAAAAAAGTCAAATAATCATATCCCTACAAATCTCCGAGGTAATTGCATGAAAGTGGTGATTTTGGCTGGAGGTCTTGGTACACGCCTCAGTGAAGAAACCAGTATTAGACCCAAGCCGATGGTTGAGATTGGTGGTAAGCCAATTCTCTGGCATATAATGAAAACATACTCTGCGCACGGCATTAATGATTTCATCATTTGTTGCGGTTATAAAGGTTACATCATTAAAGAGTATTTTGCTAACTACTTCTTACACATGTCAGATGTAACCTTTGACATGCGCTTTAACCAGATGAACGTGCATTCTGGTTATGCAGAACCCTGGCGTGTCACCTTAGTAAATACGGGTGATAATACAATGACAGGCGGACGCCTAAAGCGAATCAGTGAACATCTTGGTAACGAGACTTTTTGCTTTACTTATGGTGATGGTGTCAGTAATATTAATATCACCGAGCTAATTAAGTTTCATAAAGAACAAAATAGCTTAGGAACACTTACCGCTGTTCAACCAGCCGGACGTTTTGGTGCTATTTCTTTAGGATATGAACAAACCAAAATCACCAGCTTTCGGGAAAAACCGGAAGGTGATGGAGCTTGGATTAATGGTGGTTATTTTGTGTTAGAACCAGAAGTAATCAACTTAATTGCTGATGACTCTACGGTATGGGAGCAAGAGCCATTAGAAAAGCTAGCTGATATGGAACAGCTATCTGCTTTTAAACATCATGGGTTTTGGCAACCGATGGATACTTTACGTGATAAAAACTATCTCGAAGGGCTGTGGAAAAACAATCAGGCTCCTTGGAAGGTATGGTAGCCGCTAGGCGGAAGTCAAAAGGAGCCAGTGCGCCCTTGCGGTTCCCCGACTTGTTCGCGCAGCGTCTCCCCTTCTCCCAAAGGGAGAGGCTAGCGCCAAGGGAGAAGCAACTGGCTCTCAAAAGTCAAAAGTCAAATGAACTTTATTTCAGGCTTTTGTTTTGATATTTTATGATATGGCATGTTGGCTTCCGTCTTAATGTACTAGATTGTAACTCCAAAAAACACTTATTTACTCTGACTCTTAGCTACAATAATACTAATGTATGATTTTGCGATTATAGGTGGGGGAATAGTTGGACTCTCAACAGCGTTGGCTTTAGGAAAACGCTATCCTAATGCGCGTATTTTAGTACTAGAAAAAGAGAGCCAATGGGCATTTCACCAAACTGGCAATAATAGCGGCGTAATTCATTCTGGTATTTACTACAAGCCAGGAAGTTTCAAAGCTAAATTTTGTCGTAATGGTTCTCGTTCAATGGTAGAATTCTGCCAAAAGCATGGAATTGACCATGAAGTTTGTGGTAAGGTAATTGTTGCAACTGAAGAACAAGAACTACCACGCTTAGAAAATCTCTATCAACGCGGCTTAGACAATGGCATAGAAGTCCAGAGAATCAGCCCCGAAGAAGTCAAGGAAATTGAACCTCACGTAAGATGTGTAGGTGGAATTCGGGTATCCTCAACTGGTATTGTTAACTACAAGCAAGTTTGTTTAAAATATGCCCAGCTAATTCAACAGCAGGGTGGAGATTTACACCTGAATACAAAAGTCCTGAAAATCTCTCCAAGTGGTAAAAATCAGGTACTGCAAACAAACAACGGTAACTTTGAAACCCGCTTTGTAATTAATTGTACTGGATTGCATAGCGATCGCACCGCCAAACTAGGTCAAGTTGAACCCCAAGCCAAAATTGTCCCATTCCGGGGAGAATACTACGAACTCACCCCAGAAAAACGCTATCTGGTCAAGACACTAATCTACCCAGTTCCCAATCCAGATTTCCCCTTCCTGGGTGTCCACTTTACCCGGATGATTGATGGTAGCGTTCATGCAGGGCCAAACGCAGTTCTATCGCTCAAACGCGAAGGTTACAAAAAAACCGACTTTGACTTACGAGATTTTCTGGAAGTCTTCACCTATCGCGGTTTTTGGAAGTTAGCAGCTAAACACGCTGATGAAGGCATCCAAGAAATCATTCGTTCTTTTAGCAAAGCAGCCTTCACCAGAAGTTTACAAAAACTAATTCCCGAAATGCAAGCAGAAGACTTAGTTCCCACCCATGCAGGAGTCCGTGCTCAAGCCTTAATGAACGATGGCAAGCTTGTAGACGACTTTTTGATTGTTTCTGGTCAAAACTCCATTCATGTTTGCAATGCTCCTTCTCCTGCTGCCACATCTTCTCTAGAAATCGGCAAAGCGCTTGTGGCAGAAATTCCCCAACTTTCGCATCTAGAGAGTGTAGTAATTGCATAGATAGCATAGTTATTATTTCCGGGACTGCTGAATTAAGGGATGAATCTTGTATAGTGGGCATCTTTGCCTGCCTGAAAATACAAAGGATAGGTAAGACACCCGTCCCACCGGAAAAAAAGTGTATGCATCAATTAAAAACCGCTATAGAGTGCTGCTACCCAATAAGTAAGCCTGCAAAGGTTTTAGTAACTACATAATGACTGTTAGCCAAGTCATATATAGCGCTTTCCTTCTGGATGCAACACACTCTAGGGCGTACATCTATGCGTCCAGCTAAACGAAGAATTTAACTCATCAACACAATAAAAAGGAATTAACCACAATGAAAATATTAGTAACAGGAACAGAAGGTTATCTAGGTTCATTATTACCGCCTCTGTTAATCGAACGAGGACATGAAGTTATTGGTCTAGATACTGGTTTCTATAAAGTTGGTTGGCTGTACAACTCTAGTGGAGTGACACCCAAAACCCTTAATAAAGATATCCGCAACATCACTCCTGATGATTTAGAAGGTATTGAAGCCATAGTTCACATGGCGGAACTCTCCAACGACCCAGCTGGACAATTAGCACCCAATATTACCTATGAAATTAATCATGTAGGTTCAGTTCGTCTGGCTAGTTTGGCTAAGGCTATGGGTGTGCGTCGCTTCGTATATATGTCTTCGTGCAGTGTCTACGGTGTTGCTACCGCAGGTGATGTCACAGAAAAATCCGCAGTTAATCCCCAAACAGCCTACGCAGAATGTAAAACTCTTGTAGAAAGAGATGTCGCACCACTCGCTGACGATGACTTCTCTCCCACCTTTATGCGGAATGCAACAGCCTTTGGTGCTTCTCCTAGAATGCGCTTTGATATTGTTTTAAACAACTTAGCAGGGTTGGCATGGACTAGCAAAGAAATCAAAATGATTAGTGATGGCACACCTTGGCGGCCATTAGTCCATGCATTGGATATTTGCAAAGCAATAGTTTGCACCTTAGAAGCACCACGAGACATTGTACATAACCAAATCTTCAACGTGGGAGATACAGCGAATAACTATCGCGTTAAAGAAATCGCGGAAATTATTGCTGATGTTTTCCCAGATTGTAAATTATCCTTTGGTGACAACGGCGCAGATAACCGCAGCTATCGCGTA
Organism: Nostoc sp. LPT; assembly: GCF_017115165.1. Taxonomy (GTDB): domain Bacteria; phylum Cyanobacteriota; class Cyanobacteriia; order Cyanobacteriales; family Nostocaceae; genus Nostoc. The sequence continues at coordinate 48,133 of NZ_JABXKF010000052.1, read as the reverse complement.
TCTTTCGAGAAAATTAACACCATCCTACCTGGATTTAAATGTGATTGGAATGCCCGACTTGGTGCCCAGCAACTATTTGATTTATTCAGTCAAATACACATGGCTGAAGATACTTTCTTGTTTAGAGGATTTACTCGCTTAAAACAGCTAGAGTATCTAATTCGGACAGAGCAGATTGACAAAGATTTCTTCTGGAATAAAAAGTAGCTAAAGTTTCCTAGCAGCAACGGACAAATAATCTAAGCTTCCGAATCAAATAGTGTTGATTCGGGCTTATTCCATCCATAAAATTATTTAGAATCGCTATATGAATAAATTATTGACTATTGCTATTCCTACATTCAATCGTGCCCATATTTTAAATAAACAACTTACTTGGTTAGCTAAATCTATTAAAGGGTTTGAGTCTGACTGTGAAATATTTATTTCTGATAATTGTTCTACAGATAATACCCAAGAGGTTATTCAAAAGTGGCAGCTAACCCTTAGCAATGTTACATTTACCTCAAATATGAATAGTGAAAATATCGGGGTTATGGGTAATATTGCTTGTTGTTTAAAAGCTCCAAATAGTAAATATGTTTGGACAATTGGTGATGATGATCCAATTCAAGAGAGAACCCTAGATTATGTATTAACAACACTAAAAACATATTCAGATTCAGATTTAGCACTAATGTTTTTAAACTTTTCTGGTCGTCAAAAACAAACAGGTCAACTTGTTGTCGAACGCTGGTTGAATAGTGATAACGACGAACTAAAAGTTGATGGCAAAGCTGTATTTCAAAGTTACCTGAATGAAAATTTTGGTGGTGTACTTTTTATATCAGCAGCAATTTATCGCACAAATCTAGTGCAACAAGCTTTACAAAAATGGCCGTCTGCTACTAATAATTGGGCCTCTCAAGCTTATTGGACTGCATTTTGCGCTGCTCATGGAAGTGTCATCGTCACTAAAGACACTTATTTAGAATGTACTATGGGCGCTAGTGTTTTGGATCTTGACCCAACATGGAACTTTAGAATGCGATATGCATACATACCTGAAGTTTATATAAAACTACTAAAGGTAGGATATCCTCATAAATTTTGTCAGGAAATGATTTGGCAGAATTTCCATCAAAAAACTGACTTGAAAATCCTATTAGGTGCTTTAAAACGTTGGCCTTTCTTGACAATCAAGATATTTATTCCTTACCTACGTTTGTTAAGTATATCAGCTTGGGCAATTCTTTTTCCACCCAAACAGCTAGAGACTAGCCTGTAACCATTAATATATCAATTTCTTAACTACTATTTCTTACCATGCAGAAATTACTGACCATTGCTATACCGACTTATAATCGTGCTGAATTGCTGGATAAACAGTTAGCATGGCTAGCTCAAGCTATCAAAGGTTTTGAAGATGATTGTGAAATTTTAGTTTCTGATAATTGTTCAACAGATAATACTCAGGAGGTAATTAAAAAATGGCAAATAATACTTAGCAGTATCCCATTTAAATCAAATAAAAATCCTCAGAATTTAGGCGTTGTCAAAAATATTATGTATTGCCTAAATTCTAATACAACAAAATATGTTTGGACAATTGGTGATGATGATCCAATTCAAGATAGAGCCATTGCTTATGTGATTAACAAACTTAAGCAATATGAAGATTTATCATTATTGTTTCTCAACTTTTCCGGTCGGAACCAAATTACCGGTGAACCAGTTCATCCACCAACAATTGTTGGTAATCGCTGGTTTGATATAGATAGTGAAGATGGTGATGGTGATGGTAAAGCTATATTTGAGCATTGTTTCTCAAAAAGTGTCGGTGCAGTCATTTTTCTGACTGCTACAATCTACCGCACTGATTTAGTGAAACGCGCTTTACAAAATTGGCAAGATGCTGAGAATAATTGGATATCTTTAGCATATTTAGCTGGGTATTGTGCTTCTAATGGTCGTGTAATTGTCACGAAAGAGACTTATTTGGAATGTGTTGTGGGTGTGAGTTATTGGCAGAAAGAACCAAAATCTGCACTGTTAATGCAATACAAACACATACCCGAAGTAATTTTGAAATTGGAGCAGAGTGGATATTCTAAACAGTTTTGTCGGCGGATGCTTTTGCAAAACGGTAAAGAAGTCAACTTGAAAGTTTTCTTAGGTGCTTTAAGAAGATGGCCTATGTCCGCCATTAAGACAGTAGTCCCATTTTTGGCTTTAGTCAGTTTATGTGCTTTTGACGTGATGATTTCTAAAGAATTTAGTTTAGCAGAATCAAGTGAAATATCTACTCAAGAAATGCGGAGCTATAAGCCATAAGCTACTAAATTACCGACCAATTGACATTTAAACTAGAAATAATTTACCACATGTTTAATGTAATTAAACGCAAAATATCTACACTAGCTGCTGACTTTCAATATTATGTAGCTCGTTGGAAGCATAGCAGAAATCTGCCAGCATTGGAAGGGTGCGATCGCCATATCCTGAAGGCTCTCAAAAAAGATGGTGTTTGTGTCACAACACTGGCAGATTTAGGCTTCAACTCTAGCTCAGAACTGCTCAAAGCTGCTTACCAGCAATTGTCTCAGATGGAAAATCCCAACAACGACCATCTAGATGAAAAGTTGCCACAAATTTCCACAGTTACAGGTTTACCAGAATTTTATGCGTGGGGAATGGAGAAAAGACTTCTCAATCTCATCGAAAATTATATTGGTCTTCCTATTGCTTTTCACGGTGTACATTTACGTAAAGATTTCCCTAGCAAACATCAGTTTGGCACACTACTATGGCATGGCGATTCCGAAGACCGTCGCATTATCAAAATCTTTATTCACTTGAATGATGTCGAAGAAAAAACTGGGCCTTTTGAATACATTCCCCGCTCTTTAACTTCCTTATTTAGTTGGAATTATATTCGGCTGTTCTACAAACTTTGGAAGTCAGGCTATAGGGGCATCGATGATGAAGAAGTGAAAACAGTCATCCCCAAATCAGCTTGGAAATCCTGCCCAGGCCCAGCAGGTACTGTCTTGATTGTAGATGCGAAAAATGTTTTGCATCACGGCACAGTTCGCACAGAAGAACGCTCAACACTATTTTTTTGTTACACCGCCAACCCTCCTGAAAAACCAGAACTCTGCACCCAATACTGGGATGATACTTATCCCAGAGCAGAGTTAAGGCAACAAGTAGAAAATAGCCGATAGCGTATTAAAGGTAGTCATGCCATGCTGATCAAGATTAAACGCAAAATATCTTCACTGGGATCTGAGTTAGTTTACAGATTAGCACTTTTAAAACATGCTGCTAATTTGCCTGCACTAGAAGCAGGCGATCGCCAAATTCTTGACAATCTTAAATGTGATGGTATTCATATCACCACACTTACTGAATTGGAATTCGATTCAACATCAGAACTGCTCAAGGCAGCTTATAGTTATTCGTCCCATATGGCATCTATCAATAATGACGATTCAAATGAAAAGTTTCCTCAAATTTACACAGTTACCTATTTACCTGAATTTGCTACTTGGGGAAGCGAAAAAAGGCTTCTAAATATCATTGAAAACTACATTGGTCTACCGATCATTTTTCATGGTGTACATCTCCGCAAGGATTTACCGAATAAAAATCAGTTTGGTACACAACTATGGCACAAAGATGCAGAAGACCGCCGCATGATCAAAATCATTATTTACTTAAATGATGTGGAAGAAAAGCACGGCCCCTTTGAATATATTCCAGCCTCTTTAACCTCTTTGTTGAGATTAAACTATTATCGTACTTACTACAAGCTTTGGCAATCTGGTCATTTAGGCATCACAGATGACGAACTAAATGAAATTATCCCGAAACAGGCTTGGAAATCTTGTATGGGATCAGCAAGAACAGTAATTATTGTAGATCCCAAAAAAGTCATACATCACGGGACATTACGCACAGAAGATAGGTTAACTCTATTCTCTTGCTACACTTCTACTTCTCCCGATCGTCCAGAAGTTTGTACTCAATATCGAGACAATACTTTTCCCCAACCAAAGTTAGCGACCATATAGTTCAGTCCAAGCAAGCTAATTGTTAATCTAAAAACCCACTCAAGACTCTTTTTGATGAGGTTTGTAACAAGTTAAGTTTTTAAACTTACCAATTTTTGTTGTCCTCAATATTCCTTTCGAGGTTATTCATTCATGATCTTCACTCAAACTGCACTTAAAGACGCATTCATCATTGATTTAGAAGAAAAGCCAGATCACCGTGGTTTTTTCGCTCGGTCTTTCTGCGCTCAAGAATTTGCAGCACATGGATTAAAGCCAACAGTTGCCCAATGTAACCTATCTTTTAATTACAAAAAAGGCACTATCCGGGGAATGCACTATCAAATTCTGCCAGCAGCAGAAACAAAATTAATTCGCTGTACTAAAGGCGCAATCTACGACGTAATTATTGATATGCGTCCTGAATCTCCTAGCTTTTTATCACACATTGGTGTAGAACTAACACCAGAAAATCGCCGCGCTTTGTATGTTCCAGAAATGTTTGCTCATGGCTATCAAGCACTCACTGATGAGACTGAAGTTGTATATCAAGTGGGTGAATTTTACACCCCAGGATATGAAAGAGGTTTACGTTATGATGACCCATTCTTTAACATTGATTGGCCTCTAGATGTAACTGAAATCTCTGATAAAGATTTAAATTGGCCTTTGTTGAGAATGATGACTGTTGGTGGTACAGCTTCCAGATAACTATAGACTATAGCAATCCTAAATCATTTGTGAAATTCTTTCTTCTCTTTTTATTCTCCTTCTTCGCGTCCTTCTCTGACGAGACGCTGCGCGAATGCGCCCTTTGCGGTTCGTTAAAAAGAGTATTTTTCGCAACTTAGATAAGATTGCTATATTTCTCTGTGCCAGGTGTTTTCCGTACAACATACTGGCTCCTCTGCATGAGGTAATACAATAATGCGAAAGTCATAAGTATTGCCAGTTTGTCTGCTGAAGACTTAAAGCTGATGTCTCGTCAGGCATGGGAATATGCAAGAGCAAATCATACCAAAGAAAAGTTTGCCCAAGCCTACACAAATGCTGTAGAGCAAATTATCAAAAATCACAGCCAGAAAAAACAGACTACTAAAACATCTAGCAAAAAACCAGTTAGTAGCTGTTATTAATGAAAATGCACTTAATATTTAGCCGTAACGAATTATTAAGTACAAAATTATCGAGAATTTGTAACACAACAAACAGTTCCAAAAAGGAGTTTAGTTCATGATTATTATCGATCGCGCCTTACAAGCCTGTGCAGCAGCAGAAAATCCTATCAAGGTGGGAATGATTGGTGCTGGTTTTATGGGTCGAGGAATTGCCAACCAAATTGTCAATTCAGTGCCAGGAATGGAGTTAGTTGCTATCTCTAATCGTCAGATTGGTGCAGCTAAACAAGCTTATTCGGAAGCAGGAATTGAAGATATTCAAGTTGTTGCAACTGTCAGCGAATTAGAAGATGCGATCGCTAACGGTAAGTATGCAGTCACAGAAGACGCTAAGTTACTGTGTCGGGCTGAAGGCATCGATGCATTAATCGAAGTCACGGGTGCGGTGGAATTTGGCGCTGGGATCGTCATGGAAGCGATCGCCCACCGCAAACATGTGATTATGATGAATGCTGAACTCGATGGCACTATTGGCCCTATCCTGAAAGTATATGCCGACAAAGCAGGCGTGATTCTCAGCGCTTGTGATGGCGATCAGCCAGGGGTGCAAATGAACCTTTATCGCTTTGTAAAAAGCATTGGTTTAACTCCCTTATTGTGCGGTAACATTAAAGGACTCCAAGACCCCTATCGCAATCCCACCACCCAAGAAGGATTTGCTAAACATTGGGGTCAAAAGCCCCACATGGTAACTAGCTTCGCCGACGGAAGCAAAATTTCCTTCGAGCAAGCGATCGTTGCCAATGCCACAGGCATGAAAGTCGCCAAACGGGGAATGTTGGGATATGACTTCAGCGGTCATGTCGATGAAATGACCCAGTTATATGATGTTGAACAACTTAAAGAACTGGGCGGTATTGTCGATTATGTAGTTGGAGCAAAACCAGGCCCAGGCGTATATGTATTTGCCACTCACGACGACCCCAAGCAACGCCACTATCTCAACTTATACAAATTAGGCGAAGGCCCACTTTACAGCTTCTATACTCCTTATCACCTCTGTCATTTTGAAGTTCCCTTGTCCGTAGCGCGTGCTGTTTTATTTGGTGATGCTGTGATGTCTCCACTAGCAGGCCCGCTAGTAGATGTTGTCACCACCGCCAAAATCGACTTGAAAGCAGGAGAAACCTTAGATGGCATCGGCTACTACATGACCTACGGACAATGTGAAAATTCCGATATCGTCCAACAGCAAAATCTTCTACCAATGGGTTTAGCTGAAGGGTGCCGCCTCAAACGAGATATTTCTAAAGATCGAGTCCTCACTTATGAGGATGTAGAATTACCTGAAGGCAGACTCTGCGATCAACTACGAACTGAGCAAAACACCTATTTCGCTCCAGAAAAAATCTTAGTAGCAGTTGGATAATATCGGTTCTAAAAATATTTGTCACAAATGAATTAGCTGTAGGGGCGTACAGCTGTACGCTCCTATATATTTGTCGCCAGAATTTTATCAAGAGGATAGAAAGCTATACTGCGGGACCTAAAGTTGTTGATAGTAATACCAATTTGAAAAAAGAATGCGACAGATACATACGGACATACCTTTGTGATGTCTGGCTTTCTTAATGCATGAATTTTGAATTGGTATAACTTGCTAGGGGAGCGTTTCAACAAACTCGATCGATTTAGGTCAAATTTCATGAAAATTGCTCTCGTCCATGATTATTTAACCCAGCGAGGTGGGGCAGAGCGTGTGTTTGAACTGCTTTGTAAGCGCTATCCCGAAGCAGATATTTTCACATCTTTGTACGATCCCCAAAAAACGATCGATCTAGGCGATCGCATAGTTAATACAACCTTCTTACAAAAGATTCCTGGTGCAGCAAAATATTTCAGGTCGATGGCTCCTCTATATTTCCCTGCCTTTCGCGCCTTGGATCTGCAAGACTACGATTTAATTATTAGTAGTAGCACCAGCTTCGCCAAAGCAGTGCGAAAAAATCCCAATGCCCACCATATTTGTTTTTGCCATAACGTTACCCGTTTTTTATGGGATACAGCAACTTATTTAAGAGAATACGGGGACTATAGATATTTTGCTCCTTTAATCGAACAAGTATTTCAAGTAATGAGAAAGGTAGACCTGAAATATGCACAGGAGCCTGACCTTTACATTGCTAATTCCAGTGTTGTTGCCCGCCGAATTGAAAAGATTTATGGCAAAAAGGCAATGATGGTGAACTATCCAATTGATACTAGTAAATTTGTTTTTTCCGATATAAAAGATGAATATTATCTGGCTTCTGCCCGGATGATCAGTTATAAGCGACTTGATATAATAGTCGAAGCTTTTAATTGGTTAGGGTGGCGGTTATTAATATCTGGTGACGGGCCAGAACTAGCACGGTTAAAATCCAAAGCATTACAAAATATTGTGTTCTTGGGACACGTAAGTGATAAAACCCGCAAAGACTTGTTTTCCAAAGCCAAGTCTATTATTGTCGCAGCCCTAGAAGACTACGGATTAGTTCCAGTCGAGGCTAACGCTAGCGGTACACCAGTCATCGCTTATGGAGCGGGTGGAGTATTAGATACTCAAATTCCAGGTGAAACAGGAGTCTTTTTCAAAAGACAAACACCCGAATCTCTCCAAGTTGCCTTACTAGAAGCCAATGGCATTTCTTGGGATTACGATCGCATCCGCAATCATGCTGTAGCAAACTTTTCAGAGAATGCATTTTTTGGCAAGGTTGAGCAAATTATCAATCAAGCTTGTGGCGTGCATCAATTATTCATTTGATTTCTGAATTTTCCACTATCAGATTACCTATTTATTTGATATCTCCTCATTGGCGGTTTGCAAAAAAATAGGTATTTTTCGGAGAATCTCTTAGCGTAAATCTTGAAGACAAGGATATAAAAGTGGTTCAAACTAGTCTAAATCCTCATCTAGCTCCAGCTTCTGAAAGTGAACCAAGTTACGGACAAATGTTTGCCGTATTTGTGCGGAGATTTCCTTGGTTCTTAGCAGTATTAATTAGTTCTCTTGTTATTGCCAGCATAGTAACTGTAAAGACAAAACCTACTTATAAAAGTTCTATGCAACTGCTAGTAGAACCTAACTATCAAGGTAAAACGGAAGGTGGTGCGGGGGTAGACAATCAGTTTACTGACTCTAACGTGGTCATAGATACTGCTACCCAGCTTAACTTGATGCAAAGTTCGGGACTCATCCAAAAAGCAGTTGATAAACTTCAGTCTAATTATCCAGATATAACTTCAGCTGAAATTAAAGCTTCTTTGGTCTTAACTCAAATTAGGAGCAAAGAAGATAATGTCGCTACTAAAATCTTTCAAGTTGAATACACTGCTGGAGATCCTGAAAAGACCCAAAAAGTTCTAGATGCAATTCGACAAGTTTATCTGGAATATAACAAACAACAACAGAGTTCGCGTTTACAAAAAGGTCTGCAAATCATCAGGGAACAGTTAAGTAAAGCCAGTGAAGAAGTAAACGCCGCTGAGACAAATTTACAAAGATTTCGCAGAAATCAGAACTTAATCGATCCAGAGTCACAGGCGAAAGCAATTGAAACAGCTTTGAACAATCTTTCTCAAGAAAGACAGACAACTCGTGCTCAGTATGGGGAAGCTTTAGCACGCCAAAAATCTTTAGAAGAACAACTTAACCGTTCTCCCCAAAATGCTCTAGTTGCTTCTCGTTTGAGTCAGTCTACTCGCTATCAAGGCTTACTAAACGAAATCCAAAAAAGCGAATTGGCACTAGCACAGGAACGCTTACGCTTTACAGATCAAACTCCAAGCGTGCAAAAGCTCAAAGAACAGCTTCAGGGCCAGAAGGAATTATTGCAACAAGAGGTAGGAAGAACTTTAGGCGGAAAGTCTGCTGGTGCATTGACTTCTGGAGACTCTCTTCTCGAAAAAGGACAGCTGGGTCAAATCGATCTCAGCCTTGCTGGTCAGTTAGTAGAAACGCAGACAACTATAGTTGCTTTGACTGCTCGCGATCAAACTTTGGCTCAAAAAGAAAACGAGTTGCGTTTTGAAATTAAACGCTTCCCACCTCTGTTGGCTTATTACAATCGGATGCTACCGCAGTTGCAATTTAGTCGTGAAAGATTAGAGCAGCTTTTAAGAGCAGAACAACAATTACGGCAAGAACTTTCCAAGGGTGGATTTAATTGGGAAGTGGTAGAAGATCCTCAAAAAGGCGCAAAATTAGGCCCCAATCTCCAGCAGAATTTGCTCTTAGGTGCTGTGGTTGGCTTAATGTTAGGAGGTATTGCTGCCTTTATTCGCGAATCGGCTGATGATGCAGTTCACACCACTGCTGAGTTAGAGAAGCAAATGGCCATGCCGTTATTGGGAACAACTCCCAAGTTACCGCCAGCCAAACCCAGAGAATCAATGATCAAGTTGCCTTTTGGCAAGCCAGAAGTTCTTGCTCCTTGGACGATTCAGGTATTGCAATCTCCCCCGCGTTGGGAATCGCTCGATCTGATTTACAAAAACATTGAACTTTTAAATACTGTTACTAATTTAAAATCTTTGATGATTACCTCGGCTTTAGCCGATGAGGGGAAATCAGCTTTAGCGTTGGGTTTGGCAATGAGTGCTGCTCGTTTACACAAAAGGGTACTGCTGATTGATGCCAACTTACGCGATCCTAGTTTGCACCATCAACTGAATCTTCCTAATGAGCAGGGGCTTTCAACTTTATTGGCGAGTGATACAACTCTACCCAACCAAATTAGTCTTCAATACTCAGGCTCTTCCTACATCGATATTTTGACCGCTGGCCCCAAACCTGCCGACCCAGCTAATCTATTGAGTTCCCCTCGGATGATCCAATTAATGGCAGCATTTGAGGAAAATTATGATTTGGTACTGATAGATGCTCCCCCAGTTCTTGGTTTGGTGGATGCTATGCTTACCGCATCATCTTGTCGTAGCGTGGTTATGGTGGCAAGCATTGGTATTGTGACACGAAGTCAGCTTAATCAAGCGACAGCTATGTTGAGTAAGTTAAATCTAATTGGGGTTGTAGCTAATGGGGTATCAAATAGTAGTAATTACGTACCTAATATCAAACAAAAGCAATTAGCTCTACGTCAAGCTGTAGAAAAATAGCTAGTACGGCTAGATGATAAATCCCCGACTTCCTAGAGAAGTTGGGAATTTTGCGTTTTGCATTTTTTCTCGTTTCTAGCCTCTGGCTAGAAATGCTGTTAATTGGGCTGCTGCCGCGAGTAAAAGAGGCAGAGCCTCAAGGACGGGCATTCCCAGTCTGAGACTGGTAACGAGACAATCTGCTAAAAGCTGGTTCTAGACTGGCTTTTACCTTAAATTGACAGCAATGATTCATGAATTGCCTCTACGTTTTGATGAACCAAATTGAATTTTGTTGCTATCGGGAAGAATTCAGTATATTTATGCTATCTTTATAAGTCTTCAGAGAAATCACTGACTCTTTAAAGAATAAATAAAGAAGTTATTTGAGCGATCGCTATTTCTACATAGTCTTATATTCTAGAGATTAAAGCACCTTCATAAAGGCTAGAAGACAAGAGCAGACTGGTTTTTTTAATCTATCAAGACAATGAACACCTCAGCGTAATTAAACGTAGATATAGATTCATGGGTAATTTCTCTCTACACTTCTCTACTGTCAGTAGTTTCCGGAAAATCATGATTTGCCCATGAATGTTAATAGTAGCGGTGATTGCTACCTATGTAATTAGTATCTGTCTAATTTGTAAATTTCTACACCAGCAGAATTCTACGCAATACGTGCCTGGCTGAGTGACAAATACTATAGCATATTTTTGCCCTCAATTATCTCCAACTTTTTGGACTTACAACAAGATTCGGATTTGGGTCTTTGGCATTAATAGCCTTTGATAACGCCTCAGTAATTCACTCCTGTATAAACCCAAAGACATTATGACAACTTCAATAATTCCAACTTTAGAGAATTTATATGATGTAACCCAGTCACACCAAGATAATCGTGGGTACTGCACACTTCAGTGGCGACGGGGTAAGCTTTTGGTGAAAGTGCCTGGACGAGTTAAACAACCATATCTGGCTTCATTAGATAATAAGCGATCGCTAGTAGAATGCTTACAACATTCTCCAGTAAGTTTGGTCAGTATAGATCCAAAATTGGGTGAGGCTTTGCTCAAATTTTGGGCAGATGCATGTGAAGCAGCTCAAAAACCAATATTCCTAAGCATACCTGCTGGCAAAAAACTTCCTAACCAACCCTTGAGACAATTGCAGCGAGTAATTGATTGGATTGCTGCTTTCGTATTACTGCTATTAGTAAGTCCAGTCATGTTGGGATTGATTGTATTAATGCAGGTTTACTCACCAGGGTCACTTTTTTGTCATGAATGGCGTGTTGGGGAACGGGGTAAACTCTTTCAAGCGATGAGCTTTTGCACCCACAATAACACACCGCTAGAGCGTTGGATGGGTAAATACAATCTCGACAATCTGCCACAGTTATTTAACGTGCTACGGGGTGACATGAGTTTAACCGGATCTCGTTGTTGGACTTTGGAAGATGCAGTACAGCTAAATAAATTACCAGAAATTACAGCTTCCTGGGAAGTAGAGGCACAGTCTCACCTGTTACATCTGGATAGCCAAACTCTGTAATTTATCTGTGCGGTAATTGATGATTTCATCTACCGCACTGAGGCTCAAACAAAAATTGTTTACGTAGCATCTATAGAGTAATCCGGTTCTAGATAATTGGTTTTTCAAGACGCGATAAATCACATCTCTACATCAAGATTTTGTTGCTCATTCTGAACTGTATTGATCTATAGAGGTCTATCTACCTTGCCAAAATATTATGATAAAATCCATGAATTTCCAGCTTCCTCAACCACTCAGTAATCTGCTTAAAGCTAGCAGCTTTTGGCAGGACAACTATTTGATATTGCGAGAATTTAAACACTTTCGCAAAATTGCAATTTTAGCGCTAATTTTCTCAATTTTGGCAGCAACCTTTGAAGGTGTAAGTATTGGTTTCTTACTTTCCTTTTTACAAAGCTTAACTAGCCCCAATGCTCAACCTGTCCAAACAGGAATAGAATGGTTTGATCTTTGGATTTTGGGAGCCAAGACATCAGCAATTAATCGTTTATATCGCGTATCTTTGCTGATTCTATTGAGTACTTGGTTACGTGCCACCTTCAATTATTTTTCTCAAGTCTATACTGAATTATCTCAACTACATCTTGCCGATCGCTTACGCAAGCAAATTTTTGAACAGTTACAATCCTTATCGCTGAGTTACTTTAGTAAAACTCGTTCTGGTGAACTAATTAACACAATTACTACAGAGATTGAAAGAATCAGACAAGGTTTTAGTGGCGGAGCTTTTTTAGTAACTAGAGGACTAACAACCTTTGTCTACTTAATATCAATGTTTTTGATATCATGGCAATTAACGATCATATCAGCATTGCTATTTACACTTTTAGGTGTGGGGTTGTCAAATCTGAATGCTAGAGTCAGAGAATCAAGTTTTGGCATGACAACTGCTAATGCTAATTTTACATCAACAGCCATAGAATTTATTAATGGAATTCGCACTGTTCATTCTTGTGGTACTCAAGAATTTGAGCGTCAGCGTTACTATAAAGCTAGCGATAAGGTAATAAGTAGTACAACAAAGGTTGTGTTTACCTGGACACTTGTGAAGCCAATTGCCGAAGGGGTAGCGACTACGGTATTGATCGGAATGATTATTTTGGCATTCACTAGTCTTGTCACTAATGGAACGCTACAAGTTGCTTCTTTGCTAACCTTTTTCTTTGTACTATTTCGCTTTATCCCATTTGTTCAAGATATTAATGGTACAAGAGCATATCTCAGTACTTTACATGGTTCAGCAGACAACATTAAAAATTTGCTAACAAGTGATGAAAAATATTACTTTAAAAATGGCAGAGTTGAGTTTAAGGGATTAAACAGGTCAATAGATTTAGTATCTGTGGATTTTGGTTATGATGATGAAAATTTAGTGCTGCATAATATTACCCTGACGATTGAAAAGGGAAAGATGACAGCCTTAGTCGGAGCATCTGGCGCTGGTAAAACAACTCTTGCTGATTTGATTCCCCGATTTTATAATGCTACAGATGGATACATTTTCATTGATGAAATCGATATCCGGCAGTTTGAAATTAACTCTCTACGTCGCAAAATAGCTGTTGTCAGTCAGGATACTTTTATTTTCAATACTAATGTTTGGCAAAATATTTCTTACGGAACTCCAGAAGCGACGAATGAGGAAATTCAAGAAGCCGCTAAACTAGCGAATGCACTAGAATTTATTTTGGAAATGCCTGAAGGTTTTGATACCCAATTAGGAGATCGGGGTATCAGGTTATCTGGAGGACAAAGACAGCGAATTGCTATTGCACGAGCTTTACTGCGGAACCCAGAAATTTTAATTTTGGATGAAGCAACTAGCGCTTTAGATTCGCTATCTGAGCGTTTAATTCAAGATTCATTAGAAAAGCTATCTGTTGGTAAAACAGTAATTGCGATCGCTCACCGTCTTTCTACTATCTCTAAAGCAGATAAAGTTGTAGTTTTAGAACAGGGACGGATAGTAGAGCAAGGTAAGTATCAAGAACTATTGGAACTAAAAGGCAAGCTTTGGAAATATCATCAAATGCAGTATGAAGTAAGGCAGCCAGATTAGAAACAACATCCAATTAACAAAGTACTTACAACATATTAATCGGCTGTAAATCTCTACAGCCGTAAACCACTAAATATGTATCAATAATTTCGCTAAATAAATAGTAAGATAATAAGATTTTAAACATTTATTATCTCTATAAATAAGTTATTAAAGTTAGTCCTATATACTTAAAAGTAATAGAAAATATGTCCCAGGAAATCTTTGACAAAGACCTAATTTATCAATGCTCAAGTTTCGGTGTCGGTGGAAGCGGAGGTGTTGAAACTTATTTAGCTTCTCTGTTTGAACATCGACCATCTGATGTTAGCGATCGCGTAATAAAATCACTTAAAAATATCGATCAAAAACAGTTCAAACTGTTGCACATCCACAGTCCAGATTTGCTATTGCAGCTTACAGGGGAATGTCCTGCTATCTTCAGCGTTCATAATCACTCATTTTACTGCCCTAGTGGCACAAAGTATTTAGCAGAGCAACGAACAATCTGCGATCGCAACTTCTCTTACTTAGGATGTACTTGGGGTAAATTAGTAGATAAATGTGGTAGCCGTAGACCTTTAAGAACTTTTAGAGAACTTCAAACCACTCATCAGTTTTTAAATGTCTTGAAAAGGCTAAAAATTACTTTCATTGCTAATAGCGAATATGTGCGGCAAGAGTTAATTCAAAACGGTGTACCCCCAGAACAAACTATAACGCTACATTGTGGAATCTCTATACCAGAAACATCAACTTCCCCTCTAAGTTTGGAAGTACATCAAAATCAGAGAATTTTGTTCGCTGGACGAATTGTTTCTGATAAAGGTCTGGAATGGTTACTAAAAACCTTAATACATACAGACCCGAAAATTCAACTTGATATTGCAGGTGAAGGTTGGGAACGACCACGGTTAGAAAAGTTAGCAAGCACACTTGGATTAAATAAGCGAATTACTTGGCATGGTTGGTGCGATTCAGATAAATTAGATAAACTTTATCAACAGTGTTTTGCAGTCATCTTTCCCAGTGTTTGGCCTGAACCTGCTGGTCTTGTAACTCTGGAAGCATACTCTCGTTGTCGACCTGTAATTGGTAGTGCAGTCGGAGGGATTCCAGAACATTTACGAGATGGAGAAACGGGTATTCTTGTTCCGAGCAATAATATTCAAAAGCTGGCTGATGCTATTAATGAATTGTATAGAGATTATCAAAAAAGCCGATACATGGGTGAGCAAGGTCATACTTTATTGATGAAGGAATTTACAATGGCTGCTCATGTTAATAATCTCCGAACAATTTATGCAAAAACAATAGCTGAATTTCCTTCTCAAGCCAACAAACTATATAGTATCTCTCAAGCTAAATAAGCTGAATTTACTAAAAATATCAAATAGTACATCTTTTACTTAGAAAATATAAAGGGAGAAAAATATGTCATTACATCAAGAATGTCAACAACCTTTAGTCAGCGTTGTTATCCCCACCTATAATCGACCAGACTATCTCAAGCAAGCGATCGCAAGTGCGATAAAACAAACTTATCAAAATATTGAAATTATTATTTCTGATAATTGTAGTTCAGAAAATCCCCAAGCACTTGTCGCATCTTTTGGTGATTCACGCATCAAATTTTGGCAGCATCAGCAAAATATGGGTATGTTAGCTAATCAGCAGTATGGCTTTAAAATGGCGCGAGGTAAATATGTTGCTAGTCTCCATGACGATGATATTTGGAATGAAGACTTTTTAGCAAAGCTTGTACCACCACTAGAAGCAAATTCTGATTTGATTCTCGCTTTTTGTGACCAATATATTATAGATGCTAATGGCATAATTAATCATGCTGGTACCGAAGAAAATACACGCGCCTACAAGCGAGACAAACTAGCAAAAGGAATTCATCAACCTTTTTCCAAAATTGGGTTAGTAGATAAAAGTATACCTACTGCTGCATCTTGCGTGATTCGGAATAATTTGGTGGATTGGTATAGTATTCCCTCAGAAGTTGGTGGGATGTGGGATTTATATTTAACCTATCTATTCTGTATATCTGGTTATGGCGCTTACTATTGTCCAGAAAGATTGACACGATATCGTGCCCATGAGCAAACTGATACTATGCTCAGTGGTAGTCGAGATGTACAAGCAAAAATTCGCAAAGCTAAAAGCGAAATGTTTTGTTATCAAGTATTTATGGAAGACCCTCGATTACAGGAATTTAGAACTCATTTCCAACAAAAATGGTTAGAAGCTAATACTACTTTGGGAATTGGTTTGTTACGAAGCGAGCAGATAGCCGCAGCACGTCCTTATTTTTTGCAGACCCTGAATCAACAAAAATTTAATGTGCGAACTATGGCAGCACTTAGTCTTAGTTTTACCCCGCGATTTTTAGCAAGTAAGTTAATCGGAATATCGAAATAATATATCAATATCTCTAAATTTGGGAATTTATTTGTTAAACGTAGATGCAGAGTGCCTTGCCGTAGGCTAACGCAAAGGTAAGAAAAGAAGATTATTTTTAAATTCTTTTTCTGCACCTCTGCCTCTGCGTGAAGCTTTTTATCCTAAGGAATTAGTGTATGAAACTTTGTATTGTTACTCATAAAATCAAAAAAGGTGATGGTCAAGGGCGGGTAAACTATGAAGTTGCAAAGGAAGCAATTCGTCGTGGTCATCACTTGATATTATTAGCTAGTGAAGTCGCACCAGAACTAGAAGACAATAGCCAAGTTAATTGGATTAAAATTCCAGTCAAAGACTATCCTACAGAATTTGTACGTAATTTCATATTTGCCCAAAAAAGTGCAGATTGGTTACGTAAACATCGCTCTGACATTGATTTAGTTAAAGTCAATGGAGCAATTAATCTGGCTACGGCTGATGTGAATGCTGTACATTTTGTCCATAGTTCATGGTTGCGATCACCTGTTCATATTTCTCGCAACCGTCGCGATTTATATGGTTTTTACCAGTGGCTATTTACGGCGTTTAATGCCCGTTGGGAAAAACAGGCTTTCCAGAAGGCACAGGTTGTTGTGGCTGTATCGGAAAAGGTAGCCCAAGAATTAGTCAACATTGGTGTACCGCGTTCTCGGATTCGGGTAATTGTTAATGGCGTTGACTTAGAAGAGTTTACCCCTGGCCAAAGCGTAGGCGTAGCCCGCCATAGGCATCGCCAAAAATTAGGTTTACCGCAGAATGTCACCCTAGCCTTGTTTGCTGGAGACATCCGCACACCCAGAAAGAATTTAGATACAGTACTACACGCCTTGGTGAAAGTTCCCGATTTACATTTGGCGGTGGTAGGTCATATCGAAGGTAGTCCCTTCCCACAACTAGCGGCTTCTTTGGGGTTAAGTGAACGCGTGCATTTTGTCGGATTTCGCCGTGATATCCCCGAAATTATGCGGTCAGTAGATTTATTTATTTTTCCTTCCCGATATGAAGCTTGTAGCCTCGTATTGTTAGAAGCACTTTCTTCAGGACTACCAGTAATTACTGCCACAGCTACGGGGGGTGCAGAGTTGGTGACACCAGAATGTGGCATTGTCTTACCCGACTCAAATGATATCGATGCTTTAGCTGTGGCGATGATGTCCTTGGTAAGTGTAGATATGCTAATGCAGCAAATGAGTCAAGCTGCTCGTTCTGTGGCAGAACAACATAGCTGGACTGCTATGGCACAAACTTATGTGGATCTATTCGAGGAGTTAAGCAAGAATGCGGAACACCGTTCTGATACCGACTTATCGCCGTCCACAAGACCTCTCACGCTGCCTTTTGGCGCTACAGGAGCAAACTAAACCAGTCGATCAGGTGATAGTAGTTGTCCGCGATACGGATGCAGAAACTTGGCAATTTCTGGCGCAATACACAGCGCACAACTTGCCACTGCATATCGTGAAAGTAACACAACCGGGGGTAGTAGCAGCTCTCAACGCCGGATTAGCAGCAGTGGAGGGCGATATTGTTTCCATTACTGATGATGATGCCGCACCTCACCCCGATTGGTTAGAGCGGATTGTCGCTTACTTTACCTGCGATAGTCGCCTTGGCGGACTGGGAGGGCGTGATTGGATATACCACGGCAGCAAATTAGAAGACGAATCCCGCCTAGTAGTGGGACAGTTACAATGGTTTGGGCGAGTCATTGGCAACCATCACCTGGGAGTGGGAGAAGCCCGCGAAGTCGATATTCTCAAGGGCGTGAACATGAGTTTTCGTACCCAAGCAATCGGACAACTACGCTTTGACGAGCGGATGCGCGGTACTGGAGCGCAAGTACACTTTGAAATGGCATTCACCCTGGCATTAAAGCGGGCTGGTTGGAAGATAATTTACGATCCTCACGTTGCTGTGGATCATTATCCAGCACAACGTTTTGACGAAGATCAGCGAAATAACTTTAATGAAATTGCCTTTATTAATTTAGTCCATAATGAAACCTTAGTTTTACTAGAGCATTTACCATTTATCCGCCGGATTGCATTTTTGTTCTGGGCAGTATTCGTGGGTACATGCGATAGTTTGGGCTTAGTACAATGGTTGAGATTTTTACCTACCCAAGGGCAGGTGGCGGGGAAAAAATTATTAGCATCCTGGCGGGGACGTTGGCAGGGATATAAACAATTTGTAATTCGTAATACTCGCCAAAGGCGAGAAGCAAGCTACGTAATTCGTAATTAAAAATGAATTCAATTTCCTCTTAGCTATAGTGGTCTGTCAAGTTGAAATTGATGGGTAAACAAGTTTGTAGTAAGGACTAAAGTCCTTATTTTCTAAGCACTAAAGTGCTTACTACAAACCTTTGGTAAATCCAAAATCTAAAATTGAATGAATTCTAGACAGATACTTTTCAATAGTTTTTTACAAGAAAACTATTCTCCTGAAGAGCGATCGCTACAGGGTTGGATGGCGATCGCAGGCTTTATATTACTAACTGTAGTTTGCTATTTTGGTGGTGTTACTGCTGCATTGCGCCTAATTTACCCGGCCACAGCTTTAGTAGTAGCCTTATTTTTATACTTGCGGCATCCCATTCTCTATATTGGCTTTACCTGGTGGATTTGGTTTCTCACACCCTTAGCTACTCGCTTAGTTGATTATCGGGTAGGGTGGGATGCTAGCCGTCAGATGCTCATAGCACCCTACTTAGTGGTGTTTATTACGATAGCAACATTCTTGCGACACTTTCCCCGCGCTTCTCGCCAAGGGGGTTTGCCGTTTGTTTTGGCTTTTATCGGAGTGTTCTATGGCTTTCTCATCGGTCTAATTTACAACCCACCTATCCCTGTAGCACGCGGATTGATGGATTGGCTCAGTCCGGTTATTTTTGCTTTTCACTTATTTATCAACTGGCGAGATTATCCCAGCTATCGCCAGAACATTCAGCGAACATTTCTCTGGTGTGTGTTGATTTTAGGAACTTATGGCGTATATCAATTTGTGGTAGCTCCTGAGTGGGATAGGTACTGGCTCATACAATCAAAATTATTCATGAGTTCTGGAAACCCTGTACCTTTCGGGATGCGCGTCTGGAGTACATTACACTCAGTCGGCCCCTTTGGTTCTGTTATGCAGGCTGGGTTACTGTTGTTATTTACCGGTTCAGGAAACTTAATTTTTCCGGCTTCAGCTGTTGGTTACTTATCTTTTCTATTAACACAAGCACGTACTAATTGGGGAGGGTGGTTATTTGGAATAATTATGATTATGGGTTCAGTCAGAGCCAGAATTCAAATGCGCTTAATTACCATAATTGTGGTCATGGCTATTTGTGTTGTGCCATTGACAACTATCGAACCAATTGCTGGGGTGGTAGCAGCACGTTTTGAAACTTTTTCTAATATTCAAGAAGATGGCAGCTTTAAAGATAGATCGGGAACTTACGACAGAAATCTTGGTTTAGCCCTTTCTAATGGTCTAGGTAACGGTTTAGGAAATATTTGGAAGGTCAACGAAAAAACTGGTCAAATTGAAGTAGTGGTAATTGATAGTGGCATTTTAGATATGTTTTTCACCCTTGGGTGGTTTGGAGGCATATTTTATATGGGTGGATTAATCTTCTTAATTATTAGTATTAGCAGCTATGGTGAAGGTCGTTTCGATAGTTTTGTCAGTGCTGCCCGCGCTATTGGGATCAGTTCTGCTTCACAGTTAGTTATCGGTAGCGGTATGTTGAGTGTGTCAGGGATGATTCTTTGGGGATTTTTAGCTATGGCTATGGCAGGACATAAGTACTATAGCAATCCTCAGATGCTTTCCAATATTCCCAACTTCTCTAAGAAATCGAGGATCTCATAAATATTACAACTTAAATAGGACTGATATAGATTATGAAAGTAATTATTGTCATGCCACTAGCCGAGCAACGAGGCGGTGGTGAAATGATGCTTTGGGATTTGGTGCAGCAAGGACGTAATGCTGGTGTTGAGTGGCTGGTGATATTTTTACAAGACGGCCCGATGGTCGAACAAGTAAAGTCTCTGGGTATTGATGCGCGAGTTGTAGAAAGTGGACGTTTACGCCAAATCCACCGTTTTATTGGCGCTGTTTTGCGGATAGCTGCGATCGCTCGCCGCGAACGTGCAGATATAATTGTCAATTGGATGTGGATCACGCATATATCTGGAGGTTTGGCGGCAATGTTGGCGGGCTTGCCTGCTGTGTGGTATCAACTAGAAGTACCTAGTGATAAAACTTGGTTGGTACGAATTGCAACTTTCATCCCAGCGCGGGCAATTATCACCCTCTCGCAAGATGGCAAGCAAGCACAAGCAGAGATTTGGCCCCACAGACCAACACCTTTAGTTTATCCTGGTGTTGCATTAGACCGATTTGAGCCTAATGCTTTACCAACTCCAGAAGAAGCACGGCGAAAATTAGGCTTACCTTTACACGGGCCGTTGATTGGAATTGTGGGACGATTGCAACGATGGAAGGGAATGCACGTATTGGTGCAAGCGATGCCCAAAATTTTACAGAAGTATCCCGATGCCCATTGTGTGGTGGTTGGCGGTAAGCACGATTTGGAACCGGATTATGAGGACTTCTTAAAAGCCGAAATCACCGTTTTAGGCTTAAAAGACCAAGTAATTATGGCTGGACTACAGCGTAATATCCCGGAGTGGGTGCAGACGATGGATGTATTCGTTCATGCATCAGATAAAGAGCCGTTTGGGATTGTGATTATTGAGGCAATGGCACTGGGTAAACCTGTAATTGCTGGCAGTGCAGGCGGTCCGACAGAGATTATTACCGATGGCATGAATGGACTATTAACACCTTACGGCGATGCGGATAAATTAGCGATCGCAATTCTCCGCTATCTTGACGAACAAGAATTTGCCCAGAGTGCCGGAGTAGCTGCCAGACAACGCGCCCTCGATTTTTCAACGCAGAATTATGCCCAAAATTTTATTAATGCAATTCGTTCTGCAATGCCTAGTCCTCTATCACAAAAGTTTTGATAGGTTTGTAGTAAGTACTTTAGTGCTTAAATGTTTTCAGAATAAAGTCCTTACTACAAAAATATTTACGCCTCGTAATTAATACGATAAATCATTATAAAACTCTCTGTGCGTCTGCGTGAGACAACAAATATTTATGCAAAAGGAACAAATTAATGTTGATTGATAGCCGCAAATTGCCAATAGATGAAGTTATCAATACTGAAGTTTGTATAGTTGGTGCTGGCCCAGCAGGAATTACACTCGCACGAGAATTAATTGAGCAAGACTTTCGAGTGTGCTTACTAGAAAGTGGTGATTTGGAATTTAATCAAGAAACTGCATCTCTTGGTCAAGGCGAAACTGTTGGAGATCCCTTTCCACCATTGCAAGATATGCGTCATCGTCAATTTGGTGGACTAGCTAATGTCTGGAATATTGAAATTAATAAAAATCAACTTGGTCTGAGGCACGTGCCGTTAGACGAAATAGATTTTGAAAAACGAGATTGGGTGCCCTACAGTGGCTGGCCTTTTAGTAAATCTCACCTCAATCCATTTTATCAGCGCGCTCAAGCAGTTTGTAAACTCAGTTCTTTTGCTTATGAAGCAGAGGTTTGGGAAAATGCTCAATCTCCTCGGACACATTTCACCAGTGACCGAGTTACTACCAGTATGTTTCAGTTTGGCCCACGCGATATTTTCACCAATGAATATCGCCATCAAATTAATCAATCTCCTAATATAACTACATTCCTCAACGCCAATGTGGTAGAAATTGAGGCAGAGGAAACAGCCCAAACAGTGAAACGTATGCAAGTTGCTTGTTTATCTGGTAATAAATTTTGGGTTGCGGCAAAAGTATTTATTTTAGCCGCAGGTGGGATTGAAAACGCACGTTTATTATTACTATCAAACCGGATTCAAAAGAATGGATTAGGCAATCAACATGATTTAGTGGGTAGGTTTTTTATGGATCATCCTTTTATCCGTTGTGGTATGCTTGTTCCGCAAAATCGCAAAATATTTAATTCAATGGCTTTGTATGATTTACGCCGCGTGAATAATGTCACCGTGATGGGAAAATTTGCCCTTACAGAACAAGTGATGCGCCGCGATAAATTACTAAATATGACTGCGTTGTTATATCCCAGAGATGAAAGGTTTAAATCGGCAGCAAAGGCTTCTGCAAAAATTTTGTTCTCTTCAGTTCGACAAAGACAGTTACCTAAAAATATTTTTCAGCATTTGCAAAATGTCATTACGAATATTGATGATTTAGTAGCTGATTGGTATAAATATAATGTCAAAAAAGAATATCTATTCCCTGATTTGAGTCATGGAGGATGGTCTTACCATAAAAATAATGAACAGAAATATACAAAGTTTGAAGTTCTCAGCCAAACTGAACAAACCCCAAATCCAAATAATCGGGTAACACTCACTAATCAACTAGATAAGCTTGGCTGTCCGCAAGCAAAATTAACTAATCGTTGGAGCGAAATAGATATTTGCAGTGTGAAGCGATCGCAGCTAGTATTTGCAGAAGAGTTTGCTAGTGCCGGACTGGGTGAGTTGCAGATTGAATTGGATGGAGATCGTCCGGTTGCTTCGCTGAGTACCCATCACAATATGGGAACAACGCGTATGCATCACGACCCCAAACAAGGAGTAGTAGATGCAAATTGTCAAGTTCACGGCATCTCTAATTTATTCATGGCAGGTAGCTCTGTTTTCCCTACAGGAGGCTATGCTAATCCTACACTCACCATTGTTGCCTTAGCAATTCGATTGGCAGACCATCTGAAAGCACAATTGTGTCACTAAGTATAACTTTGGATAAAATCGTCACGTTTTTAAATATAGCGATCGCCTGAGCGCACATCACCAGATTACAGTATCTGCACCGATACCTTTTTCTTTCACCAAAAGTCCTGCAACCCCAGTTGCAGGACTTTTGATAGGATACTTGCTGTAAAAGTTAGTTTCGCTCATTTCGTACATTGCGTTCATTTTGAATAAGAGCTATTATGAGGTGAATGATAATTGCAATCCATATTTTCGTATGGATAAGTGGAGTGCAATTCGATATTAGACAAAGAGAGGCTGATATCTATGACACTCAGTACATACCAATCTAGCAGGACTGCTGTACCTACAGAAGAAGATGCTACGCTAGCTAAAAAAAGTAGTCAAACTTTGGCATCCTATGTACGGGATAATGATGCATACCGTAATATCAAAGTTGTGCAAGATAACGCTATAAGTGAAACAGTTACCATACCAGCAGCGGCTTTTCATCTGCTTGTTGACATCCTGACACAAATGGCTAAAGGTAATGCTGTTACTCTTATACCCGTACACGCAGAACTGACGACACAAGAAGCAGCTGATATTTTAAATGTTTCTCGTCCTTATTTGGTAGGGTTATTGGAATCTGGAGAGATGCCATACCGTAAAGTAGGAACGCGACGACGGATGCGTTATCAGGATCTACTCAGTTACAAAAATCAAATTGATACTTTACGAATGCAAGCTCTTGATGAGCTTACTGCTCAAGCTCAAGAACTAGATATGGGGTACGAATAAGAATCCTGATACATAACAGTTTCGCATGATTAGCCAGATGCTCTGTTAAAGAAACTCTGGGAATAGGGGTACATCTAAATAATCAAGTTAAACTAAGTCAGGGAGCGTTTTAGTATCCAATTGACTTAGTTTTAACTTTAATGCGATTAAAACTATAAGTTAAGATCAAAAGTTTACTTAGTATAAAATTTCTATAGTTCATTCTAAATCAAATGGATCTAGAAGTTGGAAATATCGTTGGTGGACGCTACAAAATTGTTGAAGAACTACAAGAAGGAGGTTTTGGCAAAACCTTTGTTGCTGAAGATTCTATGAAATTTAATACAAAGTGTCTTGTTAAAAAGTTTATACAACCTTATGATGAGAAGTCAGAATTAGGGCGAAAAGCAAAAGAATTGTTTCAAACGGAAGCAAGAATTCTTTTAGATTTAAAAAACTATCAACAAGTTCCAAATTTATTAGCTTACCTTGAGAATGAAGACTGCATAGTACAAGAACTTATTCACGGAAATACTCTGAAAGAAGAGCTAGAACAACAAATCTTTGATGATCAGCAAGTCCTAGAATTTCTTTCTGATATATTGCCAGTACTTCAAGTAGTACACAAAGAGGGTATTTTTCATCGTGATATTAAACCTGATAATATCATTCGCAGTGATAACAACCATAAAATAGTGTTAATTGATTTTGGGATTGCAAAGAAAATTTCAGAACTTAGTACTCCAACAGACGGAAGTTTAATCTCTAGGAAGTATAACAGCACAACACTAGGTACACCTGGCTATAAATCACCTGATGGGATTATATCTGCTGCAAGTGATTTATATTCTCTTGGTGCTACTTGCTTTCACCTTTTAACTGGAGATTCACCTGAAGACTTACAGTGGAACTTTGGAGATGATTGGTGCGAAATGTATTGGAGTAACCTAGAGATTAAAGTTAAAAAATCAACAGCGTCTATCTTGAAAAAACTTCTTGGTCTGGATGTAACTAATCGTTACCAAACTGCTGAACAAGTATTGAATGATATTAAAAATATAGATGAAGTAAGACGGAGGGGACGTGTAGAATTTCTTCTATCTATAATCAGTAGTACTACAGAAGAAAAGTATAAATACTTAGCAATCGATGATTTAATTGAGTTAGGGGCTGGGACAAGTGTAATAGTTCCTTATTTGATTGATATGCTTAAGAGTGATAATCAAGAACTTAATTCATTAGCAGAGTCCCAATTAAACAAAATTGGACAAGAATCAGTTCTTTCTGTTGCCGAGTTACTTCAAGAAGAGAAAGTCGAAATTAGAAGACGATCTGCTAGTGTACTTGAAAGCATCGGTTTACAAGCAAAAGCAGTAATTCCTAATCTTATTCGTGCCCTAGAAGATAGTGACCCCGAAGGAGATGTTCGTTGGTATGCTGTTATTGTAATAGGAAGAATGGGAATACTAGCAAAAGACGCTATTCCTGCTCTAATTGAAAGACTAAAAGATCCTTATTCAGGTATTCGTGCTTATGCTGCCTTTGCTCTAGGAAGTATGGGCAAAGATGCAGAAAGTGCGATTCCTGCTCTAATGGATACAATAACAGATAAAAGTAATAATGTTTTTATAGCTTCATTGGAAGCATTAGAATCTATAGGATTTGATATAGAAACTATAAGGATAAACTTTACTTCAGAAAAGACACCAAACGAAGATTCCTCTGGAAAACAAGTAGTTATTAATCACAGAAAAGACCAACTAAAATTACTAAATCAAGAGAAAAAGAAACCAGGCATTCGCCTTCTGTTTAGGCGGCCTCGGAGTTCGGAGACACCTCCGCAAGGAGAAACTTGGGATTCATTTTACGGTCGAGAACCAGTCCGTGAGCATTAGTAACAAGTTAAGGCTGTAAGGCAAGTCCTCTTCCTCTGTGTTCTCTGCGCCTCTGCGGTTCGTTATTTAACTCTGCAAACTTAGCTTGGCAGACTATTAGGTTCTTACCGAATGTTGCACCAGCCAGCAATGTAAGCCCACCATTAAGAGCGCCAATGGCAGCATCAACATTGGGATGATTTCTAAATTTGCCCAACTTGCAATCCAGCCTGCTCCAGTGGGTATAATCGCTGCCCCCAAACTGGCGGCACTAGTGGCAATGCTAACAGCCGCAGGAACATGAGGGTTAGGTAATCGTTGAGGAATTAACCAAATGGTTGCAGGAAAGATGGCTGCCAACCCAAAGCCAATCAATGGTAAGCTAATCCATTGATCTGGCAGTTGCCACCAAGCAAGCAATCCAATTATTACAAGACTGAGCGACATACTGATTGTGCGGACTGCCCCAAGCCATTGCAAGAAATAACCTAAGATGAAACGTCCCAATGTTAATCCCAGCCAGTAGGCACTAACGCTGTAACCAGCAATCAGCGTGGGAGTGTGACGAGCGATAGACTGTACAGTGTATGCCCAGTTGCCGATGCAGGCTTCAGTGCCAACATAAACTAGCAAAAGTAGCCCAGTTAGCAGTACTATCGGAGTTTGCAGCGCTTTGCCTAGATTTTCTAAGGCAGTTGTATTTGATGCCAATACCCGTTGTGTCATTGGTGTGTAGTTGAAAATGATTACGCCCAGCACGCTGACAATTAATAGGCTGACAATTCCAGCTAATACTCCATAAACCTGTCGCCAGTTCATGCCAACTGCTAACAAAGTAGTAGCGATCGCAGGGCCTGAAAGTGCGCCAATACCATAGAAAGCATGGAGCAAACCAATCAAACTAGCACTGCGGGAATTTTGCACAATGTAGGTGTTAATGCCTGCATCAATCAACCCAATGCCCAATCCTAACCCCGATCCAGCCGCAACCATGAGAAACCAGGAGGGTGAGATGGCATAGATCGTCAGTGCCATCGTCAGCGCACCCGCAGCAATCAACAGCATTCGGGCTAATCCCAGGCGACTACTCACAAGACTGCTGGTGAATGCTGCCAGAATGTAGCCGCTAATTTGACTGAGAAAAAGTAGGGTAACGGTTGCTGGAGTCAGGTTATATGTAGACAAAATCGAGGGCAGAAGAACTCCTAATCCTGCTTCAGCAATGCCAATGGCAATAAAGGCATAGAAGGCGATCGCCGAACCTATCCACAGAGGCGGTAGAGTGCGTTGATAGTCTCTCATTGGCTGGAATACTCCTGGATGGAACAATTTGACTGCTGAAATTTACTCAATTAATCATCCTTAAAACAATACCTTAACCAAAAAAAGAGGTAGTCTAACTTTTGCTGAAATAGTCCAACACAAGACCATACTTGATTATTAGGCAAAACACAAAACCTTAGTCCAGACGTACAAGACAATAACATCCGGATCTTCAATGTGAAATTAATTAAATCAGAAAGTTGATAACTAGCAATTTGAGTTATTATATGTGCATATGTGCAACATTATTTTAGAGCTTTAAAACTTAAGTAATAAAAGTAGGAAAAGTAATATTCGTTTTCAATGACGCAACCAGCGGTATTGACAAAATTAGCGACTTCCCAGTTGGTAAAGATACTCTCAGAGTCTCTGCTGCTGGTTTTGGTGGCGATTTAATCGCAGGTGCTTTTATTTCGGCTAATCAGTTTACAATTGGTTCAGCTGCAAGTAATTCTAGTACCAGATTTATCTATAACGACGCTACCGGTGCATTGTACTTTGATGTAGATGGTATAGGCGGAACCGCACAAACCCAGTTAGCCAAGCTATCGCCAGGTCTTGCCTTGAGCAATAAGGACATTTTCATTAGTTAACATTTATCTGTAGATAAATGGCGTGTGGTGAGCGCACACAACCACAATGCAGACATGTACCCCGTTGGGATACCTAGTCAAGTAGGAGGTAAATCTGGGGACTCCTTGCTGGGGCTGGGCAATTGTGGAGTTAGGGGCAGCTGCATCTAGCCATCGCATTCCTAACTTCTACCCAAGACAGCTGAAGAATCGGCAGTCTCACTAGCGGGGATTAGGAGAGAGGGGAGCGCGATGTAGGGTATTTGCTTTTTTATATCCCAGTGGGGTACTGCTAGGGAACCGCGCCTTTTCTGAAGGCAGAAAAGTTGTTACAATTTTTCTGTCTCAGATGTCGCCTTTGCAGTAGTGTTAACGTGAGTTCGATGAACTTTAAACTCTGAAACCGTTGACCAGCCTTTTGTCTGAGAAATAGCTGTTTCTAAAAATGCTTGAGTTTATTGAGAATAAAATCAGTAACTCTTAAATCGAGCAATTATTGACTTTATTCTCAACTATTGATTAAGAGTTTCTTTCAGCCTTAGCTTCAATAATCCTTTGTGTATAGGGCTTGTAGCCCCTAAAATCCGTCGAACTCACGTTAAAAACTGTCTAGAGTATTGGTTGATTCAATTTGAGAAAAAATAGCGCTCGCCTGAATCTATAGTTATGTATTTTTCTACCCTAAACTATTAGTAACCATCTCAAAATCTCATTACTATCTTGCAAAAAAGTCTACAAGGATTTGAGAAAAACCCTTGTAAAAACTGGATTGCAAATTTTCGGACAGGTCTATTTATCCTTAATCTTTGAATACTTGAGCTGCTAAGAACGCTAATGCTACTGTACCAGCGATCGCACCCCACTGGAGAAGCGGATTTTTATCTAGCCAGTCGGAAACACTCGGTATAACTAAATTACC
This sequence comes from Nostoc sp. LPT, assembly GCF_017115165.1. Taxonomy (GTDB): domain Bacteria; phylum Cyanobacteriota; class Cyanobacteriia; order Cyanobacteriales; family Nostocaceae; genus Nostoc. The sequence continues at coordinate 19,541 of NZ_JABXKF010000052.1, read as the reverse complement.
AAAATCCCCTTCAACTCTGTCGTCTTCAGGAACAGATTGGTAAAAATTATTTGGTGCATCTTCAGATTTCGGCTCAGAAGAACGTAGGAAATCGAAGCCGACGAGCAGTAACAGTGAATCTACTAATGATGGTGAGACGCGCTGTACCACATCTAATATTTTAGCTACATCCCCAACCAAGAAGTCACGAGTTGGATGTTCGGCTACATAGAGGATAGCATCAGCTACAAGTTTCGGGTCATAGTAAGGTGGTATCCCAGAAGGCTTTACGCCTAATTTCGTCAGACCATTATTCCAGAAGGGGGTGTTGATCACCCCTGGCTTCACACTCGTGACGCTGATCGGCCATTTTTCATGTTTCAACTCAAGGCGCATGGCTTCGATAAAGCCCTCTACCCCGTGCTTGGCTGCCGAGTAAGCACTTTGGTAGGGAAGCGATCGCCTACCTTCCATTGAAGAGACGTGAATTAGTGCCCCCCGTCCCTCACGCTTCAGATGGGGTAGGGCCGCCATTGCACCATACACTTGTCCCATGAGATCGACATCAATAACATGCTTAAACTCTTCCGGTGTTGTGTTGTCGAAAGTGGCAAAGATGCCGATAGCAGAGACATGTACCCATGTATCGAGTCGCCCGTAGACTTCTACAGTTTTATCTGCGATCGCCTTAACTTGCTCAAATATTTCCACATCAGCTACGCAAAAAGTTGCCTCGCCGCCAAAGCCGCGAATCTCCTCCACTAAAGACTTTAGCTTCGATTCACTGCGAGCCGAGACTACCACTTTTGCCCCGCGTCTAGCAAACTCAAGAGCTGCGATCCGTCCGATACCGCTGGAGGCTCCAACGACCGAAACAACCTGCTGATTGATTGGCTTTAATTGCATAAGTCTTACTTTTTAAAATAAATTAGGGATTGGAAATTGCCTTCGACAGCGTTAGAGACTTTAGCTTCAGTAGGCAATTCAGTTGCTTTGTTAGTATCAGTTGCTATTAAAAATATTTTTTAATAACTCTACTCTACATATATATGTTAATTATTATTACGGTTCCAGTTCTCTGTCTATTGGGGAATCTGAAAGCGTCACAGGATGTATCTCAGGGCATTGTCTAGATTTTTGATAGTTTCGACTAAGAAGCATCAGGAACTTACCCGAAAAAGTTTAGAAAATCTCATCTGTAGCCGTTTACCTACTTCAGACTCGAATTTCAAATGACGCAATTTCCTGATACTATTTACTTTTTTTACAAACAGCCTGTTAGTCTGATTCACTCCTCAAGACAGATGCGAAAGCAGATTTGATTGTACCTCCCGCTTCCTTGAGTTTCTGGGCAATGGGTTGCTCATTATGCAAAAACACACGCGCACAGTTACGTCCCGGCAAACCGGAAATTGAACCACCCGGATCAGTTCCAGCACCAGTAAGATACAAGTTATCAATTGGTGTTTTGTAGTTAGCTAATTCCGGCAACGGACGGAAACAAAGCATCTGCTCTAAGGTCATATCGATGTGGTAATAATTACCTTTGTAAGTCCCTAACCGTTCTCCCAACTCAGCCGGACTTTCTACATGACGGGCGATGATTGAATGTTGCAGATTAGGCGAGTACTGCGCCAGTTTATTAATCACCTTGTCTGCAACTTTGTTTTTCAGTTCATCCGTCCAACCCGTACCTTTTAACCCCGTACCCTCTGCACCAGCAATTTGATAAGGGGCAAAAAACTCTATCCATAATGTGTGTTTGCCTTCCGGTGCCATCGATGGATCGAGTCCGGTAGGCATCACCACATACATTGATGGGTCTTCATCAGGAATTTTGCCTAGAGTAATCAGACTATGAGCTTGTTCCACATGATTAACGGAATCAGCAATCAGAACAGAACCCATCAGATAATTATCTTGGTGATTGTGGTGTACAAAGCGCAACGGTTCGGATAGAGCGCAATCGATTTTGAGGATGGTTTCATTATTGTTGATGATGCGGCGGTCTAACCTTTCGCGTAAGTTGCAATCGGCACTATCGACATCGCTAGTATCCATTAGTTGCAGGAATAAGCGTTTGGCATCAATACTTGAGATTACACTTTTGTTGGCACGATATTCTTTACCACCAGCAACCCGCACACCGACAGCTTTACCATTATCTACCAAGACTTTTTCCACCTTTTGGTCAGTGAGGATGGTGCCACCTTCACTTGTTACCAGCTTCACCAAAGCTTCGACAAGTCCGCCACTACCGCCACGCGGTCTTGCCATACCGGGATTATGACGCAACATCATCATCATCGCCCCGAAGGACATAGCTTTTTGCGAGGGAGGGGAACTCAGTTCTGCTGAGAGTCGAGCCAAAGGTGCTTTGAGAAATTCAGAATCGAAATACTCGTTAATATTATCTGTGGCACTGCTGAGTAAAGTACGAAGTAAATCAAGGGTTGTATTAGAGCCACCTAGAATGGAAAATAAGTCTTGCAGACTATTGAGATTGTAATTGCCTGCAATATCAACAATTGATTTGGGTGGCGCATTGAAGAAAGGAGAAATCCCTTTAATAAAGCGCTGCCAAAAGTCGGCATACTCAGCGTATTTTTCAGCATCACGCTGACTGTAACGGGCAATTTCCGCACAAGTCTTTTCCACCGATTTATGGGCTAAGAAATACTTACCATCAGGATGGGGGCAAAAGACAACCGGATCGCAGCTAAGATATTCCAAGCCGTACTTATGCAGTTCCAACTCTTGAATAACTGGCCCTAAGAAAATAAACAAATGGTTAATCGCGCAAGGACTAAATTTAAAACCAGGCGCTTCATTAGGCATAAGTTCTTCAGTTGTAGAACCGCCACCGGGGAGCGATCGCCCTTCTAATAACAGGACGCTGTAACCTGCTTTCAGTAGGTAGCCTGCACAAACTAAACCATTATGACCAGCGCCAATAATTACAACGTCATACGCTTCCATGACTGCAATGTGGGGATTAAAGTATATTCCCTGATATTAGAAAGTGCTGAAGATATCTAAATCTTTCGTGGGTTATAGAATATTTTTATATCTAGCAGTAGTATTTTTATCGCCAAGAAGCAAATTTATTTTTAATCTAATTTTGCTAATATCTACGTATAGGATTGTGCCCAAATGAGCAAGGCTATAAATAAATCCAAATCTTAGATTACTTGTCCTTTTTCTCACTTTTTACCTGCGTTTTCGTAGTCATTTCTTCCAGCTCTTTGAGGTGTTGTGCATTCACCAGCCATTCTTCTTCTAAGTTAAATTTATCTACACCATATTGACTTTGTTGCTTTTTTAGTGTTGCAATCTCATGATTAATTATTGCTAATGCTTTACCTTGAGTAATTGCTTTTTTTAGCAACTCAAACCGTGATGTTTCGTCAAGCTGATGCAACAGCCGTAATATAAAACGACTGATGATAACTTCATCTCCAAAATCAAGAATGCCATTAGATTCATCATTTTGACACAATGAGAGTTGCTCGCTTACATCAAACAATGCTTCCACAACTGAGGGAATATAATTTACAGGAATTTCCTGTACAGTGGAATTCTCTAGCTGTTCTATAAATACTCTAGCTTGTGTTGTACCGTCTGGAAGTTTTTGTTTAGCAAGTTCTATCAAATGGTTTCTAAATTTGTCTTCATCTCCAACTAAACCAAGGATAGTTTTTCTTTGAATATTAGATAACTCGTCTGCTGATAACGATAGACGAAAGTAAATAGGAAATATTTCTAAACTACACACACGTAGTTGTTCGCGCCATTCTAACTTTTGTTTTTCATCTAAATAGGTATTACCCAAAATGAATTTTAACTTCGGAAAAAGGTACATTAGCAGATTTTTAATGGGCTGCTTGTCCTCATCTGGCAGTTGAGCAAGCCAGGTATTCAGAAGAGTGTTGAGTTCATCTATTGAAGGGTTTACCTCTCCTGCAAAAATATGAGGATTTTTATGGATTATGCTATATATATTTGGACTAAAGACTCGCAAAGACTCAATAGCAATGTAATCAACTGGGTTTACTTCATCTTTTACTGCTGGATACGTCACTGTTAAAGTGTTAACAAAACGAACAATATTGCGGATGTTAATAATAAAATGATCTATTCCTTGAAAGTAAATATCACCCCAGCGACTTTGGTTAAATTTTTGTTTTGGAGTTTCAGCAAATATCTTATCAAGCTTTGCAAAAAGCAGCCTGCGAAGTGAGGTTTTATCAGGAATAGGTAACTCAAAACTAACTTGAATAAATTTTTCCAAGTATGTTTTACCTGATATTTCTTTGGTATCTGCAATTGTTTTCCTGACAATTTCTTCTTTGTCAAAAACTATCAAATAGACAACGTTAGTAAAATTCCGCATTGCTTTGAAAATACGAAATAACTGCTTGATATCTTCAGCAGCCAACCGATCAATATCGTCAATTGTTATGACTATTCGCCGCTGCTGCTGTATTAGCGTGTCTTCTACTTCTTCTTTTAATTGGGCCGCTTCCTTGTCCTTCTCGTCCAATAATGCTGCTAATGCTTTGCCAGTTTGAGCATAAGGTAGAGGAATATCTGAAATAATGGCGGCAAAATCAGCTAGTCTCTCTTTCAAACCTTTTGGCACAGATGACTCTTGACTTAAAACGTTTTGTAATTGCTCGAAAAAGCGTCTTGTGATATTTTCATGTCCAGACAATAACCAAGGATTAAAAGGAACGATTATTGGTTGCTCCTCGTCTGGTTTTTGCTGAATATAGTGAACTACAAAGTTTAATAATGTAGATTTGCCAGAGTTCCAAGAACCATAAACTGCAATAACGAAACCTTCGGGAAAAGGCATTTTGCAAATGCTGTCTGCTAGATACTTGGCGAAGTTGGCATGTCCTAACAGGTCTTTTTCTGGATCAACTAAGGAGCTATCTACCGATATATCGTTAATTTCCGTCTGTGCCATAAAAAATTTTGATTACTTAATACTGCGATCGGAAATAGACCGTGCTGTAGGGGCACAGCAATGCTGTGCCCTTACGAAAGATGTGGTTTTTAAACTTCTCCATATTTGGCATTTCTTGTGAATGCGTAAGTCCTACTGAAGTAAAACAGGCTTTATACCTAGCTTTGAGACGAATCGTTGTGTACTTCACCTTCCTTGAAATCTGCTGTATGTATTTCAACTATCATTTATTGAGGTTTTATAAACTTAATTCCAGGCGCGAAGTCCAGGTGGTAAATGCTTTAGGATATCTTCTAAAAACCAAATCATAATAAATTTAGATTTAAAATTTATATTAATTGTGTCAAATTTATATTAATTGTATCAAACAAAAATAATCCATCTTTGTTAAAACCCTATAAGCTTCAAAAATAACTTTTTTTTCAATCGTCAATATACTATAAAACGTCAAATTAAATTAGCCATTGTAATCCTTTATCGTGTAATTTATGTTCGATATACTGCATTTCTTCGAGAGATTCTCCAGTAGCGATCGCATAAATTTCGGTATAGATTTTTCCGTATTTGACCTTCTCTAAAGCTGATAGGATAATCAAGTCTTTGCGATCTAGTTCTGGTTTTAAAGTTACTAAAATTGAATCCAACGTTCCTTCCATACGGTAGTCACTGGAATATTTAGCTACTTGCTTTCCCAGTCCCAGTAGAGTATGACGCTGCAAACACAACGGAGTTGAGCCATTGACTCGGAAATTGGCATCGATCGCATAAAATTGTCCGTCTTGGTCTTCTAGTACATCAAACCCAATTACGCCGAAATAACCCTGTTTGTGAGCATACTGACCAATGGCGGCAATCATCTCAAAGAACTTGCTCATGTCAGTGTTGCGGTAGTCAATCAGTCCCCCTAAATAATTACCTTCTGGAGTGACTAGTTGGCAGGTAGTGCCGATGAGGGTTATCTCTCCCGCCTTGTTGACATAGAACTGTACGCAGTAATTCTGCACCTGATTCTTGATGAACTCCGAGACAATAATTCTATCGAGCAACTTAATATCCAGATATTTATTGATTTCTTCAAGACAGTAGTTGAGATCGCTGAGGCTTTTGATGATATAAGTGCCTTCTCCTGAGAGTCCGTGGGACGTTTTAATTAAGTAGGGAAATTGTGGTAATTGAATGTCTTCTAGACTACAGGAGTGCAAATTGTAACTCTCGTATTTTGGACATTGCACCCCCAGTTCGGCTAGGGTTACTTTGCTGAGTAAGCGGTAATGGGTGTCTGAATCAATAGCGTGTTTTTCAGGTTTTAGACGATCAAAGGGAAATAGAGTAATGAGTTTGTCAAAGCGTTCGCTGTGACTGAGGTCATCCAGATAAGTCAAGCGATCCATCATCAACCTATTGGAGTAGCTGAAGCCGAAATACTCTTGCCAGTATGCAAGCAGCGACTTTGGCGGCGGATTAATTGCAATTCCTGGAATGCGATCGCCTAATACAGCTAAAATTTTCCAAGGTTCCTTTTGGCAAATCTTGTCAAAGGAGGTTTTGGTGGCTTCACTACTGCCATCTTGAATAAAATATTTTTCCAGGTTGGGATAAGCAGCCCAACTGGCAGTTGCAGGGTAATTTAGGATAAACCCATAAGATGCATCTGTGATGTCTTGAGCAAATAGATCAGAAAGAGAACTTCCTTGAAAGTATTGAAAGTTATATTTTGAGTTCATTTAGCCCTCCCAAAAACCGCATCCCCAAATAGTTGGACAGATACATCTTCTGTCTGCACTCCTACCAGCAGTACCCTGTCTTGCTCAGAGACAATTTTTTCAGTAATTGCAGCTAAGGCTTGGGCTAATTTCGGCAAAATGAATCTATCTTTTAGTCGGTTTTGTTTGTAAAACCGTTGTAATTGTTTGATTTCACTATATTTTCTACTCTGAAGATTGCTATACTTTTTTTGCATAAAGCTAATATTTAGTAATTTGCTCTTTATTTATATATTTTACTTATGTTTTAATTAACTCTATCAAGCGAAAGAAATAAATTAGTTTATTTATTCTTTTAAGATAACATTAGTCTGAAATGATTGTTCATCTGATGAAGTAATATCATAAAGGTGTAAATGTGTAAAGAGTGCTGTGGTTGAGATATTTTTTAACCTAATCTTTCTCCCTGTTAGTGTGATCGCACTTTGAAAATATTCAAGAGGTGATTATAAACAGGTATAATTCTTAAAAATGCCTTTACTCTTTGCTGTGGATCTGCCGTAGGCACAATTTGATTCATAACAAGGAGTTCTGGAATCATTTCTTTAAGGTTTGGCGTAAGAGACTCAATCATCAAATAATTCTTTTGGAATAATTACTGGGTTCTTAGACTTTAAAATTCTCTCAGAACCTCCAAGACTAAGATTTAGTTCAGTTTTTATTATTCTTAGATCAGCCATCTTATAGTGATAGCGCTTGAATTTCTCTTTAAGTTCAATATCTAAAAAGGTAGTTTGGAATTGACCATCCTGAGACATAGAAAGCATTTCAGGCTTAATCTCAACTTCATTAGCCGCAAGGAACGTATTTACAAGAACTTGGAATGTTAAAGGCTTTTTGTGATCGAGATGGGTTTCGTAGATAGCAACTTTTTCGCCTGTAATATCACATTTTACTTTGCCAGTTTCATCAGCATATTTTTTAAAAAATTGTTCTTTAATCTTCTTGAGGTCATCCTGAACTGCATTTCGACAAGCCTCAACGAATTCTTGATATAGTGACTTTCCTCTTGCGGCTATAGCTGTTAGGTAGGAGAAGTCAGTCTTACTGCCATCTTTACGCTCTATCCAGAAACAACTTGTAGGCATATCGGTTCTATCCTTATAGAAGCACTTTACACCACATCCAATCTTTTTGTCAGCTTCAAGATGACGCTCAATGAGGGCGAGAAGCATTTCATGATCATCAGTATCAACCGTTTGACCATTACGATATCTCTCAAGCATTTGCTTAAAGTATTCTTTGGCGTTCTTCTGAAATTTGAACTCTTTGCCATTCAGAACAATAGGCTGTCTTGCCATTAGCTTTTTCTATACATGTTACCTGATACGTAAATAATAATTATATCAATATAGGACTCCAATTTGATTTCTGAAAATATACTGAGATTGAAAAGCCCGTTTTATCAGGGTTTTCTCTAAAATCTTGTTTAAAAATCAGATATTAGTTCTATATTATACAAGTTATGTTAATATATATTTACATAATTTTTTGAATATATCCTCATAATACCCGCAATGTTTTAGAATGACATCTTGAGTCAGCTACTCACGATAAATTTCTGAATATTAGTCTTTACAACTCAACGATGAAACTGTCTCGTAGATGAAAGTCAGCCTCCGCGCCTCTATGAGTTAACGCCCAGTAAGTTACCTCACCATCTCTGTGTTTAATAACTGTAGTAATGGCAACTTCAATAGCTTGGTTTGCCAAGATAATTTTATCCAAATCGACATCTAACGCAAGGGCGAAACCATCGGCTTGATTCTGAACACTAAACAGTAGCTTTTCAAAGGCTGTTTCCTCTTGCATTCCTTGACGATACCTATCAAAGCGATAGACATTCCAATGTCTGGCGGGGGAGAGGTTGAATTCCCAATACCGTTGAGAATCTTTGATGCTAAGAAAAAACTCTAAGCAAGTGTCTTCCCACAATTCATGCTTGCGTGATGGTGCATTTGATGGTGGAGCAATTGCAATTTTTTTTAAGTCACCTCCAAGGTTGTAGCAGATGGTAAGTTGATTAGCATTTCGGGAGATATTACCTGTAATTTTCAAATTAGGAAAGGACTCAGTAGAAGGAAAGGGTTGCAGGAAAAATGTCTGGAGGTTCATTTCATATCTTTGATAATTTTGCGAATCTGCGTTTCTTGAGATTCAATACTTTCAGTCAGCTTAAACTGGACGATCGCTCTTGCCAAGTTATGTTCTGGGTGTTTGATTTTGAAGTAGACATTCCCTGCTAAATAATCAGCAAAAAATCTCAGTCCTAGTTCAAAAGTAATTAGACGAATTGCATCATATATATATGCATAATCATTCTCGGTCAGAAATGCCTTAGCCACAGCGAGATAACCCTGTAAGATTTCCTGACACAAATCGGTATCGAAATAAATACTTTCCCAATTCTCGGTTTCTTCACCAGCCGGATTGCAACCCGATCGCAGGCAATCACCAATATCGTAATGTACCAAACCGGGTTTCACAGTGTCCAGGTCGATGACGCTGACGGCTTGCTGGGTAACAATGTCAAACATCACGTTATTAATTTTTGGATCGCCATGCATCAAACGCAGAGGTAGCTTGCCTTCAGCTTTAGCATTTTCTAAGATATGTGCAAAGGCTTGGCGATCGCTAACAAACTGTAAGCAATAATTAACTTCAGAGGATTGAGGCGCACTAGTTTTCACCAAAACTTTCTCGTAATGTTGAAGATAAAACGGTGTAATATGAAACCCTTCAAGGGTGTCAGCAAGTTTTTCTGCTGGCAAGTTGCTGATTAAATTATGGAACATGCCCAAGGCATAACCGATTTCTTTTGCGTGGGAGCGATCGCACATACTATCAAAAGACTGGGAGCCTTCAATAAAGCTGATTGCCCGCCAAAATGAACCATCTGCATCCCTCCAGTGGTCTTGAGCGTTTTTGGTCAACAATACACGTGGCACTTCCCAGCGACGATTAAGGGGTGTATCCTGCAACCGTTTCTGAACGTGTTCAGTTAAAGTACGCATATTCTGCATAATCAATTGTGGCTGACGAAATACCTGTGTGTTAATGCGTTGCAGGACAAAATGTTGTTCCTTTGAGGAATTTAGAGTTGCTAAAAAGGTGTCATTTATATTACCACTGCCAAATGCTTTAACGCCTGTAACCTTCCCCAGTTGGGCGAATTGGTTAGCGATCGCCACCAGATTCCGGGTATCCTGTGTATTGAATTCTTCTATCATCTGTTTGACCTGTACTACTCCTCACGTACATTGCACGAAAGCAATAGGGGATATCGTAGCGCAAGTGTCAAGATAATTTGTAATTAGTAATTCGTAATTAGTAATTCGTAATTGATTACCAAACTGTCAATTATGAATTTTTAAAAGTACTACAGCAATCCTGAATCCATTCGTGAAAAACAAGATCCCCAACTTTTCAAAAAAGTCGGGAATCTGCGGGTTGCAATTCTCATCAACCCCGTGCTAATTCAACAGTTAGGAAATCTCATCGCTATCAACCCACTCGTCATAAGATGAGTCATAACCAACGTAGTGAAGATAGTATTGCTGGCCTTGGATTTGCTCAATTGTTGCGGAATACCAAGCTTCTTGGTCATCATCCCAACATTTTACTTTTTGACCTACTGCATATCCATTTTCATCCGTGGAGCGAAGATCGCGAGTCCGAATGTCATCTTCGCCCACCCACTGGTCATAAGATGAACCGTAACCAAGGTAATGAATAAAGAACTGGTCATCTTGGATTTTCTCAATTGTTCCCTGATACCAATCTTCCTGATCATTATCCCAAACTTCTACTGTTTTGCTTACTTCATACTGATTCTTATCTGATTTAACAGCAGATGAGACATCTTGAATCGGCTTTTGTTGCTCTTGCTTGATTTCCTCTTTTACTAAAGTGTATGCTTGCAAAATCAAATCGCGAGCGACAGTTTGAATTCCTGTATGCTCGTAGTAATTGGTAGTTTGATCTAGGAATGCTGCAACTAAATCTAAATTATCATCAGCAATCTGAATAAAATTACCCAAATTACTAGAAATTGATTGCGGGGTTATGCCTGTCTTGAATACTAAATTATTCATCCAGCCTTGTACGGAGTTGAAACCTTGACTGATAAAACCAACTTTATCAGAAGGATTACTGCCTGGAAGAAAGTTATTAACGGCTAAGAAAACCGGATTTTGAGTTATTGCACTAGCATCAGTGCCACTAATAACTCCGTGAATTTTGCTAAGAAAGTCAGGGCCCAAGGGCAGAATTCCATCTAGACAAACTAGAGCTACCATCCGCATTAGGGATGCATTTTGATAGTTGTTAGTCAGGGAATTAGCAAACTCTTGAGGATTAGGTTGAGGAATACCATTTAGTTTACAAAAGGCGATGATTTCGACGGCGATTTTCAATACTAAGTCAATGGATTGAGTGACATCAGCTTTAGGAGTAATTTTGCCTAAAAAAGAAAGAAAGCCGATTTTCTCACTAACTTTATTTGCTAAAGCCGCCGCTGCCATAGCTGTGTCTGCCTTATCAATTGTTTGATAAAGTTTAATTGCAAACTGGTAGCTTTGTTGAGGATCTTGGTATAGCGTGACGGCGCGATCGCGAATTTTCTGAATTATCTTAGCATCGGTTTCTCCAGTAATGGCGCGGATATTATTGTCAAACCCCGTCAAATTGCTCCATTCACCTGGTGCTACATAATCAAGAGCCTTTAAAACTTTGACAGTAATATTGTCAGTTGGTAATTCGTCAACCAACTGAATAATTGATTTATCCATCAGCCGATCCTCAAAACTCATAATATCGTGACAACACGGTTCAGATCAGCCCAGATGGTCAACGCTGGGCGAATTGCTGAAGCGTATTTCAATATAGAGTTCCCCGACCTGACCAGAAAATAACGACGTTAGTAACAGGCGCTACACTTAAAGATATTGCACAGGCGATCGCAGAAGGAGGAAAAGCAGCATAATCAAGCTTTAGCCCGACTGCGGGTGCGAGTAGAATATGCAATTCGTCGCTTCAAAATATTTCGCATTTTCTCAGGGCGTTATCGCAACCGTAGAAAGCGGTTTGGCTTACGCATAAATCTAATTGCTAGGTTGCTTAACTCCGAACTGGCACATACTTCTTGATTCGTGCAGGAGGTCTATTGTCTTCGCATAAATTTCCTAGCTTGGGTGCGATCGCTAATCTGTGCCTTGTGAGGGATGCTCAAAAAATTAGACCTTTTTGAGCCGACTTGACTTTAGCAGTTTATAAGAGGACGCATATCCTCTGGCTTTGACAAATTCACCAAATTGTGCGTTTGTTACCTCATATTTATCAATACAGAAGTTAGTCACCGTTACATCTCCAGGCGATCGCTCTTTAAAGAAAAACTTTTTGGTTTACTGAAAATGCTTTTTACCAACGCTGCCTATTGCTTGAGCGACTTCTGAGGCTGCCTGTGTGGCGGCAGCAGGAACTAGCACTGACAGCACCACATCAGATTCAATCACCAATTGTTTTAATGAGCTTGAAAGAAGTTATTTTTTCTCCTTCGTAAGCTAGGGCTTGGTCGCCTGCTTGGGCAAATGCTTGGGCGAGTTCAAGCAGCTTTTGTCGCTCTTGCTCGTTAACGATACCAGCCGGAGGCGGCATTCGTTTTTCTTTAATTTGGCGCACCGTTTCGTGTCGTAAGGAGAGCGCTTGATTTGGATAACTCAGCATTAATAAAGGGTTTTGTTTAGCTGCGTTGTCTGGACTATGACAAACAATACAAGCGTGTTGACGTAGATTAACCTCAAATGCACGATAGGCAGCATCAACTTCAGCAACGTGTGGGTTTGATGGAGAAAACAAACGGGTATATAGTGTTACATAAGGTTGCTTCTTCCCATGAGCATCATTCCAAACCCACTTACCATCCCATACATGATTTACTACTGGTCTTTGTGAGTCAACCACAGCTGAACGCAGCGCCCCTTTGAGCTTTTTCTGTTCTAGAAACAAAAGTAATTCAGTACTTTGCTGGTAAGAATTCCACTTTTTCGATGAGTGCCAAAAAGGATAAGGATAAGCACCAATATCAAGCTGATTGCGGAACTGAATGGGAAGGTGAATCACAATTAAATTGTTTACCTGTTCAACTTTTGGTTCACCTTTGAACATAAAAGTGGCTAGGTATATGCGACGCCAAACTAACGGATCAAATTCAGTTGTTTGATTATCTTTGAGATTGTAATTACCGACTTTGCTTTGAGCGCCCCACAAGAAGGGTGCATTCATGGTTTTGCGGAGAGTTGTTAGCTTAGCGAGTTTGTCAGCGCATGAGTTGAAGGCAGCTAAATTTTTAGTATCAGAGACAACGGGACAAGCAGCAATAATTTCTTTACCTAATTTCTTAGCTAGTTCTATGTCCGGCGATGCTTCTTGTGCTGATACTATATTTTTGGGATTGAGTGCTTGTGTTGTAGATATCAAGAGCGCGATCGCTACCGCTATGGTCAATAACATAGATCGCGTAGGCGCAGCCCGCCGCAGGCATCGAGAGTAAAATCTCCGAAGATCAGACATTGTAGAACTCTGAAACTAAATAGGATTTAAGTAAATGTAGAGACACGATATTTCGTGTCTCTATATTTTCTAAACAGTCAAAGCTTTAAACTGTGATTCTTGTACCATCAAACTTGGTGAAGGTGAAACCTGCAAATTTTTCGCGGAACGTTAGCTTTTCATCCTTAAGAATGCTGATGGCGATCGCTTCGCCAAGGGCCAACGACGCTGCTGCATCTGTGCGCCAGTGAATCCCAGCACTATCACGACCCAAGCCAATATTTGCCGCCAGTTTGTTCAATTCGCCGCCCACGGTCAGCAGTGGCCCTTGATAGGGAATCAACTTGGTGGGATCTTTGGGATCGGGTACCACCGGATTCGGAATCACATAACTCTCATCAAATAGTGCTTTCAAAATCGTGACACTGGCACCTGCGGACACCGAAGCGCCCCCTGGATAAGAAGAGTGGAATGGTGCCCCTTCAGGAAAAGCTTGCGGTAGCAGATAGGATTTATTTTTGCTGAAGAAGCGGTCTAGTACTTCTGAGTTAAAAACATCGGGGTGAATCGGATAGTTTGTTTTATTCACCTTGTTGTTGTGAACCAACCCACCATAAGCCTCTGCTCGCAAACGACGGTGAACATAGTACTTCTGCCAATAAGCCGCTCTGATTGCATGTGGAGCAACCCAAGCGATGAGAGATTGTGAATACCCTGGACCAAATGTCGCAGAACCACTCGCTTGGGTCTTCGAGTTGTTATAAGGATTACCGGGATTGTAAGGTGAGCCAACGCCACCAGCTAGGAGGTTATCAATGACTGGCTTGGCGAGTAGAATTAGAGCAGCATTTGCATAGACGGGTGGTGGCGTATGGGCAATCTCTGACTGGTCGCGCCCGTTAATAAAGTAGCGACGGGTTGAGTCAAATTTAATCGTTCGACCAGGATCGCCACCATTTTGTACCAGCAACCACTCGTTATAGTTGGTTTGAAAAGTGTTTTCGGGAATAGCTAGGGGAACACGGTTAAGCTGAACATAACTCTGTGTTCCTGCAGGCACAGGACGCAGTAAAAACTGGGAGACGTATGGGCCCACATCTACCCCTGGTAACGTGTGGTAAGTCGTTCCACCAGAGGCATTAACGTAAATTGCAGTGCCTCGAAATAGGAGTTCGGGTGTAACCTGTCCGTTCTGTTTAGGCCCTTTGAATGCTGACAACCGATTCAGATCCTGAACTGCTGCCAGAATCAGCGGGTTAGCTGTATTATTGCGGAACTCGCTAAAGGGTACATCCTGCAACAGTTGTTGCCAAGCAATTTCGAGGAATTCAGCCGCCTGCTCTGCACTATCGAGGGTAGGTGGCACTGGAATTGTCAATTGGCTCGGATTCAGCCCACTCAAGCTAACCGCTAATGTACCGAGCGGTTGTACCAGCTTCCGTGTGCCACCCAGGATGATATTTTCATACTCATTGGGATCATCGGAGTTCAACGCATTAATAAAAGATTGATAAGCCTTCAGATCCACTTCGCCCAGCTGGTTATGGGGTAATCCTCGTGTATCCGTCGCAATTTTGTTAGCATACTTCGCCTCATCTCCATTGGTGGGATGAGGAGCAATAGGAGTTTCCCAATTAACCTTGGCTGCTCTTGTACGTACTTGAAAAGCTCTATTACGAAAGTTGCTATAGTTAAACGTTGCAGCAGGTTTTTGGGCCTGGACAACATTTCCTCCTTTCTTCAAGGAAAGGGATGAGCTGAAAACCCCTGCCACAACACTAGCTGCACTAAACAAACCGGCGCGACCGAGAAATGAGCGTCTGCTGGCGTGACTACCAAAGAAACGTTTGCTAGCTACATGGGGTTGTTTCAGTTTATCTATTTCGCTATTAGCCTGAGTATCTTGTTCGGAACCTTGATGAGAATTTGGATCTAATTGCATGAGATGTTCTCCACTGGAAAAAAATAATGCAAAAATTTAGTCATAAGTGAATACATGAGCATCTGAAAACTAGAACAACTAGCCACACACGAAATGCCCACCTCTAGAGAAACAGGGAAATCGAACTAGATTTGGGATGATATCTGGGGTTACTTTACTGAAAGGTAACTTACATAGGAGTGATATCAGTTTGGTTAAACACTTAATAATATCTGTAGGTTGGGTTGAAGAACGTAGAACCGAATGCGAACAGCATCTCGTAGAGAAGGGGCTTACCGCAGGGTAACCCAACATTTGATCCTTATTCATGTTGGGTTTCACTGCCGTTTAATCCAACCTAAATTGATAGATTTTATTAGAAGTAATCACCCAAACTTGATATGATTCTCCTGACAGTAATATCGGCATTCAGTGCTCGTATGATGCCTTGATTGCATGGCTGTTATACTTTTGTAGTTGTAATCAGTGTGATCGGATGTTGCCGGGATTAAAGCACAGCTAAAACCACCGCTTGCTTCCAGTTAAGCTAGATAATCCTGTAAATCTATCGATTTACCGTATTTTTTAGAGATTAAATCAGACTTTCTCACAATCGGTGATAAAAATCAAGAGGTTTTTACAATAAACTTAACAAGAGCGTGAAAGCCCCAGAGGAACAGGCGCACAGCGTCGTATTCTCTGCTTGAGACTGTGGATAAAACGCAACGCGGTAGGTTTTGATCGAGTATCAAAGGCGGTTGTTGTTGAAAGGTTGAGTTGAGAGAACTACGAGTAGGCGTAGCCCGTCGTAGACATCGCTTCCAGACAACATCCCATCAAAGCGGATTTAGCCTTTATTGGACTGGGCAATTAAGCCCAACTCTGCATAAATTGGATGCACTATTTTTCTTATTTGGGGCAGTTGTCTACTAAAGAAATATGCTCCTAAAATGCAACAAACACCGCCAAATAATAAAGAATTATTAACACCAAAGTAACCTGTCAATGCTCCAAAAAATAAATTACCAAAAGGCAGTATTCCTAAAAAACCAGTTGTAAATATACTAGTTACCCTACCTCTTTTATCTTCATCAAGAAGAATTGATTGCATAAAGTTACTGATTGAAGCCAAGGTTAGAGTATTATTCATGCCGATGATAAACATGAGTAGCAGACAAATCTCTAAATTTGTTGAGCGAGAAAACACTATTAAACCTAAACCTAAAAGTGCGGCAGAGATTGCTATAATTTTTCCCAGTCCCATAACATTTTTTCTAGAGATGAGATAAATACCTGAAACTATGGAACCAAAAGCCGAAGCTGTCATCAAAAAACCCATAGTTTCAGCGTTACCATTTAGTATTTCTTGAGCAAAAATTGGCACTAGATTGACATGAGTCATTCCCATAAAACAAATCGTAACTTGCAATATCAATAAATATTTAATCGGCAAAAATTCGTATGCATAAACAAACCCTTCTTTAAGATTTTTCCACATTTGGGGTTTTTGAGCCAAGGAATTATTGATAACTGGGTTGACTTTGATAGTTAAGATTGCAGATACAAATGGTAGATAGCTGATACTATCTACTAAAAAACAGGAAGCTGCACCAGACCTGGCAATCAGTAAACCCCCAATCATCGGGCTAACAAACTTCGCTGTATTAATCAAGAATGAATGGGAAGCCATTGCACTATAAGTATCTGATTTCTTATCCAAAAGTCTGGGAATAATTACCTGGCGTGCTGGTAAATCGAAAGCTTTTACAATTCCCTGAATCGTGCCTATGGCAATAATCCATGCAACATTGATATTATTGCTAAGAGTTAAAAAGGTTAAGATAGAAGATAGCAGAATAGATACTAGCTGAGTAGTTAATAGAACATATCGTAAGTTCCAGCGATCTAGCAATACTCCTACCAAGGGTGTAATAATTAAGCCCATAGCTTGATTTGTAAATCCAGCTACACCCACCAAGACAGCCGAATTAGTTAGTTGATAAACTAGCCATACCAAAGCAATTTGAGTCATCCAAGACCCAAAAAAAGATAAGCTTTGTCCAATAACAAAACAAGAAAAATTTACAGATTTAAGCGCAGGTGGAAGTTCAACAAAAAACTTTGGCTTGTGTTTTTGGATTTTTACTTTATTACTTGGTATCATCAGTTTTTCCCTATTTGAAAATTATTGCAACCCTGTTTAAGGTTTTCATCCTTCGTTCGTTTTTAGGACTTACGCACAAGAGATCCCCTTTTTAATCCTCTTTTGTCACTTTTGGAGAATACAATAACCCAAAGGTTTATGGGGCTTTGGCTTTCACTTTTTGTCTATAAATTTTAGTTTCTGTTAAAAAATCAAGCCTCAAACCTTGATTCAACCTAAGTCTCAGAATCTGGATTCGATTATTGTTTTCCGAGAGTGACAAACCAGGGTTAAGGGGGGATAGACGTTTCTATTTGTTAGGGTGTAAGTCCAGTTGTGTTACTTTGCCTGTGCTTTGCATTCACTCTGTTCATAGTGCTTTTTCTTTTAACCTATTACCCTTGGATTAAGATAATTTGCACGGATGAGGACATTGGTAGAGACATTGCATTTCAACGTCTCTACTAATTTTTTTGATGAACTTTTAGCAGACTTGCATATCACCAGCCTTGAAATAGTATTAGCAAAGCTTAATGTTAGCAAGTCAGAAAGTTTGTATACTTAGTATTAAAGCAAAAAAACAGCGGCACTACGACCAGAATGCATATCATACTATGTTTGGTCGAATAGCGACAACCCCTACTGCTAAACAGTAAGGGTTTGAGGTGGTTGATGCTCAATTAAACACAGTTGACATCACAGCCAAGCGCGATCGTATTGAACAGGCCAGAGTTTATCGTGTCCAAGTTGTTTGGCTGCCAGATGTGGCCAGTAAGGATTGCGGAGTAGTTCACGTCCTAACAGCACTATATCAGCTACTTCTGTACGAATAATCTCGTCAGCTTGTTCAGGGGATGTAATTAAGCCCACGGCTCCTGTATGAATATTAGCTTCGCGGCGGATGCGTTCGGCAAATTGAGTCTGATAACCAGGTTTAATTGGGATATGAACGCCCGGTATGATCCCACCTGATGAACTGTCAATGAGATCAACTCCTAAAGACTTGAGTTTGTCGCTTAAAGCAATACTTTGCTCAATGTCCCAGCCATTGTCTACCCAATCGGTGGCGGAGATGCGTACCCAAAGTGGATGTGTCTGAGGCCAAACCTCTCGGACTGCTTGAACTACTTCTGTGAGCAGACGAGTCCGGTTTTCAAAACTGCCACCATAATCATCTTCACGGTGGTTAGAAAGGGGTGAGAGAAATTGGTGCAGTAGATAACCGTGAGCAGCATGGATTTCTACTACCTTGAAACCAGCTTGTAGAGAACGTTTGGCAGCTTGAGCAAAGGCGTCAATAATTTCTTGAATTCCCTCAAGACTGAGGGCTTCTGGAACTGGGCTATCTTGGCTAAAAGCGATCGCACTACTCGAAACCAAGGGCCGCCAACCTTCCTGAGATTCATCCAGCACTTTCCCTCCTTTACTCGGTTTGGCAGTGCTGGCCTTTCTACCTGCATGAGCAAGTTGAATACCTGCAACAGCGCCAAAGTTATGGATCAATGCCACAGTCTTGGCTAAAGTTTCGATGTGTGAATCTGACCAAATTCCCAAATCTTGCGGGCTAATGCGTCCACGCGGCTCTACAGCTGCTGCTTCTGTGAACACTATACCTGCACCGCCAACTGCGCGAGAAGCTAGATGAATAACGTGCCAATCATTAGCATATCCATTTGTACTGGAATATTGACACATCGGTGAGACGGCAATGTGGTTGCGAAAAACAACTTCACGAATCTTGAATGGTTCAAATAGATGTGCCATTAATCTTGATTCCTTCTCTTGCTACGTAAAAGAAATTGGGGAGGGATTTGCAGCATGAACTCGAATTTGCATTAAACAGCTGGAGATTTTCTCTTCCGTACACTGAAATGAGCGATAAACGCCACAGCCAACAAAAACAATCCCAAAACACAAACGCTTGATTATGTCTAGCTATTTATTTAGTTACACTAATAATTAGGTATGCATATTTTCATAAAGACTGTATAATATTTAAAGTACATTAAGCCGACCGATAAACTGTAGTATATCATCTAACTGACGTAGATACCTGCCAGTTAATTATTTAACTGCACTAATCAGAAAACAGAATGGTTTCTTTCATCCATAGTGGGCGATCGCTCATGAACAGCTTCTGTCTTATTGCTTTAGTTTGAGTTGTGCAATCTCAAATAGTCTGCATGTCACGATGATTACAAGGAAAAGATTTCA